>NZ_FMHU01000002.1:1200003-1800004 GCF_900091415.1 Micromonospora inyonensis | reverse complement strand
GTCCGGCACGGGTGCCGGCTCCTCGTCGGCCGTCACGCCGGTGCCGGACCTGGCCGCCGACGACTGGCCGGCCCTGCGGGACCGACTCGCCAAGGCGATCCTCGCCAGCGCCACCCCCGAACGCGACGATCGGCTCTTCCCGGGTGACATCGAGCAGTTCCGCTGTGGTGGGCTCAATCTCGCGCACGGCGCGGCCGGAGTGCTGCACGCCCTGGCGCAGACCGGGGCGGGCCGCTTCCCGGAACACGAGGAGTGGCTGGCCCGGCGGGCGACGAACCCGCTGTCCGGGACCCGGTTGGGCTTCTACGACGGACTGCACGGGGTGGCGTACGCACTGGAGCGGCTGGGCCGTCGACAGGATGCGCTGGACGTGGTCGACATCTGCCTCCGGGAGTCCTGGGACCGGCTGGACCACAGCCTGCGCAGCGGGCTGTCGGGAGTGGCGCTCAACCTGTTCGACCTGGCCGGGCGCACCGGCGAGTCGGCGCTGCGCGACGCCGCGTGGCGGGCCGCCGAGCGGGTGGTCGCCCAACTTGCCGACGACCCCGGGCCGGACATCAGCGGCGGCACGCACCCGTACGCCGGGTTGCTGCGCGGCCGGAGCGGACCGGCACTGCTGCTGGTGCGCCTCTCCGAACTGACCGGGGATGCGACGCTGCTGGAGCACGCCGCCACGGCGCTGCGCCAGGACCTGCGTCGGTGCGTGGTGCGCCCGACCGGCGCGCTGGAGGTCAACGAGGGCTGGCGGACCATGCCCTACCTCGGGCAGGGCGGTGTCGGCGTGGGGCTGGTCCTCGACCAGTACCTCGCCCACCGGCACGACGACGGGTTCGCCCGGGCGAGCGCCGCGGCGTACCGGGCAGCCCGCTCCCCGATGTACGCGCAGAGCGGCCTCTTCGCGGGCCGGGCGGGGATCGTCGCCTACCTCGCGGCGACCGCCCGGACGCCCGAACAACGGCAGGAACTCGACGCACAGCTACGCCGGCTGGCCTGGCACGTGATGCCGTACGGGGGCGGGGTCGCCTTCCCGGGCGAGAAGCTGCTGCGCCTCTCGATGGACCTCGGCACCGGCACCGCCGGGGTGCTGTTCGCCCTGGGCACGGCGCGGCACGACGAGCCGCTGACGCTGCCCTTCCTCGCGCCGCTGGCCGGCGCTCCCGATCTCCCCCGTGACAACGGGGCGAGCCTGACGACCGACACCCCAGGGGGAGGTGATTTGACATGACGCTTCTGGACCTTCAGGGCATGGAGGCCGACCGCACCGGCGGCCACGGCGACACCAGCGGGCTGAGCCTGCTGATGTGTGACGGCAGCTCGCTGTCCGTCACGAGCTGCGACTGATCAGCTCACCAAGCGAGCCCCGGGCGGGTAGACGTACCCGCCCGGGGCGCACGCGTGTCGGGAGGACGAATGGGGACGCGGTCGGCCGGGGACCGGCTGGTGCGCCGGTCGGTGCGGTACGGCGGGCGGTGGACCGTCACGCTGGCCGCTGTCGCGCTGCTCGGCGCGGCCGCCGGACTCCTCCTCCCCGCAGCTCTCGGCTCAGCCGTCGACGCCGCGCTCGGCGACGGCCCCCACTGGTGGACACTGGTCGCCTGCGCACTGGTGGCGGTACTGATCGCCACCGACACCCTGGGCGACCTGTCCACCGGGTACGGCGCGGCCCGGGCCACCTCCAGGCTCCGCGGCCACCTGCTGCGCCACCTGTTTCGTCTGGACGTCCGGCAGGCCCGCCGACACCCGGTGGGCGACCTGGTCGCCCGGCTGGTCGGTCAGGCGGCGGACGCCGGGCAGGCCGGCAACGCGGTGGTCCTCGGCGTGATCGCGCTGATCCCCCCGCTGGGCAGCGTGGTCGCGCTGGTCCTCCTGGAACCGCTGCTCGGCGCGACCCTGCTCGCCGGGCTGATCCTGCTGGCGGTACTGCTGCGTGCCTTCGTCACCGACGCCTCCACGGTGACCACCGCCTACCAGCGGACCCTCGGCACGATCGCCGGCCGGTTGCTGGAGTCGATGGGCGGGGCGCGCACGATCGCCGCCGCCGCCACCGCCGACCGGGAAACCGACCGGATCCTCGAACTCCTGCCCGAGCTGGGCGGACACGGCCGGCGCGGCTGGGAACTGCTGGCCCGCGCGGGCGCCCGGACCGCCGCCGTGGCGCCACTGCTGAACCTGGCCGTGATCGCCGTCGGCGGGTACGGGCTGACCGCCGGCTGGCTCACCCCCGGGGAACTGGTCGCCGCCGTCCGGTACGCGGCCCTCGGCGCGGGACTCGGCGCGGCGGTGGCCGCCCTCAACCGGCTGGTCCGCGTCCGCGCCGGGGCCCTCCGCCTCGCCGAGCTGACCGACCTGCCGGGCGTCCCGGCCGGCAAGCTGCCCCTGCCACCCGGGCGGGGTGTGCTGACCCTGCGCGGGGTGACGGTCCACGCCGACGACGGCCGCCCGATCCTGGACCGGGTCGACCTGACCGTGCCGGCCGGCGACACGGTCGCGGTGGTCGGTGTCTCCGGGTCCGGGAAGTCCACGCTCGCGGCGGTGGCCGGCCGACTGCACGACCCGGACGCCGGTGAGGTGCTGCTGGACGGGGTGCCACTGCACCGGGTTGCCCCGGCGGCGTTGCGTCGCGCGGTCGGGTACGCCTTCGAACGGCCGGTGCTGGTCGGCGCGACCGTGCACGAGGCGGTCGCCCTGGCGCTCCCCGCCGACGTGGCGACCCCGCCGGCCGGGGCCCCGGCCACCGCCCCGGTGCTCGCGGCGACCCGCGCCGCGGCGGTGGACGACTGCGTCAGCCGCCTACCGGAGGGCTTCCGCACCCCGCTGGCCCGGACGCCGCTCTCCGGCGGCGAGGCCCAGCGGTTGGGGCTGGCCCGCGCGTTGACCGCCGAACGGCTGCTCGTCCTCGACGACGCGACGTCCAGCCTGGACACCGCCACCGAGCACCGGATCGCCCGGGCGGTGGCCGGACGGCACGGTGAGCGTACCCGGCTGGTGGTCACCCACCGCGCGGCGACAGCGGCGGCGGCCGACCTGGTGGCCTGGCTCGACGACGGGCGGCTGCGGGCCCTCGCGCCGCACCGCCAGCTCTGGTCGGATCCGGCCTACCGGGCGGTCTTCGAGGCCACGGACGGTTCTCGGTGACCGCCTCCCCCGTCGGCGACGACGGCGCGCGACCGACGGACGGGGCGAACCAGCGGCCCGTCGGGGTGCTCCGGGAGACCGGGCGGGCGCTGCGTGCCCGGCGGTGGCAACTCGGCCGGCTCGCCGGCTGGTCGGCCGCCGAGTCGCTGCCGGCACTGCTCTCCGGTTACCTGGTCGCCGGGGCGGTGGACGAGGGTTTCCTGGCCGGGCGGTTCGGCACCGGCCTGGCCTGGCTCGGCACGCTGGCGCTGGCCGTACTGGTCGGCGCGGCGGCCACCGGCCAGGTGTACCGGGCGCTCGGCACGGTGGTCGAACCGTTCCGCGACGAGCTGACCGGCCGGGTGGCGCGCGGCGCGCTGCGCGCGGCGACCACCGGCGGCACCCGGCCGCAGAGCGCGGCGGTGGCCCGGCTGGCCCAGCAGGTGGAGGTGGTCCGGGACTCCTTCGGCGGTCTGCTGATGGTCGTCCGCGGGTTCCTCTTCGCCGCCGTGTCGGCGCTGGTCGGCCTGGTGGCCCTGGCCCCCCTGGTCGCCGCCCTGGTCGCCGCGCCGCTGCTGGCCGGTTTGGTGGTCTTCGCCGCCGGGCTGCCGGCGATGGTCGCCCACCAACGCCGGTACGTCCGGGCCGGCGAGGCGCTCGGCGAGGCGGCGGCGACCGCGCTGGCCGGTCACCGGGACGTGCTCGCCTGCGGCGCGCAGGACCGGGTCGTGACCGAGGTCGGTGGCCGGATCACCGCGCAGGCCGACGCCGAGCGGACGGTGGCCCGGATGACCGCGTTGCGCAGCCTCAGTCTCGGGCTGGGCGGCTGGGCGCCACTGGCGGTGCTGATGCTCGCCGCGCCGTGGCTGGTGGCGAGGGGGGTGACCGCCGGTGCGGTACTCGGTGCGCTGGTCTACGTCTCGACCGGGCTGCAACCGGCGCTGCGGGCCCTGGTGCAGGGGGTGGGCGGGGGCGGTCTGCGGTACGTGGTGACGCTGGAGCGGATCCTGCTGACCAGCCCGTCGGACGAGTCGGCGGACCGGACCGGCGCGCCGGCCGACGCCGGCCGGTCAGCGGTGGCCCGTGACGCGCCGGCCACCCCCGGCGACGCCGGCCCGACCCACGACTCCCGTCCGTCACGTGGGGTGCCCGACCACGCGGTACACGGCGCTACGGCACACGGCGATACGGCGGCGCTACGCGTCCGCGGGCTGACCTTCCGGTACGGCCCCCATGCCCGGCCCGTGCTCGCGGACTTCTCGCTGACCCTCGCTCCCGGCGAGCACCTCGCGGTGGTCGGCCCGAGCGGGGCGGGCAAGTCCACCCTCGCGGCCCTGGCCTCCGGGCTGGTGCGGCCCGAGTCCGGCTCGGTGGAGATCGCCGGTACGCCGGTCGGCGGGCTCCCCGCGGAACAGCTGGCCCGGCTGCGGGTGCTGGTGCCGCAGGAGGCGTACGTCTTCAGCGACTCCCTGGGGGACAACCTGCGCTACCTGCGTCCGGACGCCGACGACGCGGCCCTGACCGCAGCGCTGGACGCGCTGGGTGCCCGGTCGCTGGCCGACCGGTTGGGCGGGCTGGCCGCGCCGGTGGCACCGACGACGCTCTCCGCCGGGGAGCGGCAGGTGATCGCGGCGGTCCGGGCCTGGCTGGCACCCGCCCCGCTGGCCATCCTGGACGAGGCGACCTGCCACCTGGACCCGCCCGCCGAGGCGCTGGTCGAGGAGGCCTTCGGCCGACGGCCCGGTGCCCTGATCGTGGTCGCCCACCGGATCACGTCCGCGCTACGGGCCGACCGGGTGCTGGTCCTCGACGGCGAGCGGCCGATGCTCGGCGAGCACCGGGACCTGCTCGGCCGGTCCGCCACCTACCGGGAGCTGGTCGGGTACTGGGACGACGTTCCGGCGTCCCCTCCGGCGGCCGGCTCTCCGGCGCGGACCGGATCGGCCTGACGCCCCCGACCATCTCCTCCCCGACGGCTCGCGGCACCGCCTCCGGCGAGGTGCGGGACAGGGGTCGACGGGCGGTTCGATCGTCGAGTGCGTACCGGCCGGATCCGTGCCGATCCGGCCGGTGCTGAGCGTCAGATCCAGCCGGCGTCGCGCGCGAGGCGGACCGCCTCCACCCGGGTGCGGGCACCCGCCTTCCGGGTGATCCGGCCAAGGTGGTTGCGCACCGTGCCCGGTGAGAGTCCCAGCGAGCCGGCCACCTCCGCGACCGTCGCTCCCGCCGCCGTGAGTTCCAGGATCTCGGTCTCCCGGCCGGTCAGCGGGCTGGTGGCGGTCAGCGCGGCGAGCACCAGCTCCGCGTCGACCACCGTCTCTCCCCGGGCGAGCCGACGGACGCCGTCGACCACCCGGTGAGGTGAGACATCGTTGGCGAGCACGCCGACGGTGCGCCCGCCGACGAGCACGTGGTGCAGTCCCCGGACCCGGCGCCGGTCGGCCAGCACCAGCATCGGGCACGGTCCGACGGGGCCGGCCCCGTCGTCGATCAGATCGAGGTCGACCACCGCCATGTCGGGCAGCTTCGTCCAGAGCATCGGCTGGACCTCGTCGCCGCGATCCACCTCGGCCACCACGCTGATGTCCTGCTCAGCGGCGAGCACCAGAGCCAACGCGCCGCGGATCAGCGTGCCGTCGAGGGCAAGCAGGGTACGGATCACGAATTTCCTCCCGAATTGGACACCAACCGGAAAGCAGGGAGATTGCCGTTTTCATGCACCGATGTAACGTCCGGCCGGCATGACGAATCCACGCCGGCCGTTGTTTAGCATCGATGAATTCCCCCGGACGGATCACCGTTACTCCCGAATGGACAATACCTAATCGGTCGTTCGGTCGGTACCGCTGATCAGTCGGATGAGTTCCGCGATGACCGATGCGGCCGGAAAGTCGCTTGCACGGAACTGACGGACATCCGTCGGTGGACGGCGCGCCGGCCGGCGACCGGCCGGAGCCTGGAGTCGACCGGCCCCGACCGGCCGACCCCACCGACGGCAGGGTCTACAGCCACCCCTCGCGCTGGGCGCGGCGGATCGCCTCCATCCGGTTACGAGACCCGGTTTTGCGCAGGATCGCCGACAGGTGGTTGCGCACCGTTCCGTGCGCCAGGAAGAGACGACGGGCGATCTCCTTCAGCGGCAGCCCCTCGGCGGCGGCACGCAGCACGTCCAACTCCCGGGGCGTGAACGGGCTCTTCGGCGGGCTCAGCACGGCGACCGCCGCCGTGGGGTCGATGACCCGTTCCCCGGCAGCCAGCGACCGGACCATCCGGACCAGTTCCTCCAGCGGCCCGTCCTTGCCGATGAACCCGCGCGCCCCGGCGGACACCGCCGCCTCGAGGACCGCGGGGCTCCACCGGTAGCTCATCGCCAGCACGGCCGCCTTGGGCGCGTGCACGCCGATCTCCTCGATGGTCCGGACCAGGCCACACGACTGCGGGGACTCGGGCACCACGTCCAGCACGACGACGTCCGGCTGGGTGCGACGCACCACCGCGGACACCTCACGGACGTCCGCGACCGCCGCCGCGATCTCCATGTCCTCCTCGTGGGACAGCACGGCACAGAGCGCCCCGCGCAACAGTCCCATCTCCTCCACCACGACTACACGAATCACTACGTACTCTCCGATCTCGGGTACGCGTCGCGACGGCCACCCGGCCGGCTCCCGGTACGGGAGGGCGGGGCCGGTCGCACGCGGAAGGGGTACGGCCCTCGGGCTCCGCCACGTCCGGGACGGACGGGTGTGCCCACGTGACCCGTCGTCGCCCGGCCGGCTCGTGGAGCCGGGGCGATCGGCGGGAGGGCGTCCTCAGCCGGGGCGGGCGGCCACCGCGGGAGAGCGGCCGCGGGCGGGTGCCGGCGGAACCTCCGCGCGGGCGTGACGGTCGGAGCGGTCCAGGCCGGACGTCTCCGGCGACAGGGCCACACCGTTGCGGGGGCCACTGCCCCCAGTGGCCCGGTCGTCGCCGGGTGCTGCCGGCGTCTCCGGGGCCTCACCGGGTGCTGGCCCGGAATGCACGGTCGACGCGGCCGGCGCGGCCGACCGGCAGACGGGTACGACCGGCGGGGCCACGGGCCCTCCGGCTCCCCCGCCTCCGGCCAGGCCCGGCGGCAGCGGAGATCCATTGTGGACCCAGGGGGCATCGACCTGCGGAACCGTGACCGGCGGTTGTTCCACCCGGTCCACGGGGAAGGGGTTCGGCACCGGCACGGCCGGGGTCGCCGAATCCGGCGGTAGCAGCGGGCCGATCACACCACCGGGCAGGTCGAGGATCGGCGGGAGCACCCCGCCGACCAGGTCGGTGAGCAGGTCGAGGATCGGCCGCAGCGCGCCGTCCACCACACCGACCAGCCGGGGTGGCAGCGGGATCCGACCGGGTGGCGGCGCGGGGTCCGGCGCGGGACGCACGGCGGGAATCTCCACCGGGCCGTCGGGGCCGGCGTCGGGCCGGGACGGCACGACGGGGACGGACGGCCGGGGCAGTGTGGTCACCGGGGCGGGCGCGACCCCGCCCGGGGTGCCCGGCGGGGCGGGCACCGGGGGCCGCAGCGGCCCGTCGGCCGGTACGACCGGCGGCTCCGGCACCGACGGAGCGGGGCGTGACGGCAGGACCCGCTCGACCACCCGGGGCACGAGCGGATCCGTTCGGGGCCGCGTCGCGCCCTCCCGATCCAACGGCCGGAGCGACAGCGTCTCGCCGGTGGACGGCGCCTGCGGACCCGGCCGGTCCGGAGCCACGGGCAGCCGGCTCCGGCCGGTGAGGGCGGAGCGGGCCGCCGGCAGCGGAACGTGGGCCGGCGCGGCAGCGGGCTCGCGTACCGGGGTCGACGTCGTGAGGCGGCCGGTTTCCCCCAGGTGAGCGATCAGGTCGGCGGTGCGTCCCGTGTCACCGCCGCCCGCACGCGTCTCGGCGCGGGCCGGAGTGTCGGCGAGCGCCACGGCAAGCAGGGCGGCGCCGACCCCGGCCACGGCGAGAACGGCCGCACGAGCCAGGCGGGTCCACCCCGCCGACCCGGGCAGGGCGGAACGCCCCGGGATCGGGGCCGAGGGGGAGACGATCGCGGCACGGCGCAACGGGGGACGGCCCTTTCGGCGGGTACGTCCGCACATCGTAACGGCGTGTTCGGGCACTCGCACACAGCGATGCGGTAGGTGACGGAAAGTCGACCACCGCCTCCCGCGCGCTGCCGCTTACCGGTAATGGAGCGTTCGTGGTGCGGCCCGTCGCGGACGTCCCGGTCCCCCGGGTCGGGACGCCCCGCGACGGGCCGGCTCAGTCGGTGGACCTGGCCCGCACGATGGCTTCGATGACCGCCGCGACGGTGGCCTCCACCGCCGCCTTGTCGACCCCGAGGCGGGTGAGCACGCCGTTGCCGGCCTCCTGTTCGAGGAGGGCGAGCAGGATGTGCTCGGTGCCGATGTAGTTGTGCCCCAGCCGCAGAGCCTCCCGGAAGGTCAACTCCAGGGCCTTCTTGCCCTCGGCGTTGTAGGGGATCAGGTCCGGCACGTCCGGCACCGCCGCCGGCAACGTCGCGGTCGCCGCCTCCCGGACCGCCTCCAGGGTGACCCCCTGCGCGGTGATCGCCTTGGCCGCCACCGCCTCCGGCTCGGCGAGCAACCCGAGGACCAGGTGCTCCGGGCCGATCTGCGGGTTGCCGGCGGCACGGGCCTCGTTCTGCGAGGCCATCACGACGTTGCGGGCACGTGGGGTGAACCGGCTGAAGCCCTCGCTCGGGTCCATCGGGGCGTCGCCTCCCTTCGGGACGAACCGCTTCTGGGCGGCCTGCTTGCTGACACCCATGCTCCGGCCGATCTCGGTCCAGGAGGCGCCCGAGCGGCGGGCCTGGTCGACGAAGTGGCCGATCAGGTGGTCGGCGACCTCGCCGAGGTGGTCGGCGGCGACCACCGCGCTGGCGAGCTGGTCGAGGGTGTCGCTGTGCACGAGCTTGATCGCCTCGATCAGGTCGTCGAGGCGTACCGGGTTGTTCATCTGGACGGGATTCGTCATACGTCAACCATAGGTTGACGCGCAGCAGAAGTCAACCTGAGGTTGACGCGCAGCAGAAGTCAACCTGAGGTTGACGAAGCACGACGTCAGGTCACCGCCACCGGGTACACCCGGATCGCGGTGGGCTCGACGGCGGCCCAGACCGGCTGGCCGGTGGCGAGTCGCAACCCGGCGGCGTCGACCGGGGGGACGTCGGCAGCCACCGGGAGCACGCCGTCCAGGCGTACCCGGAGGTTGTCGCCGTGGCGCTCGACGCCCGCGACGGTGGCCGCCCAGGTGTTGCACCGACCCTCCCCCGGCCGGTCGGGCCGGAGCGTGACCGCCGACGGCGGGAAGGCGACGAAGCTGTCCCCGTCGCCCCGGTCGGCGGTGGCCAGCACCAGCCCGTCGGAGAGCCGGACCCGGTGACCGGTGGCGTGCCCACGGTGCAGGTTGAGCCCGACCAGCCGGGCCACGTAGTCGGTGCGGGGACGGGCGGTGACGGTGGTCGCGTCGCCCTCCTGCACCACACGTCCCGCCTCGACGACGACGAGCCGGTCGGCGAGCACCAGGGCGTCCAGCGGGTCGTGGGTGACCAGCAGGACCGCTCCGGAGTGGGCGGCCAGGTGGCGCTGGAGCTCGGCCCGGATGTCCAGACGGGTCCGGGCGTCGAGCGCGGCGAGCGGCTCGTCGAGCAGGAGCAGCGCCGGCCCGACCGCCAGCGCCCGGGCCACCGCGACCCGCTGCGCCTGCCCGCCGGAGAGCTGCCGGGGGCGGCGGGCGACGTGGTCGGCCAGGCCGACCCGGTCGAGCCAGTCCCGGGCCAGAGCGCGGGCCGCCCGCCGGTCGAGCCCCTGCCGGCGCGGCCCGAACGCCACGTTCTCCACCGCGCTCAGGTGAGGAAAGAGCAGGTGGTCCTGGAAGACCACCCCGACCCGGCGGCGCTCCGGCGGGATCCACGACCGGGTGGCGGGCCGGTCGAGGTCCCGGCCGTCAAGGGTGACATGGCCGGCGGTGAGCGGTTGCAGTCCGGCCAGCGCGCGCAGGGCGGTGGTCTTGCCGGCCCCGTTCGGACCGAGCAGGGCCACGACCTCCCCGGCGGCGACCCGCAGCCGGACGTCCAGCCGGAAACCGACCCGCTCGACGACCAGGTGCGCGGCCAGTCCCCCGGTCACCGGCCGACCGTCCAGTGGTCGCGGAGCACCGCAAGGATGGTGACGGATACGGCCAGCAGCACGAGGCTCAGCACGATGGCCGCCTCCAGGTCGGTCTCCAGGGCCAGGTACACCGCCAGCGGCATGGTCTGCGTGGTGCCGGGGTAGTTGCCGGCGAAGGTGATCGTCGCGCCGAACTCGCCCAGGGCGCGGGCCCAGCAGAGCACCGCCCCGGCGGTCACACCCGGCGCCACCAGGGGCAGGGTGACGTGGGTGAAGGTGGTCCACCGGCTGGCCCCGAGGGTCGCGGCCGCCTCCTCGTAGCGACGATCCGCACCGCGCAGGGCACCCTCCACCGCGATGATCAGGAAGGGCATCGCCACGAAGGACTCGGCGAGCACGACACCGGCGGTGGTGAACGGCAGCGAGACGCCGAACGTCGCGTCGAGCCAGCCGCCGAGCAGGCCACGCCGGCCGAAGACCAGCAGCAGCGCCACGCCGCCGACCACCGGCGGCAGCACCAGCGGCACGGTGACCAGGGCGCGGACCAGCCGCCGGCCGGGAAACTCCACCCGGGCGAGCAGCCAGGCCAACGGCACGCCGAGCAGGAGACAGAGCAGGGTGGCCAGGGTCGCCGACACCAGCGAGAGCCGCAGCGCGGTGAGCACGCCGGGCTCGGCGAGCTGCCGGGGCAGGTCCGCCCAGGGCGCGCGGACCAGGAGCCCGACCAGCGGCAACACCAGGAAGAGCAACCCGAGGGCGGCCGGCACGAGCAGCGCGATCGGCACCTGCCGCCGCGTGGACACCCCGGAGGTACGGATGCGCGCCGGCACTACGGGGACTGGAAGCCGGCGGCGGCGAGCACCGCCCGGCCCCGCTCGGACCGTACGTGGTCGACGAAGGCCCGCGCGCCGGACCGGTTCGCCGCGTCGGTGAGCACGACGATCGGGTAGTCGTTGACCGCGCGGGACGACTCGGGGAACTCGACTGCCTGCACGTCGTCCGCGCCCCGGACGTCGGTGCGGTAGACCAGGGCGGCGTCCACCTCGCCGAGGGTCACCTTGGCGAGCGCGCCCCGGACGTCCTGTTCGAGGGTGACCGGGGTGAGTGTCACCCCGGCGGCGTCGAGCGCGGTACGCGCCGCCGCGCCGCAGGGCACCTGCTCGGCACAGAGCGCGACCTTCACCCCGGGCCTGGTCAGGTCGGCCAGCCCGGTGACCCCGGCCGGGTTGCCCCTCGGCACCGCGACGACCAACTGGTTGCGGGCGAACGTGACCGGTGTGCCGTCGCCGTTGCCCGCGTCGGTGACCGCCCGCATCGGGGCGGGCGCGGCCGAGGCGAAGACGTCGGCCGGGGCACCCTGGTTGATCTGGGTGGCCAGCGCCGAACTGCCGCCGAAGGTGAGACGCAGCCGGGTGCCCGACCGGTCGGCCTCGAAATCCCGGGCGAGCGTGGTGAACACGTCGGTCAGGGACGCCGCCGCGAGGACGGTGACCGTCTCCGTGCCGCCGGCGGCGGAGCCGGGGCCGCCGCACCCGGACAGCACAGCCGACGCCACCAGAGCGGCCAGGACGCCGCGTACCCTCACGACCCCACCCTCCCCCGCGTCGCCGACGGACGCTCCACCACCACCGTGGTCGACTTGATCACCGCCAGCGCCACCGCCCCGACCCGCAGATCCAACTCGTCGACCGCCTCCCGGCTCATCAGCGACACGATCCGGAACGGGCCGGCCTGGATGTCGACCTGCGCCATCACCGCGTCCTTGACCACGCCGGTGACGATGCCCCGCAGCCGGTTGCGCGCGGACGAGAACTCCGACCGCTCGTCCGGCCCGGCGGCCTGGGCCCGGACGAACCCGGCCAGCTCGACCCCGTCGATCACCCGGTGGCCGTGGGTGTCCCGCCCGGCCGGCAGCCGGCCGCCGTCGACCCAACGGCGTACGGTGTCGGCGCTCACGCCGAGCAGCTCGGCGGCCTCGCCGATCCGGTAACTCGTCACCGGGACACCCTACCGCCCGCACCTACCAACCCACATACCAACCAGCCCTTGCGAAAGCCATCCCTGGTTCCGCCCCGGGCCTCGCAGACGCGATGCGGCGTGAGCCCGGTCGTCCGGTCAACGGTCAGCGGCCCGTCCGGGAGACAGATCGGCCGTCCCCGGAAAAAGTCCGGCCCGGCGGTTCACGGAGACCACCCGCTGTCGCTCTTCACCACGACGACGCGCAACCGTCGCGCACGAACGGAGTGAGGTGCGGTGGACATTGTGACCTGGGGGTGGATCGGTCTGGCGGTCGTGGCCAAGGCCGGCACAGTTTCTGCGCTGTGGATCCGGCTCCAGTGGCGGGTGCGCCAGGAGCAGGCGCGCGGGGAGACCCTGGTGGCGCTGGTCTCGGCACTACCCGCCGGTGGACAGGTACGTGAGCGGCGGGCCGACGGCTCCTGCTGCACCCTGACCGTGCCGTCCCGGAAGGACGACGAGCGTCGTGGATGAGCGCCCCGGGGGATCGACCAGGCCCAGGGAGCACCGAGCGACGCCGGGCACCGCACCGCAGCGGCACCGGGACGGCCTGTCGTCGGCGACCGTCGCGGCGTTCAGCGCCTTCTACCGCAACGAGGTAGGCAGGCTGGTGGCGTTCCTGGTCTGGCAGGGCGCGTCCGTCGCGGACGCCGCGGACGTCGCCCAGGAGACCATGCGCCGGGCCCTGGAGCAGTGGGACACCATCCGCAGTCCGGGGCCGTGGACGCGCCGGGTCGCCTCCCGGGAGTACGCCCGACGCATGGCCGGGCTGGTGGAGTTGCCCACCGACGACCTCGCGGACCGCACTCCCCTGTTGCGGGCGTCCGTCTCCGAGATCGCCGCCTGGGAGGCCGGACAGGAGGAACTCCGCCTGCTCGGACACCTGCCCTCCCGGCAGCGTCAGGTGATGGCCTGGACCCTGGAGGGCTACCAACCGGCCGAGATCGCCGAGCAGCTGAACATGACTCCGGAGGCGGTCAGAAGCAGCCTGCTGAAGGCCAGGCGGACGCTGGCCGCGCTGCTGCGCGAGGAGCCGGACCGACGGTGACCGGAGGGGGAGGAAACATGGACCGGACGGCACCGGTGGACACGCCCGACACGTTCCCCATCGGACTGTGCACGATCGGAGCGGAGGTCGCGGCGTTGCTCGACGTCGAGGCCGGGCTGCGCGACATCCTGCTTCCCATCCGGTACGACGCCCTGGCCGGCGCCCTGGCCGACCTGGTCGACACCCGGGCCGGCCTGGCGGGCCTGGTGCCGTCAACGTTGCCCGACCAACGCCGCGTACCGTAGCCGTACGTGTACTGTCCGAAGTTGCGGCCCGTCGGATCGAACGCCGGTCGGGGCCGCCGACCAGTCCGGCTCTCGGGGAGCACCCGCCCATGCCTCGTCGCCCCATACCGAACGATCCGTCGATCGGTGACCGCATCCGTGCCCGCCGGGAACTGCGCGGGTGGAGCATCCGGCACGCCGCCAGTCGAGCCGGCATCTCCCACACGTCGTGGTCCCGGATCGAGCGTGGACAGCAGCGCACCGACCGGTACATGGTCGTTGACCTGGCCGCCGCGCTCGAGTGTTCGGTGTTCGACCTGACCGGGCAGGCGTACACACCGGCCGACCGGCAGCTGGACGCGGCACGCATCGATGCCGAACGCGTCTGGCGGATCATGATGGACACGCCGATGACCACCCCACCCGGGGCCGGGGTGACGGTCGAGCAGATTCGCCGGGAGACCACGCTCGTGCGGGACCTCTACGGCCGGTGTGACTACGCCGGTGTCCTGCGTCGGCTCGTGGACCTGGTGCCGGCACTGCACGGCCTGACCGACCGGCGCACGGCGCTGGTGGAGATGGTGCCGGTGTACGGGGTGGCGATGGGCTCCCTGCTCAACGTCGGCTACCCCGCACATGCCTGGCTCGCGGCGGAGCGCTGCGCGGAGGCAGCGTGGCTGCTGGACGACCCGGTGGCAGCGGGGGTGGCTGCCGCCAACCGGGCGCGAGTGTCCGCCTACTCCGGTGCGTACGGTCCGGCGCGCGCCCTTTGCGACGCGGCAGGCGCCGACCTCCAGGGCAGCGGAGCGGACAGTACCCTGGAGGTGCTCGGCTTCCTTCACCTCGCGCGCGCCCACCACCTCGCCGGCCTGCGGGACCATGCGCGGGCTGAGGACCACCTGGCCGAGGCCGCCCGGATCGCCGCGCACACCGGCGAAACCACCGGCTGGGACCTCGCCTGGGGGCCACGGAACGTGGCCCTGTGGCGAATGGCGTATCAGCTCGACACCGGTCGTCCCGAGGCGGCAATGGGGACAGCGGCGGGCGTGGACGTGACCGGGCTGCCGGCAGTACGACAGGTGTACTTCTGGCTCGACATGAGCCGCGCGGCCGAAGGGACCGGCCGAGACAGGGACGCCGTGCGGATGCTCCTCGCTGCGGAGCGGGTCGGCCCGCAGCACACCCGCTCGTCGACCTCGGCCCGAGAGACCGTGCGATCGCTGCTCCGCAGGGGCGCGACCTCATCAGAGCTGCGGGGGCTCTGCGAACGCATGAGCATCACCTCTGGGTAGCCGCACGGTAGTGGTGCGTAACTGTTCCAGCGGGTACCGGTGTGCTCCGTAGCGTCCTGGCCACGGGCGTGACGGCACGACGCATCGACACCGGCGGGCTGGCCGCGCTCTCCACTGGCGCGGCGGTCTCGATCCCCGCAGGAACCCGTCGCCGCGCCCCTTCCGAAAGGTTGCGGATGGACGGTACGCGGCGCGATCCGGAGCAGAGCCGGGGCGAGCAGGTCGAGCGGGCCGAACGGGAGGCGGCGAAGCACCGGCTCCTGGCACAGGCCGACGCGGAGCGGATACCGGTCGAGGAGACCACGCGGGCGGTGCCCGACCGGCGGTGGCGACGTGGGCGTGGGTGAGCCGCCGATCGGGCGTCGCGTGGCGCAGTGGCGGGTGCGGCGACGCATGTCCCAACAGGTCTTCGCCGACCGGCTCGGCAAGTCCAAGAGCTGGGCGGACAAGGTCGAGCGGGGGGTCCGTGCGTTGGACAGGTTGTCGGTGATCGAGGAGATCGCCGAGGTGCTCCGGATCGATCCGGTGGTGCTGCTCGGCCACGACGCCCCGCCACCGGTGGCCACGACCGGTCTGGTCGACGGGGTGGAGGCCGTCCGGGCGGCGCTGGCCCGCCACGACGTGTTCCGCACGGGTGTCGAGCCCCGGCCGGTGCCACCGGCGGACGAGGTGGCACGCCTGGTCGGACATGCCTGGCTGGCCTACCGGCACGCCCACTATCCGCAGCTGGTGCGGATGTTGCCCGACCTGCTCGACAGCACCCGACGCTTCCACACCCGTCGTCCGGACGAGGGCACGGCGCTGCTGGTGCAGGCGTACCGGATCACCTCGTCGGTCCTGGTGAAGCTCGGTGACGCCGGCCTTGCCTGGCTGGCCGCCGACCGGGCTGTGGGGGTCGCCGCCGACGACCCCGTGCTGGCAGCGACGGCGGCGGTGCCGCTCGGCCAGGCGCTACGTGCGCTCGGCCGAGGGCGGTTGGCGATGACCACCACCATCGCCGCCGCCCACCGGATCGTCCCGGGCGGGCCCCGGGAGGGACCGCCCGGTGAGTTGACCGTGTGCGGAACGCTGCTGCTCCAGGCAGCCCTCGCCGCTGCCGGCTGTGGCGACACCTGCGGCGTCGCCGAACTGGTCGACCACGCCGCCGACCTCGCCGACCGGGTCGGGGACGGACCCGAGCACCACCAGACCAGCTTCGGGACCACCGTGGTCGAGCTGGCCCGGGTGGTGGCGGCGGTCGAGCTGGGTGATGCCGGGGACGCCCTGCGCCGCCACGCGACGGTCACCGGACGGGAGTCGTGGCGACGGCTGCCCGCCGAGTACCGGGCCGCGCACCTGATCGACGTCGCCCGCGCGTACCTTCAGCTCGGCGACCAGGTCGGGGCAGGACGCCTGCTGGTGGACGCGGACCGCACCGCGCCGGCCGAGGTCCGCTGCCGGCCGACAGCCCGGACGGTGATCGCCGAGGCGTACCGGGGCGGGCCGGCGGCGGCCGGCGTCGCGCACCTCGCGGTGGCGATCGGCCTGACCCGGTGACCTGGCCCGCCCTGTCCCCCGCCCAGCTCCGCAACCGGCTCGTCCTCACCGCCCGCCGGATCCTCCGCGACCACCGGCCGGGCCCTGACGGCCGCTGCCCGGTGTGCCGGATTCCGGACTGCCCGCCGGCGACCGCGGCCCGCGACCACCTCGCCACCGGGGAGTCGTCCGACCCGGGCAACGGTGCCACCGGAGGGTGACAGTAGCGTGTCCGGGGGCGGCCGGCCTTGGCCGTACCCGATCGAGAGGGCCGTGAACGGTCAGAGGGAGCCCACGGTGTCGGACGTCGACGCGCTGATCGGCGACGTGCTCGCGGCGGCGCGGGGCACCGACGTACGCCTCGCGGAGCGGCAGCTCGACCGGCTGGTGGTGGGCGATCCGGCGGTGGTGGACGCGGCCCTCGTCGCCCGGTTGGTACGGGCCGTGGGGCGGCTCTGGCCCCGGGGATGGCAGCCGGTCGACGTGGCCCGGATCGTGGCCCGACGCGCGGGCGCCCGACCGGCCCGGCTGCTGACCGACATCCTCGCCGCCGACCGGCGCGGCCAGGCGGGCGTGCCGGCCTGGTGGGACGAGCAGCTCACCGCCCTGGACGCCCGGGTGTGGTGGGACGACGATGCACGCCACCTGGCCGCCTGGGCCGTTCGGGAGCGACTGGACCGGGTGACCGCGCTGCGCGAGACGATCGAGGTGCTGGCGGTGCTCGACGGGCTGCCGCCGGTCGCGGTGCTGCGCCCGCCGCCCGGCGCGGGCCAGGTCACCGCCGGGCCGGGGCCCAGCGGGTCGCGGATGCTCGACCGGGTCCGTGCCCTGCTGGCCAAGGCGGAGTCGACCGGCTTCCCGGCCGAGGCGGAGGCGCTGACCGCGAAGGCCCAGGAGCTGATGGCCCGGCACAGCATCGACCGGGTGCTGCTGGACACCGGGCCGGCCGACCAGCCGGGCGGTGTCCGGCTCGGCACCGACCCGCCGTACGCGGGGGCGAAGGCGCTGCTGGTGCAGGAGGTGGCGGGGGCGAACCGGTGCGAGGCGGTCTGGTCCGACGACCTCGGCTTCAGCACCGTGCTGGGCTTCCCGGCCGACCTCGACGCGGTGGAGGTGCTCTACACCTCGCTGCTGGTGCAGGCGACCTCGGCGATGCTGCGCGGCCGGGCCGAGCGGCGGGCGACGAGCAGCCGGCGCACCCGGGAGTACGACGAGTCGTTCCTCCACGCGTACGCGCTGCGGATCGGGGAACGGCTGC
Source organism: Micromonospora inyonensis (assembly GCF_900091415.1). Taxonomy (NCBI): domain Bacteria; kingdom Bacillati; phylum Actinomycetota; class Actinomycetes; order Micromonosporales; family Micromonosporaceae; genus Micromonospora; species Micromonospora inyonensis. The sequence goes on along the minus strand of NZ_FMHU01000002.1, from coordinate 1,782,389 downwards.
GGGCGGCCACCGAACGCACCAGCCGGGAGGCGGCGCGGGCCGACGGCGGTGACCGCCTGCTGCCGGTGCTGGCCAGCCGCTCCGACGCGGTCCGGCAGCGGGCGGAGGCGCTCTTCCCCGGCGTCACCCGGGGCCGGCTGACCGTCCGGGACGCCGAGGGCTGGTCCTCCGGCACCGCCGCCGCCGACCGGGCCGTCCTGGGCGCCGGGGGTGCTGGGTCGCCCCGGCGGCTGCGCGACGGCCGTCGGGGCGACGGGCGGCCAGCACGCTGACCGCCCGTCGGGCGGTATTCCGGTCAGTGCACGGACTTGAGCCCGGCCGCCTCCTCCTGGACGCGCCGCTCGTCACCGCTGAGGTTGTGCAGCGGCTTCTCCTTGATGAACAGCACGGCGACCAGCGCGAGCAGCGCGATCGGCGCACCGACCAGGAACAGCTCGGCGGTGGCGGTGCCGTAGACCTCCTGCACGATCTGCCGGACCGGGCCCGGTAGGGCGGACATGTCCGGCACCTCCTGGCCCCCGCCGTCGGCGCCACCAGCGGCGAGCGGGCCGAGCTTCTCGGTCATCAGCGTGGTGATCCGGTTCGCCAGGACGGCGCCGAGGGCGCTCACCCCGATCGCCCCGCCCATGCTGCGGAAGAAGGTCAGCGCGGAGGTGGCGGCACCGAGTTCGTGCGCGGGCACGTCGTTCTGCGCGGCCAGCACCAGGTTCTGCATGAGCATGCCGACCCCGATGCCGAGCACCGCCATGAAGACCGACAGCAGCAGGATGTTGGTGTGCGCGTCGATGGTGCCGAGCAGCAGCATCCCGATGGTCATCGTGACGCCCCCACCCACCAGATAACCCTTCCACCGGCCGTACTTGGTGATGAGCTGCCCGGCCACCGTCGACGACACCAGCAGACCGAAGATCATCGGCAGACTCATCAGACCCGCGACCGTCGGGGACTTGCCCAGCGAGATCTGGAAGTACTGCGACAGGAAGACCGTGCCGCCGAACATCGCCACACCGACCAGCACGCTCGCCACGGTGGTGAGCGCGACGGTCCGGTTGCGGAAGAGGTCCAGCGGGATGATCGGCTCGGCGGCCCGGGACTCCACCCAGACCGCCACCGCGAGCAGCACCAGCCCGCTGATCACCATCAGCGCGGTCCAGCCGGACGCCCAGGCGAACTTGTGACCGGCCAGCGAGGACCAGACCAGCAACGTGGAGACACCGGTGGTGATCAGGAACGCGCCGGCCCAGTCGATGCGGACCGCACGCCGGACCACCGGCAGGTGCAGCGTCCGCTGGAGCAGGACGATCGACAGGATGCTGAACGGCACCCCGATCAGGAAGCACCAGCGCCAGCCCAGCCAGGAGGTGTCCACCAGCACGCCACCGATCAGCGGGCCCGCGATGGTGCCGACGCCGAAGACCGCGCCGAAGATGCCGGCGTAGCGGCCCATCTCCCGGGGCGGGATCATCGCCGCCATGACGATGGTGGCCAGCGCCGTCATCCCACCAGCGCCGACGCCCTGGACGATCCGGCTGACCAGCAGGATCTCCACGTTCGGGGTGAGGCCGGCGATCAGCGAGCCCGCCACGAACAGCCCCAGCGAGAGCTGGATCAAAAGCTTGCGGCTGTACAGGTCGGCCATCTTGCCCCACAGCGGCACGGTCGCCGTCATGGCGAGCAGCTCGGTGGTGACGATCCAGGTGTAGACCGTCTGGCTGCCGTGGAGATCCGCGATGATCCGGGGCAGCGCGTTGGCCACGACCGTGGAAGCGAGGATCGACACGAAGAGGCCGACCATCAGGCCGGAGAGAGCCTGGAGCACCTCACGGCGGGACATGCGCCCGGCGACGGCGTCGGCGACGCCGGCTGGCGGGGCGGAAGCGGTCATGGAGTTTTCCTCACTCTGGTTGCGGGAGAGTCTCCCCGGGTCGGACAACGCCGGGGGAAGCGGTGGGTCACGGGCGGCGCGGTTCCGGAAGGCCGGCGGCGAGGGCGGCGAACGCCTCGTCGACGAGGGTGGTGAGGGGACGTGCGCCGTCGCCACGGGCCCACTGGCCCAGGCAGGCCCGCAGGGCGGCCCCGGTGACGGCGGCGACGAGCGACGGGTAGGGATGGTCGTCGGGAAGGCCGAGCCGGGCGGCGATCGCCGCGGCGATCGTCCGCTCGTTCCGCACCCCGATGGTGACCAGGCGGGACAGCAGCGCCGGGTTCCGTTCGACGACCTGCATGCGCAGGCACCACAGGTCCCGGTCGGCCTGGACGTCCTCGACCAGCTCGGCGAAGGCGGTCCGCAGGACCGCCACCACCGGCAGGTCGGTGGGGACGGCGGTCAGCCGCGCCACGAGCCGTTCCTCGTCGACCATCACGTCGCCGATGACCGCCGCGTCCTTGCAGGTGAAGTAGTTGAAGAAGGTGCGCGGCGAGACGCCGGCGGCCTCGCTGATCTCGTCGACGGTGACGTGGTCGAGGCCGTGCTCGGCGACCATGCGCAACGCGGTCAGGCTCAGCGTCGCCCGGGTCTGTCGTTTCCGACGGTCACGACGCCCCTCCGTGATGGTCACGGCGAAGACGGTACGAGCAAATTTGCAGAGACTGCAACGTAGTTTCGTGTGACCGCCGTCCCACCTGCCGGTGGGCGCGCGTCGAGTGGACGGTCAGGGCTTGCGGGCGACCCCGGCCCAGTAGTAGACCGCCTCGGGATCGGTCGGTGCCGCCCCGTCGGGCCGCCACGCCGGCACCGGCACGATGCCCGGTTCGATCAGGTCCCATCCGTCGAAGAACCGCGCGACCTCGGCCCGGGTACGCGGTACCAGGGTCATCCCGTTGCCGGTCGCGGCGGCCACCGCCGCGTCGACCGCCTCCGGGTTGAAGTCCGGCGTCGGGTGGGTGATCGCCAGGTAGCTGCCCGACGGCAGCGCGTCGGTGAGCGCGCGGACCCGACCGATCGGGTCGTCGGCGTCGCCGAGCAGCATCAGGATCGCGATCAGGGTGAGCGCCACCGGCTTCGTCAGGTCGAGGGTGTCGCGTCGGGACACCTCCTCCAGGATGCGTTCCGGGTGGCGCAGATCGGCGTGGATGTACTCGCTGCGCCCCTGCGGACTGCTGATCATCAGCGCCCGGGCGTGCGCCAGCACGATCGGGTCGTTGTCGACGTACACCACGCGGGTGTCCGGGGCGACGGCCTGGGCGACCTCGTGCAGGTTGGGGCGGGTGGGAATGCCGGTGCCGACGTCGAGGAACTGTCGGACACCGGCCTGGGTGACCAGGTAGCGGGCCATCCGGTGGACGAAGCGGCGGTTCTCGGCGGCCATCATCCGCAGGGTGGGGATCGCCTCCAGCATCGCCGCGCCGGTGGCCCGGTCCACGGCGAAGTTGTCCTTGCCGCCGAGCCACCAGTCGTAGATCCGGGCGGAGTGCGGCACCGACGTGTCCACTTCGGACGGCGCGGAGCCGGTCCGCGTTACGGCGTCACTGTGCGACACGGTCGCCTCCCCTGGTCTCGGGTCCGACCTAAGGAGACTAGAGGATGCTCCGCGTGCCGCCCGGCACCGACCGGACCGCGCCGGACCGGCCGGACCGGCGCTCACCTGCGGGTCACCGCCCGATCGCCCTGCGCCACCGCCGCCGTCGCCGACGGGTGCTGGCGATGTTCGTGTCGTACAGGTCTCCTACAGTGCGCCCCGTGCCAGTTGATCGTTGGTCCACCGCGCAGGTCCTCGCCGTCGCGCCCGACCCCGCCGCCGCCCGCACCGCCCGCAGTGTCAGCGGTGCCGCCAAGTGGTCGGCGTCCGGCCTGACCGGCGAGGTGCTCTGGGGGCTGTGCAAGGGCAGCGGGAAGAACCCGTACCAGGTCTGCGTCGACCTGTCCGGGCCCGCGTACCGCTGCTCCTGCCCGAGCCGCAAGTTCCCCTGCAAACACGCCCTGGGTCTGCTGCTGCTCTGGGCCGAGTCCGGGGCCGGCGACGCCGAGGCCCCGGACTGGGTCGTCGAGTGGCAGGCCGGGCGGGCGAAACGCGCCGCGAGGCCGCCGGCCACCACCGGCCCGGCGGACCCGGCCGCCGCCGCGAAGCGGGTCGAGCAGCGCGCCGCCCGCGTGGCCGCCGGCCTGGACGAACTGCGGCGGTGGCTGGACGACCAGGTGGACCAGGGGCTCGCCGCGGCCGAGCAGGCCGGACCGGCTCCGTTCCAGACGGTGGCCGCGCGGCTGGTCGACGCGCAGGCCCCGGCGGTGGCCGGCACACTGCGCCGGGCGGGTCGCACGGCCGGCATCGGCGCGCACTGGGCCGACCGACTGCTCGGCGAACTCGGCCTGATCCGGCTGCTGGTCACCGCCCACGACCGGCTCGACGCGCTCCCGGACGACCTGGCGGCCACCGTCCGGTCCCGGGTCGGCTACCCGGTCGCCACCGACGAGGTGCTCGCCACCCCGCCGGTGCGGGACCGGTGGCAGGTCCTCGGGCAGGTCGACTCCGCCGACGACAAGGTCACCACCCGCCGGATCTGGCTGCGCGGGGCGGGCACCGGCCGGTTCGCGCTGGTGCTGGCGTTCGCCGCACCCGGGCAGACGTTCCCCGCCGACCTGGTGCCCGGCACCGAGGTCGACGCGGACCTGTGCTTCTACCCGGGCTCCCGGCCCCTGCGGGCGCTGGTCGCCACCCGGCACGGCGCCCCGGTGCCGCTGGCCGCCCCGACCGGTGCCGTCGACCTCCGCATCGCCCTGGCCGAATACTCGGCCGGGCTCGCCGCCGACCCCTGGCGGGAGTCCGTGCCGGTGCTGCTCGCCGGGGTCGTCCCCACCCGGGAGGGTCACCTCGTCGACCAGACCGGGGACGCGTTGCCGCTGCTCGCCGGGCACGACCAGCCGTGGTGGCTGCTCGCCGGAGCCGGCGGCCAGCCGGTCGATCTCGCCGCCGAGCTCGGCCCGGCCGGACTGCGACCGCTGGCCGCCTGGTCCGACGGGCACTACCTGACCGCTGCGGCGGGCGTACCGGTCGGCCCGGACGGGCACACCGCCGAACTCCCCACCGAGTTGCTCTCCGCCGCGCTGGTCGGCACCGCCCGCCGCCCCTGGGACGGAGCGCTGGCGGTGGGCGGTCAGCCCCTCGGCGCGGGCGGGGAGGGCGCGGCCGGCGTCCTGGAGGCCGCGGCGGTGGCCCTGACGTACCGGCGGGCCGGGATCACCCCGTCGACCGGGCTCGGACCGGTGCCCGCCGCGCCCGCCGAGTCGGCTCCGCCCCTGCCCGCCGCGGCGACCGTCCGGCTGCGCACGCTGCTCACCGACGGCGGTGCGCCCGGCGGCAGCCAGATCCAGCAGGAACTGCTCGACGAATGGCTACGCCTGGCCGACCGGCACGGTGGGCTGGTCCCGGCCGACACCCTGCCGGCCCTGCTGGACGTCGGCCGACGTCACCGGGCGCTGCGCCCCCTGCTCGCCCGGCTCGGTGGCCGTCGGGGACGGTGGCTGGCCGGTCTCCGCTCGGAGTGGGGCTACCTGCTCTACGAGGCTCTCGACCTCACCGTTCCCATGGCCGGGCAGGTCGGCAGCGACGACTGGGAGACCGGCACCGCCGGGCAGCGGCTCACGTACCTGACCCGCCTGCGGTCGCGCGACCCGGACGCGGCACGCGAGCTGCTGGCGGCCGGGTTCGCCGCGGAGAGCGCCCCCGACCGGGCCCGGTTCGTCGAGGCACTCGAGGTGGGGCCCTCCCCCGCCGACGACACCTTCCTCGACGGTGTGCTGGACGACCGGCGCAAGGAGGTCCGGCAGGCCGCCGTCGCCCTGCTGCGCCGGCTGCCCGGGTCCGGGCTGCGCCGACGGATGGCCGAACGGGCCACGGCCTGCGTCCGCCTGGCCCCGGGCGGGACGGAGCTGACGGTCGAGCCACCGCGCGAATGCGACCCGGCGATGCGGCGGGACGGGGTGGACCCGCAGCCGCCACGCGGGACGGGAGTGGGAGCCTGGCTGCTCGAAGAGGTGGTCGCCGGGACACCGCTGGCCACCTGGACCACCGCGTTCGCCCGGAATCCGGCCGAGGTCGTGGCGCTGGCCGCCACCGACGACTGGGGTCCGGTGCTGCACCGGGGCTGGGCGCGGGCCGCCGCCGAGGAGCGGGCCGCCGACTGGGCCGACGTCCTGGTCACCGTCTCCCGGCAGGCCGGTCGGCAACGCCGGGACAGGCTGCCGGACCACCTGCTCTGGCCGCTCCACGAGGTGCTGCCCGCCGACCGTCTCGGTGATCTGGTCGCCGACGCCCTGCGCACCGATTCGGGCCGGGCGACCCGCCTGCTGGGCATGCTCTCCCACGACTGGTCCCCCGAACTCTCCGGCGCGGTCGCCGACGCCGTCGGGGTCTGGTCCCGCGCGAAGGGGCAGAACGGCTGGTACCTCTCCGAACTCTGTCGGATGGCCGGCACCGCCGCGACGCCCGCCCTGGCCGACCGGTTCCACCGCCTCACCGACGAGCTCGCCCGGGACGGTGTCGACCCCGGCCGGGTCCGTGCCGTCGGGCAGCTGGCCGCCGTCCTCGCCTTCCGTTCCGACATGCACAAGGAGTTCCGATGACCGCGCTACGTCCGCACGCCGAGCAGCAGTACGCCGACGAGCTGGCCGAGCTGGCCGCCGCCGACGACCGGCCCCGCCCGCCGGGCTGGCGGCTCTCCCCACAGGCCGTGGTGACCTACCTGCTCGGCGACGGCGCCAAGATCACGCCGAAGTACGTCGGGCCGCGCCGGCTGATGGAGATCGCGGTGGCGACCCTCGCCACCGACCGCGCGCTGCTGCTGCTCGGGGTGCCCGGCACCGCGAAGACCTGGGTCTCCGAGCACCTGGCCGCGGCGATCAGCGGTGACTCCACGCTGCTGGTGCAGGGCACCGCGGGCACCGCCGAGGAGGCGATCCGGTACGGCTGGAACTACGCCCGGCTGCTCGCCGAGGGTCCGTCCCCGGCCGCGCTGGTGCCGAGCCCGGTGATGCGGGCGATGGAGACCGGCGCCATCGCCCGGGTCGAGGAGCTGACCCGGGTCCCGTCCGACGTGCAGGACACGCTCATCACCATCCTGTCCGAGAAGACCCTGCCGGTGCCGGAGCTGACCAGCGAGGTGCAGGCCCAGCGCGGTTTCAACATCATCGCCACCGCCAACGACCGGGACCGGGGCGTCAACGAGCTGTCCAGCGCGCTACGTCGCCGGTTCAACACGGTGGTGCTGCCGGTGCCGGCCTCCGCCGAGGAGGAGGTGGACATCGTCACCCGACGGGTGGCGCAGCTCGGCCGCTCGCTCGACCTGCCGGAGGTGCCGGCCGCCGTCGAGGAGATCCGCCGGGTCGTGACGATCTTCCGAGAACTGCGGACCGGGCTGACCGAGGACGGCCGGACCAAGCTCAAGTCCCCCACCGGCACCCTCTCCACCGCCGAGGCGATCTCGGTGCTCACCAACGGGCTGGCCCTGGCGGCGCACTTCGGCGACGGCGTGCTGCGGCCGGGCGACGTGGCCGCCGGCATCGTCGGGGCGGTCATCAAGGACCCGGTCTCCGACGCCGTGGTGTGGCGGGAGTACCTGGAGACGGTGGTCCGCGAGCGCGAGGAGTGGCGCCCCTTCTACCGCGCCGCCCGCGATGCCTGAGCAGCTCTACGGCATCCGTCACCACGGTCCGGGGTCCGCTCGGGCGGTGGTGGCGGCCCTGGCCGAGCAACGCCCCGACATCCTGCTGGTCGAGGGTCCGCCGGAGGCGGAGGAGCTGCTGCGCTGGGTGGCCGACGAGCGGCTGGAGCCGCCGGTCGCCCTGCTCGGGTACGCCACCGACGACCCGCGCCGCGCCGGGTTCTGGCCGTTCGCCGTCTTCTCGCCGGAGTGGCAGGCGATCCGCTGGGCGGTCGCGCACGGCGTGCCGGTGCGCTTCTTCGACCTGCCGTACGCCTACCGCCTCGCCGAGCCGGACGACACCCCGGAGGTGGAGGCCGGGGCGGACACCGAGGCCTCGGAGGCGGAGGCTGGCGTGGGCACCGACGACCCGCTGCCCCGCCGTCCGGTCGACCCGATCGGGGAGCTCGCCGCCGCAGCCGGGTACGACGACCCGGAACGCTGGTGGGAGGACGTGGTCGAGCACCGGGGCGCCCCGGCGTTCCCGGCGATCGCCGAGGCGATGGCCGCGATCCGCGACGGGGTGCCGGACGATCCCGACGACCTGCTCCGTGAGGCGCACATGCGCACCGTCCTGCGGCAGGTGCGGCGCAGCCACGACAACATCGCCGTGGTCTGCGGCGCCTGGCACGTGCCCGCGCTGACCCGTAAGGTGCCGGCCAGCGCCGACACCGCCCTGCTGAAGGGACGCCGGAAGACGAAGGTGACCTTCACCTGGGTGCCCTGGACGTACGGCCGGCTGGCCTCCTGGCAGGGCTACGCCGCGGGGGTCCGCTCCCCCGGCTGGTACCACCACCTGTTCACCTCCGAGAACGAGGTGGTCGCCCGGTGGCTGGTCGCCGCCGCCGGGGTGCTCCGCGACGAGGGGGTGCCCGCCTCCTCCGCGCACGTCATCGAGGCGGCCCGGCTGGCCGAGACGCTGGCCACCCTGCGCGGCCGGCCGCTGGCCGGGCTGACCGAGCTGACCGACGCCAGCGCGGCGGTGCTCTGCGAGGGCGACCCGCTGCGGCTGGAGCTGATCGGTCGGCGGCTGGTGGTGGGCGAACGGCTCGGCGGCGTACCCGAGGACATGCCCGCGGTGCCGTTGGCCCGCGACCTCGCCACGCAGCAGCGCAGCCTGCGGCTCAAGCCGGAGGCCCTGGAACGTCCGCTCGACCTCGACCTGCGCCGCGACAACGACCTGGCCCGCAGCCGACTGCTGCACCGCCTGCGGGTGGTGGGCGTGCCGTGGGGCGAGTCGGACCGGCGCGGGCGGAGCAGCGGCACCTTCCGGGAGCAGTGGCGGCTGCGCTGGCAGCCGGAGTTCGCGGTGCGGCTGGTCGAGGCGAGCGCGTACGGCACCACCGTGGTGTCGGCGGCCACCGGCGCGGTGGCCGCCGCCGCCCGGGACGCGGACAGCCTCGCCGAGGTCACCGCCCTGGTCGAGGTCTGCCTGCTGGCGGACCTCCCCGACGCCTACCCCCCGGTGCTGCGGTCGCTGGACACCCGGGCAGCCCTCGACGCCGACGTGGCGCACCTGATGGCGGCCATCCCGCCGCTGGTCCGCACGCTGCGCTACGGCGACGTCCGACGCAGCGAGCTGGGCGGACTGGCCGAGGTGACCACCGGGCTGCTGGCCCGGGTCCGCGCCGGCCTGCCCGCCGCGGTCGCCGGCCTGGCCGACCAGGCGGCCCGGGAACTGCGCGGCCACCTCGACGAGGTGCACGCGGCGGTCAACCTCCTCGATGAGGACGCGCGGGTGCCCTGGCTGGACACCCTCGCCTCGCTCGCCGAGCGGGACGACCTGCACGGCCTGCTCGGCGGCCGACTGGTCCGGCTGTTGCACGACGCGGGCCGGCTGGAGCGCGCCGAGGTGCGCCGACGGATGGGCCTGCCGTTGACCACCGGTGTCGCCCCGGCCGACGGGGCCGCCTGGGTGGAGGGTTTCCTCGGCGGCGGCGGGCTGCTGCTGGTGCACGACGACGCGTTGCTGTCCCTGGTGGACGAGTGGCTGACCGGCATCCCCGCCGACTCGTTCACCGAGGTCCTGCCACTGTTGCGGCGGACCTTCGGCAACTTCGCCGCCGGCGAGCGCCGGTCCATCGGCGACCGGGTGGCCCACCGTGGCCAGCCGGTGCACCGGGCACCGGCGGCCGGCCTCGACCACGACCGGGCCACGGCGGTCCTGCCCACGCTCGGCATCCTGCTCGGACGGGAGATCCATTGACCACCTCCACGGACACCGCCGCGCAGGGCGGCGCGCCCTTCCCCGGACCGGACGCGGACGCGGACCGGGAGCGGCTGCGCCGCTGGCGGATGGTCCTCGGCGGGTCCGCCGAGGACGCCTGCGGCCGTCTTTCCGCCGGTGACGCCGCGATGGACGGGGCACTGGCCGCCCTGTACGACGCCGACGGCGACGGCGGCTCGCCCCGGCGCTCGGGTGGGCTCGGCGGCTCCGCGCCCCGGGTGGCCCGCTGGCTGGGCGACATCCGCCAGTACTTCCCGTCGACGGTCGTGCAGGTCATGCAGGCCGACGCGATCGAACGGCTCAACCTCACCCGCCTCCTGCTGGAGCCGGAGATGCTGTCCGCCGTGGAGCCGGACGTGCACCTGGTCGGCACGCTGCTCTCCCTCAACCGGGTGATGCCGGACCAGACCAAGGAGGCGGCCCGGCAGGTGGTCCGCCGGGTCGTCGAGGAGCTGGAGCGGCGGATCGCCCAGCAGACCAGGGCGGCGGTGACCGGGGCGCTGAACCGGGCCACCCGGATCAACCGTCCCCGGCACGCCGACATCGACTGGGACCGCACCATCCGCGCCAACCTCAAGCACTACCAGCAGGAGCACCGCACGATCGTCCCCGAGCGGCTGGTGGGGTACGGGCGGCGCACCACGGCGGTGCAGCGGGACGTGGTGCTCTGCGTCGACCAGTCCGGGTCGATGGCCGCCTCGGTGGTCTACTCCGGGGTGTTCGCCGCGGTGCTCGCCTCGATGCGGTCGCTACGGACCTCACTGGTGGTGTTCGACACCGCGGTCGTGGACCTCACCGACCAGCTCAGCGACCCGGTGGAGGTGCTGTTCGGCACGCAGTTGGGCGGGGGCACCGACATCAACCGGGCGATCGGCTACAGCCAGCAGTTGATCACCCGTCCCCGGGACAGCATCTTCGTCCTGATCAGCGACCTCTACGAGGGCGGAGTACGGGAGCAGATGCTGCGCCGGGTGGCGGAGATGACCGCCGCCGGGGTCCAGGTGGTCGTCCTGCTGGCGCTCTCCGACGAGGGTGCCCCGGCGTACGACCGGCAGAACGCCGCCGCGCTGGCCGCCCTCGGCGTGCCGGCCTTCGCCTGCACGCCAGACGCCTTTCCCGATCTGATGGCCGCCGCCATCGAACGTCGCGATCTGGTGGCCTTCGCCGAACGGTTCGCCGAACGGTGACGCGGACGGTGACGCGGACGTCGGGCCGGACGGCGCGGTGACCTCCGCGCTGGCCGGCCCGACGTCCACCGTCCGGAAGACCGGCACCGCGCGCACCGTGGCGAGGTAGGGCGTGCCCTCGGTGTAGCCGGTGCCAGGGCGCTCCCCGAGCATTCGCACCGCCAACCGGTGGTGCGTGCGCCGCCAGGTGAGCAGAGCCCCGGCTAAGGCGCGCATCCGGTCGGCGACCTGCGCGCGCTCGGCCGGGTCGAGCAGGCCCCGCTCCACCGCGCTCCGGTACGCCTGGTCGAGGGTCGGTTGCCCGGCCAGGACCCGCTGCCGGACCTCCGGGGTGGACCGGTAGGCCGCGCTGTCCAGCCGTTCCTGGTCGGGCGTGCGGCAGAGCGACTCGACCAGCTTGTAACTGTGCGACTGGATGGCGCTGGCACCGTCGTTGTACGCCCGGAATGTCCGGAAGGACTCGGGCTGCATGGTGGCCAGCAGGGAGAACAGCAGCCCGGAGCCCGCCAGCGCCTCGGTCGCCGTGACGAGGTGCGCGGCGGCAGGCTCGGCAGCGCCCCGGGCGAGCGCGTCCCGGGCGGCGCGCAGCAGCACGACGAGCAGGGCAAAGGTGGTCTCGTACGACTGGAGCACCCGGAGGAAGAGGTACTCGTCGTGGACCACGTACACCGGCAGCATGGACAGTCGCATGTCACGCCGCTCGGCGGTGGTGGCGTCCACGGCCGCGCACACCTCGGCCGCGGCGGCCAGCGGGTCGGCGGCGGTGATGGTGGTGAGCGGGCTGAGCCGGGCCAGGGCGGGCTGGGCGGCGCGGACCGCCAGCCGTAGTCGCCTGGTCAGCCGGTCGCGGTCCGGACGGTGCCCGGGCAGTACGTCGGTGCGACCCGCCTCGGCATCGAGCTCGAACCGGAGCAGGTCCGCCAACAGGTGCAGGTGCCGCCGGTCGCGGTGCCGCCGGGCCCGGCCCGGGGCGATCTCGCCGGTCCCCTCGATGGCCAGCGACAGCACGGGAAGGGCCAGGTAGGTGTGGTAGTCGTACCGGCCGTCCCACTTGTCCAGCGCGCAGTCGAGAAAGCGGCGCAACCGGGTCACGCCGGGGCGCGGATCGATGGGCAGCGCCGCGCGGGCACGGTCGAGGTCGCCCGGCGATTCACCCCATTGCACGGAACGGGACGTCGCGGCGGGCCCAGCACCGCCCGGAGGACCGGGCCGACGCGGGCAGAGCCGACGGGCGGACCGACCTGGTGGACGGGCACGAGAGGGCAGGGACGGACGGAGTTGGCGGGCCGACAGGCGGGACGGACGGAGTTGGCGGGCCGGACAGGCGGCGGGGCGGGCGGTCGGCCGCAGGGGCGGTAGCACAAGCGGGGCAGCTCGACAGGCAGCGGGACGCCTCACCCTCGCCCGTCCCCGACACGCCGAAGGCAACGCGCGGACCGCACGCCACGGACCGGGTCGGTCGACGGGGCACGGCGTACCCGCCGCCGTGCTGGGCGGCAGCGGTGGTCAGTCGCGCAGGAGGTCGGCGTGCGCGGCGCGGAGCCGGGCCAGCGTCGGGTCGCTGCCCGGCGTGACCCGACGGTCGAGTTCGGCCCACACCTCGGCGAGCGCGTCGGTGACGGCCCGCAGTTCGGCGGCGTGCCGGCGGGCACTCTGCCGGTGCGTCTCGTCGAGGCGACGGGCCCAGCCGGCGGTGACCGCCGCGACCCGGTCGGCGTCGGCCCGGGCCTGGGCGGCACTCCGGGCGGCGGTCGCCGGCACGATCGCGGCGATGGGTCGGGGGTCGCCGTCGCGGGTGACCAGGGTGACCGTGTCGGTCAGTTCGGCCATCGCGACCAACTGGGTCAGCCGGGTACGGACCTCGCGCAGCGGCAGTGAGCGGGGCCGGTCGTGGCCAGGTGCCAGAGCGGGAGCAGCCATAGGGACATGCTGCAACCGGGGTACGACATTTAACGCGGTGACTGTGTGCCGCGCCGGAACGAGGACGGGACTCCGGCCCAGTTTGAGCGCGACCGATCGCGGAAAGAGTGACCGGCATGACCTGGGCACGTCGAGCCGTACCCGCCGCCGCCGCAGCGCTGGCGGCCCTCGCCGCACACGACCTCCTCCAACGCGACCACGCCCTGCTGCGCACCTTTCCGGTGCTGGGCCGCGCCCGGTACCTGCTCGAATCCATCGGGCCGGAGCTGCGCCAGTACATCGTGGCGGGCAACAACGAGGAACGACCCTTCACCCGCGACCAGCGACGCTGGGTGTACGCGTCGGCGAAGAAGGAGAACAACTACTTCGGGTTCGGCACCGACAACGACATCGAGTACACCCCCGGGTATCCGATCATCAAGCACCGCACCTTCGGTCGGGCCGTGCCACCGTCGTCCCCGGCGGCCGGACACGAGGTGTGGCTGCCGTGCGCGAAGGTGCTCGGTGCGGCCCGGGGACGGCCGAAGGCATTCCGCCCCGACTCGGCGGTGAACATCTCCGCAATGAGCTTCGGCTCGCTCTCCGGCAACGCCGTCGAGGCACTGAACCGGGGCGCGGCGCTGGCCGGCTGCCTCCAGAACACCGGCGAGGGAGGGCTGTCGCCGTACCACCGCCGGGGCGGAGAGCTGGTCTTCCAGCTCGGCACCGCCTACTTCGGCTGCCGGGACGAGCACGGCCGGTTCAGCCTGGACCGGCTCCGGGAGGTGGTGGCGGGCGCACCGGTACGCGCGCTGGAGATCAAGCTCAGCCAGGGCGCGAAGCCCAGCCTCGGCGGGCTGCTGCCGGGGGCGAAGGTGTCGGCGGAGATCGCCGAGACCCGGGGCATCTCGCCGGGCCGCGACTGCGTGAGCCCGTCCCGGCACGCCGAGTTCTCCGACTGCGACAGTCTCCTCGACTGGGTCGAGCTGCTCGCCGCCGAGACCGGGCTGCCGGTCGGGATCAAGTCCGCCGTCGGTGACCTCACCTTCTGGGAGGAGCTAGCCGACCTCATGCGGGACACCGGGCGGGGCGTCGACTTCGTCACCGTCGACGGTGGCGAGGCCGGGACCGGGGCGGCGCCCCTGATCTTCACCGACTCGGTCTCGCTCCCCTTCCAGCAGGGCTTCGCCCGGGTCTACCGGACCTTCGCCGAGCGGGGCCTGCACGAGCGGGTCGTCTTCGTCGGGGCGGGGAAGCTCGGCTTGCCGGACAACGCGATCGTGGCCTTCGCGCTCGGCTGCGACCTGGTCAACGTCGGCCGCGAGGCGATGCTGGCAATCGGCTGTATCCAGGCCCAGAAGTGCCACACCGACACCTGCCCGACCGGCGTCGCCACCCAGAACCCCTGGCTGGCGCGGGGGCTGGACCCCGCGCTCAAGTCGGTCCGGGCGGCGAACTACATCCGGACGTTGCGGCGCGACCTGATGAAGGTGGCCGAGGCGTGCGGGGTCGAACACCCGGGGCTGATCGCCACCGACGCGGTGGAGATGCTCGACGGCCGGACCGCCTCCACGCCGCTGGCCGAGGTGCACGGCTACCGGCCGGAGTGGGGGCTGCCGTCGGCAGCCGACCGCGAGGAGATCATCCGGTTGATGACGGCGGAGGTCCCGCAGGGCGGCAGCGCCCCGCCCTCGGCGACCGCGCAGCACTGACCGGACCGCCCCCGGCGGGGGGGGCGTACGACGGGAGAGGGGTCTCCCGCCCCGACGGCGGGAGACCCCGACCCGGTCAGCTGGCCTGCAGGGTCACGTCGTCGACGACGAAGCTGGTCTGGAGGCTGGCGTCCTCGGTGCCGGTGAAGGTGAGCGTCACCGTCTGCCCGGCGTACGCGGCGACGTCGAACGTGCGGGTGACGTAGCCGGCGGCGGCGTTCAGGTTGGAGTACGTGGCCAGGGTGGCCCCGCCGAGCTGCACGGTGAGCCGGTCGTAGACCCGGATGCTGGTGGTCTCGGCGGTGTCGATGTGCAGGTGGAAGGTGAGGGTGTAGGTCGTACACCCGGCCGGCAGGGTGACCGACTGGGACAGCGTCTCGGTCCGGGTGGTGCCGTCCCCGTTGTGCCAAGCCTTGTACGCGCCGGTCCGCGCCGGCTGCCCGGTGGAGTTGGTGATCACGCCGGTGGAGCCGGTCCACGGCGCGGTGCCGTTCTCGAACGAGCCGTTGCCGACCGCCTCCCCGCCGGTGCAGGGACCGGGCGTGCCGCCGCCCACCGCGAGCTGCCAGATGGCGTACGCGACCCCGTCGGCGTTGCGGTTCAGCACCGTCGCGCTGACGTTGCTGGTGGTGTCGCACGAACGGTGGTAGCACGGGTCGTACGACGAACCGGCGGTGCCGCCCCACTTGGCGGCCTGGGTGCTGGTCTTGCGGGCGCTCGCGCCGGCGGCGTAGCCGGAGGTGGGGATGCCGGCCTGCTGGAACGGGTAGTCGTCGGAGCGGCCCTGCCCCTCGACGTTCTCCTCCGGCTGGAGCCCGAGGGAGTCCCAGTACGCCTTGAGCGGCACGGCGGTGGTCGAGGTGATCCGGTTGATGAAGTAGCCGGCGTTCAGCGAGCCGACCATGTCGAAGTTGTAGTAGCCCTTGAGGTAGCCGCGCTGGGTGGCGCTGAGCGAGTTGACGTAGAACTCGGAGCCGTTGAGACCCTGTTCCTCGTGGGTCCACCAGGCGAACCGGACCCGCTTGGTCATCGTCGGCCGCTGCTGCGCGAGCACCAGCGCGTTCTCCAACAGGACCGCCGATCCGGAGGCGTTGTCGTTGATGCCGGGGCCGGCGGACACGCCGTCGAGGTGGGCGCCGAACATCACCACCTGGTCGGTGGGACCGGCCGGCCACTCGGCGATGAGGTTGTTGGAGCGGTACACGCAGGTCGTGCAGACCTGCTCGGTGACCGTGTAGCCGGCCGCCTGGAGCTTGGCCCTGACGTACGCGACCGAGGCGGTGTGGCCGGCGGACCCCGCCCGGCGGTGGCCGCCGTTCTGCTGAGCGATGGTCTGGAACTGGGTCAGATGGGCCTGGACGTTGGCCACCGCGATGTCCGGGGCGGCGAGGGTGACGACGGGAGCCGGGACGACCGTCCGCGTCGACGCGGACGGGGAGGCCGGCGACGCGACGGGCGTCACCGTCAGCGCGGTCGCGACGGCGAGCGCCAGGACTGCGGTCAGCGTTCTGCCTCTCATGGAGCCTCCTGGGTGGGGATGTGCCCAGACAATGACATCCGTCGATTATTGGGTCAATCGGCGATCCGGACGGGCCCACCCCCGGTCCGGCGGAGATGCTGCCAGCGGGATGACCCCCCGCCGGACCGGCCTACACTGCCACCATGGGGTGTCCGGGGTGAACGGTCGATCGCGGCAGGCGGCGTACCAGCACGTGTGCTGGCGGTACGACGACCGCGCGGCCCTGCACGCCCAGGCACGGGCCTTCCTCCTGGAGGGCCTCGCCCTCGGGGAGCGGATCTGGTACGTCACGTCCGAGCCGGACCCGGTCGCCGACCAACTGCGGGAGGAGCCCCTGATCCGGGACGCCATCCGCCGGGGTGCCGCCCGGATCGTCCCGTTGGGCTCGGCCTACGCCCACGACCACATCGTGGACCCCGACGACCAGGTGCGGGCCTACGCGACCGCGACGGAGGACGCCCTGGCCGCCGGCCACACCGGACTGCGGGTGGCCGCCGACGCCACCGCGCTGGTGCGCACCCCGGCGCAGCGGGACGCCTTCGCCCGGTACGAACACCTCATCGACCGGTACATGCGCGTCCGACCGATGTCGGCCATGTGCGCCTACGACCGGCGGCTGTTGGGCGACGAGGCCGTCCGGGAACTGGCCTGCCTGCATCCGGGCAACAACGCCGACGACGTCCTCTTCCGGCTCTACGCCGAGACGCCGGGCGACGGTCACGCGGCACTCGTCGGGGAACTGGACGCCTCGAACCACGACCTGTTCCGGGCCGCACTCGAGCGCGCCGACCCTCGCCCGGCCGCCGGTCGGCTGGTGGTGGAGGCGACCGACCTGCGCTTCATCGACCACCGCAACCTGATCCACCTGCGGGACCACGCCCGCGCACGGGGTGCCGTGGCAGTCCTGCGAACCTCCCGGTCCGCCGCCGCCCGGGTCGCCGAGCTGCTCGACCTTCCCGAACTGGACGTCGAGGTGACCCGTTGAGGACGGGTGCCGCCGCCGGGCACGTCGGCTACTTCCACGAGGCGATCTGCTACGAGTCCGATGAGGAACTGCTCGCCGTGGTGCTGCCCTTCCTGCTCGGCGGAATCGAGGCGGGCGAGCCGACCCTGGTCTCCTTCGGCGAGCGCCACGCGGCACTGCTCCGGTCGGCGTTGCCGGCCGACTCGGGGGTGCGGTTCCTCCCCGGCGGGGACGTCTACGCCCGGCCGACGGCCGCGATCCGGTCGTACCGGCGGCTGCTGGCCGAGCACGTCGGCGCCGGGGCCGGGCAGATCCGGATCGTCGGCGAGCTCGCCCCGGCCGCCCTCGGCGCGACCTGGGACTGGTGGGCCCGGTACGAGTCGGCGATCAACCACGCCTACGACGAGTTCCCCCTGTGGAGCATGTGCGCCTACGACCGGCGGATCACGCCCGCGCCGGTGCTGGCGGACGTGCTGCGGACCCACCCGCGGGTCGCGCTGCCCGACGGCCGGCACCTGCCGAGCGAGACGTACACCGATCCGCTGGTCTATCTCACCGAGCCCCGGCCGGCGCTGCCCGATCCGATCCAGTACACGCCACCCCTGCTGGAGCTGGTCGAGCCGAGCCCGGCGCTGGCCCGCGCGGCGGTGTACGACGCCGACCGGGGCCATCTGCCGCCCGACGACGTCGAGGACCTGGTCGTGGCGGTGAGCGAGACGGTGACCAACGCGCTGCGGCACGGACGCCGACCGGTGGCGCTGCGGCTCTGGAGCGGGCCGGACCGCATCGTGGTCACCGTCCATGACGGCGGTGACGGCCCGAAGGACCGGTTCGCCGGTCTGCTGCCCACCGGCAACGGCGCGAACGGCGGTCTCGGGTTGTGGATCACCCACCAGTCCTGCAACCACGTGACGATGCACCGGGGGACGGACGGCTTCACCGTCCGCCTGACCGGTGGAAACGCGCACGTCACCAGCTGAGGGGCAGCCCGGGCGGCCCCGCCCCGGATGCCGTGACGCCTTCCTGACCTGCGTCCGTTCCCACGCCCCGGACTCCACGGCCGGGGGTGGGCGCAGCGCCCGCGCAAGCGTCCTCCCGCAGCACGCCGGGTGACGCGGGGGTGCCCACGGGATTTCCGGATTGCTTCCGGCGACCACCCCTGCCGCTATTGACACCGCCCTGACGCACTCCCTATGGTCCCCTCAGTTGTACATGGTTGTCCATGAACATGAGGCCCAGGATGAAGATTGCAGTGATCGGCAGCTACGGCGCCGGGCTCACCATGCGGGTGCCCCGGGTGCCGGTCGCCGGGGAGACCCTCTCCGGGGGTCGATTCGCCTCCGGACACGGAGGCAAGGGCTCGAACCAGGCGGTGGCCGCCGCCCGGCTCGGTGCCGAGGTCAGCCTGCTGACCGCCGTCGGCGCCGACCAGTTCGGCACCGCCGCCCGACAGCTCTGGGCAGAGGAGGGCATCGACGCCACCGGCGTCCGGACGACCGGGGCCGCCGCCACCATGGTCGGCGTCATCCTCGTCGACCAGCAGGGCGAGAACCGGATCGCCATCGCCCCCGGCGCGCTCGACGAGCTGACCCCGGCCGACGTCGACGGCTTCGCCGATCGAATCGCCGCCGCCGACCTGGTGGTGGTCTCGCTGGAGATCCCGCTGGAGGTCGCCGTCACGGCGCTGCGCACCGCCCACGAACGCGGCGTCCGGACGCTGCTCAACCCCGCGCCGGCCGTCCGGCTGCCGGACGAGGCGTGGGGCTGGATCGACGTCGTGACGCCGAATGCCAGCGAGGCCCGGGTGCTCACCGGCCGCGACCCGGAGGACCCGGCCACCGGCGACGAACTGGTCGACCTGATGCGCACCCGGCACGCCGGCACGATCGTGCTCACCCTCGGTGCCGAGGGTGCGCTCGTCGACCACGACGGACAACGGGTCCGGGTCGACCCGGTCCGGGTGCCGCGCGTGGTCGACACCACCGGCGCCGGGGACGCCTTCACCGGCGCGCTCGCCGTCGCCCTCGCCCGGGGCGACGCCCTCACCGACGCGGTCCGCTTCGCCGCCGCGGCCGGCGCGCACACCGTCGGAGTCGCCGAGGTGATCCCCGCCCTGCCCTACCCGGACGACGTCGCGGCCCTGCTGAGGAGATGACACCAATGGCCCAGATGACCACCGCCCCGGCGGCGGCACCGGTGGAGAAGACCGCCGTCCCCCGCACCCGCTCCCCGTTCCAGCGTTTCCTGCACGCCCGCGAGGCCAGCACCTTCCTCGCCCTCGTCGTGCTCTTCAGCCTGGGCACGCTGATCGCCCCGGGCTTCGTCGGCACCGACAACTTCCTCACCGTCGGCCAGCAGATCGCGCAGATCGGCATCATGGCCGTCGGGGTCACCTTCGTCATCATCAACGCCGAGATCGACCTCTCGGTGGGCTCGATCTACGGCCTCGGCGCGGTCGTCTGCGGACTGCTGATGACCTCCGACGTGGCCTGGCCGCTCGCCGCCCTCGGCGGGATCGCCGCAGGCGCGGTCGCCGGCCTGATCAACGGCCTGATGACGGTGGGCTTCGGCATTCCCTCGTTCATCGTCACCCTGGGCACGCTGAGCGTCTACCGGGGCGTCACGCTGCTACTCAGCGGCGGCTCACCGATCTCCCTGTCGTCGAACGAGGCGAACGTGGCCGAGTTCAACCTGCTCGGTCAGGGCAAGCTGTTCGGTCTCCTCCCGATGCAGCTGGTCATCTTCGCGCTCGTCGCCGTCCTCGGCATGGTCGTGCTGTCCCGTTCCCGCTACGGCTTCAACACCTACGCCGTGGGCGGCAGCGCCGAGGCCGCCCGGCTGTGCGGGATCAACACCGGCCGGGTCAAGGTCGCCGCGTTCACGCTCTCCGGAACGCTCGCCGGCCTGGCCGGCGTGCTCGGCCTCTCCTTCCTGTCCTACGTGCAGGGCGTCACCGGCACCGGCATGGAACTGACCGCCATCTCCGCCGTGATCATCGGTGGGGCGGCCCTGTTCGGCGGCTCCGGCACCATGCTCGGCACCGTCATCGGCGTCGCCTTCATCGGCGTCCTGCAGAACATCCTGAACCTGCGCGGCATCTCCTCGTTCTGGCAGACCGTGGCGACCGGCGCGGTGATCATCCTGGCCGTGGCCGCCGACACCTGGCTACGCCGACGCTCCGGGCGGCGCTGACCGCCCCGACCCGCACCACACCCCCATCCCCACACCCAAGGAGCACCCCCCGATGAAGCCCACCCTCCGGCGCCGCATCGCGGTCGCCGCCACCCTCGGCCTCACACTGCTGGCCAGCGCCTGCGGCGCCGTCACCCCGGCCAGCACCTCCTCCAGCGGCGACAGCGGCGGCTTCCAGCTCGCCGACTACATCAAGGACGCCGTCGACAAGGGACAACCGCTGAAGATCCGGCTCAGCTACCACGACCCGTCGCTGGCCTTCGCCGTCCCGATCCGGCAGGGCATGGAGCGTGGCGCGAAGGAACTCGGCGTCGAGGCGCAGATGATCGGCCCGACCGGCGGCAACGCCGCCGACCAGGTCGCCGAGTTGCAGACGCTGATCAACCAGAAGCAGATCCACGGCCTGGCGGTCTCCTCGGCCAGCAACGACGCGCTGAAGCCGGTCATCGCGCAGGCGTACGACGCGGGCATCCCGATCATCTCGTTCAACACGAACAACCCGGAGTCCAAGCAGATGGGCTTCGTCGGGCAGGACCTCGTCGCCTCCGGCGAGTCGCTCGCCAAGGAGCTGCTCGGCGTGCTGAAGGGCAAGAAGGGCAAGGTCGTGGTGGTGTCGGTCGACTCCGGCGCCGGCTGGTCCAACGACCGCTTCACCGGCTTGCAGACCGGCCTGAAGGACTCCGGCCTCCAGATCGTCGGCCCGGTGAACACCGGCAACGAGCCGAGCGCGGCGTACAACACCATCGAGTCGACGATGGCCGCGCAGGGTGACGCGGTCGCTCTGGTCTCCCTCGACTGCTGCAGCTTCACCGCCGGGGCCAAGTGGCTCCAGCAGTCCGGCAAGGCCGGGAAGATCCACTCGGTGGGCTTCGACGTGCAGCCGCAGACCGTCGACTACCTCAAGGGCGGCGTGGTCGACCTGACCATCAGCCAGGGGCCGGCCGAGCAGGGCTACCAGGCGGTCAAGCTGCTCGCCGACTACCTGAAGAACGGCACCGAGATCAAGGACGTGGACACGGGCGCGCTCGTGGTCACCCGCGACAACGTCGCCACCGTGCCGATGGAGGGCTGAGCCGATGACCAGCCCGGCCACGATCCTCGCCCCCGCCACGGCCGCCGTCGAGGTGTCCGGCCTGTCGAAGCACTTCGGCGCCGTCCGCGCGTTGCAGGACGTCAGCCTGAGCGTCCCCGCCGGCAGTCTCACCGCCGTCATGGGGGAGAACGGCGCCGGCAAGTCGACGCTGATGAAGATCCTGGCCGGGCTGGACACGCCCACCACCGGCACCGTACGGGTAGCCGGCGAGGAGGTCCGGCGCTTCCACCCGGCCACCCTGCTCAGCCGGCACCAGGTCGCGCTGGTGCCGCAGGAACTCTCCCTCGCCCAGGACCGCACCGTCGCGGAGAACATCCTGCTCGGTGCCGAACCCGGCTCCCGGCCCTTCCCGCACCGCCGCCGGATGGAGGAGCAGGCCGCACACCTGCTGGACCGGCTCGGCCTGCGGGTCGACCCGCGTCGCGCCGTACGACACCTCGACGCGGCGTCCCAGCAGCTGGTCGTCATCGCCCGCTCGCTGGCCCGCCGGGCCCGGGTGGTCATCCTCGACGAGCCGACCTCGATCCTGTCCCCGGCGGAGTCCGATCGACTCTTCGGGGTGATCCGCTCGTTGCAGGCCGACGGCGTCACGCTGCTCTACGTCTCGCACCGGATGCCCGAGGTCTTCGCCCTGTCCCAGCACATCCACGTGCTGCGTGACGGTCGACACGTCGGGCACTGGCCCACCGCACAGGTCACCCCGGACCAGGTGGTCGCGGCGATGGTCGGACGGGAACTCGCCGCCGAGTTCGCCCGGCACGACACTCCCCCACCGGCGGCCACGGCCACACCCCGGCTGTGCCTGCGCGGCGTCTCCGGCACCGGCTTCACCGACGTCGACCTCGACGTCGCCCCGGGTGAGGTGGTCGGCGTGGCCGGCCTGCCCGACAGCGGCCGGATCGAGCTGCTGCGCGGTGTCTTCGGCGCCGACCCGGTGCGCGGCGGCGAACTGGCCCTCGACGGGGAACGGTTCACCGCCCGGTCGCCGCGCGACGCCATCCGCGCCCGGATCGCCTACCTGCCCGGGGAACGCCGGCAGCAGGGCATCCTGCCGACGATGAGCGTCGCCGACAACGTCACCGTGCTGACCCTGGGCCGGCGGCAACGGTTCGGGGTGCTGCGGCGGCGGGCCCTGCGGCGCGACGCCGAGGACCGCGCCCGCGAGCTGACGGTGAAGACCGCCACCACCGCCCAGGGCATCACCCAGCTCTCCGGCGGCAACCAGCAGAAGGCCCTGCTGGCCCGCTGGCTGTCGATCGAGCCCCGGCTGATGCTGCTCGACGAACCCACCCGTGGCGTCGACGTCGGCGCGAAGGCGGAGATCTACCGGCTGTTCCGCAGCCTCACCGGCGCCGGTGTGTCCATCGTCGTCTCCTCGTCGGACCTGCCCGAACTGCTCACCGTCAGCGACCGGATCGCCGTCATGGCCGCCGGCCGCCTGGTCGGTGTGCTCGACGCGGCCGACGCCACCGAGGAGTCGGTGATGGCCCTGGCCACCGGCGCCCACACCTTGAAGGAGAACACATGAAACGCCGAGGTCTGCTCCACGCGGAGCTGTCCGGGGTGCTCGCCACGCTCGGCCACACCGACCTGCTGCTCGTCGTCGACGCCGGGTTCCCCATCCCGCGTACGGCCCACCGCGTCGACCTGGCCGTCGCGGAGGACCTGCCCGACCTGACCACCGTGCTGGCGCTCGTCGCCGACGAGATCATCGTCGAGGGCGTGGTGGTCGCCGAGGACGTCACCACGCACAACACGCCGCTGGCGCAGTGGCTGGGGCAGCGCTTCCCGGGCGTACCGCTGACCACCCGCCCGCACGCCGAGATGCTCGGCGAACTGGCCCACCAGGCCAAGGCGATCGTCCGGACCGGCGCGTTCAACCCGTGGGGCAACGTCGGTCTGGTCTGCGGCGTGGACGTGCCGCGCTGGTTCGACGAGCCCGGCGTGATCGTCCCCGACTACTACCGGGACCGGATGTAGCGGCACCGCCGCGACGTAACCCGATTTGGAGAGAACCGTGAGCACTGCCTTCCTGACCGACGTCGACCTGACCCCCGCGACGTTGGCTCCCCACATCCAGCACACGCTGATCGACGTCGGTGTCACCCACGACCGGATCGTCGCCCACGCCGAGGAGACCGCCCGGTACGGCTTCAACGCCGCGATGGTGCCCGGCTCCTGGGTCGCCGAGGTGGCCGAGGTGCTGCGCGGCACGGGCGTCGAGGTCGCCTCGGCCCTGGACTTCCCGACCGTGGGGGTGACCACCAGCGCCGGCAAGGCCGCCGAGGCGGAGAGCCTGGTCCGGGCCGGCGCCACCCAGATCGACATCGGCGTGCAGATCGGCTGGCTCAAGAGCGGCCGGTACGACGCCTTCCGCGACGACATCGCCGGTGTGGTGAAGGCGTCCGGCGTACCGGTCAAGGTGATGCTCGAACTGCCGCTGCTCACCCCCGACGAGCGGGAGGCCGCCGTGGCACTGTCCATCGAGGCCGGTGCGGCGTTCCTGAAGAACGCCAGCAGCGGCCAGGTCGAGGTCGCCAACCCGGACAGCATCGCCTACCTGGTGGCCCGCGCCCCGGAAGGCGTACAGGTCAAGGCGTCGGGCAGCATCAAGTCCTTCGCGCAGGCGCTGTCCCTGCTGCGCGCGGGGGCGGTGCTGCTCGGCACCAGCGCCGGGGTGGCTATCGTCACTGACAACGTCACCGAACACACGACGAGCTACTGACCGTCTGTCGCCCCTCGACACGCGTGCCCGGCCGGTGGCCGGCGCCGGTCGGGGGGCGACGGCCCCCACGGAAGGTGCCATGTCCGACCGACCACACCCCGACGGGGTGACCGAGCAACTCGACCGGGACGCGCCGGCCCCGCTGCACGCGCAGGTGTCCGAGCAGATCCGGGCGAAGATCCTGTCGGCCGAGTGGCCACCGCACTACCGGCTGCGCAGCGAGCCGGAACTCGCCGCCGACCTGGGCATCTCGCGTGGCACGCTACGCCGGGCGCTGGCGACCCTGATCCGCGACGGCCTGCTGGTGCAGGTACGCGGGCGGGGCACGTTCGTCACGTCCACCACGATCGAGCCGTCCATCGCGCAGAAGCTGACCACCCTCTCCGAGGACTTCGCCCGGCAGGGTGTCCCGTACACCACCGAGGTGGTCTCCCAGCGGGTGATGGCCGCCCCGCCACCGCTGGCCACCCTGCTCGACCTGAGTCCCGGCCAGTCGGTGCTGCGCCTGGAACGGCTCCGTTCCGCCTCCACCGGGCCGGTGGCCTGGCTGGTCAACTACGTCCGTACCGACCTGACGCCCGGACTGGAGCAGGCGGACCTGGCCGACCGCTCCCTGTTCGGCCTGCTCGAGAACGAGTACGGGTTGAAGATCACCACCGGTCGGCGGACGTTCACCGCGACCGCCGCCACCGACCGGATCGCCACCGCGCTCGGCGTGGCCGAGGGTTTCCCGCTGCTGTACCTGGAGCAGATCACCTACCTCCACGACGGCCGTGCGATCGAGTACTCCGACGTGTGGATCCACAGCGAGCGGATGCGGGTCACCTCCCTGCTCAGCCGTCGCTGAGCCCCGGCGGCGGACACACCTGCCGGGGTCGGCTCCGCGACGGCGGACGCGGACGGCGCGCCGTGCCCACCGGTGTGTCGGACGGGTCTGCCATCATCGTCTGCGATGACCGCCGTACCGCCCACCCCGGCCGCCCCGGCCGCCCCCGCCGCCCCCGCCCGGGGCGCGACGCTGGAGGCGGTGCTGGAGCGGATCACGTACGTCAACGAGGAGACCGGGTACACGATCGCCCGGGTCGCCACCGACCGTTCCGGCACCGACCTGCTCACCGTGGTCGGAGCCCTGCCCGGCGTGCAGCCCGGGGAGCGGCTGCGGATGGTCGGCCGCTGGGGATCGCACCCGAAGTACGGCCGCCAGTTCGAGGTGCACAGCTGCACCAGCGTGCTGCCCGCCACGGTGCAGGGCATCGAGCGCTACCTCGGCTCGGGGCTGATCAAGGGGATCGGGCCGAAGATGGCCGCCCGGATCGTCGCGGCGTTCGGTGCCCAGACCCTGGACGTCATCGAGAACGAGCCGGGCCGGCTGATCGAGGTCCACGGCCTCGGCCGCAAGCGCACCGCGGCGATCGGCACGGCCTGGCAGGAGCAGAAGGCCATCAAGGAGGTGATGGTCTTCCTCCAGGGCGTCGGCGTCACCACCTCGCACGCCGTGCGCATCTACAAGGAGTACGGCGACAACGCGATCTCGGTGGTGCGCAACGAGCCGTACCGGCTGGCCGCCGACGTGTGGGGCATCGGCTTCCGGACGGCCGACAGCATCGCCCAGGCGGTGGGCATCCCGCACGACAGTCCGCAGCGGGTGCAGGCGGGCATCCGGTACACCCTCTCCGAGGCCGCCGACAACGGGCACTGCTACCTGCCGGAACCGAACCTGCTCGCCGACGCCGCCGCGATCCTGGGGGTGCCGGCGCCGCTGGTCGCCGAGTGCCTGACCACGCTGGCCTCGGACGAGGGGGTGGTGCGGGAGCCGGTGCCGAACCCGAGCGGCGACGGCGGCACCATCCCGGCGGTGTACCTGGTGCCGTTCCACCGGGCCGAGTCGGCGCTCGCGGCGAGCCTGGTCCGGCTGCTGCGCGAGCCGGCCGACCGGATGCCGGTCTTCGCGGGCGTGGACTGGGGCCGCGCGCTGGCCTGGCTGCGGGCCCGGACCGGGGCGGAGCTGGCTCCCGAGCAGGAGCAGGCGGTACGACTCGCGCTCACCTCGAAGGTCGCCGTGCTCACCGGCGGCCCGGGGTGCGGCAAGTCGTTCACCGTCCGGTCGGTGATCGAGCTGGCCACCGCGAAGCAGGCGAAGATCGTGTTGGCCGCGCCGACCGGGCGCGCCGCGAAGCGGCTGACCGAGCTGACCGGGCAGCCGGCGACCACCGTGCACCGGCTGCTCCAACTGCGGCCGGGCGGGGACGCCGCCCACGACCGGGACAACCCGCTCGACGCCGACCTGGTGGTGGTGGACGAGGCGTCGATGCTCGACCTGATCCTGGCCAACAAGCTGGTCAAGGCGGTACCGCCGGGGGCGCACCTGCTACTGGTCGGCGACGTCGACCAGTTGCCCTCGGTGGGCGCGGGCGAGGTGCTGCGCGACGTCCTGGCCGCCGCGACCGTCCCCCGGGTCCGGCTGACCCGGATCTTCCGGCAGGCGCAGGAGTCCGGCGTGGTGGTCAACGCGCACCGGATCAACGCGGGCCAGCCCCCGGCGTTCGAGGGGTACCCGGACTTCTTCCTCTTCCCCAGCGACGAGCCGGAGGCGACCGCCGAGCAGGTGGTGGAGATCGTCGCCCGGCGGATTCCCCGCCGCTTCGGTCTGCATCCCCGCGACATCCAGGTGCTCACCCCGATGCACCGGGGACCGGCCGGCGCGGGCAACCTCAACGCGTTGCTGCAACAGGCGCTCGCGCCGCACCGGGACGGCGCGCCGGAGCGGCGGCACGGGTCACGGGTGTTCCGGGTCGGCGACAAGGTCATCCAGATCCGGAACAACTACGAGAAAGGCGCCGCAGGCGTCTTCAACGGCACGGTCGGCATGGTCACCGCGATCGACCCCGACGAGCAGACGCTGACCGTCCGCACCGACGAGGACGAGGACGTCGGGTACGACTTCCACGAGCTGGACGAGTTGCAGCACGCGTACGCGATCACGGTGCACCGTTCACAGGGCAGCGAGTACCCGGCGGTGGTGGTACCGGTGACCATGGGGTCGTACATGATGTTGCAGCGCAACCTGCTCTACACGGCCGTCACCCGGGCCCGGAAGCTGGTCGTGCTGGCCGGCTCCCGCCGGGCGCTGGCGATCGCCGTGCGGACGGCGGGCACCGGCCGTCGACACACCGCGCTCACCCACCGGATCACCGGCCAGCTGCCGTGGCCGCGTTCCTAGCTGGCGTAGCACCTGCGGGTCCAGGCTCTACCGGGCGTTCGTGCCTGCTCCTCGCACCGCCGGAGGCACCATCCGATCCTTCCACGGTGCAGCCTCCTCGAGCTGCGTTGCGAGCGACAGGAGTACAGCTTCGTCGCCGATACCACCGACGAACTGCACGCCAAGCGGCAAGCCCGACGAAGTCGACCCGAGCGGCAGACTGAGGGCGGGCTGCCCGGCCATGTTGAACGGGACCATGAACTGCATGTCCTCCAGCAGTCGGTCGTGGTAGCTGTCGATACTGGACGACATGTCGTACCACCCGAGGGGCCGGCTGGTCACGGGCATGACCGGTGTGATCACCACGTCGAAGGGCAGCTGATCCACGGTGAGCTGCCGACCCACCTGCCGCAGCCGCTCAGTGTCGACGGCGTGGCTGACCGCGCTGAACTGACGACCGAGCTCGATCATTTCCCACGTGACGGGCTCGACGTCCGCAGACGTCACCTGCCGCCCCATCGCATGGCCCGCGGCCTCGAACATCATCGTTGCCGTCGTAGCCGTGATGCGAACGAAGAACTCCCGGATGTTGCCCCAGTCGTAGCGCAGGTCGAAGTCCGCGACCTCGTGGCCGAGGGTCTCGCAGAGCTTGGCCGCGGCCTCGACGGCGGCCCGAACCTCCGGGTCCACCGCGTTCCCATCCGGACGCGTGGACATGACGCCGATGCGTAAGCGGTCGCGGGGGACCGCCGAGCTCTCGAGGAACGACACATCCGGCATGGCCAGGGCATACGGCTCCCCGGGAAGTGCGCCACCGATGACGTCGAGGTAGGCGGCCGTGTCACGCACGGTCCGGGTTACGCAGTTGAACACTGCGGATCCAGACCACAGGTCGACGACGCCTGGACCCATCGTCGTGCGTCCACGGGAGATCTTGAGGCCGACGAGGCCGTTGATCGCGGCGGGAACGCGGATCGAACCGCCGAGGTCGCTCGCGTCGCCGATCGGGACCATGTGCGTAGCGACAGCAACTGCCGAACCGCCGCTCGAACCGCCGGGCACGAGAGACTCGTCCCAGGGGTTCAGCGTCCGACCGTGGAAACGGGACTCGACCGAGTAGCACCAGCCGTTCTCCGGGACGTTCGACTTTCCGACCGGAATGATGCCGGCAGCCTTGACACGCCGCGCGATCTCAGAATCCGACGACGCGACGTGGCCGGCGAAGAACGCGCAGGAGTTGGTTGTCGGCATCCCCGCCCAGTCAAGAGCGAGATCCTTCGCCACGAACGGCACCCCCGCGAGGGCGCTACTTTCTGGAGTGACCTCGCGCGCGAGCTTCCGGGCGTCGTCGTACGCCTTGTACACCAGGGCGTTGAAGTGCGGGTTCAGCTCCTCGATGCGCTCGATTGCCTCTTCCAGCACCTCAGACGCCGATACCTCACCGGCGGCGATCGCCCTGGCAATTCCCACGCCGTCTTCCTGGTCGATGATCTTCGTCATCGCGTTCTCACCTTCGTTGTCGGATACCGGGAGCAGAGTTGTTTGTGAGGCTCCAGGGACAGTCATTCGCCGAGAAGCTCGAGGACGCGCGTTCGTTCTGCCTCTGCTTGCTCCCCCAGGAAGGAGACGTCGCCGCTCAGCAGGAAGAACGTCGCCCCGAGCTCCCGCCAGTGCGGCAGGTCACCTCCGGTCAGGGAGAAGATCCCGCTCAGCTTCCCTGCGCGCTTGACCTCGGCAAGAATCCCGGCCACCGCCGCCGTGTGCTTCTCCGATCCCATGCCGACACCCATGGAGACCGCGAGGTCGCCGGGCCCGACGAAGATCATGTCGACACCGTCGACAGCCGCGATCTCGTAGGCGTTCTGCAGGCCGAGCTCCGTTTCCACCTGGAGGATCAACGCGACGGACGAGTTCGACTCTCTGACCGAGGCAACGAGATCCTTGCCGAAAGCAGTGCTCCGACCAGGACCTGCCCCGCGCTGGCCCTGGGGCGGATACCGCACCATGTCCACACAGGCTTGGGCCTGCTCAGGTGTCTCGACACGGGGAACGACCACGCCGAGAGCCCCCGAATCCAATGCGCGCCCGATCTCCGGCCCGACGCCCGGCACCCGCACGAGTGCAGCCACACCGAACGAGTCGGCGGCCCTGATCATGTTCTCGATGAGCTCAGGGCCGAGCGCGGTGTGCTCCGAGTCGATACACACCGGATCGAACCCACGACGCGCGAGGATCTCGACCGTCGCCGGGCTGCTGATGCCGACGAAGGTACCCATCGTGATTTCGCCCGCGAGGAGCCTGTCTACCGAGTTGCTTCTGCTGATCATTGAGAAAGCCTTTCGAGCGCTTCGAGCTGGGCAGTTCTGATGAGGCCGAGAACGTGCGATCGGAGCTCGCCGAACCTCGGATCCTCCCTCGTGCTGAACTGGTCTCGCTCAGGACCGAAGTGGGTCGACACGATCTCCTGGACGGTCGCTGGATTCTTTGACAGGACGACGATCCGATCCGACATGTAGACCGCCTCGTCGATGTCGTGGGTCACCACCACGACCGTGACGCCCTGGTCTCGCTTGAGCGCGAGCGTGAGATCCTCCAGCTCTAGGCGCGTCTGCGCATCGACCGATGCGAAGGGTTCGTCCATCACGAGCACTTCGGGACCGGTGACGAGCGCTCGAGCGATCGCCACCCGCTGCTGCATACCGCCGGAAAGCTGCCAGGGGTACTTCGTCTCGGTCCCTGCGAGCCCGACGTCATTGAGTACGCGAGTGACCTGCTGCCGTCTGACGTGACGCTTCACCCCTCTCGCCTGCAGAGGCAGCTCGACGTTTCGCGAGACCGTCATCCATGGGAACAAGGACCGGGTGTAATCCTGAAAAACGATCGAAATGCGCGCGTCAGGTCCGCGGAGCCGTTCGCCGTCGAGGGAGATGGAGCCTGCGGTCGGAGGCATGAGCCCGGTGAGACATCTCAGGAGAGTCGTCTTCCCGGCACCGGACGGCCCCACGATGCAAACGAATTCTCCGTCGACGATGTCGACAGAAATGTCCGCCAGCACGTTGACGCGTTCCGGTCCGCCGCCGTACGACTTGCTCACGCCGTCGACGCGCAAGCGGTGAGTCGTGTCCTGAACGGTCATCGTCATCTCCAACACCTATCTGTCGCGCGCAACACGACTCATTCCGATGTGCCAGGCCAACATGCGTGACCGCGCGGCCTTGAAGAGCGCGGCGATCAGGAATCCGATGACGGACAGCAGCACCATGCCCGACCACACACCGGCAGCGTCGAATGTCGCCTGCGCCTGCATGGTCAGGTAGCCGATGCCGTGTGTTGCGGCAACCATTTCACTGGCCACCATCAACACGATTGAGATCTGCAGACCCGTCTCAAGGCCGCCGAATACCGCCGGGCCCGCCGCCGGACCGTAGATCTGCGCGACCGCCCTGAAGCGGCCGATTCTCAGTCCCCGCGAGACCTCGGTGAGCACGGGGTCGATGCTGCGGACGCCGTCCAGAGAGGCGATCAGGATCGGGAACAGCGAGCCCACGAAGATGATGGCGACCTTGGAGGCGTCGCCCGTACCGATGATGAGCACCAGGGGTGGGATGACCATGATCGGCGGGACGGACCGGAAGAAGTGCACTAGCGGCATGAAGAGATTCTGGAGCCAGATCACGCGACCAAGGACCAGTCCGAGCGTCACCCCCGTGACGGCGGCCACGGAAAAGCCGATCACGAGGTTCCTGAGGCTGGGCACGACATCCGTCGCGAAGTGTGCGAACAACCACGTGTCCTGGAAACTCTCCCATATCCTGCCGGGTGGCGGAAAGTAGGGGCTCGGCGAGTTCGACGTGAATCTGACGTACAGGTAGAACACGAGGCAGGGGATGACAAGGCCGAGAATCGCACGCGAAGGCAGTTTCACGACTGTGTCCCTCGTCCCCAGTTGTCATGGGTGATGACGCGCTGCGTCACGGCCAGCACCAGGGTGAGCAACAGCCCCAGCACGCCGGCCCAGACCGTCCCGGCGAATACCGTCGCGCCTTGACCACTCTGCTGTGCGAGCAGGATGAGATTGCCCAGACCGGGAGCACCAGCCAACAACCCGACCCCCACGGACATCATCAGAGCCGTGGCCGACCCGATGCGCAGACCGGACAAGAGATAGGGAACGACACTCGGCAGCACCACCGACAGCTGGGTCCTCGCCGCGCTCAGGCGAAGCGCGCGCGCGGTGTCGAGTGCGACGGGATCGACATCGCGAGCTCCTGCCTGCACCTGGATGAGAATCGGCCACAGTGCTGCGATCGTGGCCAGGAGGACACCCAGATTGCGGGTCGGGCCGAGAGCCAGAAGTGCGAGCGGCAAGATCACGACCGGCGGGATCGGCTTCAGAACCTGCACCACAGGGTCGAGGGCGGCCGACAAGGACGGCTTGAGACCCATGGTGAGGCCGAGCACCGCACCGACCAGCAGGGCGATCAGCGTCCCTGAAGCCGCCATGACGAGGTTCTCACCGACGACCTGCCAGAAGCTGCCGTCGGTCGCCAGCTCTCCCGCGGTTCGGATCGTCTCCGAGGCTGTGGCGAGGCCCGCTGTGTCGCGAAGCGGACCGACAGTCACGAAGTACTGCCAGACCAGCAGCCAAAGCCCAATCCCACACGCACCGAGCAAGAGGGGTCGGAGCCTGGTCGGACGCAGCCCGGCTCTCGATTTCGACCTGATGGGGAACATCTGCTGCACCGCCTCAGGAGTTCGGACGATAGCTGCTCAGGTCCGGTTCCGTGCAGTAATCTTCCGGGATGAGGAGGTCCTTCACGTCGACCTTCTTGGCGAGCAGCTTGTACTTGAGCATCAGGTCCCGGAAGTTTTCGAGATATTCCGTGTTGGCGCACTTGTAGAAGTAGGCGATATTCGCGTGCTCGAAAGTGCTGAAGGGAACGTTCTGCGCCTTCGCGATGGCCCGCCGCACGCCGTCGTGGTCCGCGTTGGCGTTGACGTTCGCCTCGCGCATGGCACAGTTGAAGCGCGCAACGGTTTCCCGGTTCTTGGCGATGTACGACTCCGACGCGACCATCGAGGAGTTGATGCCCTGGTGCAGTGCCTCGACCCCGACCCACGAGATGATCTGTCCGCCGCCGGCGAGAGCCTTGCTGGTGAACGGGTCGGAGGTGTAGATGGCATCGACCTTGCCGGCAAGGAATGCGTTCAGCCCGTCCGCAAGGGGCATGTTCAAGAGCTTCACGCTGCGCGAGTCGCCGCCGTCGTTGTCGATCACGGTACGAGTCGACAACTCCGACTGGCCCTTGACATCGATGACTGCGACGGTGTGACCGGCGAGATCGCGGGGGCGGTCCAACCCGCTGCCCTTCTTGGTCACCAGCGACGAGACCTCAGTCGTCCATCCCGGCTCGCCCGCCTTCATCCTGTCGTAGTAGCCGGGGGCGATGCCGGCGAACGGCGCAACCATCTTGAACGACGCCCCGTTCGCACGTGCGGTGAGGAGCGAGATCGTCGATGCGAATGCGAAGTCGCTCGTCCCTCCCTGCACAGATGCCAGCGCGGCAGCAAGGTCAGCGACGGGCTGGACCTTCAGGTCGAGTCCGTACTTCTTGAACGTACCGTTATCGATCCCCATGTAGAGCGCGCCCGTTGTCGCAAACGGCAGCGCGGCCACGGACACCGTTGTTGTCGACGTAACACTCCCTGGGGCATCGCAGGAGAACTCCGCCGTAGCGATGCCCTCGGGGGGCGTCGAGCTGCCGGCGCCGCACGCCGACAGCAGTGCCACAGCAACAGCGGAAGCAACGCTAAAGCTGAGCGAACGAAGAGGCGCCTTCATAGATGTTCCTCCATCGCAGGTGCCGGGTGCGCGAACGAGCCAAGGAGCAGTCAGCCACTCTGTGCGCATCTGGTGACGTCCGTAACGTAGGCGCAATACCCGGACCTGTCAACAGATTCTTCCCTGGGCCCTGTGCAGCACCGCGTTGGTTCTTCGGGGGGTTATGCGGCCTCGAGTGGGGTGCCGTCGTAGGTCCAGCGGTAGGGCTTGGCGGTGGTGTTCTTGTTGATCACGCGGGTCGCGATCCTGTCGATGAGGTCGGCGCGTGAGGTGAAGTCGCCCTGCCGGATGACCCGGTGGGTCGACGCGGAGAAGACAGCTCGGTCCGGTCGAGCCAGGAGGCGTGGACGGGGGTCCGGACCACGTGCCACCGGGGATGGGCGGCCAGCCAGGCGCGGGTGGCTCTGGCGACGCGGGACGAGCCGTTGTCGAGCACGACGTGGATCTGCTTACGGGGGTCGATGGCCTGGCCGAGCATGGCTCAGAACGCTCGGAACGTGGCGGAGTCGTTAGCGCGGCGTGCTGCGCCGGCGGTCCCGCCCGCAGGGCGGTCCGACCGGCATGGCTCCCCCACCGCCCGGCATCCGGGCCGGTCCGGCGGGTCAGTCCTGCTCGTCGGCGTCCAGCCGGCGCAGCACCCGGGTGGCGAGACGTTCCAGAGTGGCCACCCCGTCCCGGTCGAGCTGGTCGAGGAAGAACTCCCGGACGGCCGCCACGTGCCCCGGGGCGGCACCCTCGATGGCCTCCCGTCCGGCGGGGGTGAGCACCACGAAGGCCCCGCGGCGGTCGCCCGGGCAGCCCTCGCGGTCGACCAGGCCCCGGCGCTGCATCCGGCTGAGGTGGTGGGACAGGCGGCTCTGCTCCCACTCCAGTTGCTCCTGGAGCGCGAAGGGGCGCAGTCGCCCCCCGTCCGCCTCGGTGAGCGCCACG
This sequence comes from Micromonospora inyonensis, assembly GCF_900091415.1. Classification (NCBI taxonomy): domain Bacteria; kingdom Bacillati; phylum Actinomycetota; class Actinomycetes; order Micromonosporales; family Micromonosporaceae; genus Micromonospora; species Micromonospora inyonensis. Next base: position 1,748,265 of record NZ_FMHU01000002.1, on the reverse strand, counting down.
AGGACCTCGTAGTCGGCGAGGGACAGGCCGGAGTCCTGCTGCAACTGCCGCCCCAGTCGGGCGGTGAGCCGGTTCTGCATCTGGAGGTAGGCCCGCCAGGCGCGCTGTTCGTCGTCGTCGAGCCATCGGGTCATGACTCCACCCTACCAGTGATCGATGACACATCATGTAGGGAATGGATGACGGGTCATGTAGGTTGAGGCAGACGTAAATGACACATCATCGGACCCGCCTGGAGGACGTCATGACCGCACCGACCGCCGAACTCGCCCAGCTCACCGGCGTCTACACGCTCGACCCGAGCCACAGCCGGATCGGCTTCGTCGCTCGCCACGCGATGGTGACCAAGGTCCGGGGGGCGTTCAACGACTTCGAGGGCCGGGTGGTCTTCGACGGCGACGACCCGAGCGCGACCGCGGTGACCGTCACCATCAGGGCGACCAGCATCGACACCCGCAACGCGCAGCGCGACGAGCACCTGCGCAGCAACGACTTCCTCGCCATGGAGACCCACCCGGAGATCACCTTCGTCTCCACCGCGTTCCGGCAGACCGGCGCGGACACCTTCGACCTGACCGGTGACCTCACCGTCCGGGGCGTCACCCACCCGGTGACCATCCCCTTCACCTACGAGGGCTCGGCCACCGACCCGTTCGGCAACCTGCGGGTCGGCTTCGAGGGCGCGGTGACCATCAACCGTCGCGACTACGGGGTCACCTGGAACGCCGCCCTGGAGACCGGCGGCGTCCTGGTCAGCGACAAGATCGTCCTCGAGTTCGAGGTCTCCGCGATCAAGCAGTCCTGACCCGTGGGGCGCGCCGCGCCGACGGTGCGCCCCCACTTCCCCACCGACCGCCTTCCCGTGGAGAGGACCTCCCGTGAGCACCCTGCTGACCCCCCGCGTCGACATCCGCCGGGCCGACGAGCGGTTCGTCACCGACATCGGCTGGCTCGACTCGAAGCACTCGTTCTCGTTCGGGCGGCACCGCGACGCGGCCAACACCCACCACGGGCTGCTCTTGGTCAACAACGACGACATCGTCACGCCCGGCACCGGCTTCGAGACCCACCCGCACCGGGACATGGAGATCGTCACCTGGGTGCTGCGGGGTTCCCTGGTCCACCAGGACTCGACCGGCCACTCCGGGGTCATCTACCCGGGGCTGGCCCAGCGGATGACCGCCGGTCGCGGCATCCTGCACTCGGAGAAGAACGACTCCTGGCGCATCGAGGGCGAGCGGCACGCCGAGCCGGTGCACTTCGTCCAGATGTGGGTGGTGCCCGACGAGACCGGTCTGACCCCCGGCTACGAACAGCTCGAGATCGACGACGAGCTGCTCGGCGGCGGTCTGGTCCCGGTCGCGTCCGGGATGGACCGGCACGACGGGGAGGCCGCCATCCGGATCCGTAACCGGTACGCCGCCCTGCACGCGGCCCGGCTCGAACCCGGCCGCAGCGTGCCACTGCCGGACGCGCCCTTCCTGCACCTGTTCGTGGCCCGGGGCGCGGTGGAACTGGAGGGCTCCGGCCCGCTGGGCACCGGCGACGCCGTCCGGTTCACGGCCGGCGGCGGCCACCGGGTCACCGCCACCGAACCCGCCGAGATCCTGGTCTGGGAGATGCACGCCACCATCGCCGGCTGACCCGGACCGGATCCCCACCCGCGAGGAAACGCACCATGACGTACGCCAAGTTCGCCGACACCCTGGCACCGTTGCACCCGCTGCTCGCCGAGCGGTGGAGCCCCCGCAGCTTCGACCCCACGCACCACCTCGACGACGCGGTGCTGCGCCCGCTGCTGGAGGCGGCCCGCTGGGCGCCGTCGGCCAACAACAGCCAACCCTGGCGCTTCCTGGTCACCCGGCGGGGCGAGGACGCCTTCACCCGGCTGCACGCGACGCTCAACCCCGGCAACCAGGTGTGGGCCGACGCGGCCAGCGCCCTGCTCCTGGTGGCGGCGCGGACGGTGGACGACACGGGAGGGCCACGGCCATTCGCCCTCTACGACACCGGTCAGGCCGTCGCCCACCTGGTCATCCAGGCCCAGGCGCACGGTCTAGCCACCCACCAGATGGGCGGTTTCGACGCCACCGCCGCCCGGGCCGCCTTCGGACTCGACGGGGACCTCCAGCCGGTGGTGGTGCTCGCCGTCGGCCGTGCGGACGCGGCGGCCCGGCTGCCCGCCCCGCTGGCCGCCCGGGAGGAGGCACCGCGGGTCCGGCAGCCGCTGGACGCGCTGCTGCTGTCACCTGCTCGGGTCGAAACGGGCTGAGCCGGACCTCCGCCCGGCCGAGCCGTCCGGGCATGCGCCTACCTGACCGGGCCCTGGCAGCCGTCAGCGGTCACGGCCCGGTCAGGTAGGCGGGCGGAACGGCGTCGGTCAGCCACACCCCGTTGGCGCTGCGGTAGAACACGTGCCCGTCGCGGTGCATCCCGGCGGCGTCCACGGTGAGGACCACTACCTCGACACCCCGGCGGGAGCCGACCCGGCGGGCGGTCGGCACGTCCGCCGAGAGGTGCACGTGGTGCCGGGCCCCCCGGCGCAGGCCGGTGTCCAGGATGGAGTCCAAGACGTCCCGGCTCGTGCCGTGGTAGAGCCGGTCGGGGGGAACGGCCGGGTTCAGCCCCAGGTCGACCGGGATCGAGTGCCCCTGGCTGGCCCGGATCCGCTCCACGCCGTCGTCGCCCCGTTCGACGGCGAACCGCTGCTTGTCGTTGCCGGCGACCACCGCCTCCAGCGCCGCCCGGTCGATCCCGAGCCCCGTCAGCAGGTCCTCGACCGGCGCCCACCCGCCCCGGTCGAGGGTGAGGCCGAACTGGCCGGGCCGGTGCCGCAACGCCAGGGACATCCGTTTGCTCAACCGCACCAGGGCCCGCTGATCCATGCCGGCATTCTGACCGACCGGTCCCCGCCGGTCGGCGCCGGCCGGCGGTGCGCCGGGTCCGCGTCCCGGCAGGCGGACCGACGCCAGGGACGGATGTCCCGGCCCCGGGGCCCGACTACCCTGGTACGCATGTCGGTCCCCCCACCGTTCTCCCCTGTGGACGGTCCGGCCACCCCGACCAGCTCACCCGGCACGGGTCCCTCGCTGCGGCACGTGCTCGCCGGGGCGACGCGCGGTCTGCTGCTGTTCGGGATCACCCCACCGCGGGCCAGCGCCACCAACGAGCAGGCCCGGGAGATCGCCCGGTTGACCCTGGCCCGACTCGACCCGCTGGACGTGGACGCGCTGGTGCTCTACGACATCGACGACGAGAGCGACCGCAATCCGGACGAGCGGCCCTTCCCGTACCTGCCGACGATGGATCCGGCCGTCTTCCACGCCGCGCACCTGGCCGGCTGGCGACGCCCGGCGATCGTCTACCGCTGCGTCGGCAAGTACCCGGAGCCGGAGCTGCGCGACTGGCTGCGCGCGGTGGACACCGACCGGGTGGGCGGCGTCTTCGTGGGCGCCTCCTCCGGCAGCAAGCAGGTGCACACCACCCTGCCCCGGGCCCACGCCCTGCGCCGGGAGACCCGGCCCGACCTGGCCGTCGGCGGCGTCGCCATCCCGGAACGGCACACCCGTGGGCTGGACGAGCACCTGCGGATGCTGACCAAACAGGAACGGGGCTGCGGGTTCTTCGTCTCGCAGGTGATCTACGACGTCGACGCGTCCAAGAGCATGGTGTCGGACTACCACTACGCCTGCCGGGACCGGGGGGTCACCCCACGACCGGTGGTCTTCACCCTCTCGGTCTGCGGCTCGCTCAGGACCCTCGCGTTCCTCCAGTGGCTCGGCGTCCGCGTCCCGCGCTGGCTGGAGAACGCGCTGCGGCACGCCGACGACCCCCTCGCCGAGTCATACGAGCAGTGCCTGGCCACCGCCCGCGAGCTGGTCACCTTCTGCCGGCGGCTCGGGATGCCGTTCGGGTTCAACGTAGAGAGCGTGTCGAACCGGAAGCTGGAGATCGACGCGTCGGTCGCCCTGGCCGCCCGGGTCCGCGACCTGCTCGGCCGACCGTCCGCCTGATCCGGCGCACCGGTCAGGGGATGCGGTAGCCGGTTCCCCTGGCATGGGGGCCGGGTCAGGCGAGGCGGCCCACGAAGATCGCGGTCGGCCCGGGGGTGCGCCGCACCTCGACCAGGTGGAACCCGTTCGCGGCGAACAGCGCCGCCATCTCCGCCGCGCTACGCTCCCGTCCGCCGCTGCCGACCATCATCTGCAGGTCGAGGAAGCCGGGATGGTTGCCGCCCGATCCCTCCGGCACCAGGCAGTCCAGCACCAGCAGCCGGGTGCGTGGGGTGAACGCCGGCCGCAGCCGGTCGAGGACCGGGCGGGCCTGTTCGTCGGTGAGCCCGTGCACGATGTTGCGCATCAGGTACGCGTCACAGCCGGGCGGCACGTGATCGTAGAAGCTGCCGTTGACCAGCTCCACCCGTTCGGCGACTCCGGCGGCCCCGAGCACGGCCGGCGCGTCGGCGGTGGCGGCCGGCAGGTCGTAGAGCACCCCGCGCAGGTGCGGGTGCGCGGCCAGGATCCCGGCCAGCAGCTGCCCCGAGCCACCGCCGACGTCGGCGATCCGCTCGTACCGGCCGAAGTCGTGCGCGGCCAGGATCTGCGGCATGTCGAGCCGGCTCAGCTCACGCATCGAGCGATGGAAGTGCTCCCCCTCCTCGGGGTGCTCGGCGAAGTAGTCCCAGAGGAACCCGCCGTACTGTCGGGGGAACGCCGGGCGCCCCTCGGTGACCGTGGCGGTCAGGTCGGACCAGATTCGCTGGTTCCAGCCGGAGCTGATCTGGATCAACGTGTGCCGGACCGAGCGCGGATGGTCGCTGCGCAGCGGTTCGGCGAGCGCGTTCAGGGCGAAGGTGCGGGGCCCGGTCCGGCGGAAGATGCCGTCGGCGGCCAGCGCCCGCAGCACCCGGAAGAGGCTGTCCTCGTCGGCGGCCGTGGCGGCGGCGAGCGTCGCCACGTCCCGGGGACCGTCGGCGAGCTGGTCGGCCACCCCCAGCCGGGCGACCGCGCCGAGCGCGTGCGTACGCCAGAAGCCGGACGCGGCGTCGAGCAGGCTCGCGGGCGGTGGCGCGAGCCGCCGCGACGTGCCGTTCAGGGCGGACCCGACCGCGCGAACCGCATCGACCAACACCATGGGGGGAGCTGATGGTTTCTTCGCCACGAATCGCACGTTAGCCGCCTTACGGGACGAAGTAACCAGCCAAACGGCCTATTGCGGCAAGTCGGACTTCGCCCTGGTCACGGCACAACACAGGCAGGTTGGCTGCCGAGCCCGGACGGCGGACCGGCCGCCGATCCCGGCAGGGGTCAGACTCGACGACGTGACCCGCACCCCGCCCACGCTCGGCCAGGGCAGCCGCACGTCCGCGCCGCAGCCGGACGCCCTCCTCGACCAGCCCGTCGACCGTCCGCCCGGGGTGGTGGCCGGGCCCCGCGACGTCGCCGCCCGGACCCGGGCCGACCGGTCGGACCCCGCTCCGGGGCCGGTGGGAGGCGACGGGCCGGTCGGGGTCGGGCACGCCCCGTGCCACCACGGCGAGATCCTCCAGGGCATCTTCCTGGACTCCGCCGGACGCCCGTGCCGGGGCCTGGTCACCCTTCCCGTTCCCGGTACGGGCACCACCGCCACCTTCGTCCGCCACCTGGAGAGCCCCGCCGGCCACCTGACGGTCCGCCCCGCCGACCGGGAGAAGGCCCGGCGCGCCGCCGCCCTGGCGGTGGCCGAGTGCGCGCGCCGGACCGGGGAGCAACCCTGCGGTGGGCGGCTGGCGCTGCACGGCCGGGTTCCGGTCGGAATCGGAATGGGCTCCTCCACCAGCGACGTCATCGCCACGGCGCGCGCGGTCGCGGCGAGCTTCGGCGTCCGGCTGCCCCCGGAGACGGTGGCCCGGATCGCGGTCCGGGCCGAGCAGGCGTCCGACCCGCTGATGCTGGGGACCAACGCGGCCCTGTTCGCCTCCCGGGAAGCCCGCGTGCTGGAGGACTTCGGCGGCCCGCTGCCCAGCGTCGTCGTCCTCTCCTGCACCACCGGCGCGGGGCGCCCGGTGGACACGCTCGCCCTGCCCGCGCCGTCCGTGCGGGCGGTACCGGCGTACGAGGAGCTACGGGCCGCGCTGCGGCAGGCGATCGTCACCGCCGACGTCGGGCTGTTGGCCCGGGTCAGCAGTGAGAGCGCCCGACGCAACCAGCCCCTGCTGCCCAAACCGGAACTGGACGTCCTGGAGCGGGTGGCGGGACGGGCCGGCGCGACCGGTGTCCAGGTCGCGCACAGCGGCAACGTGGCCGGGCTGCTCTTCGACCCGGCCGCTCCCGACCTGCCCGACCGGCTGCGCCGCGCCGCCGGCGGTCTCGCGGCACACGGCCTGCGGGTCGGCCGGTCCTTCGGAATCTGACCGAGGGACCGACCGGCCTCAGTGGGCGTGCTTCGCGTCCGACGGGGCGACGGTCACCGGCCCGGGCGGAACGGTGTTCGTGAACTGACGATCCCGCCCGACCGGCGGTGACCCCCCTCCCGGCCGGCGCCGACCCGCACAGCGGGTCGACACCGGCCGGGAACCGGTGCCGGCACCCGGACCGGCCCCACGGAACGGGCGACCAGCCCGCTGGCGGGTCCACCCGGGGACGGCCGGAGACACCGAAGCTTCGATGAGTATCGATTTCCAACGTTGTAGTGCCTAGAACGGGCGGATGCAGTACCGCCTCAGTTCGGTCCAGGCATGCTCGCTCGCCCGCGCCCTCGACGTCATCGGTGAACGGTGGACGCTGCTCATCGTCCGGAACGCGCTGCTGGGCGTGACCCGCTTCGACGGCTTCCTCCGCAGCCTCGGCATCTCCCGCAACATCCTGACCGACCGGCTCAACACCCTGGTCGGAGCCGGTGTGCTCGACCGGGTGCCCTATCAGGACCGGCCGGTGCGGCACGAGTACCACCTCACCGACCGGGGCCGGGAACTGGTCCCGGTGGTGCTGGCCGTGACGCAGTGGGGCGACCGGCACCTCGCCGGCCCGCAGAAGCCGGCCCGGCTCGTCGAACACGAGGGCTGCGGCGGACCGGTCCAGGCGACCGTCCTCTGCGCCGACTGCGATCGGCCGCTGGCACCGACCGAGGTGAGCAGCGATGCCTCCCCCCGCCACGCTGCCCGCCACCCGCAGGAGCAGGAGGCCGGCCCGGACACCCGCGACCGCCGGCGGTCCCCGGCAGGCGCCCGGTGAGCCGACGTGGGGGCCGGTGGCGAAGGGGCGGCCGGACGCGCACCCGGTAAACCGGTCGCCCGGACCGGACCGGTCGGTGATGATCGGCGCCATGGAACGTCCGCTCCGCGAGATCCGGGCCGGGTACGGTGCCGAGACGATCACCGTCTACCAGGCGTACGCCCCGGCGGTCGCCGCACCGGCGCTGCGCCACGGCCGGTTCGTCGCACCGTTCAAGCGCGACCGGATGACCTGGGTGAAACCGTCGTTCCTCTGGATGATGTACCGCTGTGGCTGGGCAACCAAGCCGGACCAGGAGTGCGTGCTCGCGATCGAGATCAGCCGCACCGGGTTCGAGTGGGCGCTGGCCAACTCCTGCCTGAGCCACCACGACCCCGACCGGGACGCCGACCGCGCGGCCTGGTCCCACCGGCTGCGGCGCAGCCCCGTGCGGGTGCAGTGGGACCCGGAACGCGACCTCGACCTTCGGCCGCTGCCGCACCGCTCGATCCAGGTCGGTCTCTCCGGTGAGGCCGTCGACCGCTACGTCGACGACTGGATCGTGGCCGTCCACGACGTCACGCCCACCGCCCACGCCGTACGCGCCCGGCTGACCGAGCGAGACCGCGCGGGGGCGCTGGCGCTGCTGCCCGACGAACGCCCGTACCCGCTTCCGTCCGACGTGGCCGCCCACATCGGAGCATCACGGGATCGCTGAGGAGCCGGGCCGGAAGCCCGCCCCGACACCCGGTACCCGACGGTCGAACCCGGCGGCCGGAACGTCCCCGACCCGGTACGGGGCTCGGTGACGACCCCTGACCCGGCCGACGGTAGCCTTGCGCCGCGTCATGCCGTGGGTCATCCACCGGCGTGACGCCCGCGATCGTACGGAGGGTGGCGCATGTCCCACGGCGAGGAGCCGTTCGCACTACGCGATGTCATGATCTCGCGACCGAGTTTCGAACTCGCGCTGCGTGGCTACGACAAACGACAGGTGGACCGGTACGTCGAACAGGTCGACGCCGAGATCACGGCGCTGACGGGCGCGCGGGACCGGGCCTCCGGTCAGCTCCAGTCCCTGGCGGCGCAGCTCCAGCAGGTCCAGACGGAGCTGGGCGAGCTGCGCCAGCGGCCGGCGCAGGTCGACCGCGCCTCCTTCCGCGACCTGGGCCCGATGGTCGATCAGATCCTGGCCCTGGCGGAGAAGCAGGCCGCGGCGATCACCGAGGCCGCCACCGCGCGGGTGTCCGGGCTGGAGACCGAGGCGGAGCGGGTGCTCACCGAGGCCCGGGAGCAGGCGACCCAGCGGCTACGCGAGCTTGAGGAGGAGCTGTCCACCCGGCGGGCCGAGCAGGAGAAGGCCCACGAGGAGCTGCGGGCCGCCGCCCAGGCCGAACTCACCGAGACCCGCGACGTGGCACAACGCCTGCGCGCGGAGGGCGAGGCCGCACACGAACGCGCCCAGCAGGAGGCCCAGCGGATCAACGAGCAGACCGCGCAGCAGGTCGAGCGGACCCGGGCCGAGGCGGAGGCGCTGCTGGAGGCCGCCCGCGCGCAGATCCAGCAGGAGGTGCACGCGGCCCGTGCACAGACCCAGCAGGAACTGGCCCAGTGGCAGGCCGGCGTGGAACGGGAGATCGAGGAACGGCGCGCCGCCGCGGAGCAGGAACTCACCGAGTACCGCGCGGCGGCCGAGCAGGAGCTGACCCGCCAGCGGAGCACCGCCGAGCAGAAGATCGCCACGCTGGTCACCGAGGCGCAGCAGTACTCGACCAAGTTGCGCCAGCACGCCGACGAGCAGGCCGCCGTCCACCAGCAGCAGCTCACCGCCGTGCAGCAGGAGATCCGCGAGCGGCGACAGGCCGTGGCCCAGCTCCAGAACGAGCTGGACGCCGCCCAGCAGCACCTGGCGCAGTCGCGCCAGGAGGCCGGTGGGGTGGAGCGGGAGGTGGCCCAGCTCCAGCAGCGACTCACCGAGACCCGCCAGGAACTCGCCGGTGAGCTGACCCGCTTGGACGAGGTGCGGCGGGCGGCCGAGTCCGCCGAACGGCACGCCAAGGACGTCCGGGCCCGGGTACAGCGCGAGGCGAAGCGGGTCGCCGACCTGGCCGCGGCGGCGGTGATGGCAGCCGCTGCGGGCGGCGCCCCGACCAGCGAGTACCCCCAGGTGGCACCCCGCCCGGCGGGGGCCAACGGCGCCCACCCTGCCACCGAACCAGCCGGCGGCAGGGTGGGCGCGGACGCCTGAGCGAACGTGGTGGACGGCCTGACCGCCGTGCACCACGTCCCGCGTCACCGGGCGGGCCGCCCCTCGGGCAGCGGACCGGCGGTGATCCGCTTCGACCACGCCTGACGTGGGTAGACCTGGGGCATGGCTACGTTGCGGACGTCACCACCACCGCCCCGGGCGGTCGAGCTCCGGCGTTGGATGCTGCGCCGCCCGGAGGACCTGCGTGTCCTCCGGGCCTCGCTGCACGAGACGCTGACCGGTGACGACCTGGTCGACGGGGCACGTCTCGACGAGGTACCGGAGCTGGTGGTGCTGGTCGCCACCGAACTGGCGACCAACGCGCTACGGCACGGGCTGCCGCCGACGATCGTCACCCTCTCGGCGTCGGAGCGGCTCTTCTACCTGGACGTGGCCGACCACGACCTGAGCACAGTGCCGGAGCTGGCCGACTTCCAGCCGATCGGCTCGGGCGGCCGTGGCCTCCAGATCGCGCTCGCCCTCTCCCTCGACGTCGGCTGGTACGCCACCGACACCGCCAAGCACATCTGGGCGTCGTTCGACCGCTGAACCGTCGCCACGGACGTGGGAACCGGGCGCGACGGTGACGGTAAGAATGCGGGAAGCGACCGGTGAGTGGCGACCGTCAGTCTTGTCCCGGCGCCTCGTGGAGGCGGCTGCACAAGGGTCGGACGACACGAGGAGCGCTCCCGGTGAACCCCTTCGACGACGAGAACGCCCCATTCAAGGTTCTGGTGAACGACGAGGGTCAGTACTCCGTCTGGCCGGCGTTCGCGGAGGTTCCCGCCGGGTGGACGGTGTGCCTGGCCGACTCGCCCCGTAGCGAGTGCCTGGCCTACGTGGAGGCGAACTGGGTCGACATGCGACCCCGCAGCCTGGTCGAGGCGATGCGGGCGGGCGACGAGCGGTGACGATGAGCCCTCCGGCCGCCGACGTCGATCTGCGCGGCGGCGAGCTCTTCGCGTTCCTGAGCTCACCGCAGGCCGACACCATGAACTTCCTCAACGAGATCGCGCTGCGGTTCCCCGACGCCGTCTCGTTCGCCGCCGGCCGGCCGCACGAGGGCTTCTTCAGCGTCGACCTGATCCGGCGGTACCTCGACACGTACACCGAGCACCTGCTGCGCGAGTACGACCGGGACGAGGGCCGGGTGTGCCAGGACCTGCTCCAGTACGGCCGGACCAAGGGCCTCATCCACGACATGGTCGCGAAGAGCCTCTCCGTCGACGAGGGCATCGAGGTCGACCCGGACTCCATCGTGATCACCGTGGGCGCCCAGGAGGGGCTCTACCTGGTGCTGCGCGCCCTGCGCCGGACGGCTGGAGACGCGGTCCTGGCGGTACAGCCCGGTTACGTCGGGCTCACCGGTGCCGCGGAACTGGTGGACATGCCGGTTCTGCCGGTGCGCGGCGGCCCCCGGGGCGTGGACCTGACCGACCTGGGCGACACGCTGCGCCGGGCGCGGACCGACGGACTGCACCCGCGGGCCCTGTACCTGAACACCGACTTCGCCAACCCCACCGGCCACAGCCTGAGCCGGGCGGCCCGCGAGGAACTACTGCGCGCCGCCGAGGACTCCGGGATCCTCCTGATCGAGGACAACCCGTACGGCATCTTCGGCCCGGAGCGGGAGAACCCGCCCACGCTGAAGGCGCTGGACCGCTCCCGCCGGGTGGTGTACGTGGGCTCGTTCGCCAAGTCCGGCTTCCCCGGGGCCCGGGTCGGGTACGTCGTCGCCGACCAGCGGGTCGACCGGGACGGACGGCACGAGTCGCTGGCCGACCAGCTCGCCCGGATCAAGAGCATGCTGACGGTCAACACCTCTCCGATCGGGCAGGCTGTGATCGGCGGAAAGCTGCTGGAGAACGGGTTCAGCATGCGCGCCGCCAACAAACGGGAAATCGACGTCTATCAGCGCAACCTCCGGCAGCTCCTCGACGGTCTCGCCGCCCACTTCCCGGCCGGCAGCCAGCCGGAGGTCACCTGGAACTCCCCGGACGGCGGGTTCTTCCTACTGCTGAACGTGCCCTTCGAGGCCGGTGACGACGTCCTGGAACGGTCCGCGCGGGAACACGGGGTGCTGTGGACCCCGATCCACCACTTCTACGGCGACGGGCGACCACGCCGGCAGATCCGGCTGTCCTTCAGTCACCTGAGCCCGGCCGAGATCGACGAGGGCCTGCGCCGGCTCGCCGGCTTCGTCCGGTCCTGACCTGCCGCGTCCGCGCGTCTCCCCGCACCTCCGCACACCCGAAAGAGAGCAGTCTGATGGTCCCGTTGTCGTTCGCGCAGCGTCGGTTGTGGTTCCTGGACCGGTTGGAGGGCCCGTCCGCGACGTACAACATCCCGGTGGTGACCCGCGTCCGGGACCGGATCGACGCCGCTGCGCTGGAGGCCGCCGTCACCGACGTGGTGGGCCGCCACGACATCCTGCGGACGGTCTACGTGGAGGTCGACGGGGAGCCGGTCCAGCGGGTGCTGCCCCTGGCCGGGACCCGGGTGGACTTCGCCCACGTGGTGCTCGCGGCGGACGAGGCCGACGCGGCGGTGACCGAGACGTGCGCGCGACCGTTCGACCTGGCCACCGAGCTGCCGCTGCGGGTGCGGTTGTTCACCGTCGGGGAGCGGGACCACCTGCTCGTGATCTCGTTGCACCACATCGCCGGGGACGGCACGTCGATGGGGCCGCTCAGCCAGGACCTCTCCACCGCCTACGCCGCCCGCACCGCCGGTCGCGCGCCCGAGTGGGAACCGCTGCCCGTCCAGTACGCCGACTACAGCCCGTGGCAGCGAGCCCTGCTCGGCTCCGAGGACGACCCGGACAGCAAGATCAGTCGTCAGCTCGCGTACTGGGGTGAGGCCCTCGCCGGGCTGCCGGAGGAACTGCCGCTGCCCACCGACCACCCCCGGCCGCCGCAGGCGTCCTACCGGGCCGGACGCGTCGACCTCACCATCGACCCCACCACCCACGACGCGCTGCGCACCGTCGCCCGCAACAACGACGCCACCCTGTTCATGGTCGTCCAAACCGCCATCGCCACCCTCCTCACCCGACTCGGCGCCGGCACCGACATCCCCCTCGGCACCGTCGTCGCCGGACGCACCGACGACACCCTCGACCAGCTCATCGGCTTCTTCGTCAACACCCTCGTCCTCCGCACCGACACCACCGGCAACCCCACCTTCCACGAACTCCTCCACCGCGTCCGCGACACCGACCTCACCGCCTACGACCACCAGGACCTCCCCTTCCAACGCCTCGTCGAACACCTCCACCCGGCCCGCTCTCTCGCCCGGCATCCGCTGTTCCAGGTCGCCTTCGCGGTGGACCGAGGGCTCGTCCTGGAAATGGACGGGTTGGACGTGGTGGCGGAGAAGGCGCCGTTCGAAACGGCCAAGTTCGACGTGTTCTTCGGGTTCGTCTCGCGGGAGGGGACCAGCGAGCTTGAGCTGACCGTCACGTACGCGAAGGACCTTTTCACCCGGGCCGGCGCGGAGGCGCTGGGACGGCGGCTGGTCAGCGTGCTGGAGCAGGTCGCCGCCGACCCCGGGCGGCGGCTGGGGTCCACGGACATCCTGACGGGTGAGGAGCGTCGTCAGGTTCTCGCCGGTGTCAACGCCGCCACGCCCCGCGTGCCGTGCGAGACCCTTCCGGCGCTCTTCGCGCGGCAGGTACGGCAGCACCCGGACGCCGTCGCGGTGGTGCACGGCGGCGCGGAGATCACGTACCGGGAGCTGGACAGGCGGGCTAGCCGGCTCGCCCACCACCTGGCGGGCCAGGGGGTCGGACCGGACGTTCCGGTGACCGTGTCGATGAGCCGGTCGGCGGACCTGGTCACCGTTCTGCTGGCGATCAGCAAGGCGGGCGGCTGCTACGTGCCGCTGGACCCGGCGTACCCGACGGCCCGCAAGGAGTACGTGCTGCGGGACACGGCACCGCCGGTGATCCTCGTCGACGACCCCGGTCTCCTGCCCGAGGTCCCGGCAACGAAGGTGCTGGTCGTCGGTGAGGAGCTGTGGCGTGACGTCGCCGCCCTGCCCGACACCGACCCGCGGTCGCCGCTCCACCTGGACAACGCGGCGTACGTGATCTACACGTCGGGGTCGACGGGCGCGCCGAAGGGCGTCACGGTCACCCACCGGGGCATCAGCCGACTGGCCCACCGCTACCAGCATGACTTCGAGGTCCGGCCCGGCAGCCACATCCTCCAAATCGCCTCGATCGGCTTCGACGGCTCCGTCTGGGAGATGCTGATGGCCCTCCTCGCCGGCGGCACCGTCATCCCCTTCGCCCCCGAGCAGCTCCTCACCGCCGGCCCCGGCCACGACCTGGTCGGCCGGACCACCCACGTCACCGTCACCCCGTCACTACTGGCGTCCCTGCCCGCCGGCACCATCCCCACCGGGGCGATGGTCATCACCGCCAGCGAAGCCTGCCCCCAGTGGCTGGTGGACACCTGGGCCACCCGGCACCGGCTCGTCAACTCCTACGGGCCCACCGAGGTCACCGTCTGCGCCAGCGGTGGACCGCTGCCCGCCGGTGAGCCGGTCACCATCGGCGTCCCGGTCGCCAACACCGACCTGTACGTCCTCGACGACTTCCTCCGGCCGGTTCCCGTCGGGGTACCGGGCGAACTCTTCGTCGCCGGCCCAGGGCTCGCCCGTGGGTACCTCCGTCGCCCCGACCTGACCGCGTCCCGCTTCGTCGCCGACCCCTACGGCCCGCCCGGCAGCCGCATGTACCGCACCGGCGACCTCGCCCGCTGGGATGCCGACGGACGGCTGCACTTCCTCGGCCGCACCGACGACCAGGTCAAGATCCGCGGCTTCCGCATCGAACTCGGCGAGATCGAAACCACCCTCACCGCACGCCACGACATCCGCCACGCCGCCGTCATCGCCCGCGAAGACCAACCCGGCGACAAACGACTCGTCGCCTACCTCGTCCCCACCGACAACACCACCATCGACATCGCCCACCTCCGCCGCGACCTCGGCGCACACCTGCCCGACTACATGGTCCCCACCGCCTACGTCGTCATGGACGCCCTGCCCATGACCGCCAACGGCAAACTCGACCGTAACGCCCTGCCGGTGCCGGCCCACACCACCAGCGTGCACGCCGCTCCCCGCACCGCCCGTCAGGACGTGCTCTGCCGGCTCTTCGCCGCCGTCCTCGGCCTCCCCGACATCGGCACCAGCGACAACTTCTTCGACCTCGGCGGCCACTCGCTGCTCGCCACCCGCCTCGTCAACCGCATCCGCACCACCCTCGGCGTCGAACTCGGCGTCCGCGACCTCTTCGAGAACCCCACCGTCGCCACCCTCGAACCCCACCTGAACACCGGCTCGTCGCGTCCCCCGCTCGGCGCGGTGGCCGACCGCCCGGATCCGCTGCCGCTCTCCTCGGCCCAGCGCCGGCTGTGGTTCCTGCACGGGGTGGAGGGTCCGTCGGCGACGTACAACGTGCCGGTCACCACCCGCCTCCACGGCACGGTCGACGTCGCCGCCCTCCGAGCCGCCGTCGACGACCTCGTCAACCGACACGAAATCCTCCGCACCACCTACACCGAAATCGACGGCGAACCCGCCCAGCACATCCACGACCCCGCCCCCGGAATCGCCACCTTCACCCACCACACCGCCACCCCGGAACAGGCCGAAACCCTCCTCGCCACCCTCTCCGCCCACCCCTTCGACCTCGCCCGCGAAGCACCCCTCGCCGTCCACCTCATCACCACCGGCGAACACGACCACCTGCTCCTGGTCAACCTCCACCACATCGCCGGCGACGGCGCCTCCATGGCCCCCCTCGCCCACGACCTCGCCACCGCCTACACCGCCCGCACCACCGGCCACACCCCCCAGTGGGAACCCCTCCCCGTCCAATACGCCGACTACACCCTCTGGCAACAGCAACTCCTCGGCACCGACAACAACCCGACAAGCGAGATCAACCACCAACTCACCTACTGGGGAACCACCCTCGCCGGACTGCCCGACGAACTGCCACTGCCCACCGACCACCCCCGGCCGCCGCAGGCGTCCTACCGGGCCGGACGCGTCGACCTCACCATCGACCCCACCACCCACGACGCGCTGCGCACCGTCGCCCGCACCAACGACGCCACCCTCGTCATGGTCGTCCAAACCGCCATCGCCACCCTCCTCACCCGACTCGGCGCCGGCACCGACATCCCCCTCGGCACCGTCGTCGCCGGACGCACCGACGACACCCTCGACCAGCTCATCGGCTTCTTCGTCAACACCCTCGTCCTCCGCACCGACACCACCGGCAACCCCACCTTCAACGAACTCCTCCACCGCGTCCGCGACACCGACCTCACCGCCTACGACCACCAGGACCTCCCCTTCGACCGGCTCGTGACACACCTTCGACCGGCCCGTACGCCCGGCCGGCACCCGCTGTTCCAGATCGCGTTGTCCCGGGCCGACCGCACCCCCACCACCACTCCCCTGCCGGGGCTGGAGTGCACGCCGGAACCGACCCGCCTGTCCATCGCGAAGTTCGACCTCGACATCACCGTGGCGGACGAGCCGGTCGACGGGGACCTGGACATCACGATCACCTACGCCACGGATCTCTTCGTCCACCGGACCGTCGAGCTGATCGGGCAACGCCTCGCCGCGATCCTGCGCCAGGTCGCCCGGCAACCCGCCACCCCGATCAGCCGGATCGATATCCTCACCGCCTCGGAGCGGCGGCAGTTGCTGGCCGAGGCCGCCGCCACCGCCGCCCCGACCGTGGCGTGCAGCGTGGTGCGGGCTTTCGACGAGCAGGCGGAACGCACCCCGCACCACGTCGCGGTCACGGACGGACAGGTCGCGCTGACCTACACGGACCTGCGGCAACGCGCCGAGCTGCTGGCCCGGACGCTGCGCGCGGCCGGGGTGGTCGCCGAGACCCCGGTGCCGATGCTGATGCAACGGACGGTCGACCTCGTCGTCGGCATCCTCGCCGTCCTCAAGGCAGGCGGCGCCTACCTGCCCATCCACACCGCCTACCCGCTGAACCGGATGCAGGCCGTGGCCGCGGACAGCACCTCACCGGTCCTCCTGGTGGACGCGGTGTTCCGCGACCACGAGCTGGTCACCCAGGAGCGGGCCGCCGGCCGGCGGGTGCTGACCTGCGAGCCGGACCCGGCCGCCCGGACCACCGGCCTACCGGACGTGCACCCGGACCAGCTCTGCTACGTGATGTACACGTCGGGCTCGACCGGGGAACCGAAGGGCATCCAGATCACCCACCAGGGCGTCGTCGACCTCGTCCGCGACCCCAGCTGGACCATGCACCCCGACGACCGCGTCCTCCTCCACTCCCCCCACGCCTTCGACGCCTCCACCTGGGAACTCTGGGGACCACTCCTCGCCGGCGGACAGGTCGTCGTCGCCCCACCCGGCAACCTCGACGCCGCCACCCTCCAGAACCTCATCCACGAACACAAGATCACCCGGCTCAGCCTCACCGCCGGCCTCTTCCGCGTCGTCGCCGACGAACTCGTGGACGCCTTCACCACCCTCACCGAGGTCACCACCGGCGGCGACGTGATCTCCGCCCAAGCCGTCAACCACACCCTCACCCACTGCCCCACCACCATCGTCCGCACCACCTACGGCCCCACCGAAATGACCCTCTGCGTCACCCAGTACCCCTGGCGACACGGAGAACAAGCCGGCACCACCGTCCCCCTCGGACACCCACTGAACGACACCCACCTCCACGTCCTCGACCAACACCTGCAACCCGTCGCCACCGGGGTACCGGGCGAGCTCTACCTGGCCGGAGCCGGCACCGCCCGCGGCTACGTCAACCGCCCCGACCTCACCGCCAGCCGATTCGTCGCCAACCCGTACGGCCCGGCCGGCAGCCGCATGTACCGCACCGGCGACCTCGCCCGCTGGGACACCGACGGACAGCTGCACTTCCTCGGCCGCACCGACGACCAAGTCAAGATCCGCGGCTTCCGCATCGAACTCGGCGAGGTCGAAACCACCCTCACCACACGACCCGACATCCGCCACACCGCCGTCATCGCCCGCGAAGACCAACCCGGCGACAAACGACTCGTCGCCTACCTCGTCCCCACCGACAACACCACCATCGACATCGCCCACCTCCGCCGCGACCTCGGCGCACAGCTACCCGACTACATGGTCCCCACCGCCTACGTCGTCATGGACGCCCTGCCCATCACCGCCAACGGCAAGCTCGACCGCAACGCCCTGCCCGCACCCGAACGGCAGACCACCTCCGCCCAGGACACCCCCCGCACCGCCCGCCAGGACGTGCTCTGCCGGCTCTTCGCCGACGTGCTCGGCCTCCCGGACGTCGGCACCAGCGACAACTTCTTCGACCTCGGCGGCCACTCGCTGCTCGCCACCCGCCTGGTCAACCGCATCCGTACCACCCTCGGCGTCGAAGTCGGCGTCCGCCAACTGTTCGAGAACCCCACCGTCGCCGCTCTCGAACCCCACCTGACCTCGGCTCGGCCTGCCCGTCCCACGCTTCGTGCGCGGTCGACGGGCAACCGCTGAAGCCACAAGCGGAAGGAACACCCGTGGCGCTGCCCCCGGCCCTGCTCAAAGGCGACGAACTGTTCGAGCACGACGCCAGTGCTCCCTACGACGCCTCCCGTGACCTCTCCAAGTACCTGCTGATGCACTACGGCAGCCTCCAGGATCTGTTCAACCGTGGCCAGCATCCGCTGGCGATGGCACACGGCTACTGTCAGCGCCTCTCCGACCTGCTGCGCTCGTGTGCGGAGCGGACCGGGACGACGGTGACGCGGGCCCTCGACATCGGGTGCAGCGTGGGCGGCGTGACCCACGCACTCAGCGGCTGGGTGCGCGACGAGGTGGTCGGCGTGGACGTCAGCCAGCGCTCGATCGAGATCGCCCAGACGTTGACCGAACACGGCGGCGGGACCTTCTGCGTCATCGAGCAGGGCCCCTTCTACCGCGAGGTCGCATTCCGGGTCGCCGAGCCCGGCCGGCGCGCCGGGCTGACCTTCGAGGTCGGCGACGCGAACGCGCTGCGGGCCCGTGAGGAGGCGTTCGACGCGGTTGTCCTCTCCAACGTCCTGGACCGGGTGGCGCAGCCGGCCGCCTGCCTGGAGCAGTTCTCCGCCTCGGCGGACATCCTCCGCAGTGGTGGCCTGATGATGGTCGCCTGCCCCTGGTCGTGGTACCCCGAGTACAGCGCCCCGAGCGAGTGGCTGGGCTCGGCGGCGACCGCCACGCCGAGCGAGGAGGCCCTCAAGGCCCTGCTGCGGGACAGCTTCGAGCTGATCGACGAGGTCGACGAACCCGGTGTGCTGCGGCAGAACCCCCGCGAGTACGACTGGTTCGAGTCACACGTCACCGTCTGGCGCAAGCGGTGACCGCATCCTCGACCACCGTGGACGAACCGGTACTTCCGCTGTCGTACGCCCAGCGCCGGCTCTGGTTTTTGCACAAACTGGACGGTCCCTCGGCGACGTACAACGTTCCGCTGATCAACCGCTTCAGCGATCGGGT
This sequence comes from Micromonospora inyonensis, assembly GCF_900091415.1. Taxonomy (NCBI): domain Bacteria; kingdom Bacillati; phylum Actinomycetota; class Actinomycetes; order Micromonosporales; family Micromonosporaceae; genus Micromonospora; species Micromonospora inyonensis. The sequence goes on along the minus strand of NZ_FMHU01000002.1, from coordinate 1,729,290 downwards.
CGATCCGGACGCGCTGCGGGCGGCAGTCGCCGACGTGGTCGCCCGGCACGAGGTGCTGCGGACGCTCTACGTCGAGATCGACGGCGAGCCGGCGCAGCGGGTCCTGTCCCCTTCCGAGGTGCGGATCGACATCGCGCACGAGACGGTGTCCGCCGACCAGGTGGACGCGCGGGTGGCCCAGGTCTGCGCGCGCACGTTCGACCTGTCCACGGAACTTCCGCTGGCGGTACGGCTGTTCACCGTCGCCGAGGACGACTGTGTGCTGGTGCTGGTCCTGCACCACATCGCGGCCGACGGCGCGTCGATGGGGCCGCTGGGCCGGGATCTGTCGCAGGCGTACGCCGCCCGACTGGGCGGCACGGCCCCGGAGTGGGAGCCGCTGCCGGTGCAGTACGGCGACTACACGCTCTGGCAGCGGGAACTGCTCGGCACCGACGACGATCCGGCCAGCGAGCTCAACCGGCAGTTGGACTTCTGGCGGGGCAACCTGCGAGGGCTGCCGGAGGAGCTGACGCTGCCGACGGACTTCCCCCGTCCGGCCCGCTCGTCCCACCGTGGGGGCACGGTCGAGTTCACCGTCGAGGCGGAGACCCACCGGCGGCTGCGGGACCTGGCCCAGGCGGAACAGGTGACCGTGTACATGGTCGTCCAGACGGCCATCGCCACCCTGCTCACCCGCCTCGGCGCCGGCACCGACGTCCCGCTGGGCACCGTGGTGTCCGGCCGGTCGGACGAGGCCCTGGACGACCTGGTCGGATTCTTCGTCAACTCGCTGGTGCTGCGCACCGACACCTCCGGTGACCCGACCTTCGTCGAGCTGTTGCACCGGGTCCGGGCGCTGGACCTGGCCGCCTTCGACCACCAGGACCTGCCGTTCGAGCGCCTCATCGAGGAGCTTCAGCCGACCCGCTCCCTGGCCCGGCACCCGCTGTTCCAGGTCTTCTTCATGCTGGCCAGCGGCGGCACCGAGGACGTGCCGCTGCTCGGGTTGGCCGGGGCGCCGCAACGGTCCGCCCACGACGTGGCCAAGTTCGACCTCTCCTTCGTCCTCGCCGAGCAGCGGGACGCGGCCGGGGAACCGGCGGGGATCAAGGGCCTCGTGGAGTACGCCGAGGACCTGTTCCACCGGGACTCGGCGCAGGCCGTCGTCGCGCAGCTGGTCCGCGTGCTGGCAACGGTGGCGGCCTCGCCGGGACAGCCGATCAGTGAGATCGACCTGCTGGACGAGGCCGCCCGGGACCGGCTGCTCGACACCGCCAACTCCACCGCCCGTCCGCTGCCGGACGGTTCGATCCTGGACCTGATCGCCGCGCAGGTCGCGCGGCGGCCGGAGGCGGTCGCGGTGATCGCCGGGGACCGGGAGCTGACCTACCGGGAGCTCGACGAGCGGGCCGACCGGCTGGCCGGCATCCTCCGGCGGTGCGGGGTGGGCCCGGAGCGGTTCGTCGCCCTTCCCCTGGCCCGGTCGGAGCAGCTGCTCGTGGCGATCCTGGCGGTCTGGAAGGCCGGTGGGGCGTACCTGCCGATCGACACCGATCATCCGGCGGAGCGGATCTCCTTCATGCTCGACGACGCCCGGCCGGTGCTGCTGCTGACCGACCGGGAGTCCGCGGACGCGCTGCCCGACGTCGACGGTTGTCCCCGGATCGTGCTGGACGAGGCAGCGGCGACCGGGCTCCTGCCGCAGGCGGCCGACGCCGTCCGCCCTGCGGTGGCACCCGGCAACGCCGCCTACGTGATCTACACGTCCGGGTCGACGGGGCGTCCCAAGGGGGTCGTCGCGACCCACGCCAACCTGGTCAACTACCAGATCGCCATCGCCGATTTCCTGTGCCTGACCGAAGCGGACCGGCTCGCCGCGATCACCACGGCGGCGTTCGACATGTCGATCCTCGACCTGTTCGCCCCGCTGGTCGCCGGGGCCACGGTGGTGTTGGTCCGCCGGGAGGTGGTGCCGGACCCGGCCGCGCTGGCGGAGGTGGTCCGCAGCCGGGGCGTCACCGTCATGCAGACCACGCCGAGCCTGTGGCAGGTGCTCCTGACGACCACGCCGGACGCCATGCGGGGCCTCATGTTGATCACCGGGGGCGAGGCCCTGTCCCGCCAGCTCGCCGACCGGATGCGCGCCGTCGGACGCCGGGTGATCAACGGATACGGCCCGACCGAGACGACCGTCAGCTGCACGGACGCGGTGATCGACGACCGGCCCGGACCGCCGTCGATCGGACATGCCGTCGCCAACACCCGGGCGTACGTCCTCGACGAGCGCCTGCGCCCGGTGCCCGAGGGCACGGCCGGTGACCTGTACATCGGTGGCGCCGGCGTGACCCGCGGCTACCTGGGACGGCCGGGGTTGACCGCCAGCCGGTTCGTCGCCGACCCGTACGGCGAGCCCGGCGCGCGGATGTACCACACCGGAGACCTGGTCCGATGGGCGCGCGACGGGCACCTGGAGTACCTGGGCCGCACCGACGACCAGGTGAAGATCCGCGGTTTCCGGATCGAGTTGGGCGAGATCGTCGCGGCGCTCGACGCGCACCCGGACGTGGCGGCCTCGGTGGTCACCGTCCACACCGGCGGAAACGGTGACCGTTCCCTCGTCGGCTACCTCGCCCGACGGCCCGGAACGGAACCGGACCTCGACGAGGTCCGGGCGCACCTGGCCACCCGGCTGCCCGACTACATGGTGCCCCCGTCGTTGGTGGTGCTGGACGCGCTGCCGCTGAACGCCAACGGCAAGGTGGACCGGGCGGCCCTGCCGGAGCCGCGGAAGCCCACGGGCGGGCGCCCGCCGGCCACCCCGCGCCAGCAGATCCTCGCCGACCTGTTCGCCGAGGTGCTGGGCGTGACGAACCCGGGGGTCGACGAGAGCTTCTTCGACCTGGGTGGGCACTCGCTGCTCACGCCCCGCCTGGTGAACCGGATCGGGGCGGTGCTCGGCGTCGACGTCGGCGTCCGGACGGTGTTCGCCGCGCCGACCGTCGCGCAACTCGACCGCCTCCTCGACCAGGAGCAGCCGACCGGGCTGGAGCCGGTGCTGACCTACCGCCGTTCGGACGAGCGGACGCCGGTGTTCGTGCTGCCGCCCGCCAACGGGCTCGGCTGGGGCTACTCGGCCCTGCCCCGGCACGTCCCGCCGAACCACCCGATCCACGCCCTCCAGGATCCCCGGCTGGCCGGCGGGCCGGTGGAACCCCGGTCCGTGGCCGACCTGGCCGCCGGGTACCGCGACCAGATCACCGCGATCCAGCCCACCGGTCCCTACCTGCTCGCCGGCTGGTCGTTCGGGGGCACCCTGGCGCACCAGGTGGCGGTGGCGCTGCGGGCCGGCGGCGCGGAGGTGGCACTGCTCGTCCTGCTCGACGCCCGCCCGGGTGGCGACGGCCCGTACGAGGCGACCGAGGAGGAGGCCCGCTACGTCGCCCTGGACGGGGTGACCATCGACGCGGGCCCGGCCCGGCGGGAGCAGCTGGTCGCGGCGCAGAGCCCGCTGGCCTCGCTGGACGACCCGACGCTGGACCGGCTGGTCGCGGTGACCGCGGCGAACGTGCGGGCGATGTCCGTCCACTCGCCGGGCCACTTCGACGGTCCGACCCTCGGGTTCGTCGCGACCCGGCACAACAAGGACTCCGACCTGCTCTGGCAGCCGTTCCTCGGCGGGCCGGCGGAGTTCCACGACGTGGACTGCGGCCACCTCGACATCGTCAAGGCGACCGCCATGTCCCGGATCGGCCCGATGATCGCGGAAAGGATGCACGACGTTGACTGAGCGAACGGTCAAGAGGTTGACCAGGAGCCGCAAACGGATGTGGGGTTGGACCTACCGATGATGACAGTCACCGCACCGTTGCCCCACCCGGGGCTGATGCGCACCACACCGCCGCCGGCGCTCGAATCGACGGCCATGCCCCGGATCCTGGCCGTCGGCACGGCGACCCCGGAGACGGCCTACAGCCAGCGGGAACTCGTCGAGATCCTCGGCATCCAGGACCCGAGGATCGCCGGCATCTACCTCAACAGCGCCATCGAGCGGCGGTTCCTGACCCTCCCCCAGCCGGACGGCAGCGGTGTCCCCCCTCGGGAGGACACCGGTCAGCTGCTGGCCAAGCACAAGACGCAGGGCATCGCGCTGGGCACCCGCGCGGTGCAGGAGTGCCTCAAGCAGGCCGGGGCGGACCTCTCCGACGTCCGCTACCTGTGCTGCGTCACCTCCACCGGGTTCCTCACCCCGGGGTTCAGCGCCCTGCTGATCCGGGAGCTCGGGCTCGACCGGCACACCAGCCGCGCCGACATCGTCGGCATGGGCTGCAACGCCGGCCTGAACAGCCTCAACGTGGTGTCGGGCTGGGCCCGCGCGCACCCCGGCGAACTGGCGCTGATGGTCTGCATCGAGGCGTGCTCGGCCGCGTACGTGTTCGACGGCACCATGCGGACCACGGTGGTGAACAGCCTCTTCGGTGACGGCTCGGCGGCCATCGCGATGGTCGCCGGGACCGAGCCGGACGCGGCGACCGACCAGCCTCCGACGCCGCGCGTCATAGACTTCACCAGCTGCATCATCCCCGAGGCGGTGGACGCGATGCGCTACGACTGGGACAGTTCGCAGCGGGCGTTCAGCTTCTTCCTCGACCCCGACATCCCGTACGTCGTGGGGGCCCACGCCCGGATGACCGTGGACCGGCTGCTGGGTCGTGCCGGTCTGCGCCAGTCCGACATCGCGCACTGGCTCGTGCACTCCGGCGGCAAGAAGGTCATCGACGCCGTCGGGGTGAACCTCGGCCTGACCCGTTACGACCTGCGGCACACCACCGGTGTCCTGCGCGACTACGGCAACCTGTCGAGCGGGTCGTTCCTCTTCTCCTACGAACGACTGCTCCAGGAGGGCACCGTCCGCCCCGGCGAGTACGGCGTCCTCATGACGATGGGGCCCGGTTCCACCGTCGAGACCGCCCTGGTCCGCTGGTGACCCGCCCGGCGTCCCCTCCGCCCCTGCCACCCCACACGGGAGAAGACATGCAGCTCCAGCACTCCATCGACGGCAGCCAGCCGCTCGGTCCGGCGACCGTCGCGGCGCTCGACGCCTTCATCGACACGGTCGAGGACGTCCCTGCCGGTGCCGTGGCGCTCCTCGAACTCACCGGCGTCCCGACCGACACCGAGCGGCCGCCGCTGGCCGTGGTGAACCGGTGGGAGCGGGTCCTGCGACGCCTGGAACGGGTCGGCACCACGACGGTCGCCGTGGTGCGCGGCGACTGCGGCGGCATCGCGGTCGAGGCTCTGCTCGTGACCGACCTGCGGATCGCCGCCGCCGACGCCCGCCTGCACCTGCCGGTCACCACCGGCGGCGTCTGGCCGGGCATGGGCCTCTACCGGCTGGCGAACCAGGTCGGGTACGCCCGCCTGCGGCGCGCGGTGCTCCGCCCCGGCCCGATCCCCGCCGACCGGGCCGTCGCCCTGGACCTGGTGGACGAGGTCGTCGACGACGTCGCGAACGCCGTCGCGGACACGGTCGCCGCGCTCACCGCCACCGCGGGACCGGACGTCGCCGTACGCCGTCAGTTGATGCTCGACGCGACGACCACCCCGTTCGAGGAGGCGCTCGGCCGTCACCTCGCCGCCTGTGACCGGCTTCTGCGCCGCACCACCACCGAGGAGGTGCGCGATGTCGCAGCTCTCGTCTGAGCCGATGGCGGCGCTGCCCGCCGCCCGCGAGGTCAGCGCCGCCGCGGCGCGGGTCGACGACCTGATCGCCACCCTGCCCGGAGCGGCGGAGCGCTCGCCGGAGCAGCGGACGGCCGTCACCGAGGCCCGCCGCCACGCCCGTGATCTCGCCGACGCGTTCCTGCGGTCGCACGTCGACCGCCTCTACGACGAGGTGACCGCGGACCGTTCCCGGTTCCTGCGGCTCGACGAGGTCTGCGCCGCCGTCGCCGAGGCGGTGCCCGGTCTCGTGCCCACCCGGGCCCAGGTCGACGCGGAGCTGCGGCTGCCGGCGGTGGAGAAGGAGGGCCTGGACATCGACCAGAGCATCCTGGTCAGCCACCTGCTCCGCTCGGACACCGCCGGCCCGCACCTGCTGGAGGCGATGCGCCGGCCCACCGCGCGGGCGCTGTCCCTGCTGCCGGAGTTCGAGCGCACCGGCGTGATGACGCTGGACGCGGTGCGGATCGAGATCCGCGACGGCGCGGGCCACCTGACCATGCAGCGGGACGACTGTCTCAACGCCGAGGACAACGCGCAGGTCGAGGACATGGAGACCGCCGTCGACCTGGCCCTGCTCGCGCCGTCGGTGCGGGTGGGCGTGCTGCGCGGCGGGGTGATGACCCATCCCCGGTACGCCGGGCGCCGGGTGTTCAGCGCGGGCATCAACCTGCGTTGCCTGCAGGCCGGGCAGATCTCCTACGTGGACTTCCTGCTCCGGCGGGAGCTGGGCTACATCGCCAAGATCGTCCACGGGTTGACCGGTGAGCGGGACCGGGCCTGGGACGGCGACGTGGTGCAGAAGCCGTGGATCGCGGCGGTGGACTCCTTCGCCATCGGCGGCGGCGCGCAGCTCGTGCTGGCCTGCGACCGGGTGGTGGCGGAACGGGACGCCTTCTTCAGCCTGCCGGCCGCGCAGGAGGGGATCGTGCCGGGGGTGGGGAACCTGCGCCTCGGGCGGGTCGCCAACGGCCGGCTGTCCCGGCAGGTGATCCTCGCCGGGCGGCGGGTGTCGGCGAGCGAGCCGGACGGGAAGCTGTTCTTCGACGAGGTCGTCGGGGCCGAGGAGATGGACGCGGCGGTCGCGGCCGAGGTGGCCCGGATGGACGCCCCGGCGGTGGTGGCGAACCGGCGGATGCTCAACCTCGCCGAGGAGCCGCAGGAGTGGTTCCGGGCGTACCTCGCGGAGTTCGCCGTCCAGCAGGCCCGGCGGCTCTACAGCGAGGACGTCATGCACAAGGTCACCCGTTTCGCCGCGGCCCCCCGGGCGGCGGCGGTGACGGGCTGACGTGTCGGAGAGGGAGCGCGCGACGGTGGCACGGGACGGCGACGGGCCCCGGGTCCGGTACGAGAAGCGGGGCCGGGTCGCGTACGTGACCATGAACCGGCCACACGTGCTCAACGCCATGGACCTGCGGATGCACGAGGAGCTCGGTCGGGTCTGGGACGACTTCGAGGCCGACGACGAGCTGTGGGTGGCCGTGCTGACCGGCGCCGGGACGCGCGCCTTCTCCACCGGGCAGGACCTGAAGGAGCGGGCCCAGCGGGACCGTGCCGGTGCGGGCCCCACCACGTTCGGCAGTCGGGGGCAGCCCGGCTGGCCCCGACTGACCGAGCGGTTCGAGCTGTCCAAGCCGGTCGTCGCGCGGGTGCGCGGCTACGCCCTGGGCGGTGGCTTCGAGCTGGCGCTGGCCTGTGACGTCGTCGTGGCCGCCGAGGACGCCGTGTTCGCGTTGCCGGAGGTCCGGCTCGGTCTGGTTCCCGGCGCGGGCGGGGTGTTCCGGCTGGCCCGGCAGCTGCCGCTGAAGACGGCGATGGGTCACCTGCTGACCGGTCGCCGGCTCGACGCGCGACGGGCGTGGCAGCTCGGGCTGGTCAACGAGGTGGTTCCCGCCGACGATCTCGACGACTGCGTGGCGGGCTGGGTCGACGACCTGCTGCGGAGCGCTCCCCTGGCGGTACGCGCGATCAAGCAGGCGGCGATGCGGTCGGTGGACATGCCGCTGGAGCGGGCCTTCACCGAGCCGTACGAGTGGGAACAGCTCCGGTCGGCCAGCGAGGACGCGGTGGAGGGGCCGCGGGCGTTCGCGGAGAAGCGTGATCCGGTCTGGCGGGGCCGGTGAGTCTTCCTCCCCGGGGTACCGCTAACGAGCTATCGCGATATATCGTTAGCGGTACGTCCACACTCGACGGAGGTCGACCGATGCCCGAGCACCCTTCGCGCCGCGTCCATGTGGGACCGGGCGGGGATCCGGACCACCTGCCCGCGTTCCCGCCGATGCCGCCGAAGCCGGTGCCGCCGCCTCCACCGGCCCCGCCACCGTCGCCGGCCGCCCCGGTCCCGCCGGGCGGGCGGTCGGCCCGGATGCGCCGGGGCGACGTCCGGGCGGCCCTGCTGGCCCTGCTCGACGAGCAGCCCCGCAACGGCTACCAGCTCATCCAGGCCGTCGCGGAACGCAGCGGCGGCCGGTGGCGGCCCAGCCCGGGTGCCGTCTACCCGGCACTGTCCCAGTTGGAGGAGGAGGGCCTGGTGGCCGTCACCGGCACCGGCTCTGACCGGCGCTGCCACCTCACCGAGGCCGGCCGGGCCTTCGTCGCCGCCCACCGGGACCGCGTCCACGAGCCGTGGCGCGCGGCGGCCCGGCTGCTGCCCGAGCGGGTGGCCGACGTACGCCACGCCCTCGACGGACTGACCTCGGCGGTCGCCCAGGTCGGTTCCACCGGCACCGACGACCAGCTGACCCGGGCCGTCCGGGTACTGGACACGGCCCGACATGACCTGTACCGGATCCTCGCCGACGACCACGCCACCGAGGCCGGAACCCGTCCCGACCCGACAGGAGACCCGCGATGAGTGTCCACCCCGGCATGTCGGGCGCGCTCGACGCGGCGGTGGCCGCGGAGCGACCGCTGCGCCGCAACCGCGACTTCCAGCTGCTGTGGAGCGGCTCGGCCTTCGCCTTCCTCGGTCGGGAGATCACCGACCTCGTCTATCCCCTGATGGTCCTGGCCATCACCGGCTCCCCCGGCTGGGCGGGCGCGTTCGGCGGCGTGCAGCTCTTCATGGCCCTGCTGGTCGGGATCCCCGCCGGCAGCGTCGCCGACACCTACGACCGGCGGAAGCTGCTCATCGTGATGGAGACCGCCCGGGCGACCGCCTCGGCGAGCGTCCTGGCGGCGGTCCTCCTCGACGCCGTCACCCTGCCGCACCTGCTGGGGGTCGCCGTCGTCGTGGGTACGGTGGGACCGCTCGGCGGCTCGGCGCGGATGCTCCTGGTCCGGGCGGTCGTACCACCCCGGCAGCTCACCGCCGCGCTGACCCAGGAGGAGGTGCGCACCCACGCGGCGGCCCTCGGCGGACCACCGCTGGGCGGCCTGCTCTACAGCGGGGCCACCCTGCTGCCCTTCGTCGCGACCGCGGTGTCGTTCACGGTGTCGTTGATCTGCGCCGTCTTCGTCCGGGTTCCCCGGCGCGACGACACCCCGGCCGCACCGGTCGAGGAGGGCGGGACGGTCCGCCGGGCCCTCACCGGACTCGTCCTGCTCTGGCGGGTGCCGACCCTGCGGCACAGCACGCTCTTCGCCGCCGCGCTGAACATGGTCACGGCACCGGTCTTCCTCATCGTGCTGGTGATGCTGGACCGCGCCGGGGCCTCCCCCACCATGATCGGATTGACCTCGGCCGGGTTGGCGGTCGGCGGGCTCGCCGGCACCCTGCTGGTCCGCCCGCTGCACCGCGCGTTCTCCCCGGGCACGCTGATGCTGGTTCTCGGCGCAACGGCGGTGGCGTTCATCAGCGCGCTGGCCCTGCCCTGGGGAGCCTGGTGGCTGGCGTCCGCGCTGTTCCTGCTCGGCCTCGGCGGGCCGTCGATGCGGGTGCTCGTCGACATCCTGATCTTCCGGCAGGTGCCCGACGAGCAGCGCGGCCGGACGTTCACAGCCTTCATGACGGTGCTCGGGGCCGGGGCGTCACTCGGTCTCTTCGCCTCCGGCCAGCTGCTGGAGCGGCTCCCGGCCGCGTACGCGATCCTCACCCTGGCCGGCGTCCTGGCGCTCGCCGTCGGATGGGCCTTCACCGACCGGCGCATCCGCGAAGCCCGGTGGCCGGAGGAGTCCCGGTAGCGGTCAGCGCCGGCGGACCGACACGAGTCCGAGCTGGGCGGCGGCGACGCCGAGGCCGAACCGGCCCTGCACCCCCAACTGCTCGCCGATCAGGGCCACCCGGCGACGGACCGTGCGCGGGCTCACGTTCAGCCGCACCGCCGTCGCCTCGTCGGTATGGCCCGCGGCCAGTTGACGCAGGATGTCCCGGTCCAGCTTGCTGACCTCGAGGGTGGGCAGGGAATCGCCGGCGGCCGGGGCGGTGGCGAGTCCGTCGTGGACGGGCATGGGTCGTTCCTCCTGACATCACAGCGGACCGGCGCGTCGGGGCCGGCGCGCACAGTGTCGCAAGGCCGGTCTTCCCAAACGCTTCCCGCCCGCTTCCATCGAACCTCACGAACGCGGGTTGGGAGCGGTTCCCACTGGGCGGCTACCCGACACGTAGGGCGGGGAACACCGTCGCGAGGAGTATCGTCGCGGAAACTCCAACGTGGGGGGTGTGGCGTGGAAGTTCGCATACTGGGGCCGGTGGAGGTGTGGCACGCCGGCGCCCCGGTGCGGCTCGCCCGGCGTCAGCAGCGTCTGATCCTCGGCATCCTCGCGCTCCGCGCCAACGAACTGGTCTCGGCCAGTCAGCTGATCGACCTGCTCTGGGGCGACTCGCCTCCCCGCCAGGCGCGGGCCGTCGTGCAGACCCGGGTCAGCGAGCTACGCGCCGTCCTCAACGGACCCGCCGACGCGGCCGTGCGTCTGCGCACCCGCAGCAGCGGTTACCTGCTGGAGTCCGCGGCCGAGGCGATCGACGCGCAGCATTTCCTCACCCTGGTCCGGGCCTCCCGCGCCGAACGGGACGGCACGACCGCCATCGGGACGCTGCGGCGGGCCCTGGACCTGTGGCGTGGGCCGGTACTGGGCGGGGACGTGCCCAACGCCCTCTGCGCGACCCTCTGCCAGGGGCTGGAGTCCGCGCGCCTGACCGCCACCGAGGAACTGTTCGACCTGGAACTGGGGCTCGGAAACCAGCAGCGCATCGTGGACGAACTCCTCGCGACCGCCCGGGTCAATCCCGCCCGCGAGCGGCTCGTCGGCCAGCTCATGCTCGCCCTGACCCGGGTCGGCCGCAGCGCGGAGGCACTCAGCTACTACGACGAGTGGCGCCGCTGGCTGGCCGACGAGTTCGGGGTCGACCCGCAGCCGGACGTCCAGCGGCTGCACCTGTCCATCCTGCGCGAGGGTGAGGGCGAGCCGGTCGAGCCTCCGGACGAGGTCCTGCCGGCCGGCGTCGCCGACCAGTCGGGGGTGGCCTTCCGTGGTGGCGTACCCCGGCTGCTGCCGCCGGACGTGAACGATTTCACCGGTCGTACGGCCGAGATCGACCGGATCCGCCGGTTGCTCACCGCGCCGACCCGCACCGGGGTGGCGGTGGTGGCCGTGATCGGCCCGGGCGGGGTGGGCAAGACGGCCCTGTCGGTGCACGTCGCGCACACCCTCCAGGCGGACTTCCCGGACGGGCAGATGTACGCCAACCTGCGCGGGCCCGACCACCGCACACCGATCGACCCGTCCGAGGTGCTCGGACGCTTCCTGCGGGCGCTCGGCGTCGACGGCGCGGCGGTGCCGGAGACCATCGAGGAGCGGGCCGAACTCTACCGCGACCTGCTCGCCGAGCGCCGGGTGCTGGTGGTGCTCGACAACGCGGCCTCCGACGACCAGATCGCCCCGCTCGTGCCGGCCGGACGCCGGTGCGCGGTCATCATCAACGGTCGTACCCACCTCGGCTCGACCTTCGGCGCACCCGCGCTGCGGCTGGAGATCTTCGAGCCGGGGCAGGCGGTGGAGCTGCTGGGGCACGTCGCCGGCAGCGCCCGGCTGCGGGCCGAGCCGGAGGCCGCGGCCGAGCTGTGCCGCCAGTGCGGATTCCTCCCGCTGGCACTGCGCGTGCTCGGTACCCGGCTCGCGGCCAAGCCACACTGGAGCGTGGCGAAGCTGAGCGGGATGCTGCGCGACGAGAGCGGGCGGCTCGACCAGTTCAGCTACCACGAGCTGGACGTGCGGGCGAGCCTGGCGATCAGCTACGCCGGGCTCTCCCCGGCCGCGCAGCGACTGCTGCGCCTGACCGGTCACGTCGATCTGGCCTACACCGACTCCTGGATCGCGGCGGCACTGCTGGACGTCAGCGCCACGCGGGGCGAGACGCTGCTGGAGGAGCTGTTCGACGGACAACTGGTGGACGTCGCCGAGGCCGATCCGGCGAGCGGCTCCCGGTTCCGCCTGCACCACCTCGTGCGCCTCTTCGCGCGCGAGCGGGCCGACGCCGAGGAGGACCGCCGCGAGCTGGCGGCGGCGCGCACCCGGGTGTTCGGCGCGTGGCTGTCGATGGCGGACGGCGCCTACCGGGCGATACACGGTGGGCCGTACCAGACGGTCCGCGTCTCCGTCGAGCGGTACGCGGTCGACGACGCCCAGCGGATCCGTCCCGCCGAGGAACCGGTCACCTGGTTCGAGGGGGAACGGGCCGCGCTGGCCGTCGTCGCCCGGCGGGCCGCCGAGGAGGGACACGCGGCGGCGTGCTGGGAACTGGTCAACATCACCTCGCCGCTGTTCCAGATGCGGCGCTACTTCACCGAGTGGCACGACCTGCTCGTCCTGGCGCTCGACGCGGCACGCACAGCCGGCGACCGGCTCGGCGAGGCGACGATGCTCTACCGCCTCGCCATGCACAGCACCGACCGCCGCGAGTTCAGCCGGGCGGAGGAGTACATCGCCCGGTCGCTGGAGATCTTCGCCACCACGGGCAGCCTGCACGGCCGAGCGCTCGTGAATGCCTTTGCCGCGTCGTTGAGCCGTATCAAGGGTCACGAACGGGAGGCGCTCGTCCGATACAAGGAGGTACTGCCGGAATTGGTCGACGCGCGGGACTGGAGTTCCGCCGCGCTCACCCTCCGAGGTATCGGACAAATACATCTGAATCAGCAGGATCATTCGACGGCCGACCACTATTTCGACCAGGCCCTGGACATGTGCCGACTGGGTGGATCGACAAGACTGGAAGCGCAGGTGCTGTTCTGGCAGGGAATGCTCCGGGTACGCCAGGAGCGGTTCACCGAAGCCGAACCACTGTTCTCCCGGGTGCTGTCGGCTAGCCGACAACTCGGCGACCTCACCGGCGAAGGACAGGCCCTGCACGGGCTCAGCCTCTGCTATCAGGGCCTTGGCCAGGCAGAACGCGCCCGTTCCACCCTGCACACCGCCCTCGTGCTCTGCCGGCAGCCGCGCCCTACGCTGCTGGAGGGCACCATCCGGCGCGCTCTCGACGAGCTGGAATCGGCGACCGGTGGCCGGAACCGGTCAACAGTTCCCAGTGGTGCAGACACTCTTCCTCGCGTGGACTAACGTCGATGACGTCAGAACGCGAAAGGAAGTCACGATGCAGGTATCCACGGCGCAGGCCACCTCCTACCGCAACGATTGGGAGTGGCACTGAGTCGGTGCGCGAGACGCCGCGACGGTCGGACACCGGAATCAGATCTCGGTCTTACCGATTCATGATTCCGGTGGTTCCGCCAGCCCCCGGCACCGGACGACCGCGCGGCACCGAGCACGTCGATTGGGCGGGCGGGCGATAGGGTCGGTTCCCATGCGGAGCAAGCAGGAACTGGGGGAGGCCATCCGGCGGGACCGCCGCGCCGTGCTGGTCGTCAACACCCGGTCCCGGCGGGGTCGCCGCCGCTACGACCACACGCGGTCGCGACTGCGGGCGGCCGGTTTCGACCTGCTCGGCACGTATCCGGTCGACCGCCCCGGCCAGCTCGAGGAGGCCCTCACCACCGCCGCCGCCCTGGCACCGGATCTGCTCGTGGCCGGCGGCGGGGACGGCACGCTCAGCGCCGCCGCGCGGCTGCTCGCCCACCGGGACATGGCCCTCGGCCTGCTGCCGCTCGGCACCACCAACAACTTCGCCCGGACGGTCGGCGTACCACTCGACCTCGACGGCGCCGTCACGGTCCTCACCGACGGCAAGGTCATCGACGTCGACCTCGGCCTGGCCGGGGACGTGCCGTTCGCCAACCACGTCGGGATCGGACTCTCCGCCGACATCATGCTCCGCACCCCGCCCCGGTTGAAGCGGATCACCGGCCGACTGGCGTACCCGCTGACCGCGCTGGCGTTGCTCGCCCGGCACCGGCCGATGCGGACCACCGTCCGGGCCGCCGGGGTGGACCACGAGTTCGTCACCCACCAGCTGTACGTGGCCAACGGCGGCTTCCACGCCGGGCGGCGGATCACCGCCGACGCCGACGCCGACGACCGGCTGCTGGTCGCGTACCCGGTGGGCGGGCCGACCCGGCGCGGCCTGCTGCGCGATACCGCGCGCAACGCGGCCACCGGGCATCGCCGCACGCTCGGCGACGAGCCGTTCCTCGCGGTACCCGAACTGTGGCTGGAGACCGACCGCCCGGCGCGGGTCGAGGTCGACGGGGAGCTGTGCGGCCGGACCCCGATCCGGCTCGGTCTGGCGGCCAACGCGCTGCGGGTGATGGCCCCCGCCGACAGCCCGGACCGCTGACACCGTCGACGGCTCCGGCCCGGCACCACACCCGCGCCACGCCCGACGACTCCTTCGTCTCCAGCGGACACCGGACCGCCTCTTCCGGGCTGAAGAGGCCCCGCCCTGCGCTACCGTCCGGCGTGCACCAGCCCGCAGACCTCGTCGGCGCTGCCCCAGGACAGGGTCATCCCCGCACCGGCGTGCCCGTAGGCGTGCACCAGCAGTCCCCCGGCACGGCGCTCCGCCTCGACCCGGGGGCCACCCTGGCGGGCCGGACGCAGACCGACCCGCTCCCCGACGACCGGCGCGACGGCGAGTTCGGGTACCAGGGCCACCGCCCGGCGGAGGATTCCGGCCCGCACCTCCGGGTCGGGCTCCAGATCGGCCCGGCCGGACTCGTAGGTGCCACCGAGCACCACGTCCCGGCTGCGCGGATGCACGTAGGTGGTGCCGTCCGGGTGCTCCTCGTCGCGGAACGACACGTCCAGGCCGGGGTTGGCGACCAGCAGGACCTGGCCGCGCGCCGGAAACACCGTCGGGTCGCCGCAGAGCGCGCCGGCGGCCAGACCTGTGGCGTTGACCACGACCGGCGCCTCGGCGAAGAGGTCGTCGAGCCGTTCCACCCGCCGCCGCACCACCTGGCCGCCGCCGCCGACCAGCCGGTCCCGCAGCCAGTCGAGGTAGGTGGCCATCTCCGCCAGCGGCGCCACGAAACGCAGCTCACGGTGGAACGGCGCGGGCGCGTCGACCGCCTGCACCTCGCCGGCCGCCACCGCCCACCAGGGCAGGTCGTCGGCGGCCTGACGCTGGAACATCCGGGTACGACGCAGGAGCACACCGGGCACCCCGTCGGCGGCCTGCCGGCGGAACTCCTGGTAGGTGGTGGTCGCCCAGGCCAGCACGCGCGGATCGGGATCGGTGTGGGTGGGATACCAGACCGCCGCCGCGACCGTCGAGACCATCTGCTCCGGCTCGTGGGCGGTGAGCACGGTGACCCGCGCGCCCCGCTCCTGCAACCGGACGGCCGTGGTCAACCCGATGATGCCGCCGCCGACGACGATGACGTCCGTCACGATGTGCCTCCCTCGTTCCCACCCGGCATCGTGCCCTGCCGTCGGGCACGGTCGCCACCCACCGGCGACGGTCGACACCCGCGCCGGTGCATGCTGGCCGCTCCGACCGCCGCACCGCAGCCTTCGGTCCGGGATCCGACGAAGCGGTGACCCGGTGCGTGGCGGCGTACCCGGGTCGGTGCGGGAAGGTCAGCGTGGTCGGGACGCGCCGGGCGGCGGCGAACCGGTCAGTACCGGCGTCGGCCGTAGGCGCCGGCGACGACGGCGACACCGATCGCGGCGAAGGCGACCTGGATGGCGAGTTCGATCCAGTCGATCCCCCGGGTGTCGTCGACCCCGAGGGCCCCGGCGACGAGCGTGCCGAGGACGGCGGCGACCACACCGATGAGCAGGGTGAGCCAGATCGGGATGCGCTGCTTGCCCGGCACGACCAGCCGGCCGAGCGCACCGATGATCAGGCCGATGATGATGGCGGTGAAGAAGCCGGTCACTTCCACGGGTTACCTTCCCTTCCGGTCTGTCGTCAACGTACCCATCCCCGCTGCCCCGGACCGTCGAAACCCCAGTCCAGAGCCGGTGGCCGGTTCGTCATGGAACCGTCACGCCGTCGCGTGCCGGCCGTCATCCCGGCCGGGCGCGACGGCCGGTCCACCGCAGGGTCTGGGCGTTGAGCGCGACGACGATCGTGGAGGCGGACATCAGCAGGGCGGCGACGGCCGGGGTCAGCGCGACCCCGACCGGGGCGAGCACACCAGCGGCCACCGGGATGGCGACCACGTTGTAGCCGGCCGCCCAGACCAGGTTCTGGACCATCTTGCGCCAGGCGGCCCGGGACAGCCGGACGGTGGCCGGTACCCCCCGGGGATCGGAGGAGGCGAGCACCACGCCCGCGGACTCGATGGCCACGTCGGTGCCGGCGCCGATGGCCAGGCCGACGTCGGACCGGGCCAGGGCGGGCGCGTCGTTGACACCGTCCCCGACCATCGCCACGGTGTGACCGCGTGCCTGGAGGTCGGCGACGATGCCGTCCTTGTCGGCGGGGAGCACCTCGGCGAAGACCTCGTCCACGCCGTGCCGGAACCCGAGGGTGGCAGCGACCGTCTCGGCCACCGGACGGGCGTCACCGGTGATCATGGCGATCGTCCGGATGCCGAGCCGACGCAGGTCGTCGACGGCCTCCCGGGCCTCGGGACGTACCTCGTCGGCGAGGGCGAGCGCACCGAGCGGGTCTGCCGGGCCGTCCAGGCGGACCAGGTGGAGCACGGCCGCGCCGCCGGCCGACCACGTCTCGCCGGCCCGGCGCAGCGCGTCGGGGACCGCCACGTCCAGCTCGCGGAGGAGCGCCGGCCCACCCACCGCGTACGGCACCCCGTCGACGGTCGCCCGCACGCCCCGGCCGGGCAGGGCGTGGAAGTCCGTACCCCGGGGCGGCGCCAGCCGCTCGGCGGCGGTGACGACGGCCCGGGCCAGCGGGTGCTCGCTGTCGGCCTCCACGCCGGCGGCGACCCGCAACACGTCGTCCCGGCTGCCACCGTCGCGGGCGACGACCCCGGTGACGGTGTGCACGCCCCGGGTCAGCGTCCCGGTCTTGTCGATCAGGACGGTGTCGACCGTCCGCATCCGTTCCAGCGCCAGGCGGTCCTTGACCAGGATGCCGTCCCGCGCCGCCACGCTGGTGGAGAGGGCGACGACCAGGGGGATCGCCAGTCCCAGGGCGTGCGGGCAGGAGATCACCAGCACGGTGACGGCCCGGACCACCGCCTCGTCGACCTGGCCGAGCGCGGTCCAGACGGCCAGGGTGGCCACCGCGGTCACGGTGGCGACGGTGAAGAGCGCGGCGGCGAACCGGTCGGCGAGCAACTGCGCCCGGCCCCCGGCGGCCTGGGCCTGGGCGACCAGGCGCTGGATGCCGGCGAGCGCGGTCTCCTCCCCCACCGCGTCCACCCGGACCCGGATCGCCGAGTCGGTGGCCACCGTGCCGGCGACCACCCGTTCCCCCGCTCCCCGGTGCACCGGACGTGACTCCCCGGTGATCATCGACTCGTCCAGTTCGGACCCGCCCTCGACCACGTGACCGTCGGCAGGCACCCGACCACCGGGGCGGACCAGGACGAGGTCGCCGGTCGTCAGGTCAGCGACCGGAACCCGCCGGATCGCCCCGTCCGGCGCGATCCGCTCGGCGTCGTCGGGCAGCAGCGCGGCGAGCGCGCCCAGCGCGCCGCGCGCCTGGCCGACCGCGGTCATCTCCTGCCAGTGCCCGAGGAGCATGACGGTCACCAGCGCGGCCAGCTCCCACCAGAAGTCGAGCGCGAAGACGCCGACGGTGGTGGCCGCCGAGGCGAGGTAGGCGACGGCGATCGCCATCGCGACCAGCAGCATCATCCCGGGCGTCCGGTCGTGCAGCTCGCGGAGCGCGCCCACCAGGAAGGGCCACCCGCCGTACCAGAAGACCACGGTGCCCAGGACCGGTCCCACCCAGGTCGCGCCCGGAACATCGAGGAGGTGGCCCAGCCGGTCGGTCACCAGGTGGCTGGTGGCCACGATCGGTACGGTGAGCGCGAGGCACACCCAGAAGCGACGGCGGAACATCGCCGGGTCGTGGCCGGCGTGCCGACGGTCGGGGGACGTGTCCCGGTGTCGGGCGGCCGCCGCCTCGCCCGACCGCCCGCCGTCGTGGTGCACCTGCCCACCTCCGACCGTCAGCATGCCGCAGGAAGAGGGCGTACCGGGGTTGATCCGGCGGAATCCCGCTCGCCCTGCCCCCGGACGGATACGCCCGATCGACGGACGGTGCACGCAACGGATCGCGCCGGCACGCCCCCACCGGGCCGGCCGGTGATCGTCGGAGAGTTTCACGTAGATAAACAGTCGCGAAGACTATAGACATAGATGGTCATGAGGTTATAGCGTGCCGATCAACCTGGTCGTCGACCGGTTACCCACCCCCTGGACCTCTCGTTCCAAGGAGCGCCGTGGCCACCTCACGATCCATCCGACTGCGGCGCCGAGGTTTGCTCGGCATCCCGGCCCTCGTGGTCGCCGCGTCCGCTGCCCCCGCCCTGCCCGCCCCGGCGAGCGCCGCGCCGGCCTCCACCCGCACCAAGCGGGTGGAGTGCCTGGCCGATCTCCTCGAGGAGGCCTGATGGCCACCATTCCCTGGCTCGTCGACGTGCTGCGCGCCGCCGGCGTGCAGGTGGTCGTCGAGGGCGACTGGCTGAACCGGATGCGACCGGGCGACTTCAACCCGATCGGCGTGCTCTGGCACCACACCGCGGCCACCTCCAGCGCCACCAACCCGCACCCCGCGCTCAACGTCTGCATCAACGGCCGCTCCGACCTGCCCGGCCCGCTCTGCCAGGCGCTGGTCGACTACCACGGCGTCTTCCACGTCATCTCGGCCGGCCGCTGCAACCACGCGGGCACCGCCCGGGCCAGCGGGCCGATCCCCGCCGGGGACGGCAACACCATGCTGATCGGCTGGGAGATCGACTACAACGGCGTGAGCCAGGAGATGACGGCGGCGCAGTACAACGCCTCGATCGCCGCGACCGCCGCGGTCCTCACCCGGCTGGGCAAGGACTCCAGCTATGCCCGGGGACACCGGGAGACGAGCACGAGCGGCAAGATCGACCCGTCCTTCATCGACCTGAACGTCATGCGCTCCGACGTGGCCGCCAAGATGGCGGGCGGTGGCACGTGGAGCACCATCGTCGACAACACCACCGCCGGCCGGTTCACCGCGAGCGCCAACTGGGGCGTCTCGACGTACTCCGGTCAGCGGTACGGCGCCGACTACCGGTACGCCAACCCCGTCCTGGCCAGCGACGTCGCCTGGTACAAGGTGAACATCCCGGCGACCGCGAACTACCGGGTGGACGCCTGGTGGCCGGGCGTCTCCGGCTACAACAGCGCCACGCCGTACATCGTCTCGACGACGACCGGCAACAAGACGGTCGTCGTCGACCAGCGCACGGGGGGCACGTGGCGCACCCTTGGCACGTTCAACCTGGCGGCCGGCGACGCCAACCGCGTCGGCGTCAGCCGGTGGACGACCGCCAGCGGGCTGGTCATCGCCGACGCCATCCGGGTCACCCGGGTCTGAGCCGCGCCGGGGCGTCGTACCCCGCTCGGGGCGGGTGCGGCGCCCCGAGCGGGGACGAGCCTCCGGGTCACCCACCCCTGGCGGGACGGGGCACCAGGTCGGGTAGCGGCCGCGGTGTCCAGGCCGGCACGAGCCCGCCACCCGTGGGCCGGAGCGGATACCCCGGCAGCGTGTCGAGGCCCGGCAGGGGACGCTGATCCAGCGGATCCGACAGTCGGGTGGGGGCGATCCCCGGCCGGTACGGTGGCTCCGGCTCGTCGCCGAGCCAGCGGGCGAACCCCAGGACGGCCAGACACACCAACACGGCCAGCGACACGTTGGCGATGTCGCGGTGGCGGCGTCGGACGTCCTCGTTCAGTTCGGGGGCGATGGTCAGCACCCGGACGGTGGCGACCGGCGTGTCGCCCACGCTGTCCTCGGGATCGGCTCCGAGCGCGGTCAGCCGCGCCAACAGTCGGGCCACCCCGTCCGGCTCGTCGACGGCCGCCGTGACCCAGGCCGTGATGTCGTCGTGGCGGACGGCCGGACCGGTGAACCGGCCGCAACCCGTCCAGCGCGCCGTCACCCCGGCCCGGCCCGCGCGCACCAGACAGAGCCCCACCAGCGCCGACACGCCCTCGATGAGCTGCTGTCGGCCCGTCTGCGGATCGGGGTCGAGGGTCCGGGCGATCCGGTCGGCCCGGCCGGAGCCGGCCCGGCGGAGCACCTCCGCCACGGTTGCCCGCTCCGGGTCGGGGTGCAGCACCCGGACCACCGCGTCCACCGCCTCACCGGCCCGATGGGTGGCGAGCGTGTCGAGCCACGTCCGCCATGGCCGCTTCCGCCCCGGGAAGGTGGTCGCCCGGCGCAGCGGGCCGGGCGCGAGCGCGGCGGTGACCTCCGGCGCGGGCGGCAGCCGGGGATCGTCCGGGAGCCCGCCCAGCCGGTCGAGGCGACACCGCAGGGCGGGGTGGAACCCGTCCGCCGGGAGCCGCTCGGCGGCCCGACGCAGGGCCGCCAGTTCCGGTTGGTACTCCGGGTCCGCCAGCAGGTGCGCGAACGCCCGGTACGCGGCGTCGGGAACCGTGCCGGTCGCGCGGCGTACCGGCTCGACGAGGTCCTCCTCGAACCGGGCCCACGCGGCGGCGACGGCGGGCACGGACCGCAGCCCGTCCGCCAGCGCGGCGGTGCCGGCGACCTCGGCGGCGATCCGGTCGGCCTCCAGTTCCTGTCGCCGCCGGACCGGTCGCACCAGCCGGTAGGTCAGCGCCGCGCAGCCGGCGACGGTGAGCAGGAGAAGCCCGGCGTAGAGGCGCACCAGATGGTTGACGACCATCGCCTCCCGGATGCGCTGCCGGGCCATGACCATACCGGCGTGCGCACGGTGGGCGGGTTCGGTGAACCGGGCGTGCTGGCGCGCGTAGTGGCCGAGTTCGTGGGCGAGGACCGCCCGCAGCTCGTCCGGGCGCAGACCGACCAGGAGCGGCACCCCGACGTAGAGCCGTCGGCGACCGGTCGGGGCCAGCGGCCAGGCGTCGTCGGTCACCGCCGCGTTCGCCTCGCCGGTGAGCCGGATCTCCCAGGGCGGGGCGGTGCCGACCTGTTCCGCCAACGTCTCCACCAGCTCCCACAACGCGACCCCGTCGGTCCGGGTGAGCAGCACGGAGTCGGGCCGGGGACCGGCCGGGCGGCTCGCCCGGACCAGTTCCCGCACGGTCAGCGCCAGCGGGACGGCGGTTGCCGCAGCGAGCAGCAACGGTGTCGTGTTGAACTGCGGGTTGGCCTCCCGGCTGCCGAGCAGCCAGACTCCGGCGACCGCGAACCCGGTCCAGAGCAGCACCAGCAGACCGGTGAACAGATAGACGCCGACCAACAGGGTCAGCGCGAGCAGCGCGCGCAGCGAGGCGATCACGGGTGCTCCTGCCGACGCAGGGCCGCACGCAGCCGGCGCGTCGGGGCCGGGTCGGCCTCGAAGCCCCGGACCAGCCACGCCTCGGTCCGGCGCAACGCCGCCACCAGCGCGTCGTCGCCGTGTCCCGGCATGCCGCCGGGCCGGGTGAGCACCCCGGCGACCAGCGGATCGCCCCCGGGGAGCGGGCCGGAGGTGAGTCCGAGCAGGACGGCCAGTCGCTCCCGGGCCTTGGCGAGGTTGGCACCCACCGCGCCGACGCTGATCCCCACCTCGTCGGCGACCTGGCGGTACGTCATGCCCTGTAGGCAGACCATGATCAGGACCTGGCGCTGGCGGGGCGGCAGCAGCCCGACGCTGCGCAGCACGGCCACGGCGGCAGCCTCCTCGTCCGGCCTGGACGAGGAGGACACCGGCACCTCCAGCTCCGTGCGCCGCCACCGCGACCACCAGCGTCCGGCC
The DNA here is from genome assembly GCF_900091415.1 of Micromonospora inyonensis. Classification (NCBI taxonomy): domain Bacteria; kingdom Bacillati; phylum Actinomycetota; class Actinomycetes; order Micromonosporales; family Micromonosporaceae; genus Micromonospora; species Micromonospora inyonensis. The sequence goes on along the minus strand of NZ_FMHU01000002.1, from coordinate 1,707,415 downwards.
TCCCGGGCGAACCGCCGCCTCACCGTCGTCTCCACCCAGGCCCGTGGCTCGCGCAGCTCCGACCAGTGCAGGTACGCCGCCAGGTAGGCCTCCTGCACCGCGTCCTCGGCGTCCGGCCGGCGACCGCAGTACATGACCGCCCGGGCGAGCATCGCCGACCGGGTCCGGACGACGAAGTCGTCGAAGTCGGTGTACTCATGCACCGTCGTCCTCCCACGTACCGGTCCGCTCCCCACCGGAGCCGCCCCTCCCAGCATCACCGACCGCCCCGCACCGGGATGTCGCCTCCTCGACAGCGGCACCCCGGCGGCGGGCGCACCACCAGTCCACCGTCTCCGCCACCAACCTGACCACGCCCAGCGCCAATCCCACCGCGCCGGTGGCCACCTCCAGGACGACCGTCGTTCGCTCCATCGGCACCCTCGCTCTCCACGGACCGGCACTGCCGCGCCGGTCATCAGGTAGAGCCGGCCCGGGGCCGGTTTCTTTACCGCCCTCCGCTCACCTTTTTCCGGCGTCCGGTCCGGGCTTCGGCGGCACCGCGCGGCTGCCGGCGGCCCGTCGTCGCGAGGCTGGTTGGCGGGACGGCGACGTGCGCTTCTATGCTCCGGCGCATGGCGAGGTACTTCGACGTGCACCCGGACAACCCGCAACCCCGTAGCATCGGCCAGGTGGTCGGGATCGTCCGCGACGGCGGGCTGATCGCCTATCCGACCGACTCGTGCTTCGCTCTCGGCTGCCAACTCGGCAACAAGGCCGGCATCGACCGGATCCGCCAGATCCGCCACCTGGACGACGACCACCACTTCACCCTGGTCTGCCGGGACTTCGCCCAGCTAGGCCAGTTCGTGCAGATCAGCAACGCGCTGTTCCGTTCGATCAAGGCGGCGACACCCGGCAGCTACACGTTCATCCTGCCGGCGACCCGGGAGGTCCCGCGTCGGTTGCTGCATCCGAAGCGGAAGACCGTGGGCGTGCGCATCCCCCGGCACACCGTGGCGCAGGCACTGCTCACCGAGTTGGGCGAGCCGCTGGTCTCCAGCACGCTGCTGCTGCCCGGCGAGACCGAGCCGATGACCCAGGGCTGGTCGATCAAGGAGGCGCTCGACCACGTCGTCGACGCGGTGGTGGACTCCGGCGAGTGCGGCACCGAGCCCACCACGGTCGTCGACTTCTCGCAGGGCACGGCCGAGATCGTCCGCCGGGGCGCCGGGGACCCGACGCGCTTCGAGAAAGACGGCGAACCGGTGCCCGGTCGTGGAGACCGGGCACCGGGCGCGGCTCGCCCGTTCCGACGTACGGGCGGGCAGACCGCCGCGGAGACAACCGTCCACAGCGGACCGTGGAGGGAACCGGAGCTGCCCGTCGACCGGGAGGCGCAGGCCGGACGCCCTGTCCCCCCCGACGACGAAGACCGCGCGGGGGGCCGTCCTTCGATTGTCTGTCGTCACTGGATAATGGGCCGCGCCCTGATCCGGGCCGGTCCCCGGGTCGGGCACACCGACACCCACGGAAGGGACGATTCTGTGAAGCGAGACTTCTCGCCCGTGCTCCCCGGCGAGGGTGCGCAGCCCGAGGTGGTCGGCACCGGCGGCCCCCGGTTCGACCAGGACGCCCTGGAGGCGGCGGTCGACGAGCGGACGCTGCTGGTGTGCGTACCGCACGCGAGCTTCTCCTCCGGCGCCGTCCTGGACCTGCCCCGACTGGTGGCCCACGCGCACTCGGTCGGTGCCCTCGTCGCGGTGGACGCCTTCCAGAGCGTCGGGGTGATGCCCCTGGACGTCACCGCGCTCGGCGTCGACTTCCTGCTCGGCGGCGCGCACAAGTGGATGTGCGGGGCGGCGACGGCCTTCCTCTACGTACGCCCGGACCTGCTGCCGGGCCTCGAACCGGCGGCGACCGGCTGGCAGGCGGGTGACCGGGCGCTGACCTTCCAGCCGTCGACCGGCTTCGCCGACGGCGCGCAGCGGTTCGCCGGTGGTACGCCGTACCCGCTCACGTCGCTGATCTCCCAGGTCGGCCTGGACCTGCTGGCCGGGGTGGGCACCGAGGCGATCCGGGCACACTCGCTGCACTGCACGCAACGGATCATCGACCGGGCGCAGGCGGCCGGCATCCCGATCGTCAGTCCGGTCGGCCCGGAGCGGGGCGGCGTGGTCTGCCTCGACGTCCCCGACGGAGAGGCAATCAAGTACCGGCTCGCCGCCCGGAACATGGTGTGCAGCTGGCGGGGCTGGCTGCGGGTCGGCCCGCACGTCTACAACACCCTCGACGAGATCGACCAGTTCATGGACGCACTGGAACAGGAATGGCAGGGAACCCGCCGATGAGTACTCCGTCGTTGTCCCCCCGCGCGCTGATGAGCCTGCTGGTCAACGCGAGCAAGGCGGTGGACGTGTTGGAGACCGCCTACACCGAGGGGCTGCTCGACGCGCTGGAGCCCGGTCCGGTGAGCCTGGGCGAGCTGGCGAGCCGGTTCGACGTACGGCCGCTGCGGCTCTACAAGTTCCTCGACTGCCTGGAGAGCGTGGGCGTCGTCGAACGGGAGGAGAAGGGCGACGACATCGTCGACGCCAGCTACCGTGCGGTGCCCGGACTCCGCGACGCCGTGCACGCGGTGTGCGGTCCCGGCTCCATCGAACGGGACCGGGACCGGTACCCGTGGCGGCAGCTGCACGGCCGGCTGGCCGAGAGCCTGCGCGGTGAGGTCAGCATGACCGACGACGACTTCGCCTGGCCGCCGAAGACCGACGAGCAGACGGCCTCGTTCGAGCAGAGCATGGCGGTCGGGCTCGGTCCGGTGATCGAGGTCTTCGGCCGGCACGCCGACCGGCTCTGGGCGGGACGCCGCCGCTTCCTCGACGTCGGCGGCGGGGACGGCACCCTCGCCGCGACGGTGCTGCGGGACGCGCCGGGGCTGCGGGTCGACGTCTACAACCTGCCGGCGGTCGGGCCGCTGGTCGAGCGGACCAGGGGCGGGTGCGCCGACCCGGAGCGGCTCGGATTCGTGAGTGGGGACTTCTTCGCCGAGCCGCTGCCGACCGGGTACGACGCGATCTCCTTCGTCCGGGTGCTGCACGACTGGCCGAACGACGTCGCCCGGATGCTGGTGGAGAAGGCGTACGCGGCCCTGCCGCCGGGCGGAATGCTGCTGATCTGCGAGGAGTTCCGCACGCCGGACCGGCTCGCGATGCAATTCTTCTGGTTGTACTTCCTGATCGGGGTGGACAGCTGTGTCAGCCGGCTGCGGGAGGTGGAGTTCTACACCAGCCTGCTGACCGAGACGGGCTTCGAGAAGATCGAGGTGCTGCCCGGTGGCTGGGAGCTGATCGCCGCCCACAAGCCGGAGCGCTGAGAAACAGCTTCGGTTCCGCCGTTCGGCGGCTATCTCGCCGATCGTTGTCGCGAGGATCGCCAGGCCGCCGACAGCCGCCGGGCCGCCACCCGGGCGAGCGCCGCGCAGCCGATCCCGACGGCCAGGGACGCGACCAGCGCCGCCCACCGCGACCAGGGGGCGACCAGCGGCATCACCTGCCAGTGGGCGAGGTAGACGTAAAGGGAGCTGCCGGCCAGCAGCGCCGCCACCCGGTTGACGGCCCGCCGACTCGGCAGCCGGGGCACCCACACCAGCAGTGCGAACCCGGCCACGACCAGCGCCTCCCGGGCCGGCTGCCCGAAGAACCCGGGCACCGTGAGCAGGGCAGCGGCCGTGACCGCGACGCGCCGTCCGGTGGTGCCGGCGCGGGCCGCCGCCCAGCCGAGGGCGAACAGCCAGAACACCACGACAGCGGACGGAATGTGGCTGCGGCCGGCCAGCCCCAGCAGGTCGTACCGGGTGACGAGGCCGAGCGCGGCGAGGGCGAGCGGCAGCGCGAACGGCAGCCGCCGCTCCAGCCGGTCCACGGCGGGCACGGCCAGCAGCGCGGTTGCGGCGAGCAGGACGTACACCAGCGCCTCGACGAACCAGAAATGCCACTCGGTGGCCCCGTCAGCCGGTCCGAGGACGCTGTTGAGCAGGAGGACGTTGGTGATCGTGTAGTCGCCGGTGACCGCGCCGGCTGCGGCGATCCAGAGCACCGCCGGCAGCACCACCCGGCCGATTCCGCGTCCGGCGGCGCGCAGCCGGTCCCTGCGGGGCGCGTCGGCCAGCTGAAACCGGGCGAAGTTGAATCCGGCGACCGCGAGGAGCAGGTGGGCGCCGCCCTTGACGGTGAACAGCGGGATGTGCGACCCGACGATCGCGACGATGGCCGCCGCCCGCAGCGCCACGCTCGTCTCCAGCACCGCGGCGCGGCGGCGCGGCGCGTCCGGCGTCGGCCGGCGCAGGTCCCGGATCGCGGTGGTGTGCCAGTCGGCGGGCAGCCCGCCCAGGGCCTCCTCCAGCCGGACGGACATCTCCACGTACGACAGGGAGTCGCCGCCGAGGGAGACGAAGCTGTCTTCCGGGGTGACCCCGGCGACGTCGAGCACCCGCTCGTACAGCCGGCACAGGTCGGCCCCGGCCCCGGCAGCGGCAGCGGCAGCGGTTGGCGGGTCGACGGGGAGCGCGAGCAGGGCGAGCAGGTCGGGCTTGCCGTTGCCGAGCCGGGGCAGCTCGGCCAGCACATGCACCCGCACCGCCCGCGCCGGCAGGCCGGCCGCTGCGGCAGCCAGCCGCCGGACGTCGTCCGCCTCGGCCGGGGCCTCAGCCCCCACGACCAGCTCCCGGTCGGTGCCCGCGCAGTACGCCGACACGCCGGCCGCGCGCAGTCGCTCCTCCACCCGCCGCAGCTCGACGCGCAGCCCGTAGACCTTGACGAACCCACCGACGCGTCCCACGATCTCCCACAGGCCGTCCGGGGCGCGGCAGGCCACGTCACCCGTACGCAGTTCCTCGACGGTGCGGCCGAGGGCCAGGTCCGCAGGGTCCTCGGCGTAGCCGAGCATCACGTTCGGCCCGGTGTAGACCAGCTCGCCGGTGTCCGGCTCCGGCCGGTCGGGCAGCGGGCGCAGCCGGAACGAGCCGCCGGACACCGGGACGCCGATCGCCTCGGGGCGGGTGGCGGCCAGGTGCGGCGGCAGGTACGCCATCCGGGCGGTGGCCTCCGTCTGGCCGTACATGACGTACAGGTCCCAGCCGCTCCGGCGGCCGAGGTCCGCGTACCGGGTCACCCGCTCCGGGTCGAGCCGGCCGCCGGCCTGCGTGACGTAGCGCAGGTGGGGCAGGCGCATGTCGGCGAAGCCCACCCGGTCCAACAGCTCGAACGTGTACGGCACGCCGGCCAGGGCGGTGCCCCGGGCCGCCCGGAACAGCTCCCAGAACCGACGGTCGGCCACCGACAGGTCGGTCAGCACCAGCGCGGCCCCGCGCAGCAGGTGGCTGTTGACCACCGACAGCCCGTAGCAGTAGTGCAGCGGCAGTGTGGTGGCCGCCCGGTCGGTGTCGCGGATGCCCAGGTAACCGGCGATGGCCTCGGCGTTGGCCTGAAGGTTCGTCCGGGACAGTCGGACCAGCTTCGGCGAGCCGGTCGAGCCGGAGGTGCTCAGCAGCAGCGCCAGCGCGGGGTGCAGCTCGTGCCGGCTGCCCGGGCGGCGCTCGTCGACCACCATCGTCCCGCCGGCGCGGCGCAGCACGACGTCCGGGTCGTACGACCGGATCAGTGCCTCGGTCGCCGCGGCGTTGTCGCCGGGGGCCAGCAGCAGCGGGTGTCCGCCCGCGAGGGCGGCGAGGTACGCGACCAGCTCGTCGAGGCGGTTCGCGCCGGCGAGCAGGACCAGCCGCCGGTGCGGGCCGAGGCGGGCGGCCATCTCGTCGACCCGGCTGGCCAGCTCCCGGTAGGTGAGCCGGCCGTCCGCGGTGATCACGGCGGGACGGTCGCCATGGCCGGCCAGGGCGGCGGCGAACGGCACCGGTTCGACTGCGGGGAGCACGCGCATGGCGCCCAGGTTAGGTCAGGCTCACCTCACTATGAAATGCCGGTCGGTCGGGTCGCCCGCCGGCCTTCGGGACGTGGACTTGCAAAAAACTCCTCAGCTAAGGTAAGCCTTGCCTGTGCAGAAGCGTCTGAACGTCCTCCTGGCCGCCGCCCTGGCCGGCCTCCTCTCGCTGGCCGCCTGCGGTGGCGGCGACGAGAGTGACCCGGGCAAGCCTGGCGACAAGCGGCTGACCATCTACAGCGGCCGCAGCGAGACCCTGGTCAAGCCGGTGCTGGAGAAATTCGAGAAGTCGTCCGGGATCACGGTAGACGTCCGCTACGGCACCACGGCCCAGATGGCAGCCCAGCTCCTGGAGGAGGGCGAGCGCAGCCCCGCCGACGCTTTCTTCGCGCAGGACGCGGGCGCGCTCGGCGCCGTCACCAAGGCCGGCCAGCTCGCCATCCTGCCGCAGGAGGTGCTGGACCGGGTGCCGGCGGCGTACCGCGCCAGCGGCGGCCAGTGGATCGGCGTCAGCGGCCGGTCCCGGGTGCTCGCCTACAACACCGACCAGGTACCCCAGGACCAGTTGCCCAAGTCGGTGCTCGAGCTGACCGACCCCCGGTGGAAGGGCAAGATCGGCGTGGCCCCCACCAACGGCTCGTTCCAGGCGTTCGTCACCGCCCTGCGGGTACAGCACGGCGACGCCAAGGCGAAGGAGTTCCTGACCGGGCTCAAGGCCAACGAGCCGCAGATCCGCGAGAACAACGTGCAGATCGTCGCCGACATCGACGCGGGCAAGCTCGCCGTGGGCCTGGTCAACCACTACTACGTCTACGAGCTGGCCAAGGAGCGCGGCGGCACCCCGGAGACGCTCAAGGCGCGGCTGCACTTCTTCCCGAACGGGGACACCGGCGGGCTGGTCAACGCCGCCGGCATCGGCCTGCTCAAGCGGGCCGGTTCCGACCCGGACGCCCGTGCCCTGGTCGACTACCTGCTCGGCACCGAGGCGCAGACCTACTTCGCGACCCAGACGTTCGAGTACCCGCTGGCCGCCGGCGTCCCGGCCGCACCCGGTCTGCCGGAGCTGACCGCGCTCGAGGCGCCGAAGATCGACCTGAACGACCTCGACACGCTCGACGCCACGGTCGCCATGATCAAGGAAGCGAGGCTGGCCTGAGCGGGGCCCTCACCGGTGACCGTCGGGCCGCCACCCGGGCCCGACGGTCACCGCGCCGTGTGCTGCCCCGGCCCGGCCTGACCGTCGCGTCGGCCGCCGCCGTCGCGGTCGCCCTGCTACCCCTGGTCTACCTGGGCGTACGCGCTGGCGAGGCGGGCTGGGACCGGATCGCGGCCGAGCTGTTCACGGAACGGCTCGCCGTGCTCGCGGGCCGCAGCCTGGCGCTGGCCGCCGTGGTCACCGTCGCCTGCACGGTCCTCGGCGTCGGGGCCGCGTTCCTCGTCGCCCGTACCGACCTGCCCGGTCGCCGCGCGTTCGGCGTGGTCGCGGCGCTGCCGCTGGCCGTGCCCACATACGTCGCCGGGTTCGCCTGGATCGCCACCGTGGACGGGTTCGCCGGCTTCTGGGCGGCGGCGCTACTGCTCACCGTCTGCTCCTACCCGTACGTCTTCCTGCCGGCCGTCGCCGCGCTCACCCGCGCCGACCCGGGGCAGGAGGAGGTGTCCCGGTCGCTGGGTCGCGGCCCCTGGGCGACCCTGTTCGGGGTGACCCTGCGCCAGATCCGTCCGGCCGTCGCCGCGGGCGCGCTGCTGGTCGCCCTGTACGTGCTCTCCGACTTCGGTGCGGTCTCCCTCGTCCAGGTCGACACCTTCACCCGGGCCATCTTCACCGCGTTCAACCTCGGCTTCGACCGCACCGGCGCACTCGTGCTCTCCACCGTCCTGGTCGGCCTCACAGTGCTGCTGATCGGCGCCGAGCTGACCACTCGCACCCGTGACGCCCGGTATGCCAGCACCGCCGTCCGGCCGCCCGTTCGGCTCGCGCTGGGCCGGTGGCGTTGGTCAGCCGTGGCCGCCCTGCTCGCGGTCGAGGCCCTGGCCCTCGGCGTCCCGGCCGTCGGACTGGCCCGCTGGCTCGCCGCCGGGGTGTCCCGCCCCGGCTCGCTGGCCGAGATCACGTCGGCCGCCGGCGGGTCGCTGTCGGTGTCGCTCGCCGGTGCGGCGTTCACCATGCTGCTGGCTCTCCCGCTGGGGCTGCTCGCCGCCCGCGCCCGCGGCCCGGTGACCACCCTGCTGGAACGGCTCACCTACGTCGCGCACGCCCTGCCCGGCGTGGTGATCGGCCTGTCCCTGGTCTTCTTCGCCGTCAACGTGGCGTACCCGCTCTACCAGAGCCGGTGGCTGCTGGCGCTGGCGTACGCGACGCTGTTCCTGCCCCTCGCCGTCGGCGCGGTCGCGTCCGCCGCCGCACAGAGCCCACCCGCCGTGGAGGAGGCCGCCCGGTCACTCGGCCGGGGACCGTTCACGGTGTTCCGCACCGTCACCCTCCCCCTGACCCTGCCCGGCATCGGTGCCGGGGCGGCGCTGACGTTCCTCACCTGCATGAAGGAACTCCCGGCCACCCTGCTGCTGCGGCCCACCGGAATGGACACCCTGGCCACCGAGCTCTGGACCCACACCTCCACCGCCGCGTACGCCGCCGCAGCCCCGTACGCGGCCATCCTCGTCGCGCTCGCCGCCGTGCCCACCTGGCTGCTCGCGGCCCGCACCGGACTCACCGACCCCGGAGGCACCCGATGACCGAGAGCATGCTGACGGTGGCCGGCCTGGCCAAGTCGTACGGGACGGTGCCAGCCCTCGCCGGCGTCGACCTCGACGTCCGCCGCGGCACACTGCTGGCGGTGCTCGGCCCGTCCGGCTGCGGCAAGACCACCCTGCTGCGCTGCGTCGCCGGCTTCGAGCGGGCCGACCGCGGCACCGTCACCGTCGCCGGCCGGATGCTCGTCGGAAACGGGGTGCACGTCCCGCCGCACCGCCGCCGCGTCGCCGTCGTCCCCCAGGAGGGGGCACTCTTCCCACACCTGTCCGTCGCCGACAACGTCGGCTACGGGCTGGACCGGGCGGCCCGCCGCTCCGGCCGCGTCGAGGAGGTGCTCGACCTGGTCGGCCTCGCCGGATACGGCACGCGGATGCCGCACCAACTCTCCGGCGGCCAGCAACAGCGGGTCGCGGTGGCCCGCGCGCTGGCGCCCCGGCCACCGCTGGTGCTGCTCGACGAGCCGTTCAGCGCCCTGGATGCGCAGCTGCGCGCCGAACTGCGGGCCGACGTGCGGCAGGCGCTGCACGCCGACGGCGCCACCGGCGTGCTGGTCACCCACGACCAAGGCGAGGCATTGTCCATGGCGGACGCGGTCGCGGTGATGGACGCCGGGATGATCGTGCAGTGCGGGACGCCCGCCGAGGTCTACCGGGACCCCGCCGACCCATGGGTCGCCCGGTTCGTGGGCGACGCCGTGCTGCTCCCGGCCACCGTCGACGACGACGTGGCCGTCACCCCGCTGGGCCGGCTGCCGCTGCGCGGACCCGCCGCCCAAGGCGCGGTGAACGTCCTCGTCCGGCCGGAGCAGATCCGCCTCGCCCCGTCCGGCGGGGCACCGGCCACGGTGGTGCGGCAGGACTTCCACGGGCACGACGCGCTGACCACGCTGCGCCTCGACGACGGCACCGTACTGACCGCGCGGACCCTCGACGAGGGCACCGGCCTGCCCGCTGGCGCCCAGGTCGCGGTCACGGTGTGGGGAAAGGTCCGCGCGTACGCCGGATAGCGGTCCCACCCTGCCCCACCTGCTCCGCTTCCTGGCCTACGAACTCTCTCCCTGCCGCGTCGAACCAGCGCGCGGGCCGGTACGCCCGGCCATCTGGGCAGCACCAGCAGAAAACGGGTGGGACCGGACGAGGAGCGGACGGTTGCTGAGTACACCGGGTCGCGGGTGCCGCGCCGGCAGCTCGGACGGGCATTGCGGGAGTTGCGCACCGAGGCGGGGCTCACGCTGGACGGCGCGGCGGAGGCGCTGGAATGCAGTCGGCAGAAGGTGTGGCGGATCGAGAGCGGCCTCAGGGCGGTGCGCGGTCTCGCCGTTCGGGCGATGCGCCTGCTCTACGGAGCGTCCGCCGAGCTGACCACGACGCTGTGCGCACTGGCCGTCGAGACGCGGGCGAAGGGCTGGTGGCACGCGTACGACGAGTTTTCCTCCGCCTGGTTCGACCCGCACGGCGGTCTGGAGTCGTCAGCCCGGTCGATCCGGGAACATGCGGACGCGCTGGTGCCCGAGCTGTTGCAGGTGCCCGGGTACGCGCTCGGCCTGCACGAGCACGACCCGGGAGGCGGGGCGACTTCCCCACGTCCCGGTGCGGCCGGGCCGCACCGGGTCAGTGGCGCGGTTCCCGCTTCGGGAAGATGGTGTAGTACAGCGGCCAGAAGACCAGCCAGACGACGATCACCAGGCTGAGGCGGCCGATCCACGCCTCCAGCTCCCGCGTCCGGCCCGGGTCGCCGACCAGGACGATCCCGCCGACCAGCAGGGCGCAGGCGACCGCCCAGCCGAGCAGGGCCTTTCCCCACTCGCGCCACTCGTGCCGGGTCCGGGCCCAGCCGTAGCGGGGCGGTTTCACCGGCGGCGGGCCGCCGGCGAAGCGGTGGGCGAAGCGCTGGTCGGCCCAGCGCACAATGCTGTGTCCGAAGGCCACCGAGAAGCCGAGGTACGCGGCGGCGAGGCCGTGCGCGAGCGTGGCCGTGCCGCCGGAGCGTAGGTCGATCATGGTGGCGACGAGGAGCACGACGTCGACCAGGGGTACGGCCAGCAGCAGAGCGGCTCCGACGCGGGGGCGACGCAGCGGGTAGCGGGCGATCAGTCCGGCCGCCAGCACGACCCAGAAGGCCACCTCACAGGCGATGATCAGTCCGACGAGCATCTACCACCTCTTTTTAGTACGCTGTGCGATAACCGTAGCAGGGCATGGCACACGCAGCCGGAGGGGTCGTTGCCCAAGATCGTTGATCACGAGGCCCGGCGCGCCGAGCTGGCCGAGGCGATGTGGCGCGTGGTCTACCGGGACGGGGCCGCCGCGGCGACCGTCCGTAGCATCGCGGCCGAGGCGGGCTGGTCACCCGGCGCGCTACGGCACTATTTCACCACCCAGACCGAGTTGCTCGCCTTCGCCCTGGAACACGTCATGGCGAACGCGACCGAGCGCTTCCACGCCGAGGACTGGACGGGGCCCATCCGCGAGGTCGTCCAGCGGCTGCTGGAGGAGCTGCTCCCCCTGGACCAGCAGCGCGTCCGGGAAATGGAGGTGTGGCTGCTGCTCGCCGCCCGTGTCCCGGCCGACCCGCTCGCGCGGACCCGCGTCGCCGAGGCCGACGACGGCGTACGGCGGGCCACCGAACTCGCCGTCACCGCGCTCGCCGACGCCGGACTGGTCGCCCCCGACCGGGACGTGCCGACCGAGGCGACCCGGCTGCACGCCCTGCTGGACGGGCTCGCCCTGCACGCCCTGCTGCACCCCGACCTGATGCCCCCCGACCGGGTCCGCGCCGCCCTCGCCCACCACCTCGACGACCTGCCCCGCGCGACCGGGCCGTCAGCGGCGGACACCTCCTGAGCTGCTGCGCCTACCTGCGCATGCCCCACACCCCACCCGACAATCAGCCTGCGCCGCCCACCGCCCGCCGCCCGCCGCTCGGCCGGATCTTGGACACTTAGCGTTGGATACCAGCCCTGCCGGAGGTTCTCGTGCACGTGACCGGCACGGCCGCGCCGAAGAGGCGACCGCACTCGTGCCGGCGTCACCACGCTCCGCGAGGAGCTCGCCGTCGCCGAGGTTTCGCCGGCAGGTTACGAGCGAGGCTCGACCGACACGGCGGCTGAACACTTCCACTCTGACCAGTGGCGTGACCGCCCACTGGTTCGGCGGGAAGGATCCGGGAAGCTGCCGGTGAGAGACCACCTCGATCCTTACTCCGATGGCGCAGTGAAGCTGGCCACTCACGGAGAGTACGAGGTGTTTCCGCCGATGGACCCCGCTGGATCCGACGAGAGCACCGAGTTCCCCCTGTCGTCGGCGCAGCGTCGGTTGTGGTTCCAGTACCGGCTGGAAGGCCCGTCGGCCACGTACAACATCCCGATCGTCACGCGCATCCGCGACCGGGTGGACGCAGACGCGCTGCTCACGGCGGTACGGGACGTGGTGGGCCGGCACGAGATCCTGCGCACCGTGTATGTGGAGGTCGACGGGAAACCGGCACAACGTGTCCTGCCGGCTGCCGGGGTGCCCGTCGACGCCGCCCACGTGGTGGTCGCGCCCGACGAGGTCGACACGGCGGTGGTGGAGACCTGCCGACACGCGTTCGACCTGGCCACCGAGCCGCCGCTGCGGGTGCGGTTGTTCAGCGTCGGGGAGCGGGAGCACCTGCTGGTGCTGAACCTGCACCACATCGCCGGGGACGGTGGGTCGCTCAGCCCGCTCGCGCGGGACCTCTCCCACGCCTACACCGTCCGCACCACCGGCCACGCCCCCGAGTGGGAACCCCTGCCCGTCCAGTACGTCGACTACGCCCTCTGGGAGCACGAACTTCTCGGCGCGGAGGACGACCCGGCAAGTGAGATCAACCGCCAACTCACCTACTGGGGTGAGACCCTCCACGGGCTGCCGGAGGAACTGCCGCTGCCCACCGACCACCCCCGGCCGCCGCAGGCGTCCTACCGGGCCGGACGCGTCGACCTCACCATCGACCCCACCACCCACGACGCGCTGCGCACCGTCGCCCGCACCAACGACGCCACCCTCTTCATGGTCGTCCAAACCGCCATCGCCACCCTCCTCACCCGACTCGGCGCCGGCACCGACATCCCCCTCGGCACCGTCGTCGCCGGACGCACCGACGACACCCTCGACCAGCTCATCGGCTTCTTCGTCAACACCCTCGTCCTCCGCACCGACACCACCGGCAACCCCACCTTCAACGAACTCCTCCACCGCGTCCGCGACACCGACCTCACCGCCTACGACCACCAGGACCTCCCCTTCGACCGGCTCGTGACACACCTTCGACCGGCCCGGGCTCCCGGTCGGAATCCGCTGGCCCAGGTGGCTTTCGCGGTCGACGGCGGACTCGTGCTCGACCTGGACGGGTTGGATGTCGTCGCGGAGAAGCCGCCGTTCGAGACGGCGAAGTTCGACCTGTACTTCGGTTTCGTCCCGAAGCCCCGTTCGGGGGAACTCACGCTGGGCCTCATCTACGCGGAGGACGTGTTCACCCGGACCGGCGCGGAGGCGCTGGGGCAACGCCTGATCGCCCTGCTCGCCCAGGTCGCGGCCGACCCCACGGTGCGGGTGGGCACGGTGGACATCCTGACGGCTGAGGAGCGTCGTCAGGTTCTCACCGGTGTCAACGCCACCACGCCCCGCGTGCCGTGCGAGACCCTTCCGGCGCTCTTCGACCGGCAGGTAGGGCAGCACCCGGACGCCGTCGCGGTCGTGCACGGCGGCGCGGAGACGACGTACGGGGAGCTGAACGCACGGGCCGGACGGCTGGCGTACCACCTGGTCGGGCTCGGGGTCGGGCCGGACGTGCCGGTGGTGGTCTCCATGCAACGGTCGGCGGACCTGGTCGTCGCCCTGCTCGCCGTGAACATGGCCGGTGGTTGCTACGTGCCGGTGGACCCGGCGTACCCGGCTGCCCGCCAGGAGTTCATCCTCCGCGACGCCGCACCGGCGGTCCTGATCGTCGACGATGCCGCAACCCAACCCACACCAACGTCGGCGGCGATCGTCGTGGCCGGCGGCGAGGCGTGGGAGGGGCCCGCAGACCCGCCCACCGGCTACCGGCTCCCGACGCCGTTTCTGGACAACGCCGCGTACGTGATCTACACGTCGGGGTCGACGGGCGTGCCGAAGGGTGTCACGGTCACCCACCGGGGCATCAGCCGGCTGGCCCACCGCTACCAGCGTGACTTCGAGGTCCGCCCCGGCAGCCACATCCTCCAGATCGCCTCGATCGGCTTCGACGGCTCCGTCTGGGAGATGCTGATGGCCCTCCTCGCCGGCGGCACCGTCATCCCCTTCGCCCCCGAGCACCTGCTCAGCCCGGAGGAGGACGAGGCCGCCCTGATCGCACGGACCACCCACGTCACCGTCACGCCCTCGCTGCTCGCCTCCCTCGCCCCCGACGTCCTACCCGCCGGCAGCATGGTCATCACCGCCAGCGAGGCCTGCCCCCAGTGGCTGGTGGACACCTGGGCCACCCGGCACCGGCTCGTCAACTCCTACGGGCCCACCGAGGTCACCGTCTGCGCCAGCGGTGGACCGCTGCCCGCCGGTGAGCCGGTCACCATCGGCGTCCCGGTCGCCAACACCGACCTGTACGTCCTCGACGACTTCCTCCGGCCGGTTCCCGTCGGGGTACCGGGCGAACTCTTCGTCGCCGGCCCAGGGCTCGCCCGTGGGTACCTCCGTCGCCCCGACCTGACCGCGTCCCGCTTCGTCGCCGACCCCTACGGCCCGCCCGGCAGCCGCATGTACCGCACCGGCGACCTCGCCCGCTGGGACACCGACGGACAGCTGCACTTCCTCGGCCGCACCGACGACCAGGTCAAGATCCGCGGCTTCCGCATCGAACTCGGCGAGATCGAAACCACCCTCACCACACGACTCGACATCCGCCACGCCGCCGTCATCGCCCGCGAAGACCACCCCGGCGACAAACGACTCGTCGCCTACCTCGTCCCCACCGACAACACCACGGTGGACGTCGCCGCCCTGCGCCAGGACCTCACCGCACAACTCCCCGACTACATGGTCCCCACCGCCTACCTCGTCATGGACGCCCTACCCATGACCGCGAACGGGAAACTCGACCGCAACGCCCTACCGGTGCCGGCCCACACCACCAGCGTGCACGCCGCCCCCCGCACCGCCCGCCAGGACGTCCTCTGCCAACTCTTCGCCGCCGTCCTCGGCCTCCCCGAGATCGGCACCAGCGACAACTTCTTCGACCTCGGCGGCCATTCCCTCCTCGCCACCCGCCTCGTCAACCGCATCCGCACCACCCTCGGCGTCGAACTCGGCGTCCGAGACCTCTTCGAGAACCCCACCGTCGCCACCCTCGAACCCCACCTGACGGCGGGGACCGCACGCGCGGCGCTGACCGTCGCTGCCCGACCGGATCCGCTGCCCGTGTCGTTCGCCCAGCGGCGTCTCTGGGTGCTGCACCGCATCGAAGGGCCGTCGGCGACGTACAACGTGCCGGTCACCACCCGCCTCCACGGCACGGTCGACGTCGACGCCCTCCGAGCCGCCGTCGACGACCTCGTCAACCGACACGAAATCCTCCGCACCACCTACACCGAAATCGACGGCGAACCCGCCCAGCACATCCACGACCCCACCCCCGGAATCGCCACCTTCACCCACCACACCGTCACCCCGGAGCAGGCCGAACCCCTCCTCGCCGCCCTCTCCGCCCACCCCTTCGACCTGACCCGCGAAACACCCCTCGCCGTCCACCTCATCACCACCAGCGACCGCAACCACCTACTCCTGGTCAACCTCCACCACATCGCCGGCGACGGCGCCTCCATGGCCCCCCTCGCCCACGACCTCGCCACCGCCTACACCGCCCGCACCACCGGCCACGCCCCCCAGTGGGAACCCCTGCCCGTCCAGTACACCGACTACACCCTCTGGCAACAGCAACTCCTCGGCACCGACGACGACCCGGCAAGCGAGATCAACCGCCAACTCACCTACTGGGGAACCACCCTCGCCGGACTGCCCGACGAACTGCCACTGCCCACCGACCACCCCCGCCCGCCGCATGCCTCCTACCGGGCCGGACGCGTCGACCTCACCATCGACCCCACCACCCACGACGCGCTGCGCACCGTCGCCCGCAACAACGACGCCACCCTGTTCATGGTCGTCCAAACCGCCATCGCCACCCTCCTCACCCGACTCGGCGCCGGCACCGACATCCCCCTCGGCACCGTCGTCGCCGGACGCACCGACGACACCCTCGACCAGCTCATCGGCTTCTTCGTCAACACCCTCGTCCTCCGCACCGACACCACCGGCAACCCCACCTTCAACGAACTCCTCCACCGCGTCCGCGACACCGACCTCACCGCCTACGACCACCAGGACCTCCCCTTCGACCGGCTCGTGACACACCTGCAACCGCCCCGGTCGCTCGGCCGGCACCCGCTGTTCCAGATCGCCCTGTCCCGGGCCGACCGCACCCCCACCACCACTCCCCTGCCGGGGCTGGAGTGCACGCCGGAACCGACCCGCCTGTCCATCGCGAAGTTCGACCTGGAGTTCAGGTTCATGGACGAGCCGGTCGACGGGGACCTCGACATCACGATCGGCTACGCCACGGATCTCTTCGTCCACCGGACCGTCGAGCTGATCGGGCAACGCCTCGCCGCGATCCTGCGCCAGGTCGCCCGGCAACCCGCCACCCCGATCAGCCGGATCGACATCCTGGTCGACGACGAGCGGAAACGGCTACTGCCGCGGGTGTCAGCTCAGACCGCCGTGGCGTGCAGCATCGTCGAGGCGTTCGACGCCCGGGCCGCGCGCCGCCCGGACGCCGTCGCGGTCACCGACGGATCGACCGTCCTGACGTACGCCGAACTGCGGGACCGGGCCGAGCTGCTGGCGCGGACGCTGCGCGCGGCAGGCGTGGTCGCCGAGACGCCGGTGCCGATGCTGATGCAACGGTCCGTCGACCTCGTCGTCGGCATCCTCGCCGTCCTCAAGGCAGGCGGCGCCTACCTGCCCATCCACACCGCCTACCCGCTGAACCGGATGCGGGCGGTGGTCGCGGCGTCCGGGTCTCCGGTGATCCTCGTCGACGACGCGTTCCGCGACCACGACCTGGTCGCCGACCAGGTCGCCGCCGGGCGTCGGGTGCTGGGCTGCGCGGCCGATCCGACGGCGGACGACGTGCCGCTGCCGGTGGTGCATGCGCAGCAGCTCTGCTACGTGATGTACACGTCGGGCTCGACCGGGGAACCGAAGGGCATCCAGATCACCCACCAAGGCGTCGTCGACCTCGTCCGCGACCCCAGCTGGACCATGCACCCCGACGACCGCGTCCTCCTCCACTCACCCCACGCCTTCGACGCCTCCACCTGGGAACTCTGGGGACCACTCCTCGCCGGCGGACAGGTCGTCGTCGCCCCACCCCGCGACCTCGACGCCGCCGGATTCCGGACGCTCCTCAGGAAACACGAGGTCACCCGGCTCAGCCTCACCGCCGGCCTCTTCCGCATCGTCGCCGACGAACTGGTGGACGCCTTCGCCGGGCTGACCGAGGTCACCACCGGCGGTGACATGATCTCCGCGCGGGCGGTGAACCACACCCTCACCCACTGCCCCACCACCATCGTCCGCACCACCTACGGCCCCACCGAAATGACCCTCTGCGTCACCCAGTACCCCTGGCGACACGGAGAACAAGCCGGCACCACCGTCCCCCTCGGACACCCACTGAGTGACACCCGCCTGTACGTGCTGGACCCGTTCCTGCGACCCGTCGCCACCGGGGTGCCCGGCGAGTTGTACCTGGCCGGGGCAGGCACGGCCCGGGGATACCTGGGGCAGCCGGGGCTCACCGCCAGCCGCTTCGTCGCCGACCCCTACGGCCCGCCCGGCAGCCGCATGTACCGCACCGGCGACCTCGCCCGCTGGGATGCCGACGGACAACTGCACTTCCTCGGCCGCACCGACGACCAAGTCAAGATCCGCGGCTTCCGCATCGAACTCGGCGAGATCGAAACCACCCTCACCACACGACCCGACATCCGCCACGCCGCCGTCATCGCCCGCGAAGACCAACCCGGCGACAAACGACTCGTCGCCTACCTCGTCCCCACCGACAACACCACCATCGACATCGCCCACCTCCGCCGCGACCTCGGCGCGCAGCTACCCGACTACATGGTCCCCACCGCCTACGTCGTCATGGACGCCCTGCCCATCACCGCCAACGGCAAACTCGACCGCAACGCCCTGCCCGCACCGGCTGCCCCTTCCACCCGCAGCGCCCGGCAGGACGTGCTCTGCGAACTCTTCGCCGCCGTCCTCGGCCTGCCCGAGGTCGGCACCGACGACGACTTCTTCGACCTCGGCGGTCACGCGCGGCTCGCCGGGAAGCTGGCGACCCGGGTGCGCTCGATCCTCGGCGTGGACATGGACGCCCAGTTGCTCGTCGACAACCCCACCGTCGCCGCCCTGGACGCCCGGCTGCCGGCGCAAACCTGACCTTCCACCCCGCCGGGCCTGCCGTCACCGACCGGGTCGACGGTTTCCGGCCCACCCACCTACTCACACACAGCGAGGGGCCTGACATGAGCGACGACGTAGAGTCGACGATCCACGACAGCGTGGCCATCATCGGCATGAGTGGCCGCCTGGCCGGATTCGACTCCGTCGACGAGTTCTGGCGGGGACTGGTGACCGGTGCCGAGGGCTCGACCACGTACCCGGACGACAAGCTGCTCGCGGCGGGCGTCCCGGCGGCGGACCTCGCCGATCCGGCGTACGTGCGCACCGGTTTCCCGCTCACCGCGCCCGGTCTGTTCGCCGCCGATTTCTTCGACGTCGGCCCGGCCGAGGCGGAGGTGACCGATCCGCAGCACCGTCTCTTCCTGGAGTGCTGCTGGACCGCGATGGAGCACGCCGGGCGGGCCCCGGGCGGCGAGCACGGCCGGGTCGGGGTCTTCGCCGCCACCTCGTCGAGCGGTCACCTCGCCGAGCGGGTCCTCCCCTCCGAACGGGCCGCGCGCATCGCCCACCCGTTGCAGATGTCGGTCGGCAACGACGCCGGCATGCTGGCGTTGCGGGTCTCGTACAAGCTCAACCTCACCGGTCCGAGCCTGACCGTCTCGTCGGCCTGCTCGTCGTCGCTGGTGGCGGTGCACCTGGCCTGTCAGAGCCTGCTCACCCACGAGTGCGACACGGCACTCGCCGGTGGCGCGACGGTCCGGCAGCTCGACCCCACCGGCTACCGGCACGAGGAGGGCGGCATCCTGTCCCGGGACGGGCGGTGCCGGCCCTTCGACGCCGACGCCACCGGCACGGTGGCCGGAGACGGCGTCGGGGTGGTGGTGCTCAAGCGCCTCGCCGACGCGCTCGCCGACGGCGACCACGTGCACGCGGTCATCCGGGGTTCGGCGGTCAACAACGACGGGTCGGCGAAGGTGGGCATCACCGCACCCTCCACCACGGGTCAGGTGGCGGTGATCCGGGACGCGCTGGCCGTCGCGGGGGTCGCCCCGGAGACGGTCGACTACGTCGAGGCGCACGGCACCGGAACCGCGCTCGGCGACCCGATCGAACTGCGGGCGCTGGCGGAGGCGCTCGGCCCGGTGCCCGCCGGCTCCTGCCGGGTCGGGGCGGTCAAGTCCAGCATCGGTCACCTGGACGCCGCCGCCGGGGTCGCCGGCCTGATCAAGACGACACTGGCGCTCGAGCACCGGTTCGTCCCGGGCACGCTGCACTTCCAGCGCCTCAACCCGGCGCTGGAGCAGCCCGACAGCCCGTTCCGGATCAGCGCAGACGGCGAACCGTGGCCGGTCACCGACCACCCGCCCCGAGCCGGCATCAGCTCCTTCGGCATGGGCGGCACCAACGCGCACCTGATCCTGGAGGCGGCTCCGTCGCATCCGGCCCCCGCCCCGAACCGTCCCGTCCAGCTGCTGCCCCTGGCGGCCCGGACGGCCGACGAGCTGACCGCCGCCGCCGCGCGCCTGGCCGACCACCTGACCCGGACGGCACCCGGGCCGGCCGTCCTGGCCGACACGGCGTGGACGCTCCAGGTCGGACGGG
Source organism: Micromonospora inyonensis (assembly GCF_900091415.1). Lineage (NCBI taxonomy): Bacteria > Bacillati > Actinomycetota > Actinomycetes > Micromonosporales > Micromonosporaceae > Micromonospora > Micromonospora inyonensis. Next base: position 1,687,672 of record NZ_FMHU01000002.1, on the reverse strand, counting down.
CCCGGTTCGGGCACCGGCGGGCCGTCGTCACCACCGACGCGGTCGACGCCGTGGCGGCGCTGCGGTCCACCTCGACCGGGACGGTCGTCGACGGGACGCCGCACGTGGTGTTCCTCCTCCCCGGCCAGGGCACCCGGTTCGCCGGTGTCGGCGCCCGGCTCTACGACAGCGAGCCGGTGTTCCGCGCGGCCGTGGAGGAGTGCGTGGCCGCCTTCGCCCCGCATCTGGACTGGGACCTGCGGGCGCTGCTCGTCGGCCGGGACGGGTCGAAGCTGTCCGACGATCCGTCGGCGGAGACGGGCTACGCGCAGCCGGCGATGTTCTGTCTCGACTACGCCTGCGCCCAGTTGCTGCGGTCCTGGGGGGTCGAGCCGGACGCGATGGTCGGCCACAGCCTCGGCGAGCTGGTGGCCGCCTGCCTGGCCGGGGTGTTCGACCTGGCGGACGCGGCGCGGGTGGTGGCGGCCCGCGCCCGGTTGATGCAGGAGTTGCCGCCGGGTCGGATGGTCTCGGTGGCCCTCGGCGAGGACAGGTTGCGGGCGGTGCTGGCCGGACACGGCACCATCGCGGCGGTCAACGCACACTCCTCCTGCGTCGTCGCCGGCGACGAGGCGGAGATGGCGGTGGTCCAGCGGCGACTCGCCGAGGTCGGCGCGGTGACCCGTGTCCTGCCGGTCCGGCGGGCCTTCCACACCGTCCACACCGAACCGGCGCTGCGCGCGTTCGCCGACGTGCTGCGCACCGTCCGGCTGCGTCCGCCGACGGTCCGGTTCCTGTCCAACCTGACCGGGACGTGGATCACCGACGAGCAGGCCACCGACCCGCAGTACTGGGTGGCCCACGTCCGTGGGCAGGTGCGGTTCGCGGCCGGCGTCGCGGTGGCCGCGGCGTGCCCGAACCCGCTCTTCGTGGAGGTGGGTCCGGGCCGCGGGCTCGGCAATCTGGTGCGGGCCGGCGCGTACGACAGCCGGCCACCGGTGGTGGCGATGCTGGCGCCGCCACCCGGTCCGGTGGAGCGGCCCGACGGCACGGGCGTCCACGACGAGCAGCGGAGCGTGCTCACCGCCCTGGCCGAGCTGTGGCAGCACGGCGTCGAGGTGGACTGGGCCGCCCTGCACGGTGGTGTCCCCCGGCGGCGGACCCCGCTGCCCACGTACCCGTTCATCCGTACCGGGTTCCTGCTGCCCCGGGCGACGACGGTGCAGCCGACCGACCCGCCGGCCCGGACGCCGGTCTGGTTCCCGGCGGCGCTCCCCCGCGACGGGGCCCGCGTGCCGGACCGGTGCGGCTGGCTGGTGCTCGGCGACGAGCCGGGGTGGGGTGGCGACGTCGCCGACGCGCTGCGCGCGGCCGGCCACCCGGTGCGTCGGATCGCGCGAACCGACGGGCCGGACCGCGACGACGCGGCACGGCCGGAGACCTGGGAACGCCTCTTCCGGGATCGCCCGGCCGACGGGCCGGTGGACCGGGTGCTGCACGCCTGGGACAGCGGGGACGAGAACGTGGACGTCGCGGTGGCGGCGCTGGTGGGTCTCACGCGGGCCCTGCACACGTCGGCACCGGACCGCCCGGTCCGCGTGGACGTCCTGACCGAGGAGTTGCGGGAGGTCGCCGGCTCCCGCGTCCGGGCACCGCACCGGGCCGCGCTGGACGGGGTCGCCGCCGTGCTCGCCGGGCGGTACCCGACGGTGCGCTTCCACTTCGTGGACGTCGGCGAGGTGACCGGCGACGCGGACCAAGACCGTCAGCGCGCCCTGCTCCTCGCCGAACTGGCGGCGCAGACACCGGACACCCACGTGGCGTACCGGGGCGCGCGGCGGTTCCGGCGTGCCCTCGTGCCCGCGCCGACCGGCCCGGCCGGTGTGGTGCCGGACGGCGGTTACCTGGTGACCGGGGCCGACCGGGAGGCCGGGCTGCGGCTCGGGGCGGAACTGGCGCGCTCGGGCGCCCGGGTGGTGCTGGCCGGCGGTCCGGAGCTGCCCGATCCGACCGGCCCGGGGGCCACCGGTCGTCCTCTCGCCGCTCAGCTGGCGGGGCTGCTCGACTCCCGGCCGGAGGCGGTGAGCTGGGTGCCGGCCGACCCGACCGATGCCGACGGGCTGCGCCGGCTGGTCGACACGGCCCGGGACCGGGTCGGTCCGCTCCGTGGCGTCGTGCACGTCGTGGACGCACCGTCCGAGCCGGTCGTGTTCGGTCGGTCGATCGACCGGATCCGGGCCCTGGCCGACCTGCTGGCCGGTGACGACCTCGACGTGCTGCTGCTGGTCACCGGTGCCGGCGGCGGCGACCCGCTGGTGGAGGAGGCGGTCGCCACCGCCGTGGGGGCGTTCGCCGAGCAGCGCTGTGCCGAGGGACCGGCCACGACCGCCGTACGGCTGTGCTCCGGGGTCGATCCGGACGGCCCGGCGGGGCCGGTGGCGGTCCTCCGGGCGGCGCTCGGCGGCGGCGTGCCGCAGGTGGTCGTCGCCGGGCCGCCGACGGACGTGGCTGGCGCGGCGGTGCCGGTACCGGACCGGACGGAGACGCACGATCCGCTGCTGGCCACCGCCGACATCGACGACGAGGTCGAGCGGTCCGTCGCCGAGGTGTGGCAGGAGGTGCTGGGCGTGTCGGGATTCGGTCCGGAGGACGACTTCTACCAGCTCGGCGGGAACTCGCTGTTCGCCATGCAGATCATCGCCCGGCTGCGGCAACGCTTCGGCGACCTGCCGATGAGCGTCATCTTCGAGGCGCCGACCGTGAGCGGCCTGGCGGCGGCGATCCGGGCGTGGCAGGGCGAGGGCATCGGGCTCGACGAGTTCGAGGCGCTGCTGGCGGAGATCGAGGCCATTCCGGCCGCGGGTGGCATCGGAGGCGGTGACCATGTCTGAGCGTCCCTCGGTCACGGACCTGAACCGGCGGCTCGCCGCCCTCTCCCCCGAACGCCGGGCGGCCCTGGAGCAGGCGATGCGGGCCCGTGCCGTCAGCCTGCCGCCCGAGCTGGCCGCGTCACCGACCCGCGCGACGGCGGCCCGGCCGGGCCGGCGGCGACGCCCCACCAGCCGGATGGCGTTCAGCCTGTTCTTCTTCTCCGGGGACGGCTCGACGCGGGACGGGGAGAAGTACCGGCTCCTGCTGGACTGCGCCCGGTTCGCCGACGAGCGGGGCTTCGCCGCGGTCTGGGTGCCCGAGCGGCACTTCGTCGACTTCGGTGGCCTGTACCCGAACCCGTCGCTGCTGGCAGCGGCACTGGCAGTGACCACCCGGCGGGTGCAGTTGAGGGCCGGCAGCGTCGTCCTGCCGCTGCACCATCCGGTGCGGGTCGCCGAGGAGTGGGCGGTGGTGGACAACCTCTCCGGTGGGCGGGCGGCCATCTCGGCCGCCTCCGGGTGGCATCCGGACGATTTCGTCCTCGCACCGGACGGGCCGGCCGGCTATCCGGGGCGCAAGGACGCCATGTTCGCGGCGATCGAGACGATCCAGCGCCTCTGGGCCGGCGAGACGATCGACGTGTCGCGCCCGGACGGCAGCGTCCGCGCGGTCCGTACGCTGCCCCGGCCGTTGCAGCCGGAGCTTCCCGTGTGGGTCTCGGCGGCGGGTTCGGTGGAGACGTTCGAGCGGGCCGGCGCGATCGGGGCGAACGTGCTGACGGGCGTGATCGGGCACCGGCTCAGCGAGCTGGGTGAGAAGATCACCGCCTACCGGGCGGCCCGGGCGGCGGGCGGACACGACCCGGCCGCCGGCACGGTCACCGCCATGGTGCACACCTTCCTCGGCCCGAGCGACACGGAGGTCCGGGCGCTGGTACGGGAGCCGCTGATCGACTACCTCGGCACGTTCCTGCGGCAGCACCAGGGGATCGAGGGCGGGTTCGGCGCGCTCGACGACGACGCCCGGGCGGCGATGCTCGACGCCACCTTCGAACGCTACTTCCAGTCGCTGGCGCTGCTCGGCACGCCGGACAAGTGCGAGGCCCTGGTGGAGGACCTGGTCGACGTCGGCGTCGACGAGATCGCCTGCCTGGTCGACTTCGGTTTGTCGCCCGACACCGTACGCGACGGTCTGGACCACCTCGACGACCTGCGCAACCGTTACCAGAGCTCGGAGGAACCCACGGATGACTGACCTGTCGGCCCGGCTGGAGCGGCTCACCCCCGCGCAGCGGGCCCTGCTGGACCGTCGGCTCGCCGACCGGCAGCGCGCGACGTCGGTGGGTGCCATCCCCCGTCGCGCCCGGCGTGACCGGGCCCGGCTCACCGATGCCCAGGAGCGGATCTGGCTGCACCGTCAACGCCAGCCGGACGCCCCGGCGCACAACGTGCCGTCGGCGTGGCGACTGCGCGGCCGGCTGGACCTCGACGCCCTCACCCGCGCGGTACACGCCGTGATGGCCCGGCACGAGGTGTTGCGGAGCACGTTCGAACTGGACGGCGACCAGCCGGTCCAGGTGATCCACCCGCACCTGCCGTTCGCCGTCCGGACGATCGACCTGAGCGACCTGCCGCCGGAGCGGCGGGAGGAGCGGATGTGGCAGGAGGCGCGGGCGGAGGGAAACCGTCCGTTCTACCTGGACGCCGGCCCACTGCTGCGGATGCTGGCGATCCGGCTGGCCGACGACGAGCACGTGCTGGTCCGCATCTTCGACCACATGATCTGGGACCGGGCGTCGATGGGCATCTTCGGGCAGGAGGTGGCCGGGTTCTACCGGGCCTACGTCGAGGGTGGGACGTACGACCCGCCGCCGCTGCCGATCCAGTACGGCGACTACGCCGAGTGGCAGCCGGAGTGGATCGAGCGGGAGGTCCGGGTCCGGCACCTGCCGTACTGGCGGCGCCAGTTGGCCGGCACGCCGCCGGCGCCGGAGCTGCCGACCGACCACCCGGAGCGGCGGGGTGCCACCAACCGGTCCGGCCAGCACTACTTCCGGCTGTCACCGGAGTTGACCGGGGCGCTGCGCCGGTTCGCCCACGAGGAACGGACCACGCTGAACGTGGTGCTCCTCGCGGTCTGGAAGTTCCTCCTGCACCGGCTCACCGGCGCGGAGGACGTGGTGGTGGGCACCAACTCGTCCACCCGGCGGCGGGCGGAGACCGAACCGTTGATGGGGCTCTTCCTGACGATGCTGCCGCTGCGGACCACCGTCCGGTCGGAGCTGACGTTCCGGGAGCTGGTGGCCGCGACGCGCCGGACGATGACCGGCGCCCTGGACCACCACGACATCCCGATCGGCGTGATCCTCGACGAGCTGAACATCGGGCGGGGCGTGGGACTCGGTGCGCTCTACCGGGCGGCCTTCATCATGGTCGACTTCCGGCACGAGGCTCCCCTGTCGATGGCGGGCCTCGACCTGGAACCGCTGATGTTGGAGAAGCAGACCGTCACCATCGACCTGAGCATCGGCTACTTCGACGAGGCCGGCGAGGACAGCGTCTACGGCATGATCGAGTACAACAGCGACCTCTTCACGGCCGCGACGATCGACCGGATGTGGCAGCAGTTGGAGCTGCTGCTGCACGGGGCGGTGGCGACACCTGACCGGCCGATGGCGGAGCTGCCGACGCCGGCCGGGGACGGAGCCGAGCGGTGACCGGCGGCGGCAGCGCTCCGGGCGACAGGACGCCGGTGTCGGCTCCGACCGGGCCCGGCCTGCTCGCCCGTGTCGCTGCCCACGCCGAGCGGACGCCCCACTCGGTGGCGGTCCGCGCCACGGCCGGGAGTCTGGACTACGGCGACCTGGTCGCACGGGCCGGGGCGATCGCCGGGGCGCTGCGGGGACGCGGGGTGGCCGTCGAGTCACCGGTGGGGATCTGCCTGCCCCCGTCGCCCGACCTGGTGGCGGCGCTGCTCGGGGTGCTGTGGGCGGGCGGGGTGGCGGTGCCGCTGGACCCGGCGGCGGCGCGGATGCGGTTGCGCCTCCAGGCGGCGGACGCCGAGCTGGTGGCTCTCCTGGTGACGGCGGCGACGGCCGGGTACGGGGCGTCGGTCGGCGTGCCGACGATCCTGGTGGACGCGGTGCCGGCGGCTCCCGCCGCCGTCCCGCCGCCCGGCTGGTGCGCGGGACGTGCGGCGGCGGTCGTGCACTCGGCCGGGCTGGAGGAGGAGTCGAGGCCGGTGGTGGTGACCCACGGCAACCTCGCCGGCCTGGCGGACTGGCTGGTGGACGGCTGGCCGGCCGGCACCTTCGACGCGGTGCGGGTCGACGCGCCGCCGGACGGTCACCTCGCTCTCTGCCAGATTCTGGCGCCGCTGGCCGTCGGGGGGACGGTGCTGGTGGACACCGGCAGCGCACGCGGTGTCGCCGCGGCCACGGCGGGAGGCTCGGCCGAGGCGGGAGGCTCGGCCGAGGCGGGAGGCTCGGCCGAGGCGGGAGGCTCGGCCGAGGCGGGAGGCTCGGCGGGCGGTCCCAGCGTCCGGATCGGCCCGCCCGGACCGGCCGGGGACGCCGCCGCGCTGCTGCTCACCGGCGGGCCGGTCACCGGGCCCGTACCGACCGTCGCGGCCTGCTGGTCGGCGTGGAGCGCGGCCGAGGTCGGCGGGCCGGCGCTGGCCGGCACGTGCCTCGACGACGATCCCCGGGCGCTCGGCGAGCCCCGTCCGGACACCACGACGTACGTGCTGGACGACGCGCTGCGGCCGGTACCGGTGGGGGTGGTCGGTCGCCTGCACCTGGGCGGCGGGGCCGTGACCCGGGGCTACCACGGGCAGCCCTCGCTGACGGCGGAGCGCTACCTGCCCGACCCGTTCGCGGCCACGCCCGGTCGGCGGATGGTCGTCACCGACGACCTGGTCCGCCGCGACGCCGACGGCGTGCTGCGGTGGGTGGGTCGGGTCGACGAGTGCCCCCGGCGGGACGGGGAGCCGAGGCCACCGGTCGAGGCGCAGGCCACGCTCTGCCGGCACCCGGAGGTGGCAGACGCTGTCGTGGTCTGCTCCCCCACCGGGGACCTGGTCGCGGCGGCGGTGCCGGTCCCGGGGGCCGGGACCACCGTTGCCGGGTTGCGGTCCCACCTGGCGGGGCTGCTTCCGGCGCGGCTTCGGCCCGACCGACTGGCACTGGTGGACGCGCTGCCGCGGCTGCCGTCGGGCAAGGTGAACCGTCGCGCCGTACTCGGTGCCGTCACACGGGCGGAGCGGGCCGACGCGGTGGCGCAGGCGGAGCGGACGTCGGACCGGGTCGATCCGGCGGTGGCGGCGCAACGGCTGGTGGCGCAGGCCTGGACGACGGTGCTGGGACGGTCGGTCGGAGCCGACCGGAACTTCTTCGACGCGGGCGGGGACTCCCTTCTGATGATCAGGTTGAGCGGGGTGCTCCGCCGGGCGTTCGACCGGGATGTCGACGTGGTGGATCTCTTCCGCCTGCCGACGATCCGGGACATGGCCGCCCACCTGGCACCGCTGGCCACCGGAGCCGGCGGGTCGTCGGGGCCCGGGCCGACGGCCCCGGACCGGCAGGCGCAGGCCCGGCAGGAGGCCCGTCGGCAGGTGGGACGGGCGCGCGGAGCGGGACGGGACTCGTGACCGGCCGGGTGGTCCGGAGGCGGCGGCGCCCCCGGGCCACCCGGAACTATTTATGTCCATCAATTTGATTGGTAACCTGGGGCCACCCCTTCGCCGCTGATCGGAGGCCCCGTGGAAAGACGACGACCGACGCTGCGACTCGCCGCCGCCCTGACGGCCGGCGCACTGACCATCCCGCTCGGCGCCACCGCCGCCCGGGCCGACACGGCGGTGCCCCGGCACGCGATCGTGGTGTGCCAGAGCGCCAGCTTCTACGCCAACTACAACTCCTCCACCGGCCCGTCCGGCCTCAAGCGCGTCCTCTACTACGGCGACAAGATCGGCCACACGCCGGGGGCACACCCGGTCTACAACGGCTGGGCGGCGTCCTTCGACTTCGGCCCCAACGACTGGGGCTACCTGCGGTACGAGTGCATCGGAGGGTACGACTCATGGTGAACCCCGTCGCCCGCCGGATCGGCGCGGCCGTCACGGCGGTGGTCGCCACGGTCGCGCTCACCCCCACCGCCGCCTCGGCGGCGTACGGCACCATCGGCGAGCGGGAGACGGTCTGCGCCGGGGACCTGTTCGTCCGCACCGAGCCGAACGGCGCCTGGATGGGCACCCTCTACCGGGGCCAGACGTTCCTGGTCGAGGGCCCCCGCAGCGGCGGCTACATCTACGGTTTCGCCTACGGCCAGATCAACCGGCGCGGTTGGGTGCAGGACGGCTGGTTCTGCTGATCCGGGAACGTCACTGTCGCCGTCCCCGCTCCGCCTGCCCCGCTCCCCGGCCGGGGAGCGGGGCAGGCGGGCCGGTCAGGGCAGGGTCACGCCGTACGCGGAGAGGATCTCCATGATCGGCTGGAAGTGAGAGGTGCCGCCGGTGGTGCAGTTGCCGCTGCCCCCGGAGAGGATGCCGAGGATCCGACCGGTGGCCGGGTCGCAGAGCGGACCACCGCTGTCACCCGGCTCGGCGCAGATGTTGGTCCGGATCAGCCCGGACACCACGCCCTCGCTGTAGTTCACCGTCACGTTCAGCGACTGGACGAAGCCGCACCGCACGCCGGTGGTCGAGCCGCTGCGGCAGGCCCGCTGACCGACGTAGGGGCTGCCGACGCCGTTGATGGTGAGCAGGCCGGGGTAGGTGTGGACCGCGCTCGGGTGGGCGATCGAGGTGTTCGTATACCGGACGATGCCGTAGTCGTTGCCCGGGAAGCTGCTGCCGGCGCGGCTGCCGAGCACGGTGCTCTGGCCACCGTTGGCATACCACGTGCTGCCGGCAGCGGTGCAGTGTCCGGCCGTGACGAAGTACCAGGTGCTGCCACTGCGGACGTTCGCGCCCAGCGAGCAGCGACCGCCACCGGCGTAGATGGCCTCGCCACCGGCGATGAGAGTGGTCAGCCGGCCCGGCTCGTGGCGCAGCACGGCACCGGCCCGTGCGACGGTCGCGCGCAACGCGGCCACCTCCGCGGCGCCGACGGTGTCGTCGACGGTGAGGGTCATCCGCCCGGTCGCCGGCTCGTGACCCCAGGCCGTGCCGGCGGTACGCACCCCGGCGAGGACCGCCGCCGCCCAGGCCGGGTCGCCGACGGCGGGTCGGGCGTGGGCCGCCGCCGGCGCGGCGAGGAGCAGCACCGCCGCGAGAAGGGCGGGGAACGGGGAACGACGCATACGGACCTCCGCTGGCCAATATTGGTAGACGTCGATACAGCATCCACCCCGCCCCACCGGCGTTCAAGCGGGGGCGCACCACGTCGAACCCGGCACGGCGTCCGCACGCGGTCGACCCGGCGCGGGAATCGGGTCACCGAGCGCCGACGGCTCCGCCCCCCTCGCATCCACCGTGGCCACCGGATCGTGCCGGTGGGGTCGGCTGACCGCCGGTCGCCGGCCCGGGCAGTGTCGCCCGGGCCGGCGTCATCCGGCGTACTCCGCCAGCCGGACCCGGGTCACGAGCGCGTCCAGGTCCCGGGTGCCGGACGGCTGGTCCGGCAGTGCGCTGTCCTGCTGGGCCCGCTCCAGCCGGGCGGTCAGCGCGTCCAGGTCCCCGGCGAGGACGTCGGGCGGGACCAGGTCGCCGAGGGGGCCGTGTTCGGCGGTGCGTTTCGCCGCGACCAGGTCGGCCAGGTACGCCGGGGCCCGCTCGGCGTCGAGCAGGGTCGGCAGGTGCGCCTCGACCCGGCCGGTCTGCATCAGGTGGACGCCCGTCAGCAGGGCCCGGAAGGTGTAGAGCAGCGGTTTCAGCTCGCCGGCCCGCTCGAACAGTCGCCGCTGGGTGGCGGCGAAGCCACGGTAGTGGTGGCCGTGGTGCCGGGTCAGCACCGCCGGTGCCAGCTCGACCAGCGCGGCGTGCACCGGTGAGGTTCGCACCACCAGCGGCGACAGCAACTGCTCCAGCACGTAGCCGTTGCGCCGCAACATCAACCGCGCGAACTTGCGCAGGTCGTGGGTGACCAGGTCCAGCTCCACACCGTCGCGGTGCCACATCGCGGCCCGGGTCTCCGCCGGCTCGCCCAACGCGACCAGGTCGGCGACCGGCAGCAGGTGCACGCCGCGCAGGTCCACGTCGGAGTCCCGGGACGGGAAACCGTACAGGTGCGCGCCGGAGACGGTGGCGAAGAGCAACGGGTACGGCTGCTCCCCCACCACGGCCGCGAGGTCCACACCCGGCGGCAGTCCCGCCGCCGCCAGCGCCGTCATGCCGGACCCCCGACCGACCGGCGGCGGACCGACACCAGCCACCGTTCGACGCGGTCGGTGTCGGGGTGCTCCGGTAGCGGGCTGCGCTCCAGGTCTGCGGTCAGCCGGTCGGTGAGCCGGTTCCGCCAGGCCACCACCTCCGGCCAGGGCAGGGCACCCGCCTTCAGCGCCAGCAGTCGGTCCCGGTCGGGGCCCACGTCGAGCACCAGTTCCCCGGTCCGGACAAGGTGCCCACCGGCGGCGAGCAGTCGGATCAGGTGGGTCACGTGCCGCCACACGGGCGTGCCGTCGCGCTCGACGCCACGCTGCGCCTTGGCGAACTGTGCGGTGGCGTAGCGCAGGTAGGTGTCGGCGACCCGGCGGGACAGGAACGCCGGCGTGAGGTCGCGCAGTTCCCCGCCGAGCGGGGTGCAGCTCTCCACCAGGGGTGAGTGCAGGACCTCCAGGACGTTCGGGTTGGCGGCCAACCCGAGGACGCAGACCCGCTCGACCTCCCAGCGGAACTGCTCCGGCAACGGCCCCTCGTGGTGCGGCGCCGGCTTGGTCAGCGGCCAGAACGCCGCCGCCGGCAGCGCGTACACCCCGCGCCGGTCGGTGTCCGAGCCCGGACCGGCCAGACCGAAGGCGCGGGAACCCACGACCACCTGGAGGATGGTGTGCTCGTCGACCAGCCGGTCGGTCAGCTCGCCGCCCATCGGGTCGGGGTCGCCGGACGGGGCGACAGATCGGGACCACACGCCGAGGATCATGTCAGAGGACGGCCGGCGGGGGCACCTGGGTCACCCCCCGCCTCACCGGCGACAGCCGGCCGTGGCCGGGGCGGTCGACGGCCGGGGCGGGACGGGGTCGGGGAGGTCCGGTCAGCCCCGGGAGACCCCGCTGCTGGCGCGCACGACGAGCGTCGGTTCGACCTGGGGGTCCGTGGAGTGGCCGGCGGGCTGACCGAACAGCTCCAGCAGGGTGGCGACACACCGGCGGCCGACCTCGTCGAAGTCCTGCCGGACGGTGGTCAACGGTGGTGACAGGTACTCCGCTTCGGGGATGTCGTCGAATCCGACCACGCTGACGTCCTCCGGGACCCGTACGCCCCGTTGGTGCAGCGAGCGGAGCAGACCGAGCGCCTGCTGGTCGTTGGCGCAGAAGATCGCGGTGACGTCCGGCCGGTCGGCCAGGGACTGCCCGATCTCGTAGCCGGCACGCGGGCTCCAGTCCCCCTGGAGCACTGGCGGGACCGGACGACCGGCCACCTCCAGGGCCAGCCGCCAGCCGTCGACCCGGTCGCGGGCCTCCAGCCAGTCCCGGGGGCCGGCGATGTGCCACACCGTCGGGTGCCCGAGGGAGAGCAGGTGCTCGACGGCCAGCCGGGCCCCGGCGACCTGGTCGACCGAGATGCTGGGCAGTTCGCCGGACCCGCCGGATTCCACCACCACGGCCGGTACGCCGGTCGGCAGCCCGTGGACGGCCATCGCCGCGGTCAGCATCGGGGCGATCAGCACCACCCCGGCCACCGACTGCTCGGTCAGCGCGTCGAGGGCCGACCTCATCCCGGCCCGGTCGAGCCGTTCCAGGGTGACGATGCTGATGCCGTAGCCGGCAGCCCGGGCGGCGCGCTCGATGCCGAGCAGGGTGGCCGCCGGGCCGTACAGGATGGTGTCGAAGCTGACCACGCCGATGACCCGGGAGCGCCGGCCGGCGAGCCCACGGGCCAGGGCGTTGGGCCGGTAGTTGAGCTGACGCACCGCGCGCAGCACCCGTTCCCGGGTCTCCTGGCGGACGCTCGGGTGGTTGTTGAGCACCCGGGACACGGTCTGGTGCGACACACCGGCGAGCCGTGCGACGTCACTCATCACCGCGGCCTTCGCGGCCGGCTGCTGCCCCATGACACCCCTCCTCGAGATCGTAGCCGGCCGTGATCAATTCGAGCCGCTGGCGGGCGTGGTGCTTCAGAACCCCCGGGCCAGGCGGTGGTAGGCCTGGTTCCACCGGAGTTCGTCGGTCAGCCTCCGGGTGGTGGTCGCGGCGTCGATGACCACCAGTTCGGTGGCGACCACCTCGGTCAGGTCGTGCAGTTCCTCGACCCCGACCGCCTGCGACAGCACCGTGTGGTGCGGCGCGCCCGCGGTGAGCCACGCCTCCGCCGAGGCGGCCAGGTTCGGTCGGGGCCGCCACACCGCCCGGGCCACCGGCAGCCTCGGCAGGGGCTCCGGCGGGGCGACCACGTCGATCTCGTTGGCGACCAGGCGGAACCGCTCCCCCAGGTCGGCCAGGCCGAGCACCACCGCCGGGCCGGGCCGGGCGTCGAAGACCAGCCGGATCGGATCCTCCCGGCCGCCGATGCCCAGCGGGTGGATCTCCACGGTCGGCGTCCCGGCGGCGATGCTCGGGCAGACCTCGAGCGGGTGCGCGCCGAGGACGAGTTCCCGACCGGGGGTCAGGTCGTAGGTGTAGTCCTCCATGAAGGACGTCCCGCCGTCGGTGCCGACCGACATCGCCTTGAGCGTGTGCACCAGCACCGAGGTCTTCCAGTCCCCCTCACCGCGTGCGGCGAGGCCGCGCTCGCTCATTGGTGCACCCTTGTCTCACTCGAGCTGAGGTTGGTTCGAGTGCACCGGTGACCGTCGGGCCATCGCCCAGCTCGCTCGACCTTCGAGGTCCAGCATGAGTTCTGCGAGGCCCGGCGGCCCGGGACACCCCGACTGGCAACAGGGCTATGCGCCATCGAGCGCCGCTCAATGAGCGACCGGCAGTGGTGTCCCGGAACCGCCAGGTGCTTCCCCACTGGTAGCGCAGCGGAGAGGCAACTATGAGTGTGACCGACACCGCCGTGCCGGCGCGAGGCAACTCGGCCGGGGTGGACTGGGCCAAGGACGACTACGCGGTCTGCGTGGTCGACGCCGACGGTGAGCCGCTGGAGCGGCTGGCGCTGAAATACACCAGGACCGGCCTGAGACGGCTGATCGACCTGCTTGACCGGCATCGGGTGGACGCGGTCGGCATCGAACGCCCGGACGGGCCGATCGTAGATGCGTTGCTGGCCGCCGACACGACCGTGTACGTGATCCCACCCTCGCAGGTCAAGGCACTGCGCCGACGGTACGGCTCGGCCGGGAACAAGGACGACCGGTTTGACGCCTACGTCCTGGCCGACACCGTCCGCACCGACCGGCGCCGGCTGACCCCGCTCGTGCTGGACAGCGAGACAACCACCGGGCTGCGCAAGCTGTGCCGCGCTCGCAAAGACCTGGTCGCCCACCGCATCGCGGTCGCCAACCAGCTGCGCGCCCACCTGGCCACGACGCTGCCGGCCACTGTCGAGCTGTTCAACGAGATCGACTCGTCGATCAGCCGGCAGTTCCTGACCCGGTTCACCACCCAGGATGCCCTGGACTGGCTGTCGCCCAAGCGCCTGGCCGCCTGGCTGAAGAGCGCGAGCTACTGCGGCCGCACCGACCCAGCCGTGCTGCACGCCCGCATCGACGCCGCGCCTCGCGGCGCCACCGGAAACTACGGACAGACCCTGGCCGGCATCACCCGCGCCTACCTCGCCACCCTGGCCGCCATCGTGGCCCAGATCGACGCCCTGAACCAGCAGATCACCGAAGCCCTCGACCTGCACCCCGACCGGGACATCTTCACCAGCCTGCCCCGCTCCGGCACCGTCCGCGCCGCCCGGCTGCTCGCCGAGATCGGCGACGCCCGCGGCCGGTTCCCCACCCCGGCGTCCCTGGCCTGCCTCGCCGGCGTCGCACCCTCGACCCGCGAATCCGGCAAAGTCCGCATCGTGACCTTCCGCTGGGCCGTGGACAAACAACTGCGCGACGCCGTCTGCGACTTTGCCGGTGACAGCCGCCACGCCAACCCCTGGGCCGCCGACCTCTACCAACGAGCCCGAGCCCGCGGCCACGACCATCCCCACGCGGTCCGTATCCTGGCCCGCGCCTGGCTGGACATCATCTGGAAGTGCTGGACCACCAACACCCCCTACGACCCGGACCGCCACCGAGCCCTCCAACACCTGCTCAAACAAGATCATCAAGTGGCGGCTTGACACAGGGCAACTCATGCCACCACCCCCAGGGAAACTGCGGCCGGGCCGGCCGGGTCGGGGTCCGCCGCCCGGCGGGCGGCGTTGCGGATGGCACGCAGGCGCAGGAGCATGTCCTCGGCGCCCCGGCCGAAGTGGTCGTGCAGCCGCCGGTACTCGGCGTACAGCGCGTCGTAGGCGCGGGCCCGCTCCGGGTCCGGCTGGTACACGTCCCGGTCGACCCGGCCCATCGCCGCCGAGGCGGCCGGCACGTCGGGGTACGCCCCGGCGGCGACCGCCGCGTGGATCGCCGAGCCCAGCGCCGGCCCCTGGGTCGACCCGACGATGCCCAGCGGGCGTTTCGTGACGTCGGCGTAGATCTGCATGAGCAGGCGGTTGCCGGTGAGCCCCCCGGCGACGATCAGCTCGCGCACCGGGACTCCCGCCTCGGCGAACGCCTCGATGATCATGCGGGTGCCGTACGCGGTGGACTCCAGCAGCGCGCGGTAGACGTCCGGCGGGCGGGTGGCCAGGGTCAGCCCGACCACCACGCCGCTGAGGTCGTGGTTGACCAGCAGGGACCGGTTGCCGTTCCACCAGTCCAGCGCCACCAGGCCGTGCGCGCCGACGGGTTGCGCGGCGGCAGCCTCGGTCAGCGCCTCGTGCGAGGCGTACCCGGCCGGCGCGGCGTGCGCGACGAACCAGCCGAAGATGTCGCCCACCGCGCTCTGCCCGGCCTCGTAGCCCCAGGAGCCGGCGCTGATCCCGCCGTCGACGACGCCGCACATGCCGGTCACCTCCGCCGGCCGGGTCCCGTTGACCACGAGGCAGGTCGAGGTGCCCATGATGGCGACCAGCCGACCCGGTTCGAGGCCCTGCGCGGCGGCGGCGGTGACGTGGGCGTCGACGTTGCCGACCGCGACGGCGACGCCCTCGGACAGGCCGGTCCAGGCCGCCGCCCGGGCGGTGAGGCCGCCGGCCCGCGCGCCCAGCGGGGCCAGCGGGCCGTTCAGCTTGGCGACGAAATCGGCGAAGTCGGGGTGCAGCGCGGCGAGGTAGTCACGGGACGGATACCGGCCGTCCTGGTGGATGCCCTTGTAGCCGGCGGCGCAGACGTTGCGGGTCTCGACGCCGCAGAGCTGCCAGACGATCCAGTCGGCGGCCTCGATCCACCGGTCGGCCCGGTGGTAGATCTCCGGATCCTCCTCCAGCAGTTGCAGCCCCTTGGCGTACTGCCACTCGGCGGAGATCCTGCCGCCGTACCGGCCGATCCACGGTTCGTCGCGTTCGTGGGCCAGGGCGTTGATCCGGTCCGCCTGGGGTTGGGCGGCGTGGTGCTTCCACAACTTGACCCAGGCGTGCGGGCGGCTGCGCAGTTCGGGCAGCTCGCAGAGGGGGGTGCCGTCGGCGAGGGTGGGCAACACGGTGCAGGCGGTGACGTCGACGCCGACGCCGACCACCCGGGCCGGGTCGACACCGCTGGCCGCCAGCGCGGCCGGGACGGCGTGCCGCAGCACGTCCCGGTAGTCCTCCGGGTCCTGGAGCGCCCAGTCGGCGGGCAGCGGTCGACCATCGGCGGCCAGCACCGTGTCCATGACGCCGTGCCGGTACTGGTGCACCGCCGTGCCCAGTTCGGCGCCGTCGTCGATCCGGACCACCAACGCCCGGCCGGACAGCGTGCCGAAGTCGATGCCGACCACGTACCGGTCGCCCGAGCCCGCCGAGACCTTCATGACACCCCTCCACTCACCCGTCGGGAACAGTGTTAGCGCTCACATAGAGAGCCGTCAAGGTGTCAGGGGTCAAGCCGGGTCCACGCCGGCCGGGTGGATGCGCTCACGCGACGAAGGGCGACGACGATCCTCGAAAGTTTCGGGATATGCTGCGGTGGGCTGACGATCGCGGGGTGATGGCGTGGAGCAGCAACGGACGACGCTGGCGGCGATCGCGCAGGCCGCAGGCGTGTCGGTCCCGACCGTCTCCAAGGTTCTCAACGGCCGCACGGACGTCGCACCGGCGACCCGACAGCGGGTGCAGACCCTGCTCGACGAGCGCGGGTACACCGCCCGCCGCAGCAGCCGACCGACCCACCGGGCCCACCTGATCGACCTGGTCCTGCGGGACCTGGGCAGCCCCTGGGCGATGCAGATCATCGACGGGGTGGAGGAGTTGGCCTACCGGGCCGGGTTCGGCGTGGTCGTCTCGGCGGTGCACGGGCGGCACCGCAGCCGCCCCGACCGCCGGTGGACCGAGCAGCTCGCCGACCGCCGCTGCGACGGGGTGCTCCTGGTGCTCTCCTACCTCTCCACCAGCCAGCGGGGCCAACTCGACGAACTGGGCATCCCGGTGGTCATCATCGACCCGGCCGGGCACCCTCCGGTCGACATCCCCAGCGTCGGCGCGACCAACTGGGCCGGCGGGCTGACCGCCACCGATCACCTGATCGGCCTGGGCCACCGGCGCGTCGCCGTGATCGGCGGCCCACCGACGGTGCCGTGCAGCCGCGCCCGGGTCGACGGCTACCGGGCCGCGATGAACGCCGCCGGGCTCCGGGTGCCGGCCGGCTACGTCCGTACCGGTGACTTCACCGCGGCCTCCGGCTACCGGGAGACCAACGCCCTGCTCGACCTGACCCGACCGCCCACCGCCGTCTTCGCCTGCGCCGACGAGATGGCCATGGGCGCGTACGAGGCCCTCTACGAGCGGGGGCTGCGAGTGCCGGACGACCTCAGCATCGTCGGCTTCGACGACCTGGACGCCGCCCGGTGGGCCGTGCCGCCCCTGACCACCGTCCGGCAGCCGCTGACCGAGATGGCCGCGATGGCCACCCGGATGCTGCTCAGCCTCGTGGGCGGCGAGGAACTGGGCAGTCACCGGTTGGAACTCGCCACTGCGCTGGTGGTCCGACACAGCACCCGACAGCTGCCCTGATCACACGCCTCGACACAGGCACATGTTGCATGGAGGTCACGCGGACGGGCGGTCCCTCTCGAACCGGGCCCGCGCGGCGACGACCGCCAGCGTCGGTCGGGGGGCGACGGCCTCCACGGAAACGTGTCACCCGCCGCAGACGGATCGCGCTCCGGTCCACGACGCCGCCGCCGGGAGCGGCGTCAGCCGGTCGCACGGGGCGCGTACATGATGACCGCGACACCGGCCAGGCAGATCAACGCGCCGACGACGTCGAACCGGTCCGGGCGGAACCTGTCCACGACCATCCCCCAGGCCAGGGAGCCGGCGACGAACACGCCGCCGTACGCGGCGAGGATGCGTCCGAAGTTCGGATCCGGTTGGAACGTGGCGACGAACCCGTACGCGCCGAGCGCGACGAACCCGAGGGCGATCCACCACAGGCCACGGTGCTCGCGCCAGCCCTGCCAGACCAGCCACGCCCCGCCGATCTCGAACAGCGCGGCGACGACGAACAGCAGGACGGAGCGTGCGACGGTCATGCCCGCACCGTACCGGGCACGCGGCGCCACCCCGGCCAGGCCGGTCGACCCGGACGGCAACACCGGCGGACCCCGGGCGGTGGTCCGCCCGGCGGGCGTCGACACCCGGAGCTTTCACAGCGATGGTGACGCGGCTCGGCGAGCAGGACCCGGCGTTCGTGGTGGAGCAGCACGAGCTCGCCCGGCCGGTCAGGTCCCGGGCGGGCCCGGCCGCGTGGGTCAGGTCGTGGCGCCCAGCCGGGCGTCGAGCGCCTCGAGGTCGGGCAGGAACCAGACGTGGTCGGCCCGGTTCGACTCGTGGACCAGGGCACGCAGCGCGGAACTGGCGGCGAGGTGCCGGGAGATGTCGCCGAGCACCACCAGCCGTAGCTGGTAGTTGACGAACTTCTGCATGACCTCACCGGCGAAGCGGGTGTCCAGGGAGAAGAACCTGTCGTCGAGCCGGCCGGCCGGAACGGCCACCACCTGGGCACCGAGGAAGGCCGCGCCGACCAGGTCCAGCGCGTCCCGCACGGTGACCACCGGCGGGCCGTCCGGATCGCAGACCAGCACCCGCACCCCGGCCAGCTCCCGCACCTCGTCAGGCATCGTCGGCCTCCCCGACCAGCAGGCCGTTGCCGCCGTCGAGCATCGCCCCGACCAGGTGCAGCACCTCGGCGGTGGCGGCGACGCCCCCGAGTATCACGATCTTCATGCGGCTCCGTTCCTCGTCGTGCACGGTCTGGACACGCAGCGGGCGTCCGGGGTCGTGGGCGGTCTGCGCCCCGGCCAGGAGGAGGGTGCTGAGCCGGTCGGCGGTGGCCCGGTCCACGCCGTCGACCTGGACGATGCTCGACACCTCCACCACGGGCGCCCCGGACGGCTGCGCCGGCTGCCCGGTCAGCGCGGCGAGGTCGGCCCGGCCGATCCGGTACTGCTTGCCGATCCGGACCGCGCGCAGCCGGCCGGTGCGGATGTAACCGCGCACCGTGCGCACGTGCAGGCCGAGTCGCTCGGCCACCTGCTCGACCGAGTACATTCCTTCACTCATCGTTCCCTAACCTACCCCATATACGGAAGGATAAGGAAGCTGCTGGCCGGTCGACCACCGACGCGGCTCCGGCCGACCGCTGGACCGGCCGGCCGGAGCCGGGTGTCGGGTCAGTACCGGGTCCACTTCTGGTTGGGCGTGCCCGCGCAGTCCCAGAGCTGGAGCTTGCCCCCGTTGGCGGTCACGTGGTCCCGGACGTCCACGCACCGGTTGGAACTGAGGTTGACCAGGTCACCGGCGGCGTTCAGGGTGAACCGTTGCACCGGGTTGCCGTTGCAGGTGACCAGGTTGACCTCGGTGCCGTTCGCCGTGCCGGCCCAGGCCGGGTCCATGCACTTGCCCATCGCCCGGACCGTGCCGTCGGTGGCGAACGTCCACTGCTGGGCGACGGTGGTGTTGCAGTCCCAGATCTGCAGCTTGGCGCCCTCGACCGGGTTGGCTCCGGGGATGTCGACACAGCGCCCGCTCCCCACGCCCCGGATCCGGGTGGTGCCGGTCGGCGGGGAGGAGGTGTAGCCGTTGACCCGGACGTAGTCGACCAGCATCTGCTGCGGGAACTGGGTGCTGCCGTCCGGGTAGCCGGGCCAGTTCCCGCCGACCGCCACGTTGAGGATCATGAAGAACGGGTGGTCGAAGACCCACCGGTTGCCGCCGAGCCGCCCCGGGTCGACCCGGTGGAACTCGACCCCGTCGAGGTACCAGATGATCGAGTTCGGTTCCCAGTCCACCCGGTAGGTGTGGAAGGCGTCAGCGAGCGGGGCGCCGATGGTCCGGCTGCCGGTGATGCCGCCTCCGCCGGAGTAGCCGGGCCCGTGGATGGTGCCGTACACGGTGTTCGGCTCCCGGCCGATGTTCTCCATGATGTCGATCTCGCCCGAGTTCGGCCAGCCCACGCTGCCGAAGTCGTTGCCGAGCATCCAGAACGCCGGCCAGATGCCCTGGCCCCGGGGGATCTTGATCCGGGCCTCGAAGCGGCCGTACGCCTGGGTGAACGTCGCGGCGGTCAGCAAACGGGCCGAGGTGTACTCGCACCGGCCGTAGTGGCACTGGTAGTTGTTCGGGTTCTCCCGCCGGGCGGTGATGACCAGGTTGCCCTGGCCGTCGTGCACCGCGTTGCTGGTGCTGTTGGTGTAGTACTGCAACTCGTTGTTGCCCCAGCCGTGCCCACCGATGTCGAACCGCCACCTGCTCTGGTCGACGGGTGTGCCGGCCGGTGCGTTGAACTCGTCCTGCCAGGTGATGCCGCCGATCGCGGCCTGCGCGGGCCCGTCGGCGGCGGGCAGGACGGGTGCCGCGGTGAACCCCACGACAGCGCCGAGGGCGAGGGCGAGTGTGCGGGCTCGCGGGGGAAATCGGAATCGGGGCACGGGGATCTCCTTCGCGTGGTGGAGCGGTCCGGGCGGCGGCGTGCCGTCGGCCGCCGCCGGGCGCGGCGCGATGTCCGGCCGGGCGATGCCGGACGCGCCCGCGGCTGACGGCGGACACCGGTGACACCGTTCCACCCGGCGGACGAGAGAGCGCTCTCTAGCGAAGCATGTCGATGCTTTGTATTTTTGTCAACACTGTTGCCAATTAGCCTGACGGCCGCCGAAGCGCAGGCCGCGCCCGGGATCGGGGCTGCCGACCCCCAGGCTCCGGGCGGCGGGGACGGCGGTCAGGTGGTGGCCGGTGGCAGGTCGGCGCAGCGGAGCGAAGGAGCCCGTTCCACCAGGGCGGCGAGGTCGTTCCCCGAGGTCATCACCGTCCGGTCGGGACGGACCAGGGCCGCGTCGACCCCGGCCCGACGCAGCCAGCGCCCGAGCGCCGAGGCCGGGTCCACCGGCACCGGCACCACGCCGTGTCGCCGCGCCGCCCCGGTCACCTGCGTCGACAGCGCCCGGACGGTGACCAGCGCGAAGCAGGGCCCGACCATGTCGTCGAACCGGCGGCCGGCACCGAGGAGCGCGTTCGGGCAGAGCCGGCCGTGCAGGCTGCGCGGCGACGGGCGACGCTGACGCAGCGCCGACCGCGGCAACGGCGGGGTCGCGCTGTCGAGGACCTTCGCCCGGAAACAGAGCAGGTAGGCGAGGCGGGGGGCGACGACCCGACGGAGCAGGTTGCCGACCTCGCCCCCCTCGGTCATCGCGCGGCCGATCACCGTGGCCAGCCGGATCAGCGACGTGACGTGTGGCCGCCGCTCCGTCTCGTAGCTGTCCAGGACGCTCTCCGGCAGGCTGCCGGAGAGGACGGCGGCGAGCTTCCAGGTCACGTTGGCCGCGTCGCGCAGGCCGGCGCCCATGCCCTGGCCGATGAAGGGCGGGGTGAGGTGGGCCGCGTCGCCGAGGAGGAGGACGGGCCCGGACCGCCACCGGTCGGCGACCTGGGCACGGAAGGTGTACTCGGCGCAGCGGGTCACGGTGAGCGCGGCGAAGGGCACCTCCCCGGTCCACGGCCGGACGAGCCGGTGCAGGGTCTCCGGCACGGAGAGGTCGGCGGCCGTCTCACCGGGCAGCAGCCGGAACTCCCACCGGTACCGTCGTCGTCCCACCCGCATGTACGTCGCGGCGCGATGCGGGTCGCAGACCTGGTGTACGCCCTCCCACGCGTCGATGTCGACGTCGGTGTCGACGTCGACCACCAGCCAGCGCTGGGCGAAACCGAGGTCGCGCATGGTCGAGCCGATCAGCGGCCGGACGGTGCTGTTGGCGCCGTCGCAGCCGAGCACGTACCGCGCGGGAAGCGTCTCCGCCGTTCCCGACGCGCGGTCGACAAGACGTACGCGCACCGCGTCGCCGTCGGGGTCGACGCCGGTGACCTCGACGTCGCCGCGGAGGGTGACCAGCGGTTCCTCGGCCAGCCGGCGACGCAGCAGGCGTTCCAACTCCGGCTGGTCGAACATGTTCGCCTGGGGATGACCGTGGATGCCGGCCGCCGCGCCCCGGCGGAACTCGGCGAGGACCCGGTGGTCAGGGGCGAGCAACCGCAGCCCCTCGGCCGGCCGGGAGATGGCGGCGAACTGCTCGTGCACCCCGATCCGGTGCAGGATCCGGTAGACCTCGTCGTCGAGGTGCACGGCCCGGGGCCGGGGGTAGACGTCCGCCCACCGGTCGAGGAGCACCGACCGGACGCCGTGCCCGGCGAGCAGCAGCGCGGCGGTCACGCCGGTGGGGCCGGCTCCGACGATGACGACGGGCACCGGCGCGCTCACCGTCCCACGCCGTCCGTCGGGGAGGCCCCGGGACGGGTGACGCGTCGGTGACGGGGGTCGGCCATCGGCTCTCCTCGGCTGAAGGAACGGCTCCGGCTGACCACCGTAGAGGTCCCGACACGTCGGCGGGGGGCGCCTCGCGTGACCCCCGACGCCCGTACGACCGGTCAGGCGTCGGGCCGGCCGCCCGTACCGGAGTGGGCGGCGCTGCCGGCGGCGGAGGAACCGCCGACAGCGCCGTGCGGGGTAGGGTGCACCGAGGCGTCGGGCCGGTGCTGGTGATGCTGCACCGTCCGGGCATGTCCCCGGCCGCGCAGACCGTGCTGACCGACCTGGGCCCGCGGGCGAGCGAGGCGGCCGCGGCCCTGCTGCGCCAAGCCGTCGAGCACAGCGCGACGGCGCGGTTGAGCGCGGAGGTCGACACGGTGGCAGGCAGCCTGCCGGGCCGGCCGTCGCACAGGCTGGCGTCCCGTCCTGGCCGGTGCCCGCGTAGGCGCTGGCGCCGCGGCTGGCCGCGTTGCCCGGCCGGGTGGCGCGGGTGACCCGGCTGGTGGAGATGCACATCCTGGACCCGGCGGCGTTTCTCGTCTGGATGCGGCGGGACGGGTGGGAACCTCTGCCTGCCGACCAGATCCCCGACGATGATCCGGACGATCTCGCCGGCGCGGTCCAAACCGCGTCGCCAACGTTGTGACTCGTGCGTGTCCGCCCGGTCACGAACATCTCGTTCTCACGCCGACATTGTGTTCATCGCGCTCTCGATGACAGCCGCTGGGGCGGAGTCCACTGAGCCCGCGTCGTAGGGCGGGTCCGGTGCGTACTCGATGATGAGTTGCACGGTCTGCGCGATGTGGTCGCCCGCGATCAGGCCGGCCAGGGTCAGTGAGCCTTTCCGCGTAACGGGTCGTGGCGTTGGGTGATCAGGTTGTGCGGTTGTGCTCGACGTGCAGGAGCACGAGGGCCGCCGCGGTGATCCTGCCGATGTTCCACGGGCACAGGCTGACGTTGCGCAGCGCTTTGAAGGTGGTCTTGAGCAGGGAGTTTCCGCGTTCGCCGATGGCGCGGACACCGTTGTGGGCCTTGTTGAACTGCTGCTGCACGTCGGTGCAGGTGCCGTTGCGCGGCTTCTTGAACGCGGTCGTGATCGTGTCGGCTTCGCCTTCGTAGCCAAGGTCGCCGAGAACCCGCCGCTGGTCGTTGGTCCAGGCGGTCAGCAGGGGCAGGATGCCGTGTTCGCGCAGGGCGGTCGTGTCATGTTCCCGGCCGGGACGCACTGGTGAGGTCCACAGCGGCCACCCGTCCGGGGCGGTGATGACCTGCACGTTACCGCCGTGGTTGTCGTGTTTGCCGGACCACCAGAGTCCACTCCCGGCGTCGGCCCCGGTGTGCGGCACCGGTCGGTCTCGATCAGGGTCCCGTCGATGTTCACGTGGGCGTAGCCGGCCATCTTCGCCGCCAACAGCACCGATTCCAGGCCCGGCGCGTGCGCGGCGAGGACCCGGATGCCCTCGTGCAGGTAGGCGTAGCCGGTCGACGAGCTGACCTGGTTGTCGATGGCCAACTGCTTGACCCGAGTGCCGTCGAGGAACCAGCGGATCACCAGGATCGCCTGCTTGAAGCAGCTCAGCGACCGCGTCCCGGAACGGGTCCCGAGCCGCTGCCGTTGCCCATGCAGAAGCCCGGACAGGAACAACACGGTCTCCTCGCGCACGGACAGCTCGGCGGTGTATGTGACACTCATGGCGACGCAGGGCCCCTACTGAAGTTGATCTGTGGAAGGACCACTTCATACCGGGGCTCTGCGTCTTTCCCTTGCACCACAACGGGTCCGGGCGTGTCCGCACCGCCCACCAACGCCGCTACGCGCCGCACTCACACCGTTACGCGGAAAGGCTCAGTGCCATGTCGATGCCCGCGGAGACGCCGGCTGCGGTCGCGTAGTGACCGTCGATGACGACGCGCTGCTTCGATGGTGTGACACCGAAGCCGGTGAGGTGCTCGAGCGCGGCCCAGTGGGTCGTCGCCCGGCGACCGTTGAGGATGCCGGCGGCGGCCAGGACAAAGGTTCCGCTGCAGACGGCAGCCGTCCATGTGCTGGTCCGATCGACCGTTCGCAACCACTCGTGCAATCGGCCGTCGGACATCTGCTCCGACTGTCCCGGACCCAATGCCACGTAGCCTAATTTGATCATGGGGTTGGACTGGGTCTTTGTGGATGGTCGGCGTGGTGGCGTGACCGGCAGGTCGGGTGCTGGTGTGCTTGCCGGTCATGTCCGAGACGGTGGCGGTGACGGCGGATCAGGTGTCGTTGGGGGTGCTGGTGTCCGCGGTGCCGCGGGATGCGGTGGACGCGGCGGTGGCCCGGTTTGGGGTTGGGGCCAAGCGGTCGGATGGGAAGCTTCCGCCGCATGTGGTGGCCTATCTGACGATGGCGTTGTGCCTGTTCGGTGAGGATGACTACGAAGAGGTCGCCACGAAGGTCACCGGGGCGTTGACCCGGTTCGGCTGCTGGGACGCCGCTTGGTCGGTGCCGACCGCGTCGGGGATCAGCCAGGCGCGGCAGCGGCTGGGCGCGCCGGTCATGGAGGAGATCTTCGAGTCGGTGGTGCAGCCGGTGGGCACGACTGATACGCGGGGGGCGTGGCTGCGGCGGTGGCGAGTCCTTGCTATTGACGGCTTCGATGTGGACCTGCCGGACACGCCGGGTAACGCCGCCGAGTTTGGCTACGCCGGCTCGGGGGGCAACCGGTCGGCGTATCCGAAGGCGCGGGTGGTGGCGTTGGCCGAGTGCGGCACGCACGCGTTCCTGGCCGGGGAGGTGTCCGGCTATGGCACCGGGGAGCGGACATTGGCGATGCGGCTGTACCCGCGGCTGCGCCGCGATGAGCTGCTGACCGCCGACCGGGGGTTCTACTCCTTCGACGCCTGGTCTGCTGCGGCGGGCACCGGGGCGGCGTTGCTGTGGCGGGCGCCGACCGGGCTGCGGCTGCCGGTCGTGCGGGTGCTGGCCGACGGCACGTATGTGTCCGTGGTGATCAACCCGAAGATCCGCGGCGCCCGCCGGGACCGCGTCGTCGCCGCTGCCCGCGCTGGGCAGGATCTGGCCCCTGAGCTGGCGTATCTGGTACGAGTGGTCGAGTACGACGTGCCCGACCGCGACGGCGACGGCACCGGCGAGCTGATCGTGCTGCTGACCACCGTCCTCGAGCCGGCCGAGGCCCACGCGGACGAGCTGGCCGAGGCCTACCACCTGCGCTGGGAAGATAGAGACCAGCAACGACCAGCTCAAGACGCACCTACGCGGCCCGGGCCGTCTGCTGCGCTCAAGGCTGCCGGAGCTGGCCTACCAGGAAATCTGGGCCTGGCTGATCGTCCACCACGCCCTCGCCGCGTTGATCACCCGCGCGGCCGAAGCCGCCGACCTCGACCCCGACCGGATCAGCTTCACCCGCGCGCTGCGAATCGCCCGCCGTACCGCCACCGGGACGGCGGGCATTCCCCCTGGAGACTGGACTGACCACCTGCCCCACGCACTCGCCGAGCTGGGCCGCAAGCCGCTACCGCCCCGCCGGCACCGCAGCTGCCCCCGGGCGGTCAAACGAGCCCGCCACAACAGCTACCGCGTCAAGAAACACCACGAACCGGCCAGCATCCGCCACGACGGCCCAGCGACCATCCGGTTCTGGGGCCTCAAACCCCCACCACCGGCGGACCCGCCCGCCGCCACCAGCCAGAAAGGACTACCAGAAACACCCGGCCAGACCCGCCCAGCCAGCCGGCGTCAACACCACAGCCCGGACACGCTGACCCGCCCGCCGCACCACACCCGCCGGAAGCCCGTCCGGGCACAAACGACCAGCACAACAACATGATCAAATTAGGCTACGTGGCATTGGTCCCGGACCTCCCCCGACAAGCACCACGTCGGGACTGGGCACGTCATCGAAGGGTGGCGACCACGTTGACCGACAGGGTCTTCAGGTCGTTTTGAACGAGGCCCGGACGTTCGGCAACGAACACCACCTCGGTTTCGGGGAGGCGGCCCAGGACCTCGTAGGGTCCGAGGACGTCCAGCGAGGTGAAGCCGGGATAGAGGACGACGGCGATCTGCATGTCAGTATTCCTTCGGGTGGGGCGACCGCGAGGCGAGGTCGGCCGATCGGCCGGTCGGCAATTTTGCGACCTCGCTCAACATCAAGGTCGTCATCAGGCGTTACGGAACAAACGTAAAGGCGTCCCACCACGACGGCAATGTCATGCAGGGCAACAAATCTGCCATCGTGCAGGCCGGTAAGGCACGAGCCGGGCATGGGCGGGTCGGCGATTTCCGTACCTGAGCGCCGACGTTGTCCGATCGGGGATCAGGAGCCGATCGTCGACGAACTCGCGAATCTGCGGCGGTACTCCGTGGGCGAGACGCCGAGTTCACGCATGAACGCGCGACGCATCGCCTCCGGCGTTCCGTAGCCACAACGATGCGCGATGCCGATCACGCCGTCTCGGGTGTCGGTCAGCATTCGCTGCGCGGACTCCAAACGGATGAGGTCCACGTAGCGGCCCGGTGTCGTCCCGACCTGCTCGGCGAACGCACGAGCGAATTGCCGGGCGGACAGACCGGCGCGCTGAGCCAGCGCCGGAACGGACAGGTCGGATGCCAGGTTGGCTGCGGCCCAGTACTGGACCTCACGCAGCGGATCCGAGCGGGCGATCTGCGCCGAGAGCTGAACGCTGAGTTGCGCCTGGTTGCCTGGCCGGCGCAGGTAGACAACCAGAAGTCGCGCGATCTCGTGGGCCACCGTGCGACCGAAGTCCTCCTCGACCAGGGCTATGGCCAGATCCACACCCGCCGTGACCCCCGCCGACGTGGAGATCGAACCATCACGGACGAAGATCGGGCTCGGATCGATCGAGACCTGGGGAAATCTGCTCGCGAGGTTGGCACAGGCATCCCAGTGCGTCGTCGCCCGGCGCCCATCAAGCAGCCCGGCCTCGGCCAGAAGATACGCCCCGGTGCACACCGACATCACTCGCCTCAGGCCTGGGGCGCGCATACGCAGCCAGGTCGTCAGTCGGGCGTCGACGTGTTCCACGCCGGGCCCGCCCGGCACCAGGAGCAGGTCGGGATCCTCGGCCTCGGCCAGATCGAAGTCAGGGACCAGTCGCAGACCGCCGGCGGACCGTACCGTTTCGCCTCCGAGCGAAGCCGTGCGAACGACGTACGGCGGCGTGCTAGCGCTGCCGGTGAAGCGCGCCGCCGCCGAGAACACGTCCACCGGCCCCGCCACATCGAGCGGCTGCACGCCGTCGAAGAGCACGACCAGCACCGACCGGGTACGCAACCCGGCGATGCCGGCACCGCGGGAATCATGCATCACAACACCGAGGCGGCTGAGCCCGCATCGAGAAAGAGACGGTTCGCACCACCACGGCCCGTACGCCGGAACAGGCCCAGCGTTCAAGCATGAACGTCGCGCCAGACGACATGTGCTGCAAGCCGCAGCGGACATGGCACCGGGTGGAGGTCTGCATCAGGGTCTTCCTAGGCGAGCGACAGGACGTCTGACGAGATAGTCGCCGCGGGGGCGAATCTAGTTCCAACGCCATTCAGTTAGGGCGGTGGTTGGTTGGTCGAGGTTCGTTGGTGATGACGTCGATGCTGGTCGTGGCCTTGTAGAGACCGGCTGGTAGACCTCGTACCACGGGCGCACGCCGTCGGGGCTGTTCGGCAGGCAGGCTGACCGACTCCTGCGGCGGGGCGACCGACGGCCAGTTCCACTCCCAGAGGTTCGCGGTGACCTCACTGAGCCTTTCCGCGTAACGGGTCGTGGCGTTGGGTGATCAGGTTGTGCGGTTGTGCTCGACGTGCAGGAGCACGAGGGCCGCCGCGGTGATCCTGCCGATGTTCCACGGGCACAGGCTGACGTTGCGCAGCGCTTTGAAGGTGGTCTTGAGCAGGGAGTTTCCGCGTTCGCCGATGGCGCGGACACCGTTGTGGGCCTTGTTGAACTGCTGCTGCACGTCGGTGCAGGTGCCGTTGCGCGGCTTCTTGAACGCGGTCGTGATCGTGTCGGCTTCGCCTTCGTAGCCAAGGTCGCCGAGAACCCGCCGCTGGTCGTTGGTCCAGGCGGTCAGCAGGGGCAGGATGCCGTGTTCGCGCAGGGCGGTCGTGTCATGTTCCCGGCCGGGACGCACTGGTGAGGTCCACAGCGGCCACCCGTCCGGGGCGGTGATGACCTGCACGTTACCGCCGTGGTTGTCGTGTTTGCCGGACCACCAGAGTCCACTCCCGGCGTCGGCCCCGGTGTGCGGCACCGGTCGGTCTCGATCAGGGTCCCGTCGATGTTCACGTGGGCGTAGCCGGCCATCTTCGCCGCCAACAGCACCGATTCCAGGCCCGGCGCGTGCGCGGCGAGGACCCGGATGCCCTCGTGCAGGTAGGCGTAGCCGGTCGACGAGCTGACCTGGTTGTCGATGGCCAACTGCTTGACCCGAGTGCCGTCGAGGAACCAGCGGATCACCAGGATCGCCTGCTTGAAGCAGCTCAGCGACCGCGTCCCGGAACGGGTCCCGAGCCGCTGCCGTTGCCCATGCAGAAGCCCGGACAGGAACAACACGGTCTCCTCGCGCACGGACAGCTCGGCGGTGTATGTGACACTCATGGCGACGCAGGGCCCCTACTGAAGTTGATCTGTGGAAGGACCACTTCATACCGGGGCTCTGCGTCTTTCCCTTGCACCACAACGGGTCCGGGCGTGTCCGCACCGCCCACCAACGCCGCTACGCGCCGCACTCACACCGTTACGCGGAAAGGCTCACTGTCGTTCAGGGTGACGGCCGCCCGCGCGGGGGTCGCGGGCACGGTCCCCAGGACCGCCGGCGGCCGGACAGGCCACGGACACGGGCGGCGCCGGCGAGCCGAGGGAGGCCACCACCGATCGTGCTGTCGGTAGGGGCTGTTAGCGTCGCGCCGCTGGCGTACCCGCCCGACCGGAGGTTGTCGTGATCAACTCGCATGTGTCGTCGTTCGCCGGGCTACCGGAGACACCCTTCACCCCGGGGATGGTCCTGCCCGAGGACCCGTCGGCGGTGGCGTGGCGACTGGAGGTCGAGGACTTCGACGCCGATCCCGGGGAGTTCGCCGACCTGGTGGCGGCGTTCCGCGAAGCGGTGCCCGGGGAGGCGGTCCGGGCGGTGGTCGTCGGCGAGTGGGGCGACGCGTACGAGCGGGAACTGCCGGTCGACCTGCTGGTCGACGCGGCGGCCGAGTGGACCGGGCTGCGGGCGGTCTTCCTCGCCGACCTGGTCTCCGAACAGTGCGAGATCTCCTGGCTGACCCTGCCCGACATCACCGGGCTGCTGACCGCGTACCCGACGCTGGAGGTGCTGTGGGTGCGCGGCGGGAACGGGCTGCGGCTGAGCCCGGTGCGGCACACCGGTCTGCGGGAGCTGTGCTTCGAGTCCGGTGGGCTCCCCGGCGCGGTGGTCCGGGCGGTGGGCGAGTCGGAGCTGCCGGCTCTGGAACAGCTGGTCTTCTGGCTCGGCCGGTCCGACTACGGCGCGACCACCGGTGTCGACGAGCTCGCTCCGGTGCTGACCGGCGCCGGGCTGCCGGCGCTGCGGCACCTCGGGCTGTGCAACAGCGAGATCGTCAACGCGATCACCCCGATGGTCGCCGACGCGCCGGTCGTCGCCCGGTTGGAGGTGCTCGACCTGTCGATGGGCGTGCTCGCCGACGAGGGTCTGGACGCGCTGCTGGGCGGGCAGTCGCTGACCCACCTGCGTCGGCTCGACCTGCACCACCACTACCTGTCCGACGAGGCGCAGCAGCGGGTGGTCGCCGCGCTCCCGGGCGTGGACGTCGACCTCTCCGAGGCGCGCGAGGTCGAGGTCTACAGTGGCCGCGAGTACCGGTTCACCGCGGTCGGGGAGTGACCGGGATGGCATTCGGTGGCCACGCGCGGTCCTTCGCCGGCCGGCCGGTGGTCGACGTACCCCCGGACGGGCCGCTGCCCGCCGTGGACGCCCCGGTGTCCTGGCGGATCGCCCACTGGGACTTCGACGAGTCCGCCGGGTACACCCTCTCCGAGCCGTTCCGGGAGGCGTTCGAGCGGTTCGTCGCGCAGGCCGGACCGTCGGTCGAGTCGCTGGTGGTCGGTGCCTGGGGGTACGCGGCGTTCAACCATGCCCCGATCGCGCAGCTCTGCGCGGCGGCACCCCGCCTGCCGGCAGTGCGGGCGCTCTTCCTCGGCGACATGACCTCCGAGGAGTGCGAGGTCTCCTGGATGCGGGTGGGTGACGTCAGTCCACTGCTCACGGCGTACCCGGAGCTGGAGACGCTGCGGGTCCGCGGCGGCACGGAGTTCACCTTCTCGCCGGTCCGGCACGAGCGGTTGCGCGAGCTGGCGGTGGAGACCGGCGGACTGTCCCAGGCCTTCACCCGCGCGGTGCTCGACTCGGAGCTGCCCGCCCTGACCGACCTGGAGCTGTGGCTCGGCACCCCGGACTACGGCGGCGACACGGAGGTCGCCGACCTGGCCCCGCTGCTGGCCGGCGACCGTTTCCCCAAGCTACGCCGGCTGGCACTGCGCAACGCCGAGATCGCCGACGACCTGGCCGAGGCGTTGTCGACCGCGACGGTGGTGGCCCGGCTGGAACGCCTGGACCTGTCGCTGGGCACGCTCGGTGAGCGGGGCGCGGCCGCACTGCTGGCCGGGCAGTCCCTGACCCACCTGGCCGAACTCGACCTCGAACACCACTACCTCCCCGAGGAGGTGGCCGACGCACTGGTCGCCGCCCTGCCCGGGGTGCGGGTGGACGTGTCGGACCCGCAGGAGGACGACGACTACGACGGCGCAAGCTACCGGTACGTCGCCGTCGGTGAATGACGCGTTCCGGTTCGGGTCGGTCCGCCCTGGCTAGCACCAGGCACGACCGACGCCGAGGAGGACGAGATGAGCGACCCGAGGTACGCGGCACTGCCACTGGCGGCCACCGGCCGGTTCACCGAGGACGACGGCACCGGTCCCGAGACGTCCGGTGAGATCGTCGGCGCGGACGACGCCGCAGCCGACGCCGCCCGGGCCGGCGGCGACGCCGACCTGACCGGGGCGAACCGGGACGGTGACGGCGTCCCCGTCGGCGCGGCCGACGCCGCTGCCGACCGGGAACGCGCCGCCCGGCAGACCGACTGACCACTGTCCACCTGACCGACCACCGGTCGCGGCCCGGCCGCCGCCCGCCAGTGTCGGCGGGACGGCGGCCGTCGTGCCGTCAGCCACCGGCGCTCACCAGCTGCGGGTCGCGCGGCAGCTCGCTAGCACGTCCCGCAGCTGGTCCAGCGCCCACCGGAGGTCGTCGTCGGTGGCGACCAGCGGGGGCGCCATCCGGATGGTGGAACCGTGGGTGTCCTTGACCAGCACGCCCCGCCCGGCCAGCGCGGCGCAGACGTGCCGCCCGGTGGCCAGGGCCGGGTCGATGTCGATGCCGGCCCACGCGCCCGCGCTGCGCACGGCGGTGACCCCGTCGCCGATCATGGCGTCGAGCCCCTCCCGCAGGACGGCGCCGAGGCGGCGGGCCTGGGCCTGGTACTCGCCGGTGCCGAGCAGGTCCACCACGGCCTCGCCGACCGCCGCCGCCAGGGGGTTGCCACCGAAGGTGCTGCCGTGTTCACCCGGCTGGAGCAGACCGAGGACGGCCCTGTCGGCGAGCACGGCGGAGAGCGGGACGATGCCGCCGCCGAGCGCCTTGCCGAGCAGGTACACGTCCGGGCGGACCCCGGCCCTCTCGCAGGCGAACGTGGTGCCCGTCCGCCCCAGCCCCGACTGGATCTCGTCGGCGACGAACAGCGCCCGCCGCTCGGTGCAGATCCGGCGGACCCCGGCGAGGTAGCCGTCGGCGGGAACGACCACACCGGCCTCGCCCTGCACCGGTTCGATGAGCACGGCGGCGGTGTGTTCGTCGACGGCGGCCTCCAGGGCCGGGAGGTCGTCGTACGGCACCACGGTGAACCCGGGGGTGAACGGGCCGAACCCGGCG
This sequence comes from Micromonospora inyonensis, assembly GCF_900091415.1. NCBI lineage: Bacteria > Bacillati > Actinomycetota > Actinomycetes > Micromonosporales > Micromonosporaceae > Micromonospora > Micromonospora inyonensis. The sequence continues at coordinate 1,655,766 of NZ_FMHU01000002.1, read as the reverse complement.
CGGGCCTGCGGGTCGGTGGAGAAACTGACGATCGTGGTGGTCCGGCCGTGGAAGTTGCCGGCGGCCACGACGATGGTCGCCTGGTCGGCGGGGACACCCTTGACCTCGTACGCCCAGCGGCGGGCGACCTTGACCCCGGTCTCCACCGCCTCCGCGCCGGTGTTCATCGGCAGGACCAGGTCCATCCCGGCCAGCGCGGCGAGTTTGGCCGCGAACGGGCCGAGCCGGTCGTTGTGGAAGGCGCGGCTGGTCAGGGTCACCTTGGCCAGCTGCTCCCGGGCGGCGGCGAGCAGCCTCGGGTGACCGTGGCCGAAGTTCAGCGCCGAGTATCCGGCCAGCAGGTCGAGGTAGCGGTGACCGTCGACGTCGGTGACCCAGGCGCCCTCGGCGCGGGCGACGACGACCGGCAGCGGGTGGTAGTTGTGGGCGAGGACGGCCTCCTCCCGGCTGATCGCGGCGCGGGTGCGGGTCCGGTCGGCGGCCTCGGTCCGGATGCTCATCGGCGGATCTCCAGGGTGCAGCACTTGGCCCCGCCGCCGGCCTTGGCCAGCTCGGACAGGTCGACCGGGACGGGCCGGTAGCCTCGGGCGGTGAGTTGGGCGATCAGGTCGGTGGCGGCCTGCGCGACCACCACGTTCGCCCCGTCGCTGACGGAGTTCAGCCCGAGGGCGAGCGCGTCGGCCTCGCTGGCCAGCAGGGCGTCGGGGAACAGGTGCGCCAGGGCCCGTCGGCTGCCCGGGGAGAACGCCGCCGGGTAGTAGGCCACGGTGTCGTCGTCGAGGACGAACAGCGCGGTGTCCAGGTGGTAGAAGCGCGGGTCGGTCAGGCACAGCGACACCACCGGCCGGCCGAGGAACTCCTGCGCCTCGCCGTGCGCGGCCGGGTCGGTGCGGAAGCCGCTGGCGGCCAGCACCAGGTCCCGGGTGACCGCGAAGTCGCCCTCCCCCTCGTTGACGTGCTCGGGCGGTCGGACGCTGGGGAACCCTGCGGCGGTGAACCAGGCTCGGTAGGCGGGGGCCTCGGGCGCGCGTTCGACGTTGCGGTACCGGGCGCCGTAGACCAGGGAGTCGAGCACCAGGCCGCAGTTGGCGGCGAAGACCATGTCGACCAGCCCGGGCACCGGGTCGACCAGGTGCACGGTGTGGCCGAGCTGGCGGTACGTCTCGCACAGCCGCGTCCACTGGGCGGTCGCGCGGGTCCGGTCGACCGGCACCCCCGGGTCCATCCAGGGGTTGATCGAGTAGGTGACGTCGAAGTGGGCCGGCGGGCACATGAGGTACTCGCGCCGGGTGGCGGTACGGATCATCGGGGGTCGTCCCGGGCGAGGATGTCGTCGACGGCCGCCTCCAGGGCCGCCTCGGCGCGGGCGACCCGCTGCCGCAGATCGTCGACGTGCTGCCGGTCGGCGGCCAGCCGCTCGGCGAAGCGGGCCGCCTCCCGGCGGACCGCCTCCGGCGCCGGGCCGCCGTAGAGGGTCCGCCGGACGACGAAGGCGTGCGGGTCCATCGCCTCGGCGAACTGCTCCGGGGTCAGGCCGCTGTCGCGGCCGAGCACCTGCCGGGCCGCGTCGTCGAGCAGTGCGCAGGTGGCCGCCGGGGCGGTCACCCCGCGCTCGATGCCGAGCCGGACGAAGACGCCGACGACCTGGTGGGCGTGCCGCCAGTCGAGCCCGGTGTGCCGGACGAGGGCGGTGGCGACGTCGGTCACCTGGGCCCAGTGCGCGCCCGCTTGGGCGGCCAGCCGGTCCCGGTCGACGCGCAGGTCGGCGAGGATCCCGGCGCAGTCGCGGAGCTTGCCGGAGATCGACCCGCACATCGACCAGAGCGCCTGCTGCGAGTAGCGGCGTTCGAGGATCGGGAAGCCGGTCGGGCCGCGTTCGGCGGTGATCACCCCGACCAGGGCCGCCAGGGCCTGGGTGGCGACCGACTTGACGTCCTCCAGGGCGTCGGGGTTCTTCTTCTGCGGCATGATGCTGCTCGTGCCGCAGTACCGGTCGGGCAGCTCCACGTACCCGAACTCGGACGTCGACCACAGGTAGAGGTCGTCGGCGAGCCGGGCCAGGGTGGCACCGGTGGTGGCGAGCAGCGCCGCCGTCTCCATCTCCAGGTCGTGACTGAGGATCGCGTCCATGGTGTGCGGCAGCGGGGCGTCGAAGCCCAGCAGGTCGGCGACCCGGTGCCGGTCGACCGGCAGGTCGCTGCCGGTGAGGATGGCCGCCCCGGCCGGCGAGAGGTTGAGCCGGCCGTGCAGCCCGAACAGCCGTTCGGTGTCCCGGGCGAAGGCCTGCTCGAACATGGTCGCCCAGTGCGCGAACGTGGTCGGTTGGGCGTGCTGGCCGTGGGTGTAGCCGGGCATCACCGTGTCGGTGTGCGCGTCGGCCAGGTCGAGCAGGACGCCCCGCAGGTCGGTCAGGGCCGGCAGGAGCGCGTGCAGGTGCCAGCGGATCGTCATCCGGCGGGCCACCTCGATCAGGTCGCCGGAGCTGCGGCCGAGGTGGATCCGGCCGCCGGTGTCCGGACCGAGGGTGGCGGTGAGGTACTGCTCGCCGGAGTGCATGCCGCCACCGGCGGCGATCCGGGTCTCGGCGACCCCCCGGACGTCCATGTCCCGCAGGGCGGCGACGATGGCCCGGCCGGTGGCCGGGTCGAGCAGGCCCTGCTCGGTGAGCATCACCGCGTGGGCCTTGTCGAAGGCGTGGATCGCCGGCAGGGAGTCGCCGAGCAGTTCCGTACGGTGGCTGCGCAGGTGCGGCAGCTGTTCCTCGGTCAACCGGACGCCGGTGGCCCGGAATCCCTGGTTGTCGTGGTCGGTGGTCATCGACGGGCTCCTCCGGCGCCGAAGACGGCGAAGTGAAACAACAGGTACGCGGTGAGCGTGGCGGTGGTCGACGTGGGGTGATCGGTGAGCGGGTTGACCTCGGTGACGGCGAACGCGTCGCAGTGCGGGGCGAGCAGCCGGACGGCCTCCAGCGCCTCGCCGGAGGTGAGACCGCCCGGTTCGTGTGCGCCGGCTCCGGGGGCGAACGCCGGGTCGATCGCGTCGATGTCGAAGGAGAGGAAGATGTGGTCGGCGCCGGAGACCCGGTCGAGGATCTGCTCGACGGCGGAGACCGGGCCGAGCGCCTGGAACTCCCGGGCGGTGATGTGGGGCAGTCCGGACGTGCGCTTGAAGGTCGCCGAGGACGGGAAGTTGAAGTGCCGGACGGCGACCTGGATACAGTCGTCGGCGTTGATCCGGTCGAGTTCCAGGCTGCGGCGCATGCCGCTGGACTGGCTGACCCGGCCCTGGTGCCGGTTGTGGTCCATCAGGTCGAGGTGGGCGTCGAAGTGGATGACCCCGACCCGTCCGGGCAGGGCGTCGTGCACCCCCCGGGCGCAGGGGAAGAGGACCGAGTCGTCGCCGCCGATGACGATCGGCGAGCGGCCCTCCCGCAGTGAGTCCGCCACGGCGGCGGAGCAGGCGTCGAGGGTGGCGTGGATGTCGTGGCCCACGACGTCCACGTCGCCCCGGTCGCGCAGCAGGTCGTCGCCGACCTCGTGCACCGAGTCGCTGTCCAGTGAGTAGATGGCACCGTTCTCGATGCGCTGGGTGATCCAGCCCAGTGCCTCGCGGACCCGGGCGGGCGCGTAGCGCGAACCCGGCCAACCCAGGGTGGAGCCCCCGTCGAAGGGGACCCCCCACAGGTCGAACGTCCGCGGCTGGTGACGACGTGGCATTCCTGACCTCTCGCTGTGCGAACGACGGTGGTGGGTGGGTTCAGCCGAGGACACGGGAGAGGAACTCCCGGGTCCGGGGGTGCTGGGGGGCGCCGAGCACATCGGCCGGGGAGCCGCTCTCCACGACGACGCCGTCGTCCATGAAGACGAGCGTGTCGCCGACCTCGCGGGCGAAGCCGATCTCGTGGGTGACGACGACCATGGTCATGCCGTCGGCGGCGAGGGTCTTCATCACGTCGAGCACCTCGCCGACCAGTTCCGGGTCCAGGGCGGAGGTGGGCTCGTCGAAGAGCATGAGGTACGGCTGCATGGCCAGCGCCCGGGCGATCGCGACCCGCTGCTGCTGACCGCCGCTGAGCTGCGCCGGGTAGGCGTCGTACTTGTCGCTGAGACCCACCCGGTCGAGCAGCCGGCGGGCGGCGGCGGTGGCGTCGGCGCGGTTGTGCCGCAGGGCGCGCAGCGGCCCCTCGACCACGTTGCCGAGCGCGGTCATGTGCGGGAAGAGGTTGAACCGCTGGAAGACCATGCCGATCCCGCGCCGCTGCCGGGCGATCTCCCGCTCGTTCAACTCGTACAGCCGGCCCTGGCGCACCCGGTGGCCGACCAGTTCGTCGCGGACCCACAGCTCGCCGTCGTCGATGCGCTCGAGTTGGTTGACGCAGCGCAGGAAGGTGCTCTTGCCAGACCCGGACGGCCCCATCACGCAGAGCACCTCACCGGCGTGCACGGTCAGGGACACCCCACGCAGCACGTGGACCGGTCCGAACGACTTGTGGATTCCGATGGCCTGGACGACGGGTGTGCCGGTCACGCCTCGTTCTCCTTCTCTCGGCGCGCGAGGGCGCGGGCGGCCCGGCGGGTGGTGTGCTGGAAGCCCCGGCCGAACCGTCGTTCGACGAAGTGTTGGATCACGCTGAGCACCGAGACGACCACCAGGTACCAGATCGCCGCGACGATGAGCAGTTCGATGACCCGGTTGTTGGCGTAGTAGATGAACTCGGCGCTCTCCAGGATCTCGCCGAACGTGATCACCGCGGCGAGCGAGGACATCTTCAGCGTGCTGATGAACTCGTTGCCCAGCGGCGGGACGATCACCCGCATCGCCTGGGGCAGGACCACCCGGCGGCGGATCTGCCCCGGGGTGAGACTGAGCGCCTGGGCGGCCTCGATCTGACCCCGGTCGACCGCCAGGATGCCGGCGCGGACGAGTTCGGCGGTGTAGGCGCTCATGTTGATGCCCAGCCCGAGCAGGGCCGCCACGAAGGGCGTCATCACGTCGATGGTGCGGGCCTGGAAGCTGCCGAAACCGATGGTCGGGAAGACCAGCGCCAGGTTGTACCAGATCAGCAGTTGCAGCAGCACCGGCACGCCCCGGAACAGCCAGATGTAGCCGAGGGCGACCGTCCGGGTCACCGGGTTGGCCGACATCCGCATCACCGCGACCACGACGCCGAGGACGATGGCCAGCGCCATCGAGCAGAGCGTGATCACGACGGTGTTGCCCAGTCCATGCAGGATCGCCCCGGCGGTCAGGTACCGGCCGACCACCGACCACTCGATGCTGCCCTGGGCGAAGGCCCGGGCGAGCAGCGCGAGCAGGACGATCACCAGCGCTGCCGAGATCCAGCGGCCGTGGTGCCGTAGCGGCACCCGGGGCAGGCCGGCGAGTTGTCCCGGTCCCGGTGCCGGCGAGGTGGCGGTTCCACCCCGGTCCGTGCTGGTCATGGTGCCTCCCGTCGGTGCTTTCGCCGAGTCTCACCGGCGACGACGGGGCGCGGTACCTGACAGGAGGTCCACTGGGACCGCCCTGACCAGGACTCTCTGTCCTTCGGGGTTGCCGGGTCGGCGCTACGTCCGGTCCGGCGGCGGGCGGGTGTCGTCCGGGTCGGCGGCGCCGTCGGCGAGCAGGGCGAGCCACAGCTCCATGCGTTCGTAGGCGGAGGCGAGGTCGCGGGCGGTGATCCGTTCGATGCGCTCGATCCGGGCCCGCAGGGTGTGCCGGTGGATGCCGAGTTCGGCGGCGGTCTCGTTCCAGTGCCCGTTGTGCGCGAGGAACGCGCGCAGGGTGCCCAGCAGGGTGCCGTCCCGGCCGCCGTCGTGTTGCTGGAGCGGGCCGAGCACCCGGCGGACGAAGCCCGCGAGCGCCTGGGGGGACTGGGCGTGGAACAGCATCTGGAGGGCTTCCAGGTCGTCGAAGCGGGTCACCGCCCGCCGTTCGGCCAGGCCGACCTCGGCGGCGTGGCTGGCCGCACGGTGTGAGTGCGTGACGCGTTCGACGGGCACCACGTCGCCCAGGCCGAGCGCGACGGTGGGACGGACCGAGGCCAGTCGGGCGAGGGCGCGGGCGGTGCGGTCCGAGCCGTCGGTGAGCACGGTGACCCGGGCCTGCCGGCCGGTGGTCTGGACCACCGCCGCACCGGGCAGGTTGGCCTCGCTCATCAGCTCGTTCACCCGGTCGCCCAGCGGGTCGCCCCGGCTCGCGTCGCAGAGGTACGTGGCCACCCGGAGGGCGGTGGGGTCGAGGTCCCAGCCGGTGACGTGCTGGTGGGCCACCGCCGGCGCGATCGCGCCACGGAGCAGCTGGAGCAGGGTGTCGGCGCGCAACCGGCGCAGTTGCCGGCTGGCCGCCTGCGACCGTTCCATCTCCAGCGACAGCAGTGCCACCCCGCCGGCCAGCACCATCCGGCTGTAGTCGCTGGCCCGACCCGGCACGCCGGCGACCAGGAAGCCGCGCATCCGGCCCCGGGCGCCGAGGGTGTGGATCGCGATGGACTCGCGCGGGGTGACCACCGCGCTGCTCGCCCGGATGCCCCGCTCCCGGGTGCGCATGAGGTCCGGGAGCAGGGCGGGCAGCCGCTCGCCGGCCTCCGGCGGCCAAGCCCGGACGACGGTCGCCGCGGTGTCGGTGAGCACGGCCCACCCGTCGACCGCCCGGGAGATCGCGGTGACGATGCCGCCCCGTCCGGACTCCAACGCGGCGGCGGTCAGCGTCTGCTGGGCGTCGAAGGCGCGGGCGATGGTGTCGTAGCGCTCGGCGGCGAGCAGGTTGGACACGCCCTCGGAGATCGCCACGTAGGGCGCGTCGACCGGGATCTCCAGCACGGGCAGGCCGCGTTCCTCAGCGGCGGCCCGCAGCGGTTCGGGGACGTCGGGGTGGTCGAGGCCGACCCCGAAGCCGAGCCCGGCCAGCCCGGCGTCGGCGAGCCGGTGCAGGTACGGCCGGAACTCCTCCGGGTCGGTGATCCGCATACCGGTGGTGAGCAGGAGTTCCCCACCGCGCAGCCACGGGGTCGGGTCCACCGTCTCGCTGACGTGCACCCAGCGCACCTCGTTGCCCATACCGGTGCCGCCGGCCACCATCCGCAGCCGTAGTTCCGGCAGTGCGAGAACCTGCGCGACGGTCACCGTCATCGGACCCACCCCCTGTCGTCGATCATGATTGGACAGCCTGTCTTCGACATGAAGTACAGTCCGACCTGCGGCAACGTGACAATAGGTCGCCTTCCGACAGCCGCGCGGTCGCTTGAACACTGGGGCAACGTCAGCCGATCACCGGCGACGGTCAGGCGGGGTGTGGGGTGCGCCATCACCCGCGAACCCGGAGGAGACAGGTGTGAAGAAGTCAGCCACATGGGTGAGCGTGGCGGTCGCGGCGGCGCTCCTCGCCGGTTGCGGCGGCACGGACGAGCCGGCGGCCAGCACGTCGTCGGACAACCCGCTCAACGCGATGCTCCCCGAGTCGGTCCGCAGCGCCGGTCGACTCAACGTCGGCAACAGCCCGGTCTATCCCCCGATGTCCTACCTGCCGGAGGGCACCGAGGACCGCGAGAAGCGGCAGGGTTTCGACGTCGACCTGGCCCGGGCCATCGGCGAGAAGCTCGGCGTCACCGTCACGTTCGTCACCCAGGAGTACGAGCAGTACATCCCGTCCCTGGCCACCGGTCGGATCGACCTGGTGCAGTCCGCCATGCAGGACCTGGAGTCCCGCCGGCAGACGGTCGACTTCGTCGACTACTACACCACCGGACCACAGCTGTTCACCCGCGCCGACAAGGCCGGCCAGTTCCCGACCGAGGCCGACGTCTGCGGGCACAAGGTGGCGGTGGACAGTGGCGACACCGGGTACCGGAAGGCGCTCACCGACTTCAACACCCGGGTCTGTGCCGCCGCCGGCAAGCCACCAATCCAGGAACTGACCACGAACGGCACCGCCGACGCGCTGTTGCAGTTGCAGCAGGGCCGCGCCGACGTGAGCATCCGGGGCGCGGAGTCGATCCGGTACGTCACGAAGGAGCAGGAACCCGGCAAGTACGCGTTGATCGGCAAGCCCATCGCGGAGATCCCGGTTGGCATCGGCGTCAGCAAGAAGCAGACGCAGTTGCGCGACGCGGTGGCGGCGGCGCTCAAGGCGCTGATCGAGGACGGCACCTACGCCAAGATCGGCGAGAAGTGGGGCCTGTCGGACATCCTGCGTCCGGCGGTGACCGTCAACGGCCAGCCGGTGGCCTGACCATGACCGTCACCGTCCTGCGCGGCGGCACCGTGTTCACCCCGCAGCCGGCCGGCACCGCCGACGTGGTCGTCGGTGGACGTGACCTCCTCGCCGTGACGGCGGCGGGTGACTCCCCGTCCGGCGGCCCGCCGACCGGGTCGCCGGACGCGGTGGTCCACGACTGCACCGGCCTGCTGGTGGTGCCCGGACTGGTCGACGGGCACCTGCACATCGTCGGTGGGGGCGGCGGCGCGGGATACCACTCCCGGATCCCGGAGCTGCCGGCCGACGTGATCGTCGAGGCCGGCACCACCACCTGCGTCGGGATGCCCGGCGTCGACCCGGTCAGCAAGGGTCCGGAGGCGCTGCTCGCCCGGGCGTACGCCCTGCCGGTCGCCGGTCCACGCGCCTGGGTGATGGCCGGGGGGTTCCACTGGCCGCCGCCCACCCTGACCGGGTCCCTGCTGCGGGACCTCTACCTGCTGCCGCACCTGGTCGGCGTCAAGGTGGCCCTGTACGAACACAAGGCCACCTGCCCGGACCTCGCCGAGCTCACCCGGCTACTGCGGGAGCTGGAGTGGGCGGCCGGGGCCACCGGCCGGGCCGCCCTGCTGCACGTGCACCTCGGCACCGCGGCCGGCGACCCGGACCTGCTCCCCCGGGCTCTGGACGCCTCCGGCGCGGACCCGCGCCGACTCCAGGTCACCCACGCCAACTACGCTCCCCGGACCCTGGACGTGGCCGCCCGGATCGGTGCCGCCGGTTCCTGGGTCGACGTCAACCCGTTGATCAACCCGGATCGCATCGCCGGTGCGGTGGCCCCGGTCGGCGCGGTCGCGGAACTCCTCGACCGGGGGGTGCCGGCCGACCGGCTCACCCTCAGCAGCGACGGGAACGCCTCGGTGCCCCGCACGCTGCCGGACGGCACCCGGGAGGAGTTCGCCTACCGGGTGGAGCTGCTGCCCACCGTCCGCGCGCTGGTCACGACCGGCACCCTCGACCTGTCCGACGCCCTGGCCCTGGTGACCCGGAACCCCGCCACCGCGCTCCACCTGGCCGGTGCCGGCACGCTGCGGCCCGGCGTACCGGCCGACGTCGTCGTGCTCGACCCGGAGCTGCGGGTACGTCGGGTGTTCCGGGACGGCACCGAACTGGTCCGGGACGGCCGGGCGGTCACCCCCGCCCCGTTCCGGCCGTCGCCGGGCGAGATCGCCGGTGCTGGCCCGGACACCGGGAGCCGCTGATGCGACACGTCCTCTTCCAGGACCCGGACCCGGCGTCCGCCGGACCGCCCGTGCCGGTCTGGGCCGACGCCGCCACCCCGACGCCCGGCCCCGAGCAGGTGCTGATCGAGGTGCACGCGGCCGGGCTCAACCGCGCCGACCTGCTGCAACGCGACGCCGACTACCGGCCGCCGGCCGGCGAGTCGGCGGTACCCGGGCTGGAGTGCGCCGGTCGGATCGTCGCGCTGGGCAGCCGGGTCACCGACCTGCGGATCGGTGACCGGGTCTGCGCCCTGCTCGGCAGCGGCGGGTACGCCACCCACGTCGTCGCGCCGCGGGCCCAGGTGCTGGCGGTGCCCGACGGGTGGAGCATGACCGAGGCCGCCGCGCTGCCGGAGGCCCTGGCCACCGCCTGGTGGAACCTGCGGATGCTCGGCGGTCTGCGCCCCGGCGACCGGGTGCTGGTGCACGCGGCCAACTCCGGCGTGGGCACCATGGCCGTCCGCCTGGCCCGGGCACTCGGCGCGAGCGTCGCCGGTACGGTCCGCACCGCCGCGCTGGCCGAACGGGTACGGCTCCTCGGCGCCGACCCGGTGGTGGTGTCCACGGCGGCCGACGCGGAGCGGACCCTGCGGGAGCAGGCCCCGGAGGGGTTCGACATCGTGCTCGACCTGGTCGGCGCGGCGGTCGCCGGTCTGACCCTGACCGGGCTGCGCACCGGCGGCCGGTGGCTCTGCGTCGGCGTGCTCAGCGGCGACGAGGTCGCCCTCAGCCTGCGCACCGTGATCCGGCGTCGGCTCGTGCTGACCGGCGGATCGATCCGCAGCCTGCCGGCCGCCGAGAAGGCCGCCATCATCGCCGACGTGCGGCGTCGCGGGCCGTGGGCAGCACCGGACGGGATCCGCCCGGTGCTCGCCGCCGCGTACCCGCCGGCCGGGGTCACCGCCGCCCTGGAACACCTCGAACGCGGTGGCCTGCTCGGCAAGATCGTGCTCGATTTTTCCCGCTGACCTCGCTCCCCGCCCCGTCCCCAGCCCCCTGGAGTTGCCGTGACCCCGACCGCCCCCGCCCCCGCCCCCGCCCCGGAACGCGTCGGACTGGCGCTCGGCTACGACCCGACGGTGTCCGTCCGGCAGATGGCCGGCTCGGCCGCCGCCGCCGAGCGGGCCGGTTTCGACACCGCCTTCTTCTCCGAGACGTTGTTCACCAACCGCGACTCGGTCAGCGCCCTCGCCGCGTTCGGACTGGCCACCGAACGGGTCACTCTCGGCACCACCCAGGTGGTCCGGCTGCGCAGCCCGCTGGTGATGGCGCAGACGGCGGCCACCCTCGACGAGCTGAGCGGCGGACGGCTCGTCCTGGTCGTCGGGGCGTTCACCGCCAAGCACGCCGCCCGCAACGGCCGACCGTTGACGGACCCGGTCACCACCCTCCGGGAGTACGTCGAGTCGATCCGGGCGCTGCTCACCGGGGAACGGGTCACCTACCGGGGCGAGGTGGTGCAGCTCGACGACGTGCGCCTGAACTTCCCTCCGCTCCGGCCGGACATCCCGATCTGGATCGCCGCCGCCAGCCGGCGGGGACTGGTCAACGCCGCGAAGCTGGGTGACGGCGTGCTGCTCGACGCCGGCACGTCCCCCGAGTACTCGGCCAACGCGGTCGAGTTGCTCCGGCGCAGCTGCGAGAAGATCGACCGGGACCCGGCCGAGCTGACCGTGGCGCAGTTGGTCAACACCTCCATCGAGGACGACCGGGAGACCGCCGTCGCCGCGATCCGCTGGGAGGTCGCGACCAAGTTCACCTACGCGTCCACGCCGAAGGCCAAGATGTCGGTGGGCGAACCGACCATCGACCCGGACGACCTGCCCCGGTTCGCCGACGCCTTCGCCCGGGGCGGCAAGGCCGCGCTCCAGGAGATTCTGCCCGAGCGGTACGTCACCTCGTTGACCGCCACCGGCACCGCCGACGACGTGCGGGCCCGGATCGCCGCCTACCGGCAGGCCGGGGTCACCCTGCCGCTGGTCCGCCCGGCCGCGCCGCACCAGCTCGACCGGCTGCTGCGCACCTTCGGCCGCCCCGAGGTGGGGTGACCGGCGCGGAGCCGACCGGCGGTGGGGTGACCGGCGCGGGAGCCGAGCGGCCACCGCGTGTGGCAGGTCGGCGCGCCGCACCGGTCTGGCCGCCTCAGCCGGTGACCGGGGTGGGGCAGGAGTCCAGCCAGCGCCGGTACCAGCGGGCGAAGCCCAGTGCTGTGCCGTCCTCGTCGGCCCGCTCGGCCTCGTCCTGGCGGATCCAGCTCCGCAACGCCTCCGGACGCACGTCCAACTGCCGCGCCGACTGCCGGATCGGCGGTTTCGGCTCGTCCAACTGCTGGCCTCACCCCCGCCACCGAACTGCCGCCGCAGGACGCCACCGGAACCAGCGCCGGGAGATTCCTTCACGCCAGACGAACAACTTGTAGACAAGCTTCGATCACTGGCCCTATCGTCACCCCATCGAGATTCATTGATTCACTTCGATGGGAGAACCGATGCGACTCCGGCGATGGGCGAGCATGTCCCTGGCACTGGTCGTCCTGCAGAGCGCCGTCCTCGGCGCCGCCCCGGCCGCGCACGCGGCCGTGCCCGCACCGTCGGCGGACGCCGGGTCGGACCCCTCCGTCCTGAGCACCGACTACGGGCTGGCGGCCTGGGTACCGGCCAGCACGAGCAACTACACCGTGGCCACCCGGCCCACCGGCCAGCCCATCACCCACGTCGTCATCCACGTGACCCAGGGCTCGTACGCCGGTGCCATCAGCTGGTTCCAGAATCCGGCGTCCAAGGTCAGCGCGCACTACACGTTCCGCTCCTCCGACGGCGCGGTCACGCAGTCCGTCCGGGAGAAGGACATCGCCTGGCACGCCGGCAACTGGACGTACAACACCCAGTCGATCGGCATCGAACACGAGGCCTGGGTCGACAACCCGGCGTGGTACACCGACGCCATGTACCGGGCGTCCGCGGCGCTCACCCGGAACCTCGCCAACAAGTACGGTATCCCCAAGACCCGCAGCAACATCATCGCGCACAGCGAGGTCCCCGGAGCCACCCACACCGACCCCGGCCCGTACTGGAACTGGACCTACTACATGCAGCTGGTCAACGGCGTCACCGGAATCGGCTCGGGGACCGTGCACAGCGCCACCCCCGTCCTCAACGTGCGCTCCGGCCCCGGCACCGGCTACGCCGTCGTCGGCACCCTCACCGGCGGCACCACCGTCAGCGTCTACTGCCAGGCCACCGGCACCTCGGTCACCGGCCCCTACGGCACCACCGGCATCTGGCACCGGATCGGCACCAACCGCTACGTCTCGGCCGCCTACCTGAACACCGGATACAGCGGTTACATCCCGAACGTGCCGCGCTGCTAGCCACACCCGCAGCGAGGCCCGGAGCATCGTGCTCCGGGCCTCGGTCCGGGCAGCCACCCGCGTGCGGGCCCCGCTTCCCCCGGACGGGTCGAATGCTCCGAACGACCCGCGCCGCCCGGTCGCACCCCCCACCATGGAGGCAGGACGACCGCGACGGTGAGAGGGGCGAACGGTGATCAGGCGTCGACGTAGCAGGAGAGGGCCGCTGTTGCAGGCGGCGACGATGTCGCTGGCGGCGGTGGTGACCATGGTGGCCGTGGTGCGGGCGGCGCGCCGCCGCACGGCCGACGCCTCCGCGGGACATCCCTCCGCCGTCGGGGACCGGCTGGTCCCCGGTCGGGGCACGGAGGGGTCGGCGCTGGCCGGCGCCGCGGTGGGCCGGGGCAGCGAAACGGCGTCCTGGGTGGCGACCACCGGCTGAGACGGGCACTGTCACGACCGGGACGACAGCTCTCGACAGCGCCCGCGCGGAGGCCGGGTCCGCGCGGTAGGCCGTTTCCGGATACGCGGGCGATGACGACGAACGTCGACCGCGCCCGGACGGACAGGTAAGGCCCGGCCGGACCGGGTGCCACTGATGGAGCGGTGATCATGAGTGACGCGACCCTGGATACCGGACGTCACGGCGGCAGCGAGTATGCCGACCTGTCCCGCCTGGTCCGCCGGGCCGGTCTGCTCGACCGGCGGCGCGGCTACTACGCGGCGGTCATCGGCCTCCTCGCCGCGTCCTATGCCGGGGCGTGGACGTTGTTCGGCTGGCTCGGCGAGTCCTGGTGGCAGATGGGCGTCGCGGCGGCCCTCGCGGTGATCTTCGCCCAGGCGGGCTTCGTCGGCCACGACGCGGGTCACCGACAGATCTTCCGCACCCACCGCGCCAACGACCTGGCTGGCCTGATCCACGGCAACCTCCTGATCGGCCTCAGCTACGGCTGGTGGGTGCGGAAGCACAACCGCCACCACGCCCACCCGAACACCGAGGGCCGGGACCCGGACATCGTCGTGCCACCGCTCGCCTTCACCCGGAGCCAGACGAGGGACCAGCGGGGGCTCGGCGCACTGGTCGTCCGGCACCAGGCCCTGCTGTTCTTTCCGCTGCTGTTGTTGGAGGGCCTCCACCTGCACGTCAACAGCGTCAAGGCCCTCCTCGGACGGGGACGTGTCGCGCGACGTCCCACCGAGATCGCGCTACTCGCCGTCCACCTCGGCGGATACCTCGGCGCCGTGGTGACCGTGCTGAGCCCCGCCCAGGCCGTCGCGTTCGTCCTCGTCAACCAGGGTCTGTTCGGGCTCTATTTGGGCAGCTCCTTCGCGCCGAACCACAAGGGCATGCCGATCCTCACCGCCGACGACCGCCTCGACTACCTGCGGCGGCAGGTCCTCACGTCCCGCAACGTACGCGGCGGCTGGGGCGTCGACACCCTGCTCGGCGGTCTGAACTACCAGATCGAGCACCACCTGTTCCCCAGCATGCCCCGCCCCAACCTGCGGCACGTCCGTCCGCTCGTCCGGCGCTTCTGCGCCGAGCACCAGGTCCCCTACCACGAGACGACCCTGTGGCGCTCGTGGGCCCAGGCGTTGCGGCACCTGCGGGCAGTCGGCACCGACCGCCCCGCCGGGGGGCGCGGAGTCGACCCGGACCACCACTGACGCCCCGGCGCGGCCGCCCGCCGACAGCGATCGCGCGTCCCGGCGGGCGCCCCGTCACTCGTCCGGCACGGTGGCGGCCGGCGCGTCCGGGCGGTGGTGGTCCAGGTGGTCACGGGCGTACCGGTAGGCCACCGCCACGATCGCGGCGACCGGCACCGCCAGGAAGGCGCCGGTGATCCCGGCGAGGCTGCTGCCGGCGGCGACGGCGAGGATGACCACCGCCGGGTGCAGGCTCAGCCCGCGTCCCTGGAGGAGCGGTTGCAGGACGTTGCCCTCCACCTGCTGCACCAGCAGGACGATGCCGAGAACGATCAACGCTGTGGTGGGGCCCCGGTCGACCAGCGCGATCAGGACCGCGAACGCCCCGGCGACGAACGCCCCGATGATGGGGATGAAGGCGGCGAAGAAGGTCAGCACCGCCAGTGGCAGCACGAGGGGCACCCCGAGGAACCACAGGCCGACGCCGATGAAGAAGGCGTCGATGAAGCCGACCAGCGCCTGCTGCCGGATGAACTCCGACAGCGTCCGCCAGCTCCGCTCGGACAGCTGCGCGACGTGGACCCCGGCACGCGGGCCGGTCTGCGCCGCCAGCCACGGCACCCAGCGGGGGCCGTCCTTGAGGAAGAAAAAGCACAGGACGAGGGCGAGCACGGCGTTGACGATCCCGGACCCGACCGAGGTGGCCCAGGTCAGCACGTAACCGGCGATGTTCTGCGCGTTGGACTGGAGGGCGGCGAAGACGTTGTCGATCGTCTCGCCGATCTGGTCCTCACCGAGGTTGAGCGGGGGGCCGGTGAGCCACTGGCGGACCTGTTCGAGTCCGGCTGTCGCCTGCTCGGTGAGTTCACCGACCTGACCGACCACCGGCGGCACGACGAGGACACCGATGGTCACCAGCAGGGCGAGGAAGGCCAGCAGGACCGTCGCGGCGGCCAGCGCCGCCGGCCAGCGGTGCGCGCGGAGGAACCGCACGGCCGGCCAGAGCACCGTGGTGAGGAGCAGGCCGAGCACCACCGGGAAGAGCACGACCCAGAGCCGGCCCAGCAGGTAGCCGAGCCCGACGATCGCGGCGGCGATGACGAGCAGCTGCGCCGCGACGATCGCCACGCGGCGGATCGCGGCCCGCACCCGGGGACCGCGCTCCGGTGGCCGGACCGGTGCCGGATCCGCCGTCGGGGTGACGGCCACCGGCTCCCGGGGGTCGTCCTCTGCCTGGGTCACGTCTGCCTCCACACCATGGTCGCCCTGCCGACCCTAGTCGTGCGGGGCGACCACGATGACGTGCGGGCCCACTCACGCGGGAGCACCGACCCGGGCCGGCGGCGATCGCCTCGACCAGCCCCTCCACCGCCGCGCGCCGGCACGACGGATCCGCGTGGGCCAACTGGGCGAGAAGTTCGGTCACCGACACCCGGCGGAAGCTACCGGGTGCCACCGACAGGGAGACGGCTCCGGTCAGCTCGGTGGGCGTCCGACGGGTCGGCGTCCCGGCGGCTCTGCGACCCCGCCGGCCGCCGGGACGGGGCGGGGCGGGGCTGACCGGCCGGCGTGGTCAGGGTGCGCAGCGGGCCAGCAGTCGGGCGATCTCCGCCGGCACCTGGTCCGGGCCGCGCAGTGACCTGGTGAAGGGCAACCGGACGTCGCGGTGGCCGGTCGCGGACTCCAGCCGGAGAACGAGCCCGCACCGGTCCAGCCGGAGCGGGTGGATGCGTCGCGCCTCCCGCCGCAGGGGCCCGGGAACCAGCTGGGCCAGGGTCCGCACGGTCTGCTGGCCGTCGTCACCGAGGTGCCGCAGCAGGTCCGCCTCGGCGGCGGCGAGCGGATCGGGCCGCGCGGCGGCGAGATCCTCCGGGTCGACCGGCGCGTCGCCGTCGGCGTCGACCAGCTCGGCGGTGACCAGGTCGAGGCGGGCGCTCACGTCGGCACCGCCGGGATCCGCCGCGGTCAGCCAGCCGGACAGCGTCGCGCGGGACCGCACCCGGTCGCGCATCGGCACCGGGGCCAGGCCGGTGACCTCGACCTGCGCGGCCACCTCGCCGGCGGCGAGGAGGTGCCGGGCGACCCGACTGTCGGCGGGTAACGTCAAGCGGAGCCGGCCGGCGGGGTCGACGGTGTGCCGGCCGGCGAGCTCGGCGCGGTGGTCGGGGGTCCGCAGGGTCAGCGATTCCGTCCCGGCCAGCAGGGTTCGCATTCGTTCGGCGGCCGTTCCGGCCCTCACCGTCTTGCCCACCACGGCGCCCTCCAGTGGGGCCAGCCTACCCGGCTACCACGGCCGGGGCCGGAGTGGCTCACGCCACGACGGTCCTCCCCTGGCCCGGGACCGCCACCGTCGGGGCGTCGTCGGGGACCGTACCGGGCCGGATCCGGCCGTGGAACCGCCGCTGGTGCCGGACCCCGGCGACGACCCCGGCCGCGACCAGCGCCACGGAGGCGACCGCGACGGCCGGGTAGCCGGCCCGGTCTGCCGCGGCCAGGCCGATCGAGGCGGCGACGAACGAGCAGATCAACCCGAACGACGACAGCACGGTGAAGTCGGTGCCGCCGGTCTCCGGCCGGGAGTAGTCCATGTTCACCGTGTAGAGCACCACGTTGAGGACGGTGTACGCGGCCATGAAGCAGCCCAGCGCGACGACCGTGCCGACCAGGGGTGCGTGACCGTTCAGCAGCGGCAGCAGCAGGAGGGCGGAGACGGTCAGCGCCGCTCCCCCGACGACGAGCACGCCGCTGCGGCCGAACCGGCCGATGCCGGATCCGGCCAGCAGGCCGGCCAGGATCGCCGGCACGCTGATCACCACCCCGGTCACCACGCCGACCCGCTCCAGGGTCCAGCCGGCGTCGACCAGCGCCGGCGTGGCCAGCGCGTACGCCGCCCCGGCACCCACGTAGACCAGCGGCACCACGACGAAGGTCCACCACCGGCAGCCGGGTTGACCGAACGTCGACAGCAGCGCCCGGTACGCCTGGCCGGTGCGGGTCACCCGGTCGGTGCGGGGCGGCTCCCGGAACCGCCACACCACCAGCAGGCCGACGGCGGTCAGCACGGCCAGCAGGAGGATCGCCGGGACCCAGCCGAACCGGTCGTAGACGATCACGCAGGCCCCGCCGCCGAGGAGGTTGCCGAGGTAGCTCGCCGCGACCTGGATCCCGTTGCCGGTGCCCCGGGTGCGCGCGGAGAGCAGCCGGACGGCGACCGCGTCGGCGGCGACGTCCTGGGTGGCGGAGAGCAGCACGTACGCCGCGCAGATCGCGACGACCGGACCGAGCCGCTCGGCGGGGCGGGTGAACGGCAGCAGGGCCAGCAGGGCCAGCACCAGGCCGCCCTGGAGCACCAGCAGCCAGGACCGGTAGTGGCCGTGGCGGCGGGAGCCGTACCGGTCGAGGATCGGGGCCCAGAGGAACTTGACCGGCCAGATCAGACCGACGACGTTCAGCAGCGCCAGGGTCTCCAAGGACGTGCCGCCGTCGCGGAGGATCGCGGTCAGGCCGACGGTGATGAAACCGATACCCAGGTACTGGGTGACGTAGAGCGCCGTGAGCGTGCCCAGGCGGCCCGACGCCGACCGGTCCCGTACGTGTTCCACTCGCCCTCCCGGTCGCGATAGTTAGGTGAGGGTAACCTAACTTAATCCACCTGGGTATCCACGTCGGGGCCGGTGTCGAGTAGGCATGACCACATGACGTCGACGATGCTGGTGACCGGGCCGAGGCTGGCGGTCGCGCTGGTGGTGCTGACCGCTCTCGCGGCGGTCGTGGTCACGCTCGGCCGGCTGGGGCACGGCCGGCAGATCGTGGTGGCCGCGGTCCGTGCCGCGCTCCAGCTCACGGCCGTGTCCCTGCTCATCGTCGTCATCGTCGGGTCCGTCGCGGCCACCGCCGGCTTCGTCCTGCTCATGTGGGTGGTGGCGGCGGTGACCTCCGGCCGGCGGATCACCGGCGCCGGGCGGGGCTGGTGGGCCGCCGTACCCATCGGGGCCGGGAGCCTGCCGGTGGTGGTGGCGCTGCTCGCCGCCGGTCTGCTCCCGCCGCGCGGCATCGCGGTCGTCCCGGTGGCCGGCATCCTGATCGGCGGGGCGATGACCGCCACATCCCTGGCCGGTCGTCGCGCCCTGGACGAGCTGACGAGCCGCCGGGGCGAGGTGGAGGCCGGACTCGCGCTGGGTCTGCTCCCCCGGGATACGGTGCTGCTGGTCTGCCGCCCGGCCGCCGGGCAGGCGCTGGTCCCGGCGCTGGACCAGACCCGCACGGTGGGGCTGGTGACCCTGCCGGGGGCGTTCGTCGGTGTGCTGCTCGGCGGCGCGGACCCGCTCACCGCCGGCGTCACGCAGCTGTTCGTCCTGATCGGCCTGCTGGCGGTGGAGGCGGTCGCCGTGGTCGTCACCATGGAACTGGTCGCCCGCGGCCGGCTCCGGCCGGCCTGACCGGAGCACGACGCCGCCCCGGGAAGCGTGGCTCCCCCAGATGCCGAAGCCCGACTTCGCGTCGAAGGCGTCATCGCTCCTGCGCGCCCCAGAAGTGGCCGCCGGCCCGGATCAGCGAGATGTTCTCGAACCTCGTCGGCGGGCTGGCCCCGAACCCGATGAACGGGTAGCCGAAGTCCAGCGAGCTGATGGTGATGCCGGAGTAGGTCAGCATGTCCGCGATGTAGAGGTTGCGCCTGGTCGACGCGGACGCAGACCCTCTCCGTCCAGGCCAGCACCGACGGCACCGCCTGGCGCACGATCGTCGCACCGGCCGGGCGGGTCTTCGACCCGGCCACCGGTAACCAGGTGAGCGTCACCGTCGCCACGACCACGACGCGGTACGTCCGGATCCAGGTCACCGGCAACACCGGGTGGCCCGCCGGGCAGCTTTCCCGGCTCGAGGTGTACGCCACCTGACCGGTCGCCGGCCCGGGGAGGCGGCGGTGCACCTGTCGCAGGCGTCGATCCGTTCGGCACTGATCCGCCGCCGGTGGTCACGGGCCGGGCCCCGGAGCACCGGACCCACGCGTCGTCAGCCGCGCCGGCCCCGCCGGCGCGACGGGTCGCCGCGCCGTCCGTCGTGGGGTCGCCGGCCGATGGTGACCGGGGTCGGCGACCAGTGCGCCGGACGGCCGAGCGACGCCGGAACCGCCGTCCGGGTGTCCCCCCGGGCGGCGTCGAGCTGGGCACGGGTAAGGAAGATGCTGCCGGCCAGGTCGGCACCGCGCAGGTCGGCGCCGCGCAGGTCGGCACCGGTCAGATCGGCCAGGTGCAGGTCCACGCCCCGCAGGTCCGCGCTGATGAGGTACGCCCCCCGGAGGTTGGCCGCCCGCAGGTCGACCCGGCGCAGGTCCGCCCCGACCAGGTCCGCGCCCCGGTGGTCCCGGCCCGGTCCGCCACCCCGGGCGCGCACCCGTGTGCTGACCTGGGACAGCACCGGATTGACCGCGCCGCGCAGGGCGTCCACCTCGACCACGCTCAGCGCGTCCGGGCCGAGCCGGGTGTGGGCGGCCAGCCGCTCCCCCACCTGCCGCAGCTCACCGTCGAGCGGCTCGCCGGGACGCAGGGCGACCGCCTCGGTGACGTACCAGAGCAGCTCGTGCAGGGCACGCAGGACCGGGAAGGCGGCCCGCACCGGGGCGGCCAGCTCGGGATGGGTACGCCAGTCCCGCCCGCCGAAGGTGACCTGGGCGAGCTGCTGTCCCGCGCCGAAGCAGTCGAAGACCGTGCAGCCGGGGAAGCCCCGCTCCCGCAGCCGGTCGTGGATGCCGCAGCGGAAGTCGTCGGCCAGGTTCGGGCAGGGGGTACCGGCGGGCTTGTCGAGGGCGAAGTCGGCGGACGCGGCGAACGCGGGTACGTAGCAGCAGAGGCCAAAGCACCGCGCGCAGTCCGCCCGCAGGTCCGCCGCACGTGGCAGGTCGGTGGGCACGGGAGGCAAGCCTAGTGCCGTGGCCACGGACGTCCACCACGTTCCCGCTGGCGGGTGGCGGATCCTCGCCGGGGGCGCGTGCCCACCCGCGGTGGTGCCGTCACGCCGTCCGCCCCCGCCGACTCAGCGGCGACGACCGCCCGGCTCGGGCAACCCGGGCGCGACCACCGACAGTTCGAGGGCGGCGGAGAGCGGTGCCACCCCCGGCCCACCGGCCCGGACCCAGCCGGTGATGTCGTCGACCACCGCGTCGTCGACGACCAGCCCGAACCAGACCGGCCGCGCGCCGGCCCGGCGCGCCCGGGGAGCCGGGTGCACGACGATCACGTTCGACTGCGCACACAGGTCGAGGCAGGTGCTGATCCGCATCCGGTGCGGTGCCGGGAGGCCGGCGCGCAGGCGGCGCAGCTGTGCGTCGTGGTCGACCGAGGGGTGCTTGCGGGCGCTGCCGCAGCAGCAGTCCCGGCACACGGTGACCAGACAGCCGGACGGGTCGGTCATGGTCGGCTCCTTGGTCGCTGGCCGTCGACGGGCTGTCCCCGCCGCAGGTGTTCGTCGACGATCCGCCCGGCGAGTTCCGGGTCCACCTGCTCGTACCAGATGTCGTCGGGGTGGACCACGACGAGCGGACCGAGGTCGCAGGGGAAGAGGCAGCCGGTAGGGGTGACGAGCGCGTCGTCGTCGCCCAGACCGTGCCGCACGAGCTCCCGGGTGAGGCGGTCGGCGACCTGGTTCGCCCCGTAGGCGGTGCAGCGTGGCCCCCGGCAGACCAGGACGTGGTGGCGGTGCGGGGTGAGGCGCGACCAGGCGGGGCTGCGGAACGGGCCGGGACTGCCGACGAGCGGGTGGCACGGGCCGGTGACCGCCTGCGTGATCGCGGTGACCAGTGCGGGTTGGTCGGCCAGGGGTCCGGTGACCGAGACCCGGGGCGGTCGCGCGTAAACCGGCCGCCCAGTGCGCGTGGGCCCGGCGGATCCAGGTGTCCAGGTACCGGTCGGGTGGCAGGTGCGTCGGGACGAGCAGGACCTCGTCGGCACCGGCGGCGACGGCGTCGTCGAGCGCGGCGTGCAGCGACGGCGCGGCGCCGTCGAGGAAGCACGCCGACACCGGGACGTCCAGCGCCCGGGCCACGTCGTCGGCGAGCCGGCGCACGGTGTCCTGCCCGCCGACGTGGGTGACCGCTTGCGCGCTACGCACTTCGGTCATGACGCGGGCGGGTGGTAGGTGATGGTGGGCCGCCCGGTGACCGGGTGCGCCGCGACGTCGGCGTGGACGCCGTAGACGTCGCTGAGCAGCCGCGGGGTGAGGACGTCGGTGGGTGCGCCGGTGGCGACGACCCGACCGCCGGCCAGCACCACCACGGTGTCGCAGAACATGGCGGCGAGGTTGAGGTCGTGCAGTGCGGCGAGGGTGGTGATGCCGGCGCGGCGGACCAGGTGCAGCAGGTGCAGCTGGTGGCCGATGTCCAGGTGGTTGGTGGGCTCGTCGAGCAGCAGCAGTCGCGGTCGCTGTGCCAGCGCGCGGGCCAGTTGCGCCCGCTGCCGTTCACCGCCGGAGAGCGTGTGCCAGCGACGGTCCGCGTAGCCGTCCAGGTCGACCCGGGCGAGCGCCTCGGTCGCGACCTCCCGGTCGGCGGCGGTGTCCGACCACCAGGAACGGCGGTGCGGGATGCGGCCCAGCAGCACCACCTCGGCGACGGTGAGGTCGAGGTCGGTGTCGGCGTGCTGGGCGAGCAGCGCCGCCCGACGGGCCAACGTGGAGCGGGAGAGGCTGGCGAGGTCGTCGCCGTCGACGGTGACCCGGCCCTGGTCGGCGCGGGTGAGCCGGGCGACGATCCGCAGCAGGGTCGTCTTGCCGCAGCCGTTCGGCCCGAGCAGCCCGACGAGACTGCCCGTCGGCACCGCGCAGGTCACGTCGTCGAGGATCCGCCGGGCCGCCACGGACCAGGACACGCCGGTGACGTCGAGCATCAGTCCCGTGCCCTCCGCCGGTGCAGCAGCACCACGAAGGCGGGCACGCCGAGCAGCGCGGTCAGCACGCCGACCGGCAGTTCCCGGGGCTCGAACAGGGTCCGCGCGGCGGTGTCCACCCAGACCACGAAGATCGCGCCGGCCGGGACGACGGCGGGCAGCAGCCGCCGGTGGTCCGCCCCGGTGAGGAAGCGGACGGCGTGCGGCAGGATCAACCCGACGAAGCCGATCGCGCCGCTGATCGCCACGAGCACGGCGGTGAGCAGCGCGGTGG
Organism: Micromonospora inyonensis; assembly: GCF_900091415.1. NCBI lineage: Bacteria > Bacillati > Actinomycetota > Actinomycetes > Micromonosporales > Micromonosporaceae > Micromonospora > Micromonospora inyonensis. The sequence goes on along the minus strand of NZ_FMHU01000002.1, from coordinate 1,633,143 downwards.
CGACCAGCAGCAGCCAGCGGACCCGGCCGACCGGGACGCCGAGGGCCGCGGCGGCGTCCTCGCCGAAGGCGAACGCGTTGAGCCGGCGGGCGTGTGCCGCCACCAGGGCGAGCACGGCGGCCAGCACCGGCGAGGCCCAGGCCAGCGCGGTCCAGTCGACCCGGGCCAGTGAACCGGAGAGCCAGAAGGTGATGCTCTGGGTGGCGTGCGGGTCGGCGACCCAGATGATGACGAAGGAGGTCGCCGCGGCGCAGAGCTGCGCGACGGCCACCCCGGCGAGCACCACCCGGGTGGGTTCGAGGGCACCCCGCCGACCGGCCACGGCGATCACGACGACGAACGCGGCGAGCGCACCGGCGAGGGCACCCCCGGTCAGCGCGGCGACGCCGTTGCCGAGACCGACGACCAGGACCGCGACCGCGCCCAGCGACGCCCCGGAGGAGACGCCGAGCAGGTACGGGTCGGCCAGCGGGTTACGGGTGACGGTCTGCATCACCGCGCCGACCGCCGCCAGCCCCGCCCCGACCAGAGCCGCGCCGAGCACCCGGGGCAGCCGTAGCCGCCAGACGATGTGCTCGCGCAGCACCGGCAGGTCGGAGTCGAGCAGCCCCAGCCGGTCGGCCACCACGGTCCACACCGTCCGTATCGAGATGTCGGCGGGCCCGATGGTGACCGCCGCCCCGATCGACGCCACCAGGGCGACCAGCAGCACGGGCACGAGCAGCGCCGGGCCGGCGGGCCGGGCCGGGCGGAGGGCGGCCTGGGTGGGCGGCGCGGTCGCGGTGGTCAGCGCCCGGTCCCGTCGGGGATCCGGACGACGCCTTCGGCGAGCGCCTCGACGCCGCGCACGACGCGCACCCCGGCGGAGGTGGCGGAGAAGGGGATGACGACGAAGCGCTGCCCGCTCACCGCCCTGAGGTGCCGCAGCGTGGGGTGGCCGGTCAGGAACGCCTTCTTCGCGGCGGCCGTGTCCCATGCCGCGTCGACCAGCACGATCACGTCGGGATCGCGTTCGGCGAGGGTCTCCCAGCCGCTGTCGGCCCAGTCGCCGGTCAGGTCGGCGAACGCGTTTCCGACCCCGACCGAGGACATGATGAGGCCGGGAGTGCCGCAGCAGGAGCCCACACTCGGCGCGTCGGTCCCTTCGTCCCACCAGAGCACGGAGAGGTCCCCGGCACCGTCGACCCGGCCGGCGGCCGTGGCGATCCGGGTCCGCTGGTCGGCGATGAGCTTCTCGGCCCGATCGGGTACGCCGAAGATGGCCGCGACGTCCCGGATCTCACCGAACACGTGGTCGATGGTCAGCTTCGCCGGCCGGTGCGGCGCGGGACAGCCGGCCGGGGAGAGGTACGTCCCGATACCGAGCCTCGCCAGCCCGGTCCGGTCACCGGCGCCCTCGTCGCCGAAGGCACTGTGGAAGGAGCCGTAGACGAAGTCGGGCTCGGCCTCGAGCAGCTTCTCCTTCGAGGGGTACTTCTCGGCCAGCACCGGCACCGAGGCGTACGGGGTGGCGTACTCCGGCAGGATGGCGTCGTCCAGGTAGGCCGTACCGGCCATCCGGTCGGCCAGCCCGAGGGCCAGCATGATCTCGGTGGCGGGCTGGTTCATGGTCACCGCCCGCCGGGGCGGCGCGGCCACCCGGACCGGCGTGCCGCAGTTGGTCAGGTCGACCGCGGTGACCGGCTGCGGGGCAGCCGGGGTGGAGTCGTCCCCGGTGCCGCAGCCGCCGAGCAGGACGATGAGGACGGTCAGCGGCGCGGCGACGCGCCGGGACACGGTGGACAGAGCGCGCTCGCGCATCGGGATTGCCTTCCAGCACCTCGTGGACGGGTCGTCACAGTGCCGTGGCCGGTCTCCTGGCTGACGGGACGTGCGTCCGTGGCCGGCCTTCCCAGGCGCGTACGCCCAGTGACCTCGGTTTCGACGAGGGCCGCGGACTCCCGATCACAGTGGCGAGGACCGCACCGGTACTTCACCGGTTTCCCGTGCACCACGGCAGCGTCACCCTAGCCGCTGCCGCGCACGGGTGCCATGGTGACGAAGACCACCCGCGCGGTACCCGCTGCCGGGCCCCGTCGAGGTCCCGGCTGCCGGCGGGCAGGCCGCCCGAGGCCAGCACCAGCACCGGGCAGTCGAGGATGGGGCCTCCTCGACGGCCCGCGGGTTCTCCGTCCGGCAGTCGTGGGCGGTGAGGAAGCCGCCCCGGCGGAGTGGAGGTGACGGTGAGCCCGGTGGCGCGGACCAGCCGGGCCGCCCGCTCGACGCCGTACGCCCCGACCGGTTCGCGCCACACGATGCCCGGCACCCCCGCGTCGGCGTAGTCCGCGACGGCCTCCTCCAGCGGCCGGTTCATCGAGGTGGCCTGGTTGACGGAGTGCCCCCGGCGGCCTGGGGCGATCCCGCCAGGCAAGGGCTTTCCTCCGCCCGTTCGCCCGGCGTGCCGGGCCCCGCGGTGGCGGGGACCGCCCTACCCGCTGCGGTAGCCTGAGGCCGCGACTCAGGGCGCGACCACATCAGCAGAACACTCGGGGGTGGCCATGGCGACGCTGGCCGACGTCGCCCGACGGGCCGGGGTCTCCCCCGCGACCGCGTCGCGGGTCATCAACGGCAGCAGCAAGACCGTCACCGAGGAGCTGCGCGACCGGGTGCTGCGGGCCGTGGCCGACCTGCGCTACGTCCCGAACGCCCACGCCCAGCTCCTGGCCCGTCCCCACCGCAGCGTGGTCGGCGTCATCGTGCACGACGTCTCCGACCCGTACTTCGCCGAGGTCACCCGAGGGCTGCAGCGGGTGGCGACCGCACGCGGCAAGCTGCTCATCATCTGCAACAGCTACCGGGACCCGGAACGGGAACTGGAGTACGTCGACCTGCTGCGCGGCCAACAGGTCGCGGCGATGATCCTGGCCGGCTCCGGCTACCACGACGACAGCTTCACCACCCGGCTCAACGAACAGCTCGCCGCGTACGAGGCGACCGGCGGCCGGGTCGCGGTCATCGGACGCCACGAGCACGCCGGCGACGCGGTGATGCCGGCGAACGAGAACGGCGCGTACCTGCTGGCCCGGGAGCTGCTCGCGCTCGGTCACCGGCGGATCGGGGTGGTGGCCGGCCCCCGGCTGCTCACCACGACCACCGACCGGTTGGCCGGGCTGCGCCGCGCCCTCGCCGAGCGGGAGCTGACCCTGCCCGAGGAGCACGTCCGCTACGCCGAGTTCGACCGGGACAGCGGGGCCGGGGCGGCGGCCGTCCTCCTCGACGCGGTGCCCGGCGTGACGGCGGTCGTGGCACTCAACGACTCCATGGCCATCGGCGCGCTGTCGCTGCTGCGGGCCCGGGGGGTGGCCGTGCCCGGCCAGGTCTCGGTCACCGGCTTCGACGACATGCCGATCGCCCGCGACGTCACGCCGGCCCTGACCACCGTCCGGCTCCCGCTGGTCGAGATGGGGGCACGGGCGATGGCCCTCGCGCTGGAGCCGGTGGCCGCCGGCGGCCGGATCGAGGTGCTCGACGCCGGGGTGGTCCTGCGCGACACCACCGGCCCCGCCCCGGCCTGACCGGCCACCACGCCCCGGCCCGGACACCGTCCCTGCCCGCCGGTCCCGCGCAGCCCCGGCCGGGCTTTTCGCCGGTCCGCACCAGAGGTCCGCCTGATCAGCGTTACCCTCACTCTGACCGGTACGTGACGAAATCTCACCAGCCGCTCGCCGTGACGGACGGGGGGTACGGGCATGCGCGGTCCGCTCTGGCGCAGACGCCTGTGGAGCCCACGGATGTCGGTGGCGAAGCTGACCCGCACGGTGGAGACCCGGGTCAGCGGCGAGGAACAGCAATGGCGGCGCGTCCGAGCCGACAGGCTGCCGACCCGCTCCCGCCGGTGGCCGCGGCATCCCTGGTGGACCGTACTGGCCGTGGTCGTCGTGCTCGTCGTCGCCGTCTGTCTCGTCGCCCAGGTCCTCAACCCCCTCTACCACCTGTTCTTCCCTCCCCAGGGACGCCGGTGGCTCGGTGAACGACTGCCGGAACTCCGGAACCCCTGCGCCGGGGAGCGGCAGGCACCCTGCACGACCCTCGCGCAGTTCTTCAGTCCCCTGATCGGCGCGGCCCTCGGTCTGGCCCTCTTCTACGTGCTCAGCAAGCAACGGGTCCACCGCTGGTACAACCGCCGGGCTCGGGCGTCGGCGACCGCGCTGGTGGCGACCGCCGATCCCAGCGTGGACCGGGTCGTCGGCCGCGACGAACTCTGCGAGGTGCTCATCGAGCGGATCCGGGACCCGCAGGTGCGCTCGCCCGTCGTGCTCGTCGGTGGGGTCGGGTCCGGGAAGACCGCGATCATCGTCGAGTTGACCCGACAGCTCGCCCGCCGCGGGATCGTGCCGGTACCGGTGCGGATGCGCGATGCCCGGCTCGCCGAGGACCTCACCTTCGAGGAACTGGCCAGGAGACGGTTTCAGGAACTGGTGGACGCCCAGTTGTTCAGCGACGGCTCCGGAACCCGGATCTGGCGGCACCTGCGGATGAGCAACCGGATCGCGGTGCTCGCCGACGGACTGCACGAGCCGTTCGGCCGGGACGAGGAACAGCGGGAGGAGAACGTGCTGCGGGAGGCGATCAGCCAGGCCGCCGAGGCACGACTACCGCTGATCGTGACCTCCCGTCCGTACGACCCGCTCCGGGGCATGCGCGCGATCCTGGTCGGGTTGGAACCGCTTGGCGAGGGGGCCGCGCTGGAACACGGGCTCGACGGCACGCCGGGAGCAGCTCCGTCCTCCTGGGCGAGGATCGTCGCCCTGATCAAGGCGGCGGACGTCACCGACTCCCCGTTCTTCCTGACCGTCATCCGCGCCCTGCACCGCAGCGACCGGTTGCCACGGTTGTCCCGGGCCGAGGCCGGCGGGGTGGTCCGGCCGATGGACCGGTACGAGGCCCGGTGGCAGTTGCTCGACGCCTGGCGTACCGCACTGCTCGACGGCACCCTCAAGAGGGACGTCAGCCGGAGCCGCGACGACCGGGCGATCACCCTGGAGGTGCTGTCCGCCTTCGCGTGTCTGGCCCTGGTGCGCGGCACCAGTCACCTGGAGTACCAGGAAATGACCCGGGGCCACGACGCGGAGCATCGGGCGATCCTGGGCCGGCTGCACGACGGACTCGGCAACCGTGTGCGGACCAACCTCCTGGACCACATCACGCACGCCTTCGTCGAGGGCGCGGAGTGGGCGGTCGTGGACGTCCGCCGGACCGAGGCCCAGTTCCTGCACGGCGTCGTCCAGGCCTACCTGGGCATGCGGTACCTCACCGACCCGAAACTGCTGGGCCGGCTGCTGGGAAGCCTGATCACGTCACGACGCAACCCGGAGGCGCTGATCGCGTTGACCCTCCTCTCCCGCCACCTGGCGGCCCAGCGGAGCGACCGACCGCCCCTGGCCGAACGCCTTCCACTCGCCCCGCGCGAGGAACCGGTCGCCCGGCTGGTCCGGCACCTGCGGGAGCAGGCGAGATCGGAGAAGGACCTCTGCTGGCGGTTCGAGTTGTACGCCGCAGCGGTGGAGAGCGACACCAGCGCCCGCCGGCCGGTGCACGCCGACCTGCTCCGGGAGATCGCGGAGCAGTGGGAGGACGCCGGGATCGGGCACGTTCCCAACCGTCCGGCCAACCAGGCCCGGCTCCAGCTCGTCCGCCGGATCGGGGACGCCGCGCGGCTGATCGTCGACCGCGCACGCACGTGCCGGACCGAACGGGGTGTCCGGGCCGACCGGGCCGGTCCAGAGCCCAACTACGCCGCCTTCTTCCGGCTGGCCGGTCGGGAGGGTTCGTACCGGGTCCGGCTCGCCGCGGCGCGGGAGATCGGCCTGGGCGGTCGGGAGGCGGTGCGCGGCCTGCGTCAGGTCGGCGGCTTGGGCCCCGAGGAGATGCCGCGCAGCACCACCGCCGACCGCCGGTCGGAACATCTCACCTACTGGGAGCAGCAGCTACGGGGCTGGATCCTGCCGTTGCTCTACCAGTCCGCCCACCAGGACACCGAGGAGACCCCGCTCGGACCGACCCCGGAGATCACCCAGGTGGGGGGTGACCTGCGGAAGTGGCTCCGCGCGCTGGAGGCGTACCACCCCGCGCGGCCGGAGCACTACTTCCCGATCACCTCGGAGATCGCGTTCGCCCAGGGTTTCCGGCTGGCCGCGAACATCCGCCGGCCCCTGGTCGGTCGCACCCCGTCCGACCGTAGCTTTCTCGTCGAGAAGGCGGAGCGGACGTTGGCCCACTCCCGGTTCTGGTACAGCCAACTGGTGCTGCTCCAGGCACTGACGCTCTTCTCCCTGCCCGTCGACCCGGCCGAACCGCTGCCCCGCCGGGAACACGGCGCGAACCCGTACGGCCTGGTGCGGCACTGGTTGCGGATCGCCGGTCAGGCGGTGCGCGGACGACCGCCCGGTCCGCCGCACCCCTTCCTGCTGGAGGCCGGCCGCCTCTGCGTGCGCGCCCTGCTCAGTCGCCGCCCGGAACGGTACTGCTGGATCGACGAGCGTGAGACCTCCAGCCGGGTCGGGTCGAGCAGCACGGTGGCGGAGGTGCGCCGGGAACAGTCCCTGTGGATCCCCGACTCGAGCGGCTGGAGTGTCCTCACCCCGCATGCCCAGCGCCTCCTGGCCGACGTCATGCTGCTGCTGAATCTCGCCGACCGGGGCGACCTGCTCATCGACCGGGAGGACCGGCTGACCCGCGCGGACCGCGCCGACCTGCCGCCCTGCCTGACCAGCGACCGTCGCCCGCTGCGGCCCGACCGCACGCTGGAGTCCTCCGAGTCCTGCTCCCCGGGGGCCACCTGCCTGGACGACTGCCCGTTCCGGCTCTGCCCGCTGCCGGCCGAAGGTGAACCGCAGCCGCACGAGCTGGACCAGAACTTCTGTGCGCGGCAGGCGGACCTCACCTCACCGCGGTACCTGCTCAGTGCCCGGTCGCCCTGGCAGAACACGTCCCGCTCGCAGCTGCGCCAGTTCTGGCGTCGCATGTCCGAGCGGCAACTCCCGGAGTGGCGACGCTGAGCACCGCGCCCGCAGGCCGGGGACGCACAGGCGGGGCGGGACGGACGGCGGGTGATCGGCTATAAGTGACGGATGGATTTCCCCTCGTACCTGGGCACGATGCCGATGCACGCGATCACGGAGATCCACGGCGAGCCCGGCCTGCTGGAACGCTTCCGGCTGGAGGTCGGCGCCTTCGACGCCGACGCGCGACGGCGCCTGACCGAGGCCCTCGACCTCGCCGCCGAGCTGCACCGCGACGACCGGCGGGTGCGCGAGCCGTACCTGAACCACCTGCTGCGGGTGGCCATCCGCCTGATGCACCACTACCAGGTCCGCGACGTCGACGTGATCGTCGCGGGTCTGCTGCACGACGCCGTGGAGGACCATCCGGCCGACCTGGCCGGCGAGGTCGGCGACGGTGTCGATCCGGTCCCGGCCGCCCTCGCCGTGCTGGCCGACCGGTTCGGTCACCGGGTCGCCCGGCTGGTCGCGGCGGTCACCAACCCGACCTGGGACCCGGACCGGGACCGCCACGTCCAGTACCGGGAGCACGTCGCGGCCAGCCTGGACCGGGACCCGTGGGCGCGGGTCATCAAGATCTCCGACTTCACCGACAACGGCGTCGGAGTGATCCACACGACCGGGCCGAAGGTGCTCTCGTCGGCCCGCAAGTACCGCCCGCTGGTCCCGATCCTGCGGGAACTGATCGCCCGGCCCGACACGCCGCTCGCGCCCGCCGTCAAGGAGCACATCTTCGCCCAGCTCGACCTCGCCGAGGAGCGCTTCCGGGCGATCCTGGACGACCCCGCCCCCACCCACTGACCGCCGACCGGGTTCCGCGGCGGGCCGCTCCCAGCCGATCCGGGCCGCCGTCCGCTCAGCTCGGGACGTCGCGGCGACGGAAGCCGGTCGCCCCGGCGGCGAGCAGCAGCACCGCCACCCCGGTGAGCACGGCCAGCGGCAGCACGGCGAACCCGGCCGCCGGCAGGGCCGGCACGTGCGTGTACGGGGAGAGGTCCAGCACCGCCTGCGGCAGGTCCAGCACCGCCCCGAGCTGCCCGAACAGCAGGAACACGATCAGCGTCGCCCAGGACAGGCCCGTCGCCGCGCGGGGCACCAGCCCGAAGAACAGCACCACCACCCCGGCCAGCACCAGCAGTGCCGGCACCCGGACCAGGGCCGCCCCGGTCAGCTCACCGACCCGGCCGACCGGGTCACCGGCGACGGTGGCGTACCCGAGTCCGGTGGTCCCCCCGGCCAGGAGCATCAGGCCGGTGGCGCCGAGCACGGCGGTGGACAGGTGCCCGGCCAGCCAGCGTCGCCGGCTGACGGCGGCGGCGAGCGCCACCTCCAGGGTCCCGTCGGACTCCTCGGCACGGGTCCGCAGCACGGCCTGCACGACGTACGCGCCGATCGTCAACGCGAAGATGCCGATCATCGCGGTCAGGTACGCGTCGACCAGGTCCGCCCCACCACCGAGTTGGCTGATCGCCTCGGCCGCCGCCGCGTTCTCGCCGACCATGTTCTCGACCTCGTCGGCGGCGAGCCCCATGCCGAAGCCGAGCACCGCGACACCGACCGCCCAGCCGAGCAGGGCCGGGCGCTGCAACCGCCACGCCAGACCGACCGGGCTGAGCAGGGCCCGGGATGCCCGCGCCGGCCCGCGCCGGCTGGCGAGCAGACCGGCCCCGAGGTCCCGCCGGTTCGTCAGCAGGTACGCCGCCACGGTCGCCGCGACCAGCAGCGCCACGGGCAGTACGAGCACCCACCACCGCTCGCCGCCGTACGGTCGCACCTGGGTCGCCCAGCCGAGCGGGGAGAGCCAGGCGGGCCAGGCGCTGACCACCCGCTGACCGTCCGGGGTGGCGTCGCCGAACACGTCGCCGGCGGCGCGGAGCACGAACGCCACCCCGACCGCCGCCGCGGCCAGCGCGTTCGCGCCCCGGGAGCTGCCGGAGAGCTGGGCGGTCACCGCGGCGACGGCCGCGAAGGAGACCCCGACGGTGGCGATCGCGGCGGCGGTCGCGATCGATCCGCCGGCCGGAAGGTCCGCGCCGACCAGGGCGACGGCGACCAGCGCGGCGGTGATCAGGTTGGCCGCGACGGTGACCAGCAGGGCGGCGGTGAGCGGGGCGTACCGGCCGAGCACGGACGCGCCGAGCAGTTCGGCCCGCCCGGTCTCCTCGTTCTGCCGGGTGTGCCGGACCACGGTGAAGGTGCTCAGCAGCGCGGTGAGCACGGCGAGGGTCAGGTACGACTCGGCGAAGACCACCGAGCCCATGCTCGGTCCGGCGACCGGGCCGTTGAACGCGCGGGCGACCAGGCTGGCCGCCGCGGTGGTGGCGTACGTGATCCGGTCCCGTTCCCCGGCGTAGAGGCCGGCGACGCTGGCGGCCAGCGCGGCGGTCAGCAGCGGCGTGCCGAGCACCCAGAGCGCCAGCCGGACCCGGTCTCGGCGCAGCACCAACCCGACCAGGCGGCCGGTGCCGGTGAGGGCGCTCACCGCTGCGCCGCCGGCACGGTCGCGGTCGGGGTGACCCGGTCGCCGTAGTGGGCCAGGAACAGCTCCTCCAGGGTGGGCGGGGCGCTGGTCAGCGACCGCACACCGAACCGGATCAGGTGACCGAGCAGCTCGTCCAGGTGGGCGGGGTCGACCTCCAACTGGAGCCGGTCGTCGGCCTGGTTGACGAGCTGGGTGCCGGCGAGGCGGTCCAGCCCGGTCACCGGGCGCGCGGTCTCGACGGTGACCGACAGCCGGGTGAGGTGGCGCAGTTCGGCGAGGGTGCCGGACTCGACGGTGCGTCCCTCCCGGATGATGCTGACCCGGTCGCAGAGCGCCTCGACCTCGGCGAGCACGTGACTGGAGAGCAGCACGGTGCCACCGTCGCGCCTGATCCGCCGGACCTCGTCCTGGAACACCGCCTCCATCAGCGGGTCCAGGCCGGCGGTCGGCTCGTCCAGCACGTACAGCACGACGTCGGCGGCGAAGGCCGCGACGATGGCCACCTTCTGCCGGTTGCCCTTGGAGTAGGTGCGGCACTTCTTCGTCGGATCGAGGTCGAACCGCTGGAGCAACTCGTCGCGGCGCCGCCGGTCGAGCCCGCCGCGCAGGGCCCCGAGCAGGTCGATCGCCTCACCACCGGAGAGGTTCGGCCAGAGGTTGACGTCACCGGGGACGTACGCGAGGCGGCGGTGCAGCGCCACCGCGTCACGCCACGGATCGCCGCCGAGCAGGCGCACCTCCCCGGAGTCCCAGCGCAGCAGTCCGAGCAGGACGCGGATGGTGGTGGACTTGCCGGAGCCGTTCGGGCCGAGGAAGCCGTGCACCTCCCCCGCCTCGACGCGCAGGTCGAGCCCGTCCAGGGCCCGGGTGCGGCCGAAGGTCTTGACCAGGTCGTTGACCGCGATGACGGCCATGACGCCTCCTGTCGCCCATGAGCCGAACAGTGCACACTGTACTGACCGGCGGTCAGCGTAGCCACCCGACTCCACCCCGCATCGGTCAGCCCCGGTTAGGGTGGCGACCGTGGTGGACGAGGAGCCGGGCGACACCCGGGGCAGGATCCTGCGGACCGCGCTGGACCTCTTCTCCGCGCACGGCTACCAACGCACGTCGCTACGCGAGATCGCCGAGCGGCTCCGGCTGACCAAGGCGGCCATCCTCTACCACTTCCCCACGAAGGAGGACCTGCTCGCAGCCCTGGTCGAGCCGCTGCTGACCGACCTGGAGACCCTGCTGGCGACGGCCGGTGCCCTACCGCCGGAGCGGGGCCGCTGGGCCCTGCTCGAGGGGTTCGTGGACACCATGCTCGCGCACCGCCGACCGCTGGGCATGCTCTTCCACGACATGGCACTGGTCGCCCGTGGTCCCACGTACCAACGACTGGTGCAGTTCGCGCTGCGGGCGAACGAGATCGTCGCCGGGCCGAACGGCGACCGGCGGGACCGGATCTGGGCCAGCCAGGCGATCGCCATGTGCTCCGACCCGGTGGTCTTCTTCCTCGACGTCCCCCCGGACGTGCTGCGCGCGGACATGCTCGACGGGGCGCACCGGCTGCTGGACGGCCCGCCCGCCCCCGAGGTGCCGACCGGCCCCCGCCGGCCGGGCCGGCCCCGCGCGATGAGCAGCGGCCAGATCGCCACCGCCCGGCGGATGCACGCGGCCGGCAGACACTCGGTCGAGGAGATCGCCGCCGCCCTGGGCGTCTCCCGGGCCACGGTCTACCGACACCTGGGCGACGAATAGCGAGTCGCCTTATGCGTCACTTCTGAGACGGTTATGAGACGCTGAGGCCGGGCATCGGTTCCACCGTGTAGTGGACGGTCTGCGCGACGATCCAGCCGTCCTCGACCAGGAAGGAGTCGGCACCGTCGAGGACCTGGAAGCCGGCGGCCTCGGCGGTCCACTCCAGGAAGCCGACCCGCCCCTCCACCAGCACGTTCGTGTACGTGTAGCGGGCGTCCGGCAGTTCCTCCCCCAGCCACCGGGCCAGGGTGCGGGCACCGTCGCGCCCCCGGAACACACCCCGCCGCTCCAGGACCACGCAGTCCGGCGCGACGTTGCGCTCGATGTCCTCGGCGAACCGCCCCTCGGCGGCGAGGCGCAAGTGGTCGTCGAGTACCTCACGCGCGGTGCGCGCCCGGAGATCCACGGTCATGCCCCCATCATCGCGGCTCGCCCCGGCCGGCAGGGCGGTTTCCGGCGCTCCGGCCACACCCCGACCGGAACCGGGTGTCGCGGGGCATCTGAGCCACGTGCACCGCAGCGCGCCCCCGGGCCCGAACCCGACAGCGTTCACCCTGGTCCGGACAGGTGCGGCCGGCACGACCAGGTGCGGTCGAAACGACAACGGGTACCCGCGCCGGGTGGAGCCGGAGGACGACGCCGTGGACGTCGAGGAGCCGCTCGCCGCGGACGTACCCGCAGCGCCGCACGACGCCAGCGGCGAGCGGGTGGCGATCCGTGACCTCACCGGGCTGGCCCCACCCGCCCGGCCGGCCCGGCGCTGGACGCCCCGCCGGGTGGTCGTCACCCCCGCGGCGGTCGACCATCCGCACGGGCGCCGGATCGTCGACCGGATCGAGGGACTCGGCATCGAGGTCGAACGGCTACGCGCCAACCGACTGGTCGGCGTGCGTGGCGAAACCGAGCGGGAGACGTACGCGCGGGCGAAGTCGACCCTGGCCATCGTGGTCAGCCCGCCGTCGCGGCGGGCGTTGCAGTCGATCGCGCCGAGTGCGGACTGGCGGGCGGACCTGGCCGAGGGCTGCCCGGCGCACTGCCAGTACTGCTATCTCGCCGGCTCCCTCTCTGGTCCCCCGGTCACCCGGGTCTACGCCGATCTCGACGACATCCTCGCCGGACTGGCCGACTACGTGGGCCGGGGAACGGTGACCAGTCGCAGCGCCGCCCGGGCCGGCGAGGGCACGACGTTCGAGGCGTCCTGCTACACCGATCCACTCGCGCTGGAGCACCTCACCGGCAGCTGGCGCCGGGCGGTGGAGCACTTCGGGGCCTGGGACGCGCCGGTGCAGTTGCGCTGGACCACGAAATACGCCGACGTCGACACGTTCGTGGGACTGCCACACGCGCGCCGCACGCGGGTACGGTTCAGCGTCAACGCCGCGCCGATCAGCGACCGTTTGGAAGGTGGCACCGCGACCGTGCTGGAGCGGCTCGACGCGCTGCGCAGGCTGGCGCTCGACGGCTACCCGGTCGGGCTGACCATCGCCCCGATCATGCCCACGCCGAACTGGCGGGAGCACTACGGCGTGCTGCTCGACCGGGTACGGGCGGCCGTGGCGGGGGTGGACGGGTTGGACCTCAGCGCTGAGCTGATCACGCACCGGTTCACACCCGGCAGCAAGGAGGTGCTGCTCGGCTGGTATCCCCGGACCCGTCTGGAGATGGACGAGCAGTCCCGCCGCCGCAGGTTCGGCCGGTTCGGCGCGGTGAAGTACGTGTACCAACCCGACGTGATGACCGAGCTGCGCACCTGGTTCGAGCGGGAACTGACCACCAGGGTGCCCGCCGCCCGGATGCTCTACTGGACCTGATCCGCCCTCGGGACCTTCCGCGACGGCCGTCGACACGTCAGCCACCCGCGCCCGGCCGACCGGGACGGGCGTCGTGGCTTCCTCAGCGGGCCCCCGGTGCCCAGGTGGCGGAAACGCCGTCCGGAGCGCGGGGCCAGCCGTAGCGGCGGCCCCGCGTCCGGACGGGTGGATCAGGCGGTGGCGCGCAGCGGAGCGAGCGCCTTGCTCCAGGCGACGACCTCGTCGAGGAGGGTGTTCACCGCGGGGAGGTTGTAGTCGCCGGGCTTGAAGACGCTGTAGTTCTCGATCTCGGTCATCAGCGAGAGCACGACCTGCTGGCGGACGTCGGCCATCTTGAGTTCACCGGCGATCAGCCGCAGGTGCTCGACGGCACGGGCTCCGCCGGCCGAGCCGTAGGAGACGAAGCCGACGGCCTTGTTGTTCCACTCGGCGAAGAGGTAGTCGATGGCGTTCTTCAGCACGCCGGAGGTGCTGTGGTTGTACTCCGGCGTGACGATCACGAAGCCGTCGTGCCCCGAGACGCCGGTCGGCACCGACCCGACCGACCCGAGCCGGCCGGGTCACACGCCGTAGAAGCCCCGGTACCGGCGGATCAGCCGCCACTGGAGCACCACCGCCGCCACGGTCAGCAGGATCATCACCAGGGTCGCCGCCGACGCGTAGCCGTACCGGAGGTACTCGAAGGCGTTGCGGTAGACGAAGAGCGACAGGTAGGTGGTGGCGTACGGGGGCGGGCCACCGTCGGTCACCACGAACGCGGGGACGAAGGAGAACTGGAGGCTGCCGATCGCGTCCCGGATCAGCAGCAGCGCCAGCACCGGGGTCATCAGCGGAAGCGTGATCCGGCGGAACACGTCCCAGCCGGTGGCGTCCTCGATGGCCGCCATCTCGTAGACCTCGGCGGGAAGCGCCCGACGGGCGGCGAGCAGCACCACGAAGGTCTCCCCGATGGTGAACAGGCTCATCAGGACGATCGCCGCCCGCGCGTCGGTCGGGTCGGTCAGCCACTGCGGCGGGGTCCGGCCGAGCACGGTCAACCCGTTCTCCCCGCCGAGCCGGAGCACCTGGTTGACCGGGCCGTGGAGCGGGTTGAGCAGCCAGAGCCAGAGCAGCCCGTACGCGATCTCCGGCACCGCCGTGGGCAGCACCGCCGCGGTGCGGGCCGAGCCGACGGCCGGGCCGCGCCGGTGCAGCAGCAGCGCCAGGCCCAGCGCCAGCAGCAGCCGCAGCGGCACCGCCACCAGGGCGAACACCAGGGAGTTGAGCAGCGACACCCGGAACACCGGGTCGCCGACCAGCTCGGTGACGTTGTCCCAGCCGACGAAGCGCGGCGCGCGCAGCAGGTCGTACTCGGTGAACGCGAGAACCAGGGTGACCGCGGCCGGCAGCAGCACCAGACCGACCAGGCCGACCAGGTACGGCGCCAGCATCAGCCGCAGCTGTCGGCGGGAGCGGGTGTCCGGGTTCACGCCGGGTCGACCCGGCGGCCGGAGGCGGCGTCGAAGACGTGCACGTCCGGCCAACGCACGGTGAGCCGGACGGCCGAGCCGGGCGCGGGCCGCCGGGCCGCCGGGACCCGGGCGACCACCGGATGCCCACCCGGCAGGGTCAGGTACGCGTAGGCGTCCTCGCCGACCACCTCGACCCGGTCGGTGACCGCCGCGCCGTCGTCACCGGCCGCCGGGGCGGCCAGGGCGACCGCCTCCGGCCGGAAGCCGAGTCGCCGACCGGTCACCGGCAGCGACGGCGCGTCGCCGGCCGGGGTGAGCGCGCCGGCCGGCAGCAGGTTCATCGCCGGAGAGCCGACGAACTGGGCCACGAAGACGCTCGCCGGGCGACGCCAGATCTCGTCCGGGGTGCCCACCTGCTCGACCCGGCCGTCCCGGAGCACGGCGATGCGGTCGGCGAGCACCAACGCCTCGGTCTGGTCGTGCGTGACGTGCACCATGGTCGCGCCGAGCCGGTCGTGCAGGGCGCGCAGCTCGGGCAGGCCGACGCCTCCTCTGTCGGCCTGCCCCGGGGGCTCGCGGGAAACCGGATGCGGCATCACTTCCCGTCGACGACGGGAATGCTCTTTCCGGTCCACGAATGAATCGTTCCGGTAACGCCGTGATTGGTTGTCATGCATTCGCATCGATTCGATATCGCCGCCGATCCCCGCACAATCGCCACGCGATTTCGTTGTCAGCCGAATGGTCGAACGTCGCGGGACGACCGGCGTACGACCGGCGGCGGCACCATCGGTCGGCACGTCCGGTGGTTTCCGCGCCACCGCGGCGGGAACAGCCGACGAGGACGACATCGAGTGACGACCGGCGCCGACGACGGCTGGCACGGTCCGCGTTGTCGGACGACCGGTCGACGTTTGCGCCGCGACGGCGCGGGCAGGAGTGCGGCATGAGCACCGACAAGCACGCGGACCGCGCGGCCACCGACGAACCGGACGGCACCACCGCTCACGAGGCGTCGCTCCGGCCGCCGGGCGACTCGTTGCGCAGCACCGACGACACCGGGGACGACCTGGACAGCGGGCCGGTGCCCGGTGAGGGCCGACCGGCGACCACCACCAGTCGGGCCGGCTACGACGTCGACGACGTCTCCGGCAGCGCCGACCCGGCCCGGTACGAGTAGAGCGGCCCCGGCGGCCGGGGCGGATCAGCCCGGCCGGCTGCCCGGCCGGGCCTCGGTCATGCCCCGGTTGGCCAGCGCGTCCGCCCGCTCGTTCTCCGGGTGCCCGCTGTGGCCCTTCACCCAGTGCCAGGTCATCTCGTGCCGGCCACAGGCGGCCTCCAGCCGCTGCCACAGGTCGGCGTTCTTCACCGGCTGCCGGGCGGCGGTGAGTCACCCGTTGCGTTTCCAGGAGGCGAGCCAGCCGGTGATGCCGTTGCGCACGTAGGTGCTGTCGGTGTGGATCCGTACGGTGACCGGGCGGGTGAGGCTCTCCAGGGCCTGGATGGCGGCCATCAGCTCCATCCGGTTGTTGGTGGTCGCGGTCGACTCACCACCGCTGATCTCCCGTTCGTGGGCACCGTAGCGCAGCACCGCGCCCCACCCACCCGGTCCCGGGTTCCCGCTGCACGCCCCGTCGGTCCAGATCTCCACGACCCGGCCGGTCGTCGCCGTGCCCGGGTCGACCGTCGTCTCCACCATGTCCGGCAACCTACCGTCCGGTCCGACGCCCGGTGTCCGGCGCGGGGGACCGCTCGGACAGAATGGCCCGGTGGGCGGGCGCGGGACGACACGGAAGACCACGGACACCTCGGCGTGCCCGTGCGGCGCGGGGCGCGAGTACGGCGAGTGCTGCGGGCCGCTGCACCGCGCCGAGACCAGCGCGGCGACGGCCGAGGCGCTCATGCGGTCCCGGTTCTCCGCCTTCGTCGTCGGCGACGTCGACCACCTGCTGCGCAGCTGGCATCCGCAGACCCGGCCGGCGGGGCTGACCCTCGACCCCCGGCTGCGGTGGACCCGGCTCGAGGTGCTCGCCACGGAACGGGGCGGCCTCTTCGACACCACCGGCACGGTGGAGTTCCGGGCCCACTACCGGGACCGTGGGCGCCCCGGCACGCTGCACGAACGCAGCCGGTTCCACCGCGAGGACGGGGAGTGGGTCTACCTCGACGGGCTGACCGACGACGAGTGACCCCGGCACCGGGCGGGCGGTGGCGGGCCCTCGGCGGGCGGGGCTGGCCCGCACGGCGGCGGGGCCGCTACCCGGTCGCCGGGTCGGGCACACCCCCCGGCCGACGCCCGTCGCCCCGACCGGGGACGAGCCGGATGGTCTCCCCCGCCGTCCGGGTCACGGCGGCGGACGCGTCGGCGATCCGGCGGGACGCCTGGGCCTCGCCGTCGGCGGCGGTCACCCGCGCCCGCCGCTCCCGTTCCGCCTCGGCCTGGCGGCACAGGGACCGCGCCAACGACTCGGGCAGGATCACGTCCCGCACCTCCACCCGCTCGACGAGCACGCCCCAGGGGTGCCCGGTCGACGCGTCGACGGCGGCGCTCAGCGCGGCGTTGACCCGCTCCCGGCCACCGATGACGGTGTCGAGTTCCGCTCCGCCGACCACCGACCGCAGGGCGGTCTGCGTCACCTGGAGCAGGGCCGACGGGTAGTCCCGCACGTGGACCAGCGCCTTCACCGGGTCGACCACCCGGTGCCGGACGACCACGTCGACGGTGAGCGGCACGTTGTCCCGGGTGATCGCGCTCTGCGCGAGAACCTGCGTCACCACGGTCTGCACGTTCACCCGCACCATCCGGTCGGCGACCGGCACGATCAGGTGCAGACCGGGCTGACGGACGCGGGCCCGCACCCGACCGAACCGGAAGACCACGCCACGCTGGTGCTGCTGGACCACCCGGACGCTCGCCACCAGCTGGACCGTCACCAGGACGGCGACGGTCAGGCCGACGACGACGGCTTCCATGTCCCCCTCCGGTTCCGGCAGGCCCGCTCCCGGGCCGCCGGTTACCCGTTGCGCCGCCGGCCACTCCTGCGGCTCCGCCCCGCGCCCCCAGCGACGGCGGCGCGGCTCCCGCCCCGCGCCCCCAGGGACGGCGGATTCGCCTGGGACGTTGACGGCACACCCACAGCTGGCTGACTCTGGCCGAGCTGTTGGCGTTCGACGACGACCAGGCGTTCACCGACCGGTTGGCCGTGCTCGATCTGTCGCCTGATCGGGTGAGCCCGGCCGGGTGAACCTGCTCGCCCTCGCGTTGTCACGGAGCCGACCCCGTCGCCACTGATCACGGAAGGACGACCAGTGACCGACGAACCCACCCCCGAAGCGCCCGCCCTCCGGACCCGCAGCTACCGGAACCGCCCCGAGCACTGCCGCTGCGACAAGATCCGATACCGCACCGAAGAACAAGCCCGGCAAGCCCCCAACCTGCCCACCGAGCACGCCAACCTGCCCTTCCGCGTCTACCGATGCCCCGGCTCCCGGTCATGGCATGTCGCCACACGCGGCTTCTCCCCCGCCAACCTCCGATCAACGGCCAGGATCGCCGCATACTTCCTGATCAGGGAGGACGAGATAACCGTGCTGACGCTGGTGAGGCGGGGAATGCTCCTCGGGATCGCGCCTGTCGTCGACCCCAGCAGCCCGGCTCACCAGAGGCGCATGAAGCGCGCGCGGTCCAAGATGCGTGACCTCGTCACCCTCGGCCTGGCCGCGCCGGGCGACACTCCGGAAAGCCCCTACCGCGCCGTGGACCGCGCCGGCCTGGCCCGTGTCATCGAGGTCGGGTTGGAGGAGTACGCGGCGGAGAGAGCCGCCGGCCGGGTAGCCGACCCTGAGCAGGATCCATCGTTGGCTGCGGCGTTGAGGCACGCCACCGCCCCCTGGCGTCGTGCACGAGGATCCTCGAGCACCGTTCGGCCCCCGGCCGACCCGACCACCGGAGGCACCCGATGACCGACACCACCACCGTCCTACGGAGGTCCTGTCTGGGGAAGGCAGAACGGGAGGTCGCGGATCTGTGCCCCCACTCAGGTCGGTGATCTGGCTCGCAGCACCCATGGTGCGCGTGGGGTTTAGCGTTGACTGAGTTGGTGAACCATCAGGTCGACGTCGACGAAAGGGGTTCCCGTGCCCAGCGCCTCCCACCATCACCCCAGCCGACAGGCCGCCCTGCCGGACGACGTGACCGACCCATTGCTGTGGCGACTCGGCTTCGACGTGGCGCGCGCCCACCAGCTCGACGCGTCCGGCCGGTGTGGGAACCTCGGCTGCCCCGACGAGCCCGGACCGTGCCCGGCCCTGCGGCACGCGGACCGGGCGATGCGCCTGGCCCGGCAGGACGGCCCGGCCACCGACCGGTCCGGTGGGTCCACGACGGTCTCCCCGGACGACGGCTCCTCCGAGGACGTACGCCTGCCCCGGCGGCTGCCTGGATCCGGACTGCAGGCGGCCTGAGCCCCACTGGTAAGCAGCGTGCCGGCCCGGACGGCACCGTGACGGCGGCCCTCGGCGCCCCGTCACCGCGTCCCGCCGGTCGGTGACCCGACCGGTCCGGACCGAACAGGTCGACGCCCACGACGACACGCGTCCCCCAGCAATCCCGAAAGTGGTGGCACCCACCGGTCGCGTAGGTACGACCGGGTACTGGCGCTGCCGGCAGGTCGGCAATATTCTCCATTGCGCGCGAAGGTTGTGGAGTTCCTTTACATCCGTCGTGCCGTCGCCGGCTGGCCGAGGGAGAAGCCATGATCTTCGACAACCCCGAACTGGATCGCCGTACCCTGCTCCGGGCCGGCCTCGGCGCGGCGGCGGTCGCGGTGGTCGGGAGCGAGCTCGCGCTGCCGTCGGCCGCGCAGGCCGAGCCGGGCGACGACCTGGACTGGATCCTCGGCTGCGACGAGTGGGGAGCCCGGCCACCCCGGGACCCGCTGGCGGTCAGCGCCATCCCCACCAACAAGATCATCGTTCACCACATGGCGTTCCCGAACACCACGGACTACTCGCAGGAGCAGGCTGTCCGGCTGGCCAAGCGCTGCCAGGACCTGCACATGGACGGCAACGGTTGGTCCGACACCGGCCAGCACTTCACCGTCAGCCGGGGCGGGTACGTCCTGGAGGGACGGCGGGGCAGCCTGGACACCCTCCGGGTTGGCGAGCGACAGATGATCTCCGCGCACTGCCCCGGCGAGAACGGCCGCTCCATCGGCATCGAGAACGAGGGCATCTACGTCACCGAGACGCCCCCGCAGTCGCTGCTCGACTCGCTGGTCAAGCTCTGCACCACGATCTGCCAGCGGTACGGGCTGCACGCCCACGACATCTTCGGCCACTGGGACTTCCGCGCCACCCTCTGCCCCGGGGCGATGTTCTACCGGGAGTTCCCCACCCTGCGGCGACGGGTCTTCCTGGCACTCGGCACCGACCTGGCCGACGTACCGGCCCGACGGTGGCCGGACATCTGGCGCTTCGTCGGCGGGCCGGT
Organism: Micromonospora inyonensis; assembly: GCF_900091415.1. Lineage (NCBI taxonomy): Bacteria > Bacillati > Actinomycetota > Actinomycetes > Micromonosporales > Micromonosporaceae > Micromonospora > Micromonospora inyonensis. The sequence continues at coordinate 1,613,125 of NZ_FMHU01000002.1, read as the reverse complement.
GGTCCGGGTCGCCCAGTACCTGCTCGCGTTCCGGGGCTATCCGGTCGGCGTCAGCGGCACCTTCGACGCCGCCACGGTGGCCGCGGTGCAGGACTGGCAGGCGCGCAACGGCATCCCGGTCGACGTCGACGCCACCCTCACCGGCCCGACGTGGGAGACCCTCGCCCCGGAACTGGACCGGGACGCGACCGGCCTGGCGATCAGCGCGGTGCAGTACATCCTCAACGTCAAGGGGTACGCCGACGTCACGATCACCGGCGAGTACGACTGGGTGACCAAGAAGGCGCTCCAGGACCTCCAGCGCCTGCACGGCCTGCCCGGCCACGGCAAGGTCGACACCAGCACCTGGTGCGCGGTCGTCGGCGGCGTCGTCCGCCAGTCGTTCCGGCAGGACTGACCGCCGGTCCCGTCCGACCGACCCCACCGGCATGCCCGGCCGGGGTCGGCCTCGGTCCCGCCAGACGGTCCGGAGCGCACGCCTGGCGGTGGGGGAACGCCCGGCGGTGGACGGGACAGGACGTCCAACGTCGGGCACGCACCCCCCCGGGGTGCCACCGCACGCGTCCGGACGCGGACGTATCGTCACGACATGACGTACACGGTGGACGGTCCATGGTGGGTCCGGCTGCCGGCGTACCGGGTCAGCCAGCTGGCCGGAGCGGACCCGCAGCTGGTCGACCTCGCCCTGGACCCGCTGCCCCCCGACGCCCCGGCGGTGGTGCGGTTCACCCCGGTGAGCGGGGTTTCCGCCGCCGCCCAGGTGGCGACGCTGCTCGACGCGGCCGACCGGGCCGCCGTCGCGCTGTTCCCCCGGTGGCTGCCCGGAGCCGACCGGGTCGACGGCTCCGGCGTGCTCGGCACCGCGGCGGTGCGCGCCCTGGCCGCCGGGGTGGCCGCCCGGTCCCCCGGCTTCGGCCCCTTCCTGGCCGACCTGGCCGAGCGCGCCGTCGGCGGCGGGACGACCGACCGACGCTCCGCCGCCGGCACCCGCTTCCCGGCGGAGGTGCGAGCCGCCGGACTCGTGCGGGTCCTCGCCGACGCCTACCACCGGCGGTCGGTCGTCCTGCTGGTCCGGTTGCCCGACGGGCTCACCCCCGCCGACGAGCGGGCCCTGACCGCCGCCGCCGAGTGGTTCGTCCAGCAGGGCCGGTGCACGGTCTGGCTGGCCGGGGCGGAACTGCGCACCGTGGACCGGGTCCGTACGGTGCGGATCACCCTGCCCGGGGCACTGACCCGGCTCGCCGCCGGGCCCACCGACCCGCCACCGGACCCGACCGGCGGGTACCCGCCGGTCGGGTCCGCCCCGGCCGACGCCGACCCGCCGTCGGCGCCGACGCTGCGGGTGCCGCCGATGTCCGGCCTGCCCCGCGCCGACAGCGTCGCCGAACAGGCACTGGAGCGCGCCCTCGCCCGGCATCGCTGGGCGTACGGACGCTGGTGGAACCACACCCTCACCTGGCACACCCTGGCCCGGCCGTACCGCCTCGACCTGTTCTGGCCGGTGGAGGGACTGGTGGTGGAGGTGGACGGTCCGGAGCACCGGGAGCGGCTGCGCTACGCCGACGACCGGCACCGGGACGCCCAGCTGCAACTACTCGGGTACGACGTGCTGCGGTTCACCAACGACCAGGTGCTCTCCGACGTGGACGCCGTGGTGGGCACCATCCGGGACCTGCTGGCCGGACGACGCCCGGCCACCGTGCGAGACGAGGAGACGAGGCACCATGCCGACCGCTGACGCCCTGCCCCAGCTGACGCCGAACCAGATCAACGCGCTGGTCGTGCTCATGGCCGAGGCACGCGAGCTGACCAACACGGAGCTGCGGGACCTGGCCGGCTTCGCGCTCACCGGCGCGGACAACGCCAAGCTGGTGAAGCTCGGGCTGGTCAGCACCGACCGGACGCAGCGGCCCTTCTCCCACGAGCTGACCGAGCACGGTTGGCACGTCGCCCGGCGGCTGCACACCGCCCGTCCACCCCGGCAGAGCGGCTCGGCCACCCGGTCGCTGCTCACCGTCCTGACCAACCTCGACCGGGGACTGGAGCGGCTGCGAGTCAGCCAGGCCGACTTCTTCCGGCAGGACGCCTCCGGCGTGGATGCCGACTCCCCGACCGGGGACGACGACACCACCGCCGTCCCCGCGACGAGCGGCACCACGACCCCGAACGGCACCGCCGTCCCGATGGCCGCGGCAGACGAGCCGACTCCGGTCGAATCCGCCACCGGTGACGCGCAGGCCCTGGTGCGGACGGCGTACCGGGAGCTGGCGGTCACCCCGGGGGCGTGGGTCGGCCTGGCCGACCTGCGCGAGCTGCTCGACGAGCACGACCGGGAGGTGGTGGACGCCGCGCTGCGTGCCCTGGTGCGTCACGACGACGTCCGGATCATCCCGCTGGCCAACTCCAAGTCACTGACCCCCCGGGACCGGGCGGCGGCCGTGCTCATCGGGGACGAGGAGAACCACGCGCTGTCGATCGGGCCGGCATGATCGGCGCGACGGAACGGGCCGCCCTGGAGGTGCTGAGCTTCAACCCGGCGGCCACCCCCGACGATGTCTGGCGCCCCTCCCCCTACGACGTGCCGGAGCTGCACGAACGGGTGGTCCGGGAGATCCTGCACGGTGTGGGGCGGGCACGGACCGCCGACGCCGGCCAGCCCCTCGGCGTGGCGATGCAGGGGCGCGCCGGCTCGGGCAAGACCCACCTGCTCGGCGCGGTACGTGACCAGATCCAGCGCCGGGGCGGCTACTTCTTCCTGGTCAGCATGATCAACGGAAGGACGTTCTGGGAGAGCGTCGCGCTCGCCCTGGTGGAGGGGATGGGGCGCGACGCCATCGGCTGGGGCACCCAGCTCACCACCCTCCTGCGCCGACTCACCGCCCAACTCGGCATCCCCGCCGAGGTGCGGGACGCGGTCGCCGGCCGCCGCCCGGTCACCCGCGCCGACCTGGACACCTTCGTCCGCGCCCTGCGCGGCTACGACCGGGAGGTGGGCCGGGACGCGCAGGACACCGCGCGGGCGCTGGTGCTGCACGGCTCGCTCGACTACGAGGCCCAGGACGTCGGGTACGCCCACCTGATCTCCGAGCCCGGTGACCCGGCCGCCCGGGCGTTCTGGGGACTCGGTGGGGCGGTCCGCTCGCCCCAGCAGATCGTCCAGGACATCTCCCGGCTGACCGCGTTGACCCTGGAGCCCACGGTCATCGCCGTCGACCAGCTCGACACGCTCTTCGCGCAGACCAGCACGTCGATGCTCGACCGGCACGAGGGGTTGGAGGACGCGCACGCCCGGACGGTCGGGCCGGTCGCCGACGGGCTGCTGACCCTGCGCGACGTCACCCGTCGCACCCTGACCGTGCTCTCCTGCCTGCCCGACACCTGGGATCTGCTGACCCGCAGCGCGCCCACTCCGGTCACCGACCGGTTCCGTCTCGCCCTCCTGCCCGACCGGATCCCCAGCCCCGAGATCGGCCGGGCACTGGTCGAGAAGCGGTTCACCGCCGCGTACCGGGAACTGCGCTTCACCCCGCCCCACCCCACCTGGCCGATCGCGCCCGACGCCTTCGCGGACGCGCCGAACCTCACGCCACGGGCCCTGCTGCGCCGGGTCGACCGGTACGTCACCGCCTGCCGGGACCGCGACGAGGTCACCGAGCTGGCCCGGCTGATCGACGTGCCGGCGACCGGCCTCACGCCGCAGCCGGCCCCCGTCCGGCCCGCCCGCGCCGGGCTGGAACGGCTCGACGAGCGCTTCGCCGAGCTGGTGCGGACGGCCCGCGTCGCCGACGCGCTGGAACCGACCAGCGAGGACACCCGGATGCCGGAGCTGCTCGGGGCCGGTCTCGCCGCCTGGATCGGCGAGCAGGCGACCACCGGCGCGACGTACCGGCACGACCCGCCGCCGGGACGGAAGCCGGCGCTGCACGGCCGACTGGTCGAGGTGCTCGACGAGGCCACCGAGAACGAGGCGCACTGGTGTTTCCGCGCGATCGCCAGCCGCAACGCGGTCGCCGTGCTCAGCCGCATCCGGGCCGCCTGCACGCGGGCGGGACTGGACCGGGCGGTCCCGCAGCGGCGACTGGTGCTGCTGCGCAACGGCCCGTGGCCGAGCGGGCGGCGTACCGCCGAGGTGCTCGACGCGTTCCACGCCGCCGGCGGCGTCACGCACCCGGTCGGCGAGGCCGACCTGCGCACCCTGGCCGCGCTGCGGACGCTGGCCGCCGAGGGTGACCCGGCGTACCCGGAGTGGCTGCTCGCCCGCCGACCCGCCAGCGGCACCGCGCTGTTCGGGGCGGTGCTGGGCGACCCGGGCGGCGGCCGGACGGACGGGCCGGACGGGGTCGAGCCGGCGGGGAACGGACACCGCCCGCCCGGACCCGATGCTCCCGCGCCGGCCGCCCCACGGACGGACACCGGGCGGCCATCGGCAGACAGCGCGGGGGCGGGCACCGACGCCACCCGCACCGTACGGCTCGGACACACGGCGGATGGTGCCCGTCCGTTCGAGATGGATCTCGCCGCCCTCCGCCGGCACAGTGTGGTCTTCGCCGGCTCCGGATCCGGCAAGACGGTGCTGATCCGCCGCCTGGTCGAGGAGTGCGCCCGGCAGGGGGTCTCGGCGATCGTGCTGGACCCGAACAACGACCTCGCCCGGCTGGGCGACCCCTGGCCGCGCCCGCCGGCCGGCTGGCTCCCCGGCGACGAGGAGCGGGCCCGGGACTACCTGGAGCAGACCGAGGTGGTGGTCTGGACGCCCCGGGTCACCGCCGGACGGCCGCTGAGCTTCCAACCGCTGCCCGACTTCACCCCGCTGCGGGACTCCCCCGACGAGTTCGACCAGGCGATCCGGTCGACCATCGAGGCTCTCGCGCCCCGCGCCGGGGTGGCCGGCCCGACGAAGCTCGCCCAGCAGGGCAAGGCGGTGCTGACCGAGGCGTTGCAGGCGTACGCGCGCAGCGGCCTGGTGGGCCTGCCCGGCTTCACCGAGTTCCTCGCCGCCCTGCCCGACGGGGTCAGCCGGATGGCCCGCGCCGACAAGCTGGCCCACGAGGCGGCCGAGACGCTGAAGGCGGCGATGGTGACCGACCCGCTGTTCGGGGGCGCCGGCACCCCGGCCGACCCGGGCACGCTGCTCACCCCGTCGGCGGGTCGACGGGCCCGGGTGTCGGTGATCAGCTTCGTCGGGCTCGTCTCGGACCCGCAGCGGCAGAGCTTCGTCAACCAGCTCCAGATGGCGCTGTTCGCCTGGATCCGCCGGCACCCGGCCGGGGACCGGCCGCTGGGCGGGCTGTTCGTGATGGACGAGGCGCAGACCCTCGCCCCGTCGACCGGGCACACACCATGCACGGCCAGTTCGATCGCGCTCGCCTCGCAGGCCCGCAAGTACGGCCTGGGCCTGGTCTTCGCCACCCAGGCACCGAAGGGGCTGCACAACCAGATCGCCGGCAACGCGACCACCCAGTTCTTCGGGTTGTTGAACTCCCCCGCGCAGATCGAGGCGGCCCGGGGACTCGCCCACGCCAAGGGCGGCCGGCTGCCGGACATCGGACTGCTCGGCAGTGGTGAGTTCTACGCCGCCGGGGAGGGCTTCTCGTTCGTGAAGGTACGGACGCCGATGTGCCTGACCCACCATCCGCCCGCACCGCTCACCCCGGAGGAGGTGATCGACCGTTCGCGATGACAGCTCGGCGCACCAGCACGACACTCCGTCGCTGCGTCGTGGCAGCGCGTCTTGACTTACCTTTCCCGAGCCTATACACGTTGCAGGGCAACGTTACTCAGTGTCGTCAGACAGAATCAAGGAGTATCCGGATGCCGGAAGACATCGGGTCGACCGTGCCGCGTCGACAGCTCGGTCGGCTGCTGCGCCAGTTCCGCACCGAGGCGGGCGTGACACTCGACGCCGCCGCCGAGGCACTCGAATACAGCCGGCAGAAGATCTGGCGTATCGAGTCCGGGATGGGATCGGTCCGGGTGCTCGACGTCAAGGCGATGTGCGAGCTGTACGGGGTGTCGTCGGAGATGACCGAGACGATGCGCGCGCTGGCCGTCGAGACCCGTTCCAAGGGCTGGTGGCACACGTACGGCGATGTGGTGCCGAGTTGGTTCGAGCTGTACGTCGGCCTGGAGTCCGCCGCCGCCCAGCTGCGCTGTCACGAGGAGTCGCTGATCCCCGACCTGTTCCAGACCCGCGAGTACGCGCAGGAGATCCACCGACTCAACCGGCCACAGGCGAACGAGGAGGAACGGGGACGCGCGGTCGAGTTCCGGATGCACCGGCAGTCACTGCTGAACCGTTCCACCCCCGCTGCGCCCCGGGTGCGACAGGTCCTCTCCGAGGCGGTGCTACGGCGCGTCGTCGGTGGGTCGGCGCAGATGACGGCGCAACTCCAGCGGCTCATCGACGTCGGGGCCCTGCCCACCGTGTCCATCCGCGTCCTGCCGCTGGCCGCCGGGCCACCACCGGGCGCGGCAGCCGGCTCCTTCGTGATCCTGGACTTCCCGGCGGCCCGGGGCGGCCGGACCGCGGCCGAACCGTCGGTGGTCTACAGCGAGTCGCTCACCGGTGCGTTCTACCTCGACAAGCCCGACGACCTGGCCGCCTACGAGCAGACCTGGCAGGGCATCGACCGGCTCGCGCTTGACGAGGGCGATTCCGTCGACCTGATGAAGAAGATCATCGGGGAGTTGCGGCACGACTGAACGCCGGAGCGGACGACGACGAGGCAGGGGCTGAGCACCGCTCGGCGGCGAACCCGCCGGGCAGCGGCCAGGCGAGGGACGGCAGCGAGCGGTGCGCCTCGGCCGCCGCCGGACAGGGGAGAGTCCGCGCGGTCAGAGGCGCTTCTCGAAGCAGAGCTGGTTGTACGGCGAGGGGCTGTAGGAGACGACCTCCCGGTATCCGCCGCTGCGGTACAGCGCGATCGCCTCGCCCAGCGAGCGATGGGTCCCCAGCCGGACGGTGCCCATGCCCTGCGCGGCGGCGTCGGCTTCCAGGCGTTCCAGGAGCCGCCGGCCCAGGCCGAGGCCCGGCAAGTGGCGTCGGTCCTGTGGGCCTGGATCACCACCGCCACCCGGCCCGGTGAGCACCGCTGGCTACTCATCCGCCGCAACCGCACCACCGGTGAGCTGGTTTTCTACCTGTGCTGGTCACCCCGACCGGTGCCACTGCACACCCTCGTGACCGTGGCCGGCTCCCGCTGGAGCATCGAAGAACTGTTCCAAACCGGCAAAGGCCAGGTCGGCCTGGACCACTACCAGGTCCGCGGCTGGACCGGCTGGCACCGGTCCATCACCCTGGCCATGCTCGCCCTGGCCGTCCTGACCATCCTCACCGCTCAACAGCCCGACGCCGACCCGGAGATCATCGCGTTGACCGTCGCCGAGATCCGCCGGCTCCTGAACGCCCTCGTCCTCACCCGGCCGCTTCCACCAGAACACACCCTGCACTGGTCGATATGGCGACGAACATCCCAAGCCCGAGCCCGACGATCCCACTACCAGCGCAGACTCAGTCACCAAGCCAGCCGAAGGATCAAGTGACGTTGGAGTACTAACGAACCCCCAAGCCCACATCGGACATAGCCTCCCGAACCACCCCCTGAAACCCCAAAACACGCGAAATACGTGAATCAGACGTCCTCTAATGCAGAAGGTGTAAATTAAACGGCAACTCAGGATCTTGACCCGTTCCGGGTGGCGGTGGAGGGAGCGACGGTGCCGCCTCCCGCCAGTATCTCCCGACCGTGCTCTGGTTGGTCAGGTTGCCGGACAGTGTGGCTACCGCGTCCTGGGTGTAGGGGTGGCCGTCGGGGGTGGTCTTACCCTGCAGTCCCTGTGCCCAGGCTTTCACCCAAGCGGCCATCCCCGGCCACAGCCTCCCCTGTTTGTCGGGGTCCAGGGACACCCCGTCGGGGAGTTCCACCGTCTCCAGGTATGCGCGGAGGGTCGCGGGCCCATCCTCACCGGGCCGCCAACGAACCACGTGATCCGGCGGTGGGGGCAGCGGCGGCGCCGCCTCCCGCCAGTATTTCCCGACCGTTCGCTGGGCGATCAGGTCGCCGGACAGTGCGGCTACCGCGCCCTGGGTGTAGGGGTGGCCGTCGGGGGTGGTCTTACCCCGCAGTCCCTGTGCCCAGGCTTTCACCCAAGCGGCCATCCCCGGCCCCAGCTTCCCCTTTTTGTCGGGGTCCAGGGACACCCCGTCGGGGAGTTCCAGCGTCTCCAGATATGCGCGGAGGGTCGCGGGCCCATCCTCACCGGGCCGCCAACGAACCACGTGATCCGGCGGTGGGGGCAGCGGCGGCGCCGCCTCCCGCCAATATGTCCCGACCGATTGCTGGGTGATCAGGTCGCCGGACAGTGCGGCTACCGCGTCCTGGGTGTAGGGGTGGCCGTCGGGGGTGGTCTTACCCTGCAGTCCCTGTGCCCAGGCTTTCACCCAAGCGGCCATCCCCGGCCCCAGCCTCCCCTGTTTGTCGGGGTCCAGGGACACCCGGTCGGGGAGTTCCACCGTCTCCAGGTATGCGCGGAGGGTCGCGGGCCCATCCTCACCGGGCCGCCAAGTGGCCACGTGATCCGGCGGTGGGGGCAGCGGCGGCGCCGCCTCCCGCCAGTATCTCCCGACCGTGCTCTGGTTGGTCAGGTTGCCGGACAGTGCGGCTACCGCAGCCAGGGTGTAGGGGCGGCCGTCGGGGGTGGTCTCATCCCGCAGTCCCTGTACCCAGGCTTTCACCCAAGCGGCCATCCCCGGGCCCAACCTCCCCTTTTTGTCGGGGTCCAGGGACACCCCGTCGGGGAGTTCCACCGTCTCCAGATATGCGCGGAGGGTCGCGGGTCCATCCTCACCGGGCCGCCAATGAACCACGTGATCCGGCGGTGGGGGCAGCGGCGGCGCCGCCTCCCGCCAATATGTCCCGACCGTTCGCTGGGCGATCAGGTCGCCGGACAGTGCGGCTACCGCGCCCTGGGTGTAGGGGTGGCCGTCGGGGGCGGTCTCATCCCGCAGTCCCTGTACCCAGGCTTTCACCCAAGCGGCCATCCCCGACCCCAACCTCCCCTTTTTGTCGGGGTCCAGGGACACCCCGTCGGGGAGTTCCACCGTCTCCAGATATGCGCGGAGGGTCGCGGGTCCATCCTCACCGGGCCGCCAATGAACCACGTGATCCGGCGGTGGGGGCAGCGGCGGCGCCGCCTCCCGCCAATAATTCCCGACCGTGCTCTGGTTGGTCAGGTTGCCGGACAGTGTGACTACCGCGTCCTGGGTGTAGGGGTGGCCGTCGGGGGTGGTCTTACCCTGTAGTCCCTGTGCCCAGGCTTTCACCCAAGCGGCCATCCCCGGCCCCAACCTCCCCTGTTTGCCGGTGTCCAGGGACACCCCGTCGGGGAGTTCCACCGTCTCCAGGTATGCGCGGAGGGTGGCGGGCCCATCCTCACCGGGCCGCCAATGAACCACATGATCCGGCGGCTCCGGTAGCGGTACCGCGGTTGTGGATGTGGGTGGGGGTGGGGGTGGTGAGGACTGCGGGGTCACCGGTCGGGCCGCAGGGGCCGGCATGGACGCCGCCGGCGTCTGCAGAGCTGCCGGGCCGGGGGGCATGACCTGAGTGTCGGAGAGGTCCAGGGCAACCGTCCTGAAATACCCGGATCCGACAACATGGTCACCGTGGAATCCCGACCCGGCAGAGGTCACCGCGATGGTCACTTCATACACCTGCGACATCAGACGTAGCAGCGCCCCCTCAAGGTGAGGAACGGACGTCCCACGCGTGTCCAGGGCCTGCCGCAGCATCGCCACATCCGCCGTGGACAGACCATTCTCCTCCACGAAGCCGGTTCTGCCCACGACGTGGTCGAACTCCACCTGCAGACGATGACGCACATCCTCAGCTCCCGGCGCCAATGTCCGCTCACCCGCCGCCGACCCAAACCCCAGCACACCGGCGAACCGCGTGAACAACCGGTCCCACTCGTCCGACCACGACAACCCGGCCGGCCCGGACGGCAACAGGACAGCAGCGGAAACAGCGGCGTTGTAATGGTTGTAGAGGGCGGGATTCGCCGGGTCGCCAGCGACGTAATACAAGCTGACCCCCCGGCCGTCCAACGGCCCGAACACCGCCACCGGGCTCACCCCCCACCCGGTGCGCTGCAACACCGTGATCCGACTACCCGTGGCATGAGCCAACAACGGCAGCAGGAACTCCCCACCCGGCCCACCCCACCGACGACCCCAATCAGCCACCGTCTCCACGACCTCGGCGAACTCGTCCGCCTCCAACGGCCCATCAGACGTAAGCAACACATGCACCAGATAGTCACGCGCCCGCTCCGGCGCCAACAACGCCACCTGAAAACCCCGACCACGCTCATTGACAAAATCCAACTGCTCCTGCGGCACCTCCGTCACCGGACCCGGATCCCACCCCAACCCGACCAACTCCGCACGCGCCTCCTCATACCGCTGCCCGACCCGCCCCACATCCAGAAACCCAGCCTCAGTCACCACACCACCCGCAAACACCCCCTGACCACCCAGACGTTCCACCAACCGCGCCACCACCTGCCCATCACTGAGCCCCCGCACCTGCCGCCACGGCTCCCCCTGCGGCAGAAACGCCCGCCGCATCACCACATCCGCCGGCAACCCCCCGACCCGAGCACCCAGATACGACAGGACAAGCCCCTGCAACAACCCATCCACCCGGCCCAACTCAGACCCGACCGGCACCACACCACCCAACCGCCCCACACCGACACGCACCCCACCAGGATCAGACAGCCACGCATACAGATCCGCCGGCAACACCCCCGCCCCCGCCAACACGTCCCGCACCCACACCGGATCAGCCACCACCAACGCCGACAACACACAAAACCCATCAGCCGGCACCGGAAACTCCCACCCGGCCTGGGCAACCCCACCCACACCGGCCAGAACCCCCTCCTGCGCAACCCCCACCGGCGCCGGGTCCCCCACCACCGACGCCACCCACGCACCATCCTCATCAAGCGTCAGCACACCCAATCGACCCAGATCCAGATCCAGATCCAGATCCAGATCCAGATCCAGATCCAGATCCAGATCCAGATCCAGATCCAGATCCAGATCCGGGTCCGGGTCCTGGTCCTGGTCCAGGTCCAGGTCCAGATCCGGGCCCAGATCCGGGCCCAGGTCCGGCATCCCCGGATCCTCCACGACCGCCGGGTCAAGAAGCGCCGGGTCAGAGAGTTCCGGGTCGAGCAGTGCCGGGTCGAGGAGTTCCGGGTCGCGTTGAGACGGGTCGTGGTCCCCCGCGTCCCGCTGGTGCGGGACCGCCACGGTCGCGGTGTCCTCCACTGCTGAGGGCGCCCACGGACCATCCAGCCCGGGTACTCCCGTCAGCGGGGACTCGGCCTGTCCGGTGTCCCGCGGCGGCTCCCACTCGTCGTCGAGCTGTGGTGTGCCCAGATCCATCCCCTCCAGATCCGAGGGGACGACATCCGGGAACGCCTGGACACCAAACGCCAGACCAGGACCAGACGAGCCGTCCTCGCCCACCGGACCGGACCTCGGGGAGTCGACCGGGTCAAGAAGCGCCGGGTCAAGGAGTTCCGGGTCGCGTTGAGACGGGTCATGCCCATCCTCGCCGGGCCGCCAAGTGGCCACGTGATCCGGCGGTGGGGGCAGCGGCGGCGCCGCCTCCCGCCAATATCTCGAGACCGTGCTCTGGTTGGTCAGGTTGCCGGACAGTGTGGCTACCGCGTCCTGGGTGTAGGGGTGGCCGTCGGGGGTGGTCTTACCCTGTAGTCCCTGTGCCCAGGCTTTCACCCAAGCGGCCATCCCCGACCCCAGCTTCCCCTGTTTGTCGGGGTTTAGGGACACCCCGTCGGGGAGTTCCACCGTCTCCAGGTATGCGCGGAGGGTCGCGGGCCCATCCTCACCGGGCCGCCAATGAACCACGTGATCCGGCGGTGGGGGCAGCGGCGCCGCCTCCCGCCAGTATGTCCCGACCGATTGTTGGGCGATCAGGTTGCCGGACAGTGTGACTACCGCGTCCTGGGTGTAGGGGTGGCCGTCGGGGGTGGTCTTACCCTGCAGTCCCTGTGCCCAGGCTTTCACCCAAGCGGCCATCCCCGGGCCCAGCTTCCCCTTTTTGTCGGGGTGCAGGGACACCCCGTCGGGGAGTTCCACCGTCTCCAGGTATGCGCGGAGGGTCACGGGCCCATCCTCACCGGGCCGCCAATGAACCACGTGATCCGGCGGTGGGGGCAGCGGCCGCGCCACCTCCCGCCAATATGTCCCGACCGTTCGCTGGGCGATCAGGTCGCCGGACAGTGTGACTACCGCGCCCTGGGTGTAGGGGTGGCCGTCGGGGGCGGTCTTACCCCGCAGTCCCTGTACCCAGGCTTTCACCCAAGCGGCCATCCCCGACCCCAGCCTCCCCTGTTTGTCGGGGTCCAGGGACACCCCGTCGGGGAGTTCCACCGTCTCCAGGTATGCGCGGAGGGTCACGGGCCCATCCTCACCCGGCCGCCAAATGGCCACGTGATCCGGCGGCGGGGGCAGCGGCGCCGCCTCCCGCCAGTATGTCCCGACCGATTGCTGGGCGATCAGGTTGCCGGACAGTGTGACTACCGCGTCCTGGGTGTAGGGGTGGCCGTCGGGGGTGGTCTTACCCTGCAGTCCCTGTGCCCAGGCTTTCACCCAAGCGGCCATCCCCGGCCCCAGCTTCCCCTGTTTGCCGGTGTTCAGGGACACCCCGTCGGGGAGTTCCACCGTCTCCAGGTATGCGTGGAGGGTCGCGGGTCCATCCTGACCGGGCCGCCAATGAACCACGTGATCCGGCGGTGGGGGCAGCGGCGGCGCCGCCTCCCGCCAGTATCTCCCGACCGTTCGCTGGGCGATCAGGTCGCCGGACAGTGCGGCTACCGCGTCCAGGGTGTAGGGGTGGCCGTCGGGGGTGGTCTCATCCTGCAGTCCCTGTGCCCAGGCTTTCACCCAAGCGGCCATCCCCGACCCCAACCTCCCCTGTTTGTCGGGGTCCAGGGACACCCCCTCGGGGAGTTCCACCGTCTCCAGGTATGCGCGGAGGGTCCCGGGCCCATCCTCACCGGGCCGCCAACGAACCACGTGATCCGGCGGTAGGGGCAGCGGCGGCGCCACCTCCCGCCAATAATTCCCGACCGTTCGCTGGGCGATCAGGTCGCCGGACAGTGCGGCTACCGCGTCCAGGGTGTAGGGGTGGCCGTCGGGGGCGGTCTTACCCCGCAGTCCCTGTGCCCAGGCTTTCACCCAAGCGGCCATCCCCGACCCCAACCTCCCCTTTTTGTCGGGGTCCAGGGACACCCCCTCGGGGAGTTCCACCGTCTCCAGGTATGCGCGGAGGGTCGCGGGCCCATCCTGACCGGGCCGCCAACGAACCACGTGATCCGGCGGCGGGGGCAGCGGCGGCGCCACCTCCCGCCAATATGTCCCGACCGATACCTGGGTGATCAGGTTGCCGGACAGTGTGGCTACCGCGTCCTGGGTGTAGGGGTGGCCGTCGGGGGTGGTCTTACCCTGTAGTCCCTGTGCCCAGGCTTTCACCCAAGCGGCCACCCCCGGCCCCAACCTCCCCTTTTTGCCGGGGTCCAGGGACACCCCGTCGGGGAGTTCCACCGCCTCCAGGTATGCGCGGAGGGTAGCGGGCCCATCCTCACCGGGCCGCCAATGAACCACATGATCCGGCGGCTCCGGTAGCGGTACCGCGGTTGTGGATGTGGATGTGGGTGGGGGTGGGGGTGGTGAGGACTGCGGGGTCACCGGTCGGGCCGCAGGGGCCGGCATGGACGCCGTCGGCGTCTGCAGAGCTGCCGGGCCGGGCATGACCTGAGTGTCGGAGAGGTCCAGTGCGACCGTCCTGGGATACCCGGATCCGACAACATGGTCACCGTGGAATCCCGCAAGAAGCGCCGGGTCAAAGAGTTCCGGGTCGAGCAGTGCCGGGTCGAGGAGTTCCGGGTCGCGTTGAGACGGGTCGTGGTCTCCCGCGTCCCGCTGGTGCGGGACCGCCACGGTCGCGGTGTCCTCCACTGCTGAGGGCGCCCACGGACCATCCAGCCCGGGTACTCCCGTCAGCGGGGACTCGGCCTGTCCGGTGTCCCGCGGCGGCTCCCACTCGGCGTCGAGCTGTGGTGTGCCCAGATCCATCCCCTCCAGATCCGAGGGGACGACATCCGGGAAAGCCTGGACACCAAACGCCAGACCAGGACCAGACGAGCCGTCCTCGCCCACCGGACCGGACCTCGGGGAGTCGACCGGGTCGGCAACGGTGGTGTCAGCCCGCATCGCGTGCGACGGGCCGCGTGGCGTGCTGGTCGAGGCGAGCAGGAACCCACCGACATCGGTACCGGCCGCGGTGACCGGCCGCCGGTGCCCGCCGGTCCGGCCGAGGAGACCGCTGATCGTGGTGGGCCGCCCGTCCCCATCGAACACCGCCACCCGGGTACCGGATACGAACAGATGCCGCAGCCACGGATCACGTACCGGATCGTCCGGCTCGGGCCGGTCCACCGCCCCGGGCACCAGAGGATCCCGCACCCGGATCCTCGCCGGCCCGGAACCCCGCGGCTGGCTGGAAAGAGCGAACACATGCTGCGGTTCGTTCGGTGGCGCGACCCTGACCACGACCATCGACCCCGGCACCGCCCGCAACCCCGCCAGCACATCCTCTCCCGCAACCCCGCCCGGCTGAGCGACACGCTCCGGTACCGCATCGAGGATCTCCATCAGCTGCGACCAACCCATAGTCGGCGCGAGCCGCCCATCCGCTCCCATGACCCGGTCGTCGAACACCACCCGGTTACCCAGCCGCCCGTACTCGGCCCGGAACACATCGAACGTCGCCGCCACACACCACCACCCGTCACCGCCGCCGGGACGCACCTGCTCCGCGATAGCCCAGTCACCGCCCCGCCGCCCGGACTCGACCATCCCCACGGCCAGCCCAGTCGCCGTTACGGCCGGCCCAGTCGCCGTTACAGCCGGCTCACCGCGTCCGCCAGGCTCACCACCGATCGGGTCGTCCCACAAGGACACGCCACTGAACGAATCCGTGTCACTGACTTCGCCCTTGACGGGGTCACGGCTGATCGGCTCGTCCCGCGAGGAGAGGTCACTGACCGTCATGGTGTCGTTGAAGCTGCTGTCGCGGCTGAACATGTCGTCACTGGAGACGGACATGTCACTGACTGACATCCGGTCGCTGACGTTGTCGTGGATCGGCGTGCCGTCGGTGCGGGGGGCCGCGCCGACCGGCACCGTACTGCGGCCCCCGGCCGCATCCGGCGTGCCCGGGGTTCCCGGCGCATCCGGCGTGCTGGGGGTGCCCGGCGCACCCGGCATGCTGGGCGTGGCCGGCACGCTGGGCGTGGCCGGCACTCCGGACGTGCCTGCCGCGCCGGGGGTGGCGGTGGCCTGGGCGAGTACCTGGTGGTATCCGTCGACCCAGTCCTGTCGGAAGGACCCGGCGAGGACGTCGTGGTTGGCCGGCTCGACGCCGTACTGGTTGGCCAGGGCGGTGAACTGTTTTTCCGCCAGGCTGGTCGCTGCTGTGGTGTGCTGCTCCGGGGTCACCGGCACCGTCGGCACATCGGGGCGCCGGTTTGCCGGGGTGTCCGTGCTGGCTGGGGTGGCCTCCGGTCCGGTGGTGTCCGGTCCGGTGGTGTCGGGGACGGTCGCGGCCGTGAAGCGGGCGGGTAGGTCGGTGACCACCTGGCGGACCACGTCCGCCACGGCGTTGACCTGCGCGGCGCCCGGACCGGCCACCGCAGCCGACGGCACGGCGGGCGGCACGGTGAGTGGTGCGGTGAGTGGTGCGGTGAGTGGTGCGGTGAGTGGTGCGGTGAGTGGTGCGGTGAGTGGTGGGGTGGTGCCGAGGATCGCGTCGAGGCTCCGGTCCACGTGGGCCCGCACGTCACGCGCGACCGCGGCGCGCACGGCGTCCGACGGCACCGCCGCCGCCCCGGCGGCCCCCGGCACCGCCGCCGCCCCGGCGGCCCCCGGTACCCCAGCACCGCCGGGCACCCCACGGGCCCCCGGCACGCCAGCACCGCCCGGCACGCCAGCCCCTCCCGGCGGGTGAGCGGCCTCTGGCGGGACCACTGCGCCGGGCAGGGTGGCGGGCGTCGGTGTGCCGGTGGTGAGGTACTGGTCGATGTGGTGCTGGGCGGCCAGATGCACAGCCGCGCGCAACGCCTGCCGGTCGAACTCCACCGGCAGCGCGGCGACGACCAGCTCCGGCCGCACCCCCGCCGGGATCTGCCCGCCGGTGGTGACCGCCCCCGCGAGAGTCTCGGTGACACGGGCGACGGCCTGGTCCCGGACCCCGAACAGGTACCGCTCGGTGAGCGCGGTGGCCGGTAGGCCGATCCGGAACAGGAAAGCGGGAACGGCCGGGTCGTTCTGCCGAGCGTCGGCCCACTCGGTGAAGACCTGCTCGACCGGCACGGGAAGCGCGGCCAGGAACTGCCGCGCCTGCCCCGTCCCGGCAAGCAACCCACCGTAACGGTCCACCAGTTCCCGCTGGAACCGCTGCCACTGCTCCACCACCGGCGCGCCGGCGACCGCGACCCACTCCGGCACGGGCACCGGCGGCACCGTCGGCACCGAGAAGTTCGGCACGGACCACGACGGCACCGGCAGGTCCGGCGTCGACCACGACGGCACGGACAAGGTCGGTGCCGACCACGCCGGTACCGGCGGCAACAGCGCCGGTGCCGGCGGCACCGGTTCAGGCGCCCCCGACGCCGGTGCTGACAGCGCCGGTGCCGGCACCGGCGGGACAGGCACCGGGGCCTGCCCCCCGGAGCCCGCACCCGCCGGATCACCGACCTCCGACTGGTACAGGGACGGGTCCGCAGTGACCGGCGGGGGCGGCGGCACCGGCGCGACCGGCCTACCGTCCGCGGTGAAGCCGGTGCCAGCCGGCATCCGCCACCGGGGCCGGGTCGGGCTGAACCCCAGACCCACCGCGCCACGACGCGCACCCATCCCGGCCCCGGTCGCGCCCAGCTCACCCGACCCCGACAACGCCCCGGAAATCGCGGCCATACCGAGACCACTGGGGTCGTAGGTCCCGTCGACGATGTAGCTGGCGGCGATGTCGCCGACCACCTCCATGCCGACTTCCGACACCGGCACCATCGACAGGCTGGTCAACAGGTCACGCGTGGAACCCGACACCCCGAGGTGCGACAGACCACCACCGACGGCACCGGCGAACCGGGCCAACGCCGGCCCGGCCGCCGTGGTGACACCCGCCACCGCCAACCCGTACAACGCCTGCTTACCGACCTGCGCCCAGTCGACCCCCGGCATCAGACCATCAGCCAGCATGCTGATCTGCGCCAACAACGACGACCCCGGCATGAACAACATCTGGATCGCCGTGCTGCTCGCCGCCGCCCGCACCATCGACGACCGCAGGATCGTCTGGATGATCGTCCGAACCTTCACGATGTGCGCCGCCGCCTCCACCGGCAGGAAGAACGCCATCGCGAACGCGACCGCCAACTCCGTCATCATGAAGATGAACATGACCAGCGCCTGACGATCCGTCAGCTCCATCTGGTTCAGGAAGCCCCGCATCGCCTGAGCCACGCCGACCTTCACGTCGGCGACCCCGTCCAACAACTCCACGAACGGAGCCGTCTGCGCCACGAACCGGTCGAAGACCTCACCCTCCCCCGCCGCCCCAACCACCTTGATCGCCTGGGCCAGCTCCGGAACCAACACGGTCCGCACCCGATCCGCCAACACCTCCAACGCGTTCAGGTCATACGCCAACCGCAGCAGATTCGACCGGTGCAACCGCATCCCGGTGAACGCCTCCAACGCCCGCTTCGACGACTCACTGAGCCCAACGGAAGGAACCGCAGCCTCAGCCACCGCCAACGCCCCCTCCCCACCCCCACCAGGGGCACTCAATGCGAATCACCCAGCGGCGCAGACCACCGCCCCAGCCCTCGGCCATCTCGCCTCCGCGGATCAACCCCGCGTGCCACCACTCATGTCCGCAACCAGCTCGGCACCGGTGGCCTCGGCGTTCACCCCGACACAGCGAACCGGGTCCGCCTCCTCGCCCTGAAATCCACAGCCGCACGCATCTCCACCAACAGCTCCTCGTCGCTCAACGCAATCATCCCGTCACCCCCCTCTGTTGCCTCACGACTAAAGCGCGGCAGTGGGTTCACCACCCCGACCGCACGTTCCGAACAACAATGAATATCAGACCGCGCGGGCTCCGGCCTGCTCAGCCTCGGCGCGAGCCTCCCTGCGCGTCCAGCACGGCGGCCCAGCAGGTGCTGGGTGCCTTCACCTCGCTCAGGGCGGCTTCGCACAGGTTGTGCCACAGGTGCCATCTGTCCGCGACCTGCACCGCGTCCGGCAGGGCGCGGCGGATGGCCTCGGCATAGGTGGCGGAGCCGTCACGGCACACGACCTGCACGCCCGGATGCTCGCGTAGCCACGCTTCGAGGGTGTCGGCGGTGCGGTCGGGCAGCACCTCGATCCGTTCATGGGTCTCGGCGTCGATCAGCACAGTGGCGTAGCGGTGCCGCCGGCGCAGAGCGAAATCGTCCACGCTGATCACGCGGGGCATCCGCCCGGTGGGCAACGGGATGCGTAGCAGGGCGCGCAGGGCCGTGTGACGGGACAGACCCATGGCGAGTACCGCCAGCAGACGCGCTCCTGCCCGGCCCGCCAACTCCTTGACCACGGCCTTGACGTGCCGGGACAGGCGGGCCGTGCGTCGCTGGTATCGCTCCAGCACCCCGGGAACCTGTTCGCGGAAGGTGTGGCGGCAGCCGCGCGTGGGACACACCAGACGCCGCACCCGCACACGGACCACCACCCGACGCCCGTCGACCGGAACGTCGGCCACCGTCCGCCAGTGATAGCCGTGGACCCGTCCCGACGAGGCCCCGCACATCGGGCAGACCGCGGTGTCCTGCGGCGTCCGGGCCCGCACCACGATCCGCTCGCCCTCGTCGGCCACACCCTCTACGACCAGCGGAAGAAGACCCGAAAACACCGTCCGCGCAAGCTCATCGACATCCTTCACGCCAGTGTCGACGACCCCCACGACTCCCCGTCACCACCGAATGTGAGACAGGGCCGTTATTTGTACAGTCCCCCGGCGGGTCCTCACGTTCCCCACCCCGACCTGGTCAGCCTTCATCCGCGCAGTTCGCTGACACCTGATCACACGGCTTCGGCAGGTCGTTCGGGACCGATGCGCTACCGGGTACCCGCGTCCCCGTTCCTGTTCGGGCGGTCGTCCGCCGAGGCCGCCTCGGCGCGACCGAGGACGCACCGGCCCTTGACACGCTCAGGTCAGGACGTAGACGGCCAGCAGACCGAGCGACAGCACCGTCCCGACGAGCCCGAGGAGCACCGCCGCCAGGCCGACCCCGTGACTGCCGCTGTTCCTGAGCGACAGAGCACCCAGGACGACACCGGGGACGGCGAGAAGGCCACCCACGCCAGCGCAGAACGCCAGCGGAACGGACACCACGCTCAGTGCGAGCGCCACGGCCGCCATCGTGCCGCCGTGGGGGCGCGGCGGCGATGCGACGACCGGCGGCGTCGGCTGCCACCGGAACTGGTGGGGCAGGTCCCCCACCTGGGCGAAGAGGTGACCCACCGTCACCGCCCGGTGGGTGGCGGCCGTCCGTCGGTCGAACTCCGCGAAGTCGAGATAGCCCTCCGCCAGCGCGCTGGCCAGCAGCTCGGCGACAGCGGTGCGCTGGTGGGTGCCCACCCGCTCACGGAGGTTCATCGACGTGCCGCCGTGCCTGGCCATCGGCCAGTGCGGGGGACGCGGCGGAGCGGTCGGCCGCTGGTACCGCAGGCCGCCATCTCGGGGGGAGGCGGGAAAACGGGGTTCGACGTCCGGCATGTGGACCATGATGGTGCACCCGGTCCACCCCCTGGCCAGCTTCGACGCCCAGGTCAGGGCCAGTCGATCCGCAGCGGCTGCCCGACGAAGTGCCCGTACGGCCCGAACGCCTCCTCGACGCGGGCCCGCTCCGCCGGATCCAGGTCGACCAACGGCGCCACCCGCACCACCGTCTGCTTCCGCCCGACGGTGCGTTTCCAGGTGGCCACCACCCGTCCGGAGCGGACCACCGTCGACTGGAACACCCCGTTGCCGCCGGGGACGATCGCCGACAGGTGCTCCCGGTCGACCATCAGCGACCGGTCCTTGAAACCCAGCAGGTACTCGTCGAAGCCGGGCAGGGTCCACAGGTCGTCGGCCGGAGGTGGAGGGCCGGCGTCGCGCAGCTCGGGGGTCATCACCATCTCGACACCCTCGACGCGGACGGTGGTCAGGGCGTCGCCGGCCGCCGCGATCCCCCGTCGGGCGTCGGCGGCGGTCAGCCCCGTCCAGCCGGCGAAGTCCTGCCGGGTGGTGGGGCCGTGGCTGCGGAAGTAGCGCAGCGCGATGGTGGCCAGCGCCTCGTCCCGCTCCGGCCGGTGCGGGTCGGGCACCCACTCGTCGAGCAGCACGAACGTCTGCTCGGTGCCGACGTGCGGGGCGATGCAGAGCACGCCGCGCTGGCTGGCGTACCAGAGCAGGTGGTAGAGGAGCTGCCCGGCGCAGTCGACGCCGGCCTCGGCGAGCGCCTGGCGGCACTCGTCCCGGGTGAACCGGCCGCCACCGGCCAGCGCCGCGCCGAGCACCTCCACGGCCCGGTCGGCGGTCTGCTCGCTCAGCCCGAGGACCTCCCGGCGTCGCGCCGCGCCGGCCAGCGCCCGCTCCCCCAGCACCGCCAGCATCCAGTGCGCGTCCCGGGACGGCACCAGGTGCACCGTCCCGCGCATCGGCCAGGTGCGCAACGCCTCCCGCCGTTCCAGCGCCGCCTGCACGTCGCCGACGGTGGAGCCAGGCAGACGTACGCCGAGCGACCAGAGGCCGCTGGCGACGTCCTGGGCCTGCATCGCGCCGAACCACTCGACCACCCCGGCGACGTCGGCCGGCGGGCTCAGGTGTCCGGGTCGCAGCAGCAGGCTGGCCATCCGCCAGGCGAGCGTGTCCCGCGTGCTGAACTCCACCGTCGTGTCTCCCCACCGTTTCCGGACCCGTCTCCCCATGTGTAACGCACGGGTCCGACACTGATCGCGGCTACGGCCGGTGACCGTCGCGTCCTCGGCCACCCGGAACACGCGGGCCACGCGTCGGGGCGGCGCCTACCGGCCGGGGGTGGACAGGCCGGGACGCCCGACGGCCGCCGACGTGGACCGGGTCACCTTCGTGCAGGGCGGCCAGCGGCTCGGGGTGCCCCGGACCGACGGCTCGCTCTCCACCGGCCCGCTCACCGCCGCCGACTACACGGCCATGGTCTCCCCACGCTGACCGGGGGCGGGGTGGGTGGCCACCCACCCCGCCCGTACGGTCGCTACAGCGTCCGGGCGAGCCGGTCGGCGAGGATGCGGGTGAACCGGGACGGGTCGGCGAGTTCGCCGCCCTCGGCCAGCAGCGCCATGCCGTGCAGCAGTTCGGCCGTCTCGGTCAGTATCTCCTTGTCGCCGTCCTGCTCGTGCGCCTTGCGCAGCCCGGTGACGAGCGGGTGGGTCGGGTTCAGCTCCAGGATCCGCTTGACCGGCGGGACGTCCTGCCCCATCGCCCGGTACATCTTCTCCAGCGTCGGGGTCATGTCGTACGCGTCGCCGACGATGCAGGCCGGGGAGGTGGTCAGGCGGGACGAGAGACGGACCTCCCGCACCTGGTCGGCGAGCTGCTCGCCCAGCCAGGCCAACAGCGCCTCGAAGTCCTTGCGCTGCTGCTCCCGCTCCGGTTCGGCGTTCTTCTTCTCCTCCTCGGTGTCCAGGTCGACCTGCCCCTTGGCGATCGAGCGCAACGGGCGGCCGTCGAACTCGCCGACCCGCTCGACCCACACCTCGTCCACCGGGTCGGTGAGGACGAGCACCTCGTAGCCCTTGGCGCGGAACGCCTCCATGTGCGGCGAGTTCTCGATCATCGCCCGGGACTCGCCGGTCATGTAGTAGATGTCGCTCTGGCCGTCCTTCATCCGCTCGACGTACTCCGCGAGGGTGGTCAGCTCGGTCTCGTCCCGGGTCGAGGCGAGCGAGGTGATCTCCAGCAGGGTGTCCCGGTTCTCGGTGTCGTCGATCAGCCCCTCCTTGACCGCGCGACCGAACTCGGTCCAGAAGGTGCGGTACCGGTCGGGGTGCTCGGTCATCATGCTGCGGACCGTGGTGAGCACCTTCTTGACCAGACGGCGGCGGACCGCCCGGATCTGCCGGTCCTGCTGGAGGATCTCCCGGGAGATGTTCAGCGACAGGTCGTGGGCGTCCACCACACCCTTGACGAAGCGCAGGTAGTCCGGCATCAGCGCCTCGCAGTCGTCCATGATGAAGACGCGCTTGACGTAGAGCTGGACGCCGCGCCGCCCCTCCCGGGCGAACAGGTCGAACGGCGCGTGGGACGGCAGGAACAGCAGCGCCTCGTACTCGAAGGTGCCCTCGCCCCGCATGTGGATGGTCTCCAGCGGGTCGACCCAGTCGTGGCTGAGGTGCTTGTAGAACTCCTTGTACTCGGCCTCGTCGACCTCGCTGCGGGGCCGGGCCCAGAGCGCCTTCATCGAGTTGAGGGTCGCCACGTCGGTGGTCGTCGTTCCCTCGGCGTCGGTGCGCTCCACCGTCATCCGGATCGGCCAGGCGATGAAGTCGGAGTACCGCTTGACGATCTCCCGGATCTTCCAGTCGGCGGTGTAGTCGAAGAGGTTGTCCTCGCTGTCCTCCGGCTTGAGGTGCACGGTGACCGAGGTGCCCTGCGGGGCGTCGTCGACCTCCTCGATGGTGTAGGTGCCCTCGCCGGTGGACTCCCACCGGGTACCGCCGGCCTGCCCGGCCCGGCGGGTGACCAGCTCCACCCGGTCGGCGACCATGAACGTGGCGTAGAAGCCCACCCCGAACTGGCCGATGAGGTCCTGCGACGCGGAGGCGTCCTTCGACTCCCTCAGCTTGCGCAGCAACTCCGCCGTACCGGACTTGGCGATCGTGCCGATCAGCGTGACCACGTCGTCGCGGGACATGCCGATGCCGTTGTCCCGGACGGTCAACGTCCGCTTCTCCCGGTCGACCTCGATGGCGATGTGCAGGTCGGAGGTGTCGGCGTCGAGCTCCTTGTCGACCATCGACTCCAACCGCAGTTTGTCCAGCGCGTCGGACGCGTTCGAGACGAGCTCCCGCAGGAAGACGTCCTTGTTCGAGTAGATTGAGTGGACCATCAGCTGAAGCAGCTGACGCGCCTCGGCCTGGAACTCGCGCGTCTCGACCCCGTTGCTCACGGGCGACTCCTTTCCGTGACAGGTGGTGTCGCCGGACAGGATACGAGCCGGCGCGCCGGTGCCCCGGCCGGGGCACCCGCTGACGGGTGGCACAGCAGGTGGGGACGGCGAGCCGAGCCGGACGGGCTGTCGGCGGCGACTGTTACGGTGCCGTCGCCGTGGAGCTGCGAGCCGGAGGTTGGCGTGACCATCAGTACCCATGTGACGGCGTTCGACGGTCTGCCGATCGTCCGGTTCGACCGGGAGGCGGAGCTGCCGGCCGACCCCTCGGCGGTGGCGTGGCGGGTGGAGGCTCCCGACTACGACTCCGCGCCGGAGGACCTGGCCGCCGAGCTGGACGCGCTGCTGTCGCGGGTGCCGGCCGACGCGGACCGCTACACCGCCGTCGGGGAGTAGCACCGGTGCCCGTAACCGGCGACCCGCGCCTGGCCGTCGTCGGCAACCCCGACAACCGTCGGGTCCGGCTTTTCACCGAGGCGGCCGTCGGCGCGGGGCTGCCCCGACCGGCCGTACTGTCCTGGCGGGAACTGCTCACCGGGGCCGCGCCGCCCCCGGCGGGCACGCTGGTGCGGGTGGACTCCCCCGGTGAGGACGCCGAGGTCGACCGGCTGCTGCGCGGGGCCGCCGAGCCGGCTCGGCACGGTGAGATCGTCGGGACGGCCGCCGCGCACGCCGGCCTGCGGCGGGCGCTGGACCGGCTCGCCTCCGGCGGGGCGACCCTGCTCAGCCAGCCCGACGACATCGTCACCATGTGCGACAAGCGGCGCTGCCACGCGGTGCTCGACGCCGCCGGGGTGCCGGTGCCGGCGGCGGTGGGCGAGGTCACCGGTTACGCCGACCTGCGCGCGGCGATGCGCCGGGCCGGCTGGTCGCGGGTGTTCGTCAAACCGGCCCACGGCTCGTCGGCGTCCGGGGTGCTCGCCTTCGCGGCCGACGGGTCCCGGGTGGTCGCCACCACGCCGGTGGAGCGGGCCGAGGGGCGGCTGTTCAACTCGTTGCGGGTGCGCCGCTACACCGACGAGGCCGAGGTGGCGGAGATCGTCGACCGGCTCGCCCCGGACGCGCTGCACGTCGAGCGGTGGCTGCCCAAGGCGGGGCTGGACGGCCGGGTGGTGGACCTGCGGGTCGTGGTGGTGGCCGGGCGTCCCACCCACGCCGTGGTCCGGGCCGGGCGTGGGCCGATCACCAACCTGCACCTGGGCAACGCCCGGGGCGACCTGGCGGCGCTGCGCGCGGCGGCCGGTCCGACCAGCTGGGCGGCGGCGATGGAGACCTGCGCGCGGGTGGCGGCGTGTTTCCCGCGTACGCTGCACGTCGCTGTCGACCTGATGTTCCTGGTCGGCTGGGCCCGGCACGCCGTCGCCGAGGTCAACGCCTTCGGTGACCTGCTGCCCGGGGTGCTCGCCGACGGCCGAGACACCTACGCCACCCAGCTGCACGCGCTGCGCGGCGGCTGGCGTCCGGCCGGCGGGGCGGGACGGGAGACGGCGTGCGCGACCTGATCGACTCCCACGACCTGCTGCTGGTCACCCTGGACACGCTCCGCTTCGACGTGGCCGACGACCTGGCCCGCGCCGGGCGCACCCCGACGCTGGCCCGTGTGCTGCCCGGCGGGCGGTGGGAGCGGCGACACAGCCCGGCCAGCTTCACCTACGCCGCCCACCACGCGTTCTTCGCCGGCTTCCTGCCCACCCCCACCGGCCCGGGGCCGCACCAGCGACTCTTCGCCGCCCGCTTCCCGGGCAGCGAGTCCGCCGGGGTGGACACCTGGGTGTTCGACGCACCCGACCTGCCCACCGCGCTGCGCGCCGAGGGCTACCACACGGTCTGCCTCGGCGGGGTGGGCTTCTTCAACCTGCGCAGCCCGCTCGGGGCGGTGCTGCCCGGCCTCTTCGCCGAGGCGCACTGGGAGCCGGAGTTCGGGGTGACCGCACCCGACTGCCTGGGCGCGCAGCTGGACCGGCTGGCCGAGGTCGTCGACCGGGTGCCCACCGGCCGGCCGTTGTTCACCTTCCTCAACGTCGCCGCGCTGCACCAGCCGAACCGGCACTACCTGCCCGGCGCGGCCACCGACGACCGGGCCAGCCACGCCGCCGCGCTGGAGTACGTCGACAGCCGCCTGGACCGCCTGTTCGCGCTGGCCACCGCGCGTGGCCGACCCACCTTCGTGATCCTGTGCTCGGACCACGGCACCGCCTACGGCGAGGACGGGCACACCGGCCACCGGATCGGCCACGACGTGGTCTGGACCGTGCCGTACGCCCACTTCACCCTTCACCCGGGAGACACGTGACCCTCGACGGCTCGCCCTACCAGAGCTACCTCTACGCGTACCCGCACAAGACGGCGTACCGCCCACTGCGACCCCGGCCGCCACTGCGGGAGGTCTGGGCGGCCCAGCCCCGCGACGCGCTCTTCCTCTACCTGCACCTGCCGTTCTGCGAGATGCGCTGCGGCTTCTGCAACCTGTTCACCCGGGCCAATCCGCCGGCCGGGCAGGTGGCGGCGTACCTGCGCCAGCTGCGTCGGCAGGCGCGCCGGGTCCGCGACGCCCTCGGCGACGCCCGGT
This sequence comes from Micromonospora inyonensis, assembly GCF_900091415.1. NCBI lineage: Bacteria > Bacillati > Actinomycetota > Actinomycetes > Micromonosporales > Micromonosporaceae > Micromonospora > Micromonospora inyonensis. The sequence goes on along the minus strand of NZ_FMHU01000002.1, from coordinate 1,587,222 downwards.
TCGTGCGGGCCGCATTCGGCGGCGGCACCCCCACCTACCTGGAGGCCGGCGAGCTGACCGAGCTGTTCGACATCGCCGAGGAGACCGCCGGTGGGCCGCTGGCCGGGCTGCCGATCTCGGTGGAGACCTCCCCGGCGACCGCCACCGCCGACCGGCTCGCCGTACTCGCCGAGCGGGGCGTCACCCGGGTCAGCATCGGGGTGCAGAGCTTCCTCGACACCGAGTCCCGCGCCGCCGGCCGGCCGCAGCGCCGTGCCGAGGTCGACCGGGCCCTCGACGCGATCCGGGCCTCCGGGGCGCCGGTGCTCAACGTCGACCTGATCTACGGCATCGACGGGCAGACCGCCGAGACCTGGCGGGCCAGCCTGGAGACCGCCCTGACCTGGCGGCCGGAGGAGCTGTACCTCTACCCGCTCTACGTCCGGCCGCTGACCGGGCTGGGCCGGCGGGCGCACACCCGCGCCGACTGGGACACCGAACGCCTGGCGCGCTACACCGAGGCGGTGGAGCTGCTCGGCGCGGCCGGCTACCGGCAGGAGTCGATGCGGCAGTTCCGCCGCGCCGACGTGCCGGCCCCGGAGGGGCCCGACTACTGCTGCCAGGACGACGGCATGGTCGGGCTGGGCTGCGGTGCGCGGTCGTACACCACCTCGCTGCACTACTCCTTCGACTACGCGGTCGGCGTCTCCGAGGTCCGGGCGGTGATCGACGACTACCTCGCCCGGCCCGAGGCCGACTTCGACCACGCCGAGGTCGGCTACCACCTCGACGCCGCCGAGCAGCGACGACGCTGGCTGATCCAGTCGCTGCTGCGCGTCGAGGGCCTCGACCCGGTCGCGTACCGGAAACGGTTCGGCAGCGGGCCCGCCGACGACTTCCCGGAGCTGGCCGAGCTGACCCGACGCGGCTGGGCGACCGACGACGGCAGCCGGCTCACCGCCGCCGGGCTGGCGCGCTCCGACGCGATCGGGACGTGGCTGGTCTCCGCGCCGGTCCGGCAGGCGATGGCGGGGTACGCGCTCCGGTGAACCTGTCGATCCTCTACCGGGGCCCGCTGGCCAGCTGCAACTACGACTGCCCGTACTGCCCGTTCGCGAAACGGCACGACCCGCCGGAGCTGCTCCGCGCCGACCGGGCGGACCTGGCCCGGTTCACCGGCTGGGTGGCGGCGACCGACGACGTCCGGCTGTCGGTGCTGTTCACCCCGTGGGGCGAGGGGCTGACCCGGAGCTGGTACCGCGAGGCCATGGTCCGTCTGTCCCACCTGGACCACGTGGAGCGGGTGGCGATCCAGACCAACCTGGCCGCCCGGCCGGACTGGCTCGCCGAGGCCGACCCGGCACGCGTGGCGCTGTGGACCACCTACCACCCCGGCCAGGTGACCCGGGAACGCTTCCTGGCCCGTTGCGACCGTCTCCGCGAACTGGGGGTGCGCTTCTCGGTCGGCGTGGTCGGGTTCCCCGAGCACCTGGCCGAGGCGCGGGCGCTGCGCGCGGCCCTGCCCGACGAGGTCTATTTCTGGGTCAACGCCGCCGAGGGGCACCGGTACGACGCCGAGCAGGAGGCGGCCTGGACCGCGTTGGATCCGCTCTTCGGCTACAGCGTCCGCCCCCACCTGTCCCTGGGCCGCCCCTGCCACGCCGGGGAGACGGCGGTGTCGGTACGCGGGGACGGCACCGTCCGCCGCTGCCACTTCATCGCCGAGCCGATCGGCAACCTCTACGACGGCTCGTGGCGGGCCGCCCTGGCCCCCCGGGCCTGCACCAACGCCGTCTGCGACTGCCACATCGGGTACGTGCACCTCAAGCCGCTCGGCCTGCGGGAGGTCTTCGCCGGCGGGGTGCTGGAACGTATCCCGGCCGGCTGGCCGCAGCTGCCCCGGTGAGCGGGGAAGCACCCGGGTTGCCTCGGTCTGCTACCTGTGTCGTCGTGTCGTCACCCGAACCGCTCGCCCGCACTGACGGACCGGCCGTACCCCGGCGGGTCCGTCGCCGCGTACCCTCGTCGCCGGTGTCGCCGCCCGTGCCCCGGCGGCTGCCCGGCGTGACCGGTGTCGCCGGTCGTCCGTACCGCCGTCCCGGGCACGGTGCTCTCCTGGAGGCAGCCCGGTGAACGCCCACGACTGGCAGGTCTCCGGCTACACGCACCGCCGCGAACTCGGCTCGGGAGCGTCGGGTCGGGTGGTCCTCGCCGTACACGACGCCACCGGCACGCCCACCGCGATCAAGTACCTGATCGGGAAGGTCGGCGACGACCCCTCGTTCCGGGCCGCGTTCCGGGCCGAGGCGGAACTGCTCGCCGCGATCGACGACCCGCACGTCGCCCGCCTCTACGAGTACGTGGAGGCCCCCCACGGCGCGGCCATCGTGATGGAACTGGTCGACGGGGTCTCGCTGCGCCAGATGCTGCGCGCGAACGGCCCCACCGAGCCGGAGGCCGCGCTGTACGTCCTCAAGGGCTCCCTGCTGGGGCTGCACGCCGCGCACACCCGGGGCGTCGTGCACCGCGACTACAAGCCGGAGAACGTGCTGGTCACCGCAGCCGGCGAGAGCAAGCTCGCCGACTTCGGGATCGCCATGCCGGTCGGGCGCGAGGCGGGTGCCTCGGTCACCGGCACGCCCCGCTACATGGCCCCGGAGCAGTGGCGCGGGGCGGCGGCCACCCCGGCGTCGGACATCTACGCCGCCACCGCGGTCTTCTTCGAGTGCCTGACCGGGCACGCCCCGTACCACGGGCCGGGCCTGATCGACCTGCGCGACCAGCACGCCCACGCGCCGATCCCGACCGACGCGGCCCCGCCGTCCGTCCACGACCTGATCCGGCAGGGCCTGGCCAAAGCGCCGGAGGAGCGCCCGCAGCCGGCCGCCACGTTCCTGGGCTGGCTGGAGACGGTCGCGGTCGGCGCGTACGGGCCGCAGTGGGAGGAGCGTGGCCGCAGCCGGCTGGCCGAACGGGCGGCGCTGCTGGCCCTGCTCTTCCCGTCCCACGAACCGAGCGACGGCAGCACCGCCGTCGCCGCCACCGCGCTCGCCGACGACCGGGGCCGAGCCTGGGGCTGGGGCCGTAAGGCGCTGGTCGCCGGGAGCGTCGCGGCACTGCTGGTGACCGGGGGCGTGGGCTACAGCTACGCCTCCCGCGACGAGCCGTCGGTCGAACTGGCGGTGGAACCGGGCCCGTCGGCCCCGGTCGTCGCGACACCGGCCGACGAACCCAAGGACCCCACGGACGGCCCGACGACCCCCACGCCCACGCCCTCCCCGACGCCCACCACCACGCCCTCGGCCGCCGTCGCGCCGACGGCGACCGTCAGCCGGACGCCCACGCCGACGCCGAGCCGGACCCCGACGGCGACGCCGAGTCCGCTGGTGAGCACCACCCCGCCCCCACCGCCGGACGTGACCGCCCCGACCCTCGAGGGCGTCGACGCCAGCCCTCGCACGATCGAGCCGGGCGGGTGCCCGTACGGCGCCAGGTCCACCACCGTCACCGCCACGGCCCGCGACGACCGCACCTCGCCCGGATCGCTGCGGGTGAGCTTCCGGTACACCGTCGGCGGGAGGACCTCGACCGTGTCGATGTCGTACACCCGCAGCGGCACCCACCGGGGCACCTTCGGCAACCTGCCGATGGACCCGACGACCCCGCGCATCCCGGTCGACGTCACCGCCACCGACGCCGCCGGCAACACCGCCGGGCCGGTCCGGGTGTACGTCTCCTTCCAGTCGTACTGCACCCCGGGCTGACCGCCGGTGCCCACTTCGTGTCGCAGCACGTCGCACCGCGCGACGCCCGGCGTGACCCCGACGACCACGGGAGGTCGTACCCGATGACCCAACCGACCCTGCCCACCGGGGCGCGCCTGGTGGGGCCGGCGCACGCCGGTGTCTGCGGGACGTGGTGGCGGGCACTGGCGCCGGACGGCACCGATCAGCTCGTCCTGCGGATCGCCACCCCCGACCCGGCGCTGGCGGACCGGGTGATCGTGGCGGCCCGCGCGGTGGCCGCCCTGCGCCACGGCGGCCTGTTCGGCCCCGGGGACCCGATCCGACACAACGGCGCGCTGTGGCTGGCCGCCACCGGGGCGTCCGGCTCGACGCTGTCGGAACTGGCGGAGACCGAAGGCGTCGGTCTCGACGTCCCGGCGGTGGCGACCATCGCGGTGGAGACCGCCCGGACCCTCGTCGCGGTGCACGCCGCCGGTCTCGGCCACGGCGCGGTGCACGGCCGCACGGTGGTGGTCTCCGGTCTCGGCGCGGTGACGCTCACCGAGACGGCCCTGCTGCCGGCGCTGCACGGCGTGCCGGCCGACCCTGCGACGGACCGGCGGGCCTGGGCGGAACTGGTCCGCTGGCTGGTCGCCCGGTGGTGCGGCACACAGCCCGGCGCCGACCTGCTGCTGCGCTGCGCCGCGCGGGGCGAGCAGGACCTGGCCCAGGCGGTACGGGAGCTGCGTGACACCCCGCTGCCGGTGGGATCCGACGGCCGGACCGGACTACTCGCCGCCGTCACCGCCCACCGGCACCGGGCCACGTCCACCGAGGACCAGGACGGGTCCGTGCCCACCGAGGCGTTCTCCGCCGGGGCCGTGGGCACGGAGGCGTTCCCCACCGCAGCCGTGGCCACGGAGGCGTTCCCCGGTGGGGCCGTCCCCACCGAGGCGTTCACGCTCGGCGGGTCGGCCAACGTGCTACCGGGCCAGGCCGACACGGCGCTGTCGATGCCGCCGCCGGTGGACCCGTTCGTGTCGACGCGGGTACCGACCCTCCTGCCCGACCAGCCGTCCCGCACCGGCCGGACCTACCGGTCGGTGGAGTCGACGGCCACAACCCCGCCCCCGGTGACCACCGATGCCACCGCCGCCGCCCCGGGCCCGACCACCGAGAGTTATCGGTCGACCGGGCGGCCCGAGCCCGCCGGCCCGCCCCCTCTGCCCAGCACCGAGGTGCGCTTCGGACCGGGCGTACCCGGCGGGCCGCCGACGGCACCCGGCTGGCAGCGCCCACCGGCCCCGCCTCGCCGCTCCCGCTGGCGGTTGGTCGGCTCGGTCCTGTCGACGCTGCTCACCCTCGCCCTGCTGGTCGCGGTGGGGCTGCACCTCTGGCAACGGATGAGTCCGCTGGAGATCCGTTCGGTACGGGTGACCGTAACCGAGCCGCCCGGCGAACGTTGCGACGTGACCGTGGACGTGGTGGCGACCGTGGAGACCAACGGTCGGGCCGGCACCATCCGCTACCAGTGGCTGCGTGACGGTGCCGAACCGGGTGGCCTGCTCACCCAGCGGGTGGCCCGGGGCCAGCGGACGGTGACACTGCGCCTGAAGTGGGCGTTCAGCGGGACGGGCTCGACGACGGAGACCGCCGTCATCAACATCACCGACCCCACCCCCACCCAGGGACGGACGGTCTTCCGCTACCAGTGCCCGACCGGGTGATCAGTCCCGTGACCAGCGGGTCGTCCCGGTCCGGGCACAGCCCCGCCGGGTAGCGTGCCGCCTGTGACCCTGCGCACCTCTGGCACCTGGCGGGAATGCCGGGCGGCCGTCGGGATTTGGTCGCAGACATGAGCGCAAACGATCAGACAGGCGGTACCCGTTGAGTGTCACCATGGAGGCCGCGCCACCACCGACGGCGACCCCGGGCGAGCTGATGAGCCCGGGGCAGCGGGTCCGGCTCGTCCTGGTCCTCGGTTCCCTCATCGCGATCGGGCCGCTGACCATCGACATGTATCTTCCGGCGCTGCCGTCGATCGTCGACGACCTGCGGACCACCTCGGCGGCGGTGCAACTCACTCTCACCGGCACGCTCGCCGGACTCGCGATCGGTCAGCTCGTGATCGGGCCGCTCTCCGACGCGCTGGGCCGCCGGGCGCCCCTGCTGGCCGGCACGGCGTTGCACGTGCTGGCGTCGTTGCTCTGCGTGGTGGCGCCCTCGGTGGAGGTGCTCGGCGCACTACGGGTGTTGCAGGGTCTCGGCACGGCCGCGACCGCGGTCGTCGCGATGGCCGTCGTCCGTGACCTGTTCAGCGGGGCCGCGTTCGCCACCCTCTTCTCCCGGCTGATGCTCGTGATGGGTGCCGCGCCGATCCTCGCCCCCACGCTCGGCAGCGAGGTGCTGCGCTGGACCAGTTGGCGGGGGATCTTCGTGGTGCTCGCGATCTTCGGAGTGGCCCTGCTCTCCGTCGCCGCCTTCGGTCTGCGGGAGACCCTGCCGGTGGCCCTGCGGCGGTCCGGCCGGATGGTCGACACCCTGCGGACGTACGGGGCGCTGCTGCGCGACCGCGTCTTCGTCGGGCTGGTACTGGTCGCCGGTCTCGCGATGGCGGCGCTGTTCGCGTACGTCGCCGGGTCGTCGTTCGTTCTCCAGGACCAGTACGGCCTCGACGAGCAGGAGTTCGGCCTGGCGTTCGGCGCGGGTGCGGTGGGTCTGATCCTGGCCACGCAGCTCAACGTGCGACTGCTGCGGCGGTACACCCCTCAGCGGATCCTGCTGGTCTCCCTCGGCGCCGGCACCGTGGCCGCGCTCGGGCTGCTCGTCTTCGCGGCCACCGGCCTCGGCGGGCTGCCCGCCCTGCTGGCCACCCTCTGGGTGGTGCTGGCGGCGGCCGGGCTGGCGATGCCGAACGCCCCCGCGCTGGCGCTGTCCCGGCACGGGGAGGCGGCCGGCACCGCGTCGGCGCTGCTCGGCGCGGTGCAGTTCGGCGTGGGCGCGGTCGCGGCACCGCTGGTGGGTGTGCTCGGTACCGGGGCCGTGGCGATGGCGCTGGTGGTGGCGGGCGGCATGGCCTGCGCGATGATCGTCCTGCTGGTCGTGGTCCGGCCGGCTCGTCTCGGCGCGGTACCGGTGGCCGGTCCCGGGCACTGACCGGGCCGCGCCGGGACAGCGGAGCGTCGCCCGCCACCGTCCAGCGCCGTTGTGCCAGGCTGTCCGCGTGGCTCAGCGACCTCTCCTTCTCATCGACGCCCCCAGCCTCTACTTCCGCGCGTACTTCGGCGTCCCGGAGTCCAGCGCGCGGACCGCCGACGGCAGCCCGGTCAACGCGGTGCGTGGCTTCCTGGACATGCTCGCCACACTGGTGCGGACCCGCCGGCCAGACCGGATGGTCTGCGCGCTCGACTACGACTGGCGACCGCAGTGGCGGGTGGCGCTGCTGCCGTCGTACAAGACGCACCGCCTCGCCCCCGAGGGTGAGGGGGAGGTGGTGCCCGACACGCTCGGCCCGCAGGTGCCGGTGATCCTCGACGTGCTCGCCGCGATCGGCATCCCGGCGGTGGGCGCCGACGGCTACGAGGCCGACGACGTGCTCGGCACCCTCGCCACCACGGAGCCCGCACCGGTCGAGGTGGTCTCCGGGGACCGGGACCTGTTCCAGCTCGTCGACGACGCGCGACCGGTGCGGCTGCTGTACGTCGGCCGGGGCGTCGCGAAGCTGGAGGACTGCGACGACGCGGCGGTCCGGACCCGCTACGGCGTCCCCGCCGACCGGTACGCCGACTTCGCCGCACTGCGCGGCGACCCCAGCGACGGCCTGCCCGGAGTGCCCGGCGTCGGGGAGAAGACCGCCGCCCGCCTGATCGAGCGGTACGGCAGCGTCAGCGGCATCCTCACCGCGCTGGACGAGCCCGGCTCCGGCTTCGCTCCCGGCCTGCGGGCCAAGCTCGACGGGGCACGGGACTACCTGGCCGTGGCACCGACGGTGGTGCGGGTGGCCCGGGACGTACCGCTCGGCCCGATCGCCACGGCGCTTCCGGCGGCTCCGGTCGACCCGGAGCAGCTGCTGGAGTTGGCGGAACGCTGGAACCTGGCCAGTCCGGTCCGACGGTTGGTCGACGCCCTCGCCGACCAGCGCTGATCCCACCAACGCGCGCCCTGCTACCACCTCAGGCGTGCGCCCCGCGTGTGTGTGCGCAGGTCAGCGGGGGGAGTCGTCGATGCGTCGGTTGCCGCATCGCAACCACCTTCCGTTACGTCAGGCGGGAGCGTGGTACGCCAGGACACCCCGGTTGACCGCGGCGATGGCCTGCCGGGCGGTGGCGCGCAGCTCCGTGCTCGCCCCACCGGAGTCGGCGAGCTGCCCGAGCAGGTCGACCACCTGCCGGGCCCACCGGACGAAGTCCCCGGCCGGCATCTCGCCGTCGAGCTGATGGCCGCTGGCCAGCACCTTGGCCAGCGCCTCGCCCCGCGCCCAACGGTAGATCGGCCAGACGAAGCCCAGGTCGGGTTCCCGGGTGACGTTGAGCCCCCGGCCCGCCTCGTCGGCCTCGATCTCGCTCCAGAGCTTCAGCGTCGCGTCGACCGCGTCGACGATCGCGCCGCGCGGCACCGAGGCCCGCTCGTCCACGTCCCGTCGGGCTTCGAAGACCACCACCGACACCGCGGCGGCCAGTTCGGCCGGGGAGAGACCGTCCCAGACGCCCCGGCGCAGGCACTCGGCGACGAGCAGGTCCGCCTCGGTCCAGATCCGGGCCAGCATCCGGCCGGCGTCGGTGACCGACCCGTCGGCGGTGAGGTAGCCCCGGGCGGTGAGCAGCGCCACGATCCGGTCGAAGGTACGGGCCAGCGAACCGGTCCGGCTGGACACCCGCTGGCGCAGTTCCTCGGTCTCTCGTTCCAGCCGGCGGCGGCGTTCCGCCCAGCGGGCGTGCTCCTCCCGCTCCGGGCAGGCGTGGCACGGGTGGCGGCGCAGCTCGGACCGGAGCTGGATGAGCCGGTGGTCCTCCCCCACCGCCTGCCGGGACCGGCCGCCGCGCCGTCCGCCGTGCCGGTCCAGACCGGTGCCGCTGACCTCGGCGGCGAGGTCCCGCCGGGCCGCCGGGGAGCGGTGGTTGAAGTGCTTGGGCACCCGGATCCGGGCGAGCACCTCGGCCGGGGTGGTGAAGTCGGCGGCGCTGATCCGCCCCGCCCAGCGGTCCTGGGTGAGCACCAGCGGGCGGGGTTCGCCGAACCCGCCGGTCGCGGGATCGATCACGACCGCGAGGCCGGCCCGCCGCCCCGACGGCACCCGGATCACGTCGCCGACCCGCAGCCGCTCCAACGCGGCGATCGCGGTCGCCTTGCGCTGGGTCTGCCCCTGCCGGGCCAGCGAGCGCTCCCGGTCGCCGATGGCCACCCGCAGCGCGAAGTACTCGTCGAAGTCGCCCTGGTGGCAGACCGCCTCCGCGCCGTACGCCTGGATGGTCTCGGTGTTGCGCTGCACCTGGCGGGCCAGACCGACCACCGAACGGTCCGCCTGGAACTGCGCGAACGACGACTCCAGCAGCGCCCGGGCCGGCTCCGCGCCGACGCTGCCGACCAGGTTCACCGCCATGTTGTACGACGGCCGGAAGCTGGACCGCAGCGGGTAGGTCCGGGTGGACGCGAGCCCGGCCACGTGCCGGGGGTCGGTCTCCGGCGACCAGACCACCACCGCGTGACCCTCGACGTCGATGCCCCGGCGGCCGGCGCGGCCGGTGAGCTGGGTGTACTCCCCCGGCGTCAGGTCGACGTGGGCTTCGCCGTTGTACTTGACCAGCCGTTCCAGCACCACGCAGCGGGCCGGCATGTTGATGCCCAGGGCGAGGGTCTCGGTGGCGAACACCGCCTTGACCAGACCGCGGACGAACAACTCCTCGACGACCTCCTTGAAAGCCGGCAGCATGCCCGCGTGGTGGGCGGCGAGACCGCGCTCCAGCCCGTCGAGCCACTCCCAGTAGCCGAGGACGGAGAGGTCCTCGCCGGGGATGGCGGTGACCCGGCTCTCCACCACCCGGCGGATCTCCGCGCGTTCCTCGGGCGAGGTGAGCCGCAGCCCGGCGGCGAGGCACTGCTGCACCGCCGCGTCGCAGCCGGCCCGGCTGAAGATGAACAGGATCGCCGGGAGCAGACCCTCGCGGTCCAGCCGGTCGACGATGTCCGGCCGCAGCGGACCCCGCCACCGGGGGCCACGCCGCCGGTCCGGGCCGACCCCGCGCACCTCCCCCAGTTCGAGTCGGCGCACCGTGTCGCGGGTGTAGCGGAGCAGCTCGGGGTGGACGTCGTGCTTGCGTGCCGCGTCGGCGTCGTGGAACAGGTCGAACATCCGCTTGCCGACCAGCATGTGCTGCCACAGCGGGACCGGCCGGTGCTCGCTGACCACCACGGCGGTCTCACCCCGGACGGTGACCAGCCAGTCGGCGAACTCCTCGGCGTTGGAGACGGTCGCCGAGAGGGAGACCAGGGTGACCGACGCGGGCAGGTGGATGATCACCTCTTCCCAGACCCCGCCCCGGAAGCGGTCGGCGAGGTAGTGCACCTCGTCCATCACCACGTACGCCAGGCCGTCGAGAGTGGCCGACCCGGCGTAGAGCATGTTCCGCAGCACCTCGGTGGTCATCACCACCACGGGGGCGTCGCCGTTGATCGCGTTGTCGCCGGTGAGCAGGCCGACGTGCGCGGCGCCGTACCGGTCGACCAGGTCGTGGTACTTCTGGTTCGACAGCGCCTTGATCGGGGTGGTGTAGAAGCACTTGCGCCGGGGCGCGCCGGCCGTCACCGGCCGGTCCGGAGTGCCGCGCAGCGCCAGGTGCACGGCGAACTCGCCGACCACGGTCTTGCCGGCACCCGTCGGGGCGCAGACCAGCACCCCGCTGCCCCGTTCCAGGGCCTGACACGCCTCGCGCTGGAAGTCGTCGAGGTCGAATCCCAGGTCGAGGGCGAACTCGTCCAGGGCCGGGAAGAGGGTGGCCTGCGCGGCCCGGCGGCGCGCCGCGGCGTACCGCTCGGCGGGACTCGACATGCCACCAAGATTAATGCGTCCCCGCCCGGCCCACCCGTCAAGGCCGCCAGCGCATCCGCACGGTCCCCCGGCGGGCCCGGCATGGCCGTCCGCCGGAGGCGTCGGGGGCGGTCGGTAGGGTGCACCCCGTGCCGGATCAAGCCCATGCGCCCGACCCCCGCGCCACCCACGCCACCGACCCCCGGGAGGTTCCCCGCCGCCGGATCGAAGCCGTTCTGTTCGATTTCCACGGCACCCTGGCCCAGGTGGAGGACGCTCGGGAGTGGGTGCTGGCCGCTGCGACGACCTGCGGGGTGACGCTGGAACGGATGCGCGCCACGGTGCTGGCCGACCGGCTGCTCACCGCCGGCCGGGCCGGCGGGCCGTTGCCGCACCGGGTACCGCCCCGGCTGGCCGAGGTCTGGTCCGACCGGGATCTCTATCCGCACGCCCACCGGGCGGCGTACACCGGGCTGGCCGCGACGGTGGACGCCGGGATCGACGGGCTCGCCGACGCCCTCTACGAGCGGGTCCTGAGCCCGGAGGGCTGGGTGCCCTACCCGGACACCGCCCCCACCCTGGCGGCGCTGAGGGCGGCGGGCGTGAAGGTGGCGGTGGTCAGCAACATCGGCTTCGACCTGCGGCCGTTGTTCGACGCGTGGGGGCTCACCGACCTGGTCGACGCCTTCGTGCTGTCGTACGAGGTGGGTCGGTGCAAGCCGGATCCGGGCATCTTCCTGCGCGCCTGCGGCATGGTCGGGGTCGATTCGGAACGGGCGCTGATGGTCGGTGACACCCCGGCGGACGCGGGGGCGGTCGGGGCGGGCTGCGCGGTGCTGGTGCTGCCTCCGGCCGAGGTGGGGCGACCGAACGGGCTCGGTGCCGTGCTCGACCTGGCGCTGGACGACCGGCCCGCTGGCACGGAACGCTGACAACACGATCATGATAGCGCCGATACGAGGCAACGCTAACGACTCGGCGCTAACGTCGCTGTCATGACCAGCCTCGAGGTTCCGGCCCGTGACCGGATCGTCCGGGCGGCCGCCACCCTGCTCGTCGAGGGCGGCCGGGAGGCCGTCACCACGCGGGCGGTCGCCCGCGCCGCCGGGGTGCAGGCCCCGACCATCTACCGGCAGTTCGGGGACATGCGGGGACTGCTCGACGCGGCGGCCAGCTACCACCTGGCCACGTACCTGGACGCCCAAGCGGCCCGGCCGCCCGCCGACGACCCGGTCGACGACCTGCGGCGCGGCTGGGACATGCAGGTGGAGTTCGGCTCGACCCACCCGGCCGTACACGGCCTCATGTACGGCGACCCACGTCCCGGCCCCGTCCCGACGGCGGCCCGGGTCGCCCGGGACATCCTGCGCCACCTGGTCACCCGGGTCGCCGAGGCGGGACGGCTGCGCATTGAGGTCGACCGGGCCACCGACCTGGTCCACTCGGCGTGCTGCGGGGTCACCCTCACGCTGATCCGTACCCCGGCCGGGCAGCGGGATCCGGGCCTGTCCACGCTGACCCGGGAGGCCGTGGTCCGCTCGGTGGCCACCGACACCGTCGCCGCCCGCGCGCCACGCCGCGTCGACCGACCGGTACGGCACGCGGTGGCGCTGCGGGCGGTCCTGCCCGAGGTGGCGGCCGACCTGACCGCAGCCGAGCGGGAACTGCTGACCGAGTGGCTGGACCGCATCGTCCACGCCGCCCCACCGCCCTGACGTCGCCGGTGCCGGATCCCGGCTACCGCAGGTTCTGCCACAGCAGGGCGAACCCGAACGCCGTTCCGAACGTGACGATCGCCACCCGGACCACCCTCTCGGGCAGCTTCCGGACGAGCCGGGCACCACCGTAGCCGCCGACGACGGTCGCCGGCACCAGGAGCGCCACCGCCGGCCAGTCGATGCGGCCGAGAAGGACGAAGAGCACCACGGCCGTGAAGGAGATCGCGGCCGACAGCAGGTTCTTGACCGCGACCGTCCGGGCCAGCGCCTCGTCCCGCAGGAGGGCCAGGGCGGCAACCAGGACGATGCCGAACCCCGCGCCGACGTACCCGCCGTAGACACCGCCCAGGGCGACGAGCGCCTGCAGGATGGCCGGGTGTCTCCGACGGGGGCCGGCACGCACGACCCACCCCATCAGTCGCCCCTGCGACGCGAAGACCGCGGAGGCGGCAAGGACGAGGAAAGGCACGATCAGGTCGAAGACACGGGTGGGCGTCAACAGCAGCAGCACCGCCCCGGCGACACCTCCGAGCAGTGCCGCCGGCAGGATGCGGTTCGTTGCGCCGGCCGATCAGCACCCGGGGCGTACCGGAGGAGGCGTGGAAGGCGACGTGCCGTTCGAGGAGGCTCTCGGTGGCGTACGAGTCGCTGTCCAGGAACAGGATCGTGTCCGCGGTGGCACGTCGGATGCCCTCGTTGCGTGCCGCGGACCGTCCGCGGCGGGCCGGCAGCTCGACGAGGCGGAGGTCGAGGCCCTTGCCGTGGTCCGCCACGGCGGTGTAGTCCTCGGCCCCCTCCGTCCCGCCGTCGCGCACCACGACCACTTCGAACCGGTCGGCCGGCAGTGACTGCCGGCTCAGCGAACGCAGCGTCAACTCGAGACTCTGGGCGTCCTTGAAGGTCGGAATGACGACGCTGAGCAGCGGCGCGTGCGGGGTCGCACCGCCGAAATGTAGCCACCATCCGGACAGGACGACATTCGTTTATCTGAATCTTGGCGGAAGCTTGACCTACCACGGCGGGCCTGGCCGGGCCACCACATGCGAAGGAGCCGGGAAGGGCATCGCCCTCCCCGGCTCCGTGCCGGTCGTACCGGTGGTCAGCCCTGCTCCGGGCGGGCACCGTGGGACGGCCCGAGGTGCCGGGCGTACGCGTCGGTGGTGAAGAACGCCGGCAGGTCCTCGCCGAGCGCGGTGTCCTCGAAGATCCGCGCCGCCGCCTCGGCCCGCTCCCGGGCGGTGTCGTCCCGACCCTCGGCGAGGGCGGCCAGTTCCTCGGCGAGGATCGACCGGACCAGGTCCTCGGTGACGCAGCCCCCGTCGGCCAGCGGCGTGCCATGGTGCAACCACTGCCACACCTGGCAGCGGGCGATCTCGGCGGTCGCCGCGTCCTCCATCAGGTTCCACAGCGCCACCGCGCCGGTGCCCCCGAGCCAGGCGTCGACGTAGCGCAGCGCCACCGCGACGTTGGACCGCACCCCGGCGGCCGTGACCTGGCCCGGGGTCTTGTCGACGGCCAGCAGGTCGGCCGCGGTGACCTGCACGTCGTCGCGGAGCCGGCCCAGCTGGTGCGGGCGGTCGCCCAGCGTCGCGTCGAACACCTCGCGGCACACCCCGACCAGGCCCGGGTGGGCCACCCAGGAACCGTCGAACCCGCCGTCGGCCTCGCGTTGCTTGTCCGCCCGCACCCGGGCCAGGGCGGTCTCGTTGACCGCCGGGTCCCGGCTGGGGATGAACGCGGCCATCCCGCCGATGGCGTGCGCGCCACGCCGGTGACAGGTCTGCACCAGCAGCTCGGTGTAGGCACGCATGAACGGCACGGTCATCGTGACGTCGGAGCGGTCCGGCAGGACGAAGTCCGGCCACTGCCCGAAGTTCTTGATGACGCTGAAGATGTAGTCCCACCGGCCGGCGTTCAGTCCCGCCGAGTGCTCGCGCAGCTCGTACAGGATCTCCTCCATCTCGAGCGCGGCGGTGATCGTCTCGATCAGGGTGGTGGCCCGGATCGTCCCGACCGGCAGGCCCAGGTAGTGCTGGGCGAAGACGAAGACGTCGTTCCAGAGCCGGGCCTCCCGGTGGGTCTCCAGCTTCGGCAGGTAGAAGTACGGCCCGGAGCCGGCGTCGAGCTGCCGCCGCGCGCAGTGGTACAGGTAGAGCCCGAAGTCGACCAGGCTGGCCGAGATGGGCCGCCCGTCGACGGCGATCCCCTTCTCCACGAGGTGCCAGCCGCGCGGCCGGACCACGATCGTCGCCACCTGGTCGCCGAGGGCGTAGCGCTTGCCACGCCCGTCGGTGAAGTCGATCCGCCGGTCCAGGGCGTCGATCAGGTTGAGCTGACCGCCGATGACGTTGTGCCAGGTCGGGGCGGTGGCGTCCTCGAAGTCGGCGAGCCACACCCGGGCGCCGGAGTTGAGCGCGTTGACGGTCATCTTGCGGTCGGTCGGCCCGGTGATCTCCACCCGCCGGTCGACCAGCCCCGGCGCGGGCGGTGCCACCCGCCAGGAGGGGTCCGCCCGGATGTGCGCGGTCTCCGGGAGGAAGTCGGGAAGCTGGCCGGTGGCGTACCGGGCCCGGCGGGCCCGCCGGGTGTCCAGCAGCGCCACCCGGCGGGCGGCGAACTCGCTGTCCAGCGCCACCAGGAACGCCAGCGCCTCGGGGGTGAGGACCTCGTCGAAGCGGTCCGCCAGCGGACCGATGATCTCGTACCTCATGCGAACTGCTCCTCTTCGGTGGAGCCGCGCAGGGCGGTGGTCTCGGCGGCCGGGTTGAGCACGGTGCTGATCAGGTCGAAGTAGCCGGTGCCGACCTCCCGCTGGTGCTTGACGGCGGTGTATCCGGTCTGCTCGGCGGCGAACTCGCGCTCCTGGAGGGAGACGTAGGCCGGCATGCCGTCGGCGGCGTAGCCGCGCGCCAGGTCGAACATCGAGTAGTTGAGCGCGTGGAAGCCGGCCAGGGTGATGAACTGGAACTTGTACCCCATGTGCCCGAGTTCGCGCTGGAACTTGCCGATGGTCGCGTCGTCGAGGTGCTTGCGCCAGTTGAACGACGGCGAGCAGTTGTAGGCGAGCAGCTGGTCCGGGTAGCGGTCCTTGATCGCCTCGGCGAAGCGGCGGGCCACCTCCAGATCCGGGGTGCTGGTCTCCATCCAGAGCAGGTCGGCGTGCGGGGCGTAGGCCAGGCCCCGGGCGATGCACGGCTCGATGCCGTTACGGACCCGGTAGAAGCCCTCGGCGGTCCGCTCGCCGGTGACGAAGGGCTGGTCCCGCTCGTCCACGTCGGTGGTGAGCAGCGTGGCGGCCTGCGCGTCGGTGCGGGCGATGACCACCGACGGCACCCCGGCGACGTCGGCGGCCAGCCGCGCCGCCTCCAGGGTGCGGATGTGCTGGCCGGTGGGGACGAGCACCTTGCCACCGAGGTGACCGCACTTCTTCTCACTGGCGAGCTGGTCCTCCCAGTGCACGCCGGCCGCGCCGGCCGCGATCATCGCGGTCATCAGCTCGTACGCGTTGAGCGGGCCGCCGAAGCCGGCCTCGGCGTCGGCGACGATGGGAGCCAGCCAGTCGGCCGCCGAGGTGTCCCCCTCGGCGGTGGTGATCTGGGCGGCGCGGAGCAGGGCGTTGTTGATCCGGCGCACCACCGCGGGCACCGAGTTGGCCGGGTAGAGGCTCTGGTCGGGGTAGGTGTGCCCGGCGAGGTTGGCGTCGGCGGCCACCTGCCAGCCGGAGAGGTAGATCGCCTTCAGCCCGGCCCGCACCATCTGCACCGCCTGGTTGCCGGTGAGCGCGCCGAGCGCGTGGATGTAGTCCTCGCGGTGCAGCAGCCGCCACAGTCGCTCCGCGCCGTGCCGGGCCAGGGTGTGTTCCTCCTGGATCGCGCCCCGCAGCCGCACCACGTCCTCCGCGCGGTAGCTGCGCCGCACCCCCTGCCAGCGCGGGTCGGTCTCCCAAACGTGTCGCAACTGCTCGACTGCGGTCAGCATGGTCCTGCTCCTTCCGGTGTGGTCGGCTTGCCGGTGTGTCGACTACGGTCACACGGGCGCGGCGGGCTGGTCGAGGGACGCAATCAGCCAATTATTGAAAAGTCTCCACGCCATTCTGTTAAGTTGCGAATGCCTTGATTCACAGCGGTGTTAATGTGGGGGAACGCAGTTCACGCGTGGGGAGGTGAGGGAGATCGCCAAGACCTTCGCCGGTGCCCGGCTGCGCCGGATGCGGGAGGACCGGGCGCTCAGCCAAGCGGATCTGGCCCGCCTGCTGAACATCTCGCCGAGCTATCTCAACCAGATCGAACACGACTCCCGGCCGCTGACCGTCCCGGTGCTCATGCGCATCACGGAGGTGTTCGGCGTCGACCCGACCGTCTTCGCCCCGCACGACACCCCCCGACTGGTCTCCGGGCTGCGGGAGGCGCTCGGCGGCCGGATCGGCATCGGCGACCTCACCGAATTCGCCGGCCGGCTGCCCGAGGTGGCCGAGGCCGTGCTCGAACTGCACCGCCGTCACCAGCAGGTGGAGGAGCAGCTCGCCGAGCTGGTCGGCGACCGTGACCTGGTGGGTCGCAGTCCGCACGACCAGGTCACCGAGTTCTTCTACCGCCGGCAGAACTACGTGCCGGACCTGGACGAGGCGGCGGAGCAACTGGCCGCGCGGATCGGGTTGCGACGCGGCGAGGTCCGCGCCGTCCTCCAGGACCGGCTGGCGCAGCGGCACGGGATCCGGATCGCCCGCGAGGAGGCCGGCGCGCTCGGCGGGGAACTCCACCGCTACCGTCCCCAGACCCAGACGCTGCACCTGTCCACGTCGCTGCGGGGTGGGCAGGAGGCGATGCGGATGGCCGCGCAGATCGCGCTGCTGGAGTACGCCGACGTGATCGACGAGATCGTCGAGGAGGAGCGGTTCGGCGACACCCAGACCCAGATCCTCACCCGGGTCGGCCTGGCGAACTACTTCGCGGCGGCGCTGCTCCTGCCGTACGGGCAGTTCCTGGCCGCCGCCGAGCGCCGCCGGTACGACATCGAGCTGCTGACCGAACACTTCGCGATGGGCTGGGAGACGGTCTGCCACCGGCTCAGCACTTTGCAGCGGCCCCGGTCGCGGGGCGTGCCGTTCTCGTTCGTCCGGGTCGACCGGGCCGGCAACATGTCCAAACGCCAGTCCGCCACCGGCTTCCCGTTCTCCCGTACCGGCGGCACCTGTCCGCTGTGGAACGTCTACGAGGCGTTCAGCTCGCCCGGCCGGGTGGTGACGCAGGTCGCCGCGATGCCGGACGGGCAGCGCTACCTCTGGATCGCCCGGACGATCACCCGCCACCACGGCGGCTACGGCCAACCGGGCAAGGTCTACGCGATCGGCCTGGGCTGCGAGACCCGGCACGCCGGCCGGCTGGTCTACTCCGCCGGGATGGACCTGCACGCGGCGGAGGCCGCGACCCCGATCGGGCCGGGCTGCAAGACCTGCGAGCGGATGAGCTGCCCCCAGCGCGCCGCACCGCCGATCAGCCGGCAGCTCGACCTGAACGAGAACCGCAGTACCTTCATCCCGTACCCGCTGAAGGACTGAACGGACGCGGCCCCGTTCCCGCACCGGCTCTTCACAGCGCCCGGGAACTCCGCCAGGATGAGAGAGCGCTCTCCCGCCGGGCACCGTGCCCCCGCCGCGGAAGCACCGACCGCCCCCGCCGATAGGACGAACCCCATGACCATCGCCCCCACCCACCCGTGGCGACAGCCCGGCCGGGCGTTCACGCTCGGGCTCGCGCTGGCTCTCGCCGCCACCGCGGCGAGCGGCCCCGCCGTCGCCGGCCCGCCCCGAGACGACACCCCGGACCTCGGACGCCACGTCACGGTCTTCGATCCGAGCATGCCGATCGGCGAGATCCAGGCAAGACTGGACGCGACGCACGCGGCGCAGGTCGACGCGGAGATGGGTACCGAACGGTTCGCGTTCCTGTTCAAGCCGGGCACCTACGGCACCGCCGAGCAGCCTCTCCAGATCAGGGTCGGGTACTACACCGAGATCTCCGGGCTGGGCGCCGCGCCCACCGACGTCGTGATCAACGGCAAGGTCGAGGCGTACAACCGCTGCCTCACCGGGGGCGGCACCGGCAACTGCATCGCCCTGGTCAACTTCTGGCGTACCGTGTCGAACCTGTCGCTGCGCGTCAACGCGGCGGGCCAGGACGGCTGCCGCTCCACGGCGAACTTCTGGGCGGTGTCCCAGGCGGTGTCGATGCGGCGACTCGACATCAGCGGCGGCGGGCTGTCGCTGATGGACTACTGCACCGCCGGCCCGCAGTACGCCAGCGGCGGCTTCATCGCCGACTTCCGGCTGCCCGCCATCACCAACGGTTCGCAACAGCAGTGGCTGACCCGCAACAGCGAGATCGCGGGCTGGTCGAACGGTGTGTGGAACCAGGTCTTCGCGGGTGTCGTCGGTGCTCCCGACGACGCCGGGTTCCCCGACCCGCCGTACACCACACTCGACACCACCCCGGTGAGCCGGGAGAAGCCGTACCTGTTCGTCGACGGGAAGGGCCGGTACCAGGTCCGCGTGCCCGCCGCGCGGCGCGACACCCGTGGCGTCACCTGGGCCGACGGCCTCACCCCGGGTCGGACCATCCCGATCGGCGACTTCTTCGTCGCCCGGCCCTCCGACCCGGTGCACGTGATCAACCGCGAACTCGCCCGCGGCCGGCACCTGCTGCTCACCCCGGGTGTCTACGACATCGCGCGCAGCATCAGGGTCGAGCGCCCCGACACGGTGGTCCTCGGCATCGGGCACGCCACGCTGACCGCCGTGGACGGCGCCGTCCCGCTGGACGTCGCCGGTGTCCCCGGTGTGGTCGTTGCGGGCGTCACGATCGACGCCGGTCCGACCGAGTCGCCGGTCCTGCTGCGGGTGGGCCGGCGGCACGGGCCCGACCACAGCACCCCGCACAACCCCACCACGCTCTCCGACGTCTACTTCCGCGTCGGCGGCCCCCACATCGGCCGGACGAACATCGCGCTGGAGGTCAACAGCGACCACGTCCTCATCGACCACAGCTGGGTGTGGCGCGGTGACCACGGCGTCGAGGGCTTCACCGAGGGCGTGAACGGCGACACCGACCGGTGGCGCACCAACACCGGCCGCTACGGGGCCGTCATCAACGGCGACCACGTGACCGCCACCGGCCTGTTCGTCGAACACTTCCAGCGGTACAACACCGTGTGGAACGGTGAGCACGGCACCACGGTCCTCTACCAGAACGAGCTGCCGTACGACCCGCCGACGCAGGCCGACTGGATGAACGGCGACGTCGAGGGCTGGGCGGGCTACAAGGTCGGTGACCGGGTGCGCCACCACACCCTCCACGGTGGCGGCGTCTACGTCTTCAACCAGAACAACCCCTCGATCCACACCGAGAACGGCTTCGAGGTCCCGGTGACGCCGGGCGTCCGGCTGCATCACGTGATGACGGTGAACCTCAGCGCCGGCACCATCGACCACGTGGTCAACGGCGTGGGCGGACCGGCCGACACCACCCGGATCGGCGTGCCGGTCCACCTCCCGCGGTATCCGGTGTCCTGACGGGAGGGTCGTCGACCGGGGCCGACGTCCGGCCCGCGCCGGCTCCGGTCGACGCACCCACCGGCCACCCGCTCCGCTGCGCCCCGACGGGTGCCGCCGGGCCGGAGCGGGTGGCCGGCTGATCGGCTACGGTGTGCGTCGTGTCCCGGAGGGCTCGCACGGGAGCCGTTCCGGCGTCGGGCGGGCCGCCCGGCGAGCTGACGGGAAAGGGCCCACGTGGCGAAGACGGTCGTACTCGACGATGATCCCACCGGCACCCAGTCCGCCAGCGGAGTCCGCGTGCTGCTGCGCTGGGACGCCGACCGGCTGACCGAGACGCTGCGCGGCGTGGACGCGGTCTACCTCCAGACCAATTCCCGGGCGATCGACGCTGCGGCGGCCGTGGCACTCGGTCGGCGCATCCGCGCCGAGATCGAGGCCGCCTCCACCGCCCTGGGCGAGCGGGTCGACGTCGTCCTGCGCGGCGACTCGACCCTGCGGGGGCACGTCTTCGCCGAGACCGACGTCTTCACCGGCGACGACACGCCGATCCTGTTTCTGCCGGCCTTCCCGGCCGGCGGACGGACCACCCTCGGCGGGGTGCACTACGTGCTGGTCGACAGGGTGCGGACCCCCGCGCACGAGACGGAGTACGCGGCCGACCCGGTCTCCGGCTTCCGTCACGGCGACCTGGTCGGCTACGTACGGGAGACGTGGTAGGTGTCCAGCTGGAGGAGCACGTGGTCGTGCCCCAGCCGGTCGATCAGGGCGAGCACGTCGGCGACCCGGGGCAGCAGGTAGCCGGGGATGTCGTGGTCGTTGATCGGTTCGACGACGAGCCGCCGGCCGGCCGCCCCGGCCACGTCGGCGGCCCAGCGCAGGTTGTCGACCAGGCAGTCGTGTTGCTCCTCCACGCCGAACCCCGGCAGCTGGATGCCGGCCAGCACGTTCACCAGCGGGCAGTCGACGTCGACGGCGAGCTGCACCGCCTCCCGCAGCCGCTGCCGCCACCGTACGGTCAGCCGGGGGTCGTTGCCGTACCCGCGCTCCCCGGCGGCGAGGTCCCCGGCGTCGGAGTTGAGCAGGGCGACCCGTGACCCGGCGGCCCGCACCAGGCGGGTCACCTCGTCGGGGGTCGGCGGCGGCCAGGGCGTCCCGCCAGAGCGCGCGACCGGCGAGCATACCGGACGCACCGGCCCGGCAGGCGGCCTCGACGGCGGTGGGGAAGTCCGTCGCGGCGACCCCGTTGGAAAGCACCACCCAGGGCCGGGCGAGCTGCCGGTCCAGTTCCCGCAGGCGGTCACCAGGTCGTCGAGGTCGCCCTGGCCCGGCGGGGCACCTGTCCCTTGTAGAGGTCCGGTCCGAGCGGCCCGAACGCGGCGGCGGCGTCGAGGATGGCCGCGTCGAGGTCGAAGTCCCGCTGGTCGGGGGCCGCCACCGCGACCGGTTCCAGGACGGAGAGCAGCCCGGCGCCCCGGCAGAGCGCCACGAACCGCTCGGCGGTGGCCACCCGGCGGTCCTCGTGGCCGTCCCGCTTCCAGATGACCAGGAGCTTCAACGCCACCACGCCGTCGCGGCGTGCCTGGTCGACGTCGACCGCCTCGTCCAGGTCGGTGTCCTCGACCGGGCCGCCCGGCTGCTGGGTGAGCGCGTCCACGGCGAGGATCAGCCCGCAGCCGGCCGGCAGCGGTCGGGTGCTGACGAGTTTCGGGTAGCCGTGGTACCGGTCGATGAGGAAGGCCGACGCCAGCGGGGCGAGTACGGCCGCGACGTCGAGTTTGAACGACACCAGCGCGGCGTCGTCGGCCGGGTGGGACTCCTCGCGGAGCATGGTCCGCAGGCTCTCCCGCTGGTCCATGGCGACCATGGCGAACCTCCCGGTGCCGGGGCGGGCCAGCCGGTCCAGGGTGGGGGGTGCGGTGGCGGTCACGGGGTTTCCTCACTGCCGGAAGGGTCGGGGCTGGTGGCCAACGGTAGGAATCGGGAGCGGTACGCCGTCTCCCACGCCGGGTGGGGCGCGGCGGCGGGTCGGGGTGGTGGCGGGTCGGGCGGGCCGTCCTCGACGCCGATCGCCCGGCCGGCGAGTTGCGCGGCACCGAGCACGGCGGACCGGTGGTCGGGCAGGACCACCACGGGCACCGGCATGACGGCCGCCTTGATCCTCATCCAGGTGGGGTTGGCGGTGGGGCCACCGAAGACCGTCACCGCGTCCGGCCGGTGGCCGCTGGTCGCCACCTGGCTCTCCAGCATCCAGCGCACCTGCATGCACAGCCCTTCGAGGACCGCGCGGCCGAGGTCGGCGAGGTCGTGTTCCGGGCGGACGCCGTGGAACGACAGGGCACGGTGCGGCTCCGGCTGCGGGCTGGCCCGCCCGTGCAGGTAGGGCAGCACGGTGATGCCGGTGGGTGGACGGTCGGTGGTGGCACCGACGAGGTCGGTGAACCAGCGGTACCGGTCCGGGCAGTCCGGCGGCGCGAAGCGCTCCAGCCACCAGTCGACCAGGCCGCCGCTGCTCGACAGGCCGCTGATCAGGCAGTACGACCGGCCGTCGAGGAAGGGGCCGACCGAGATGCCGGTGGGCGTGGCGGGCATCGGCGGCACTGCGGCGACCGGGGTGAGGACCGCCTCGGCCGTCCCCATCGAGTCGGCCGTCCGGCCGGGACCCCGGACCCCGGCGGCCCAGGCCGCGGCGAGGTGGTCGTGGCCGGCGAGGACGACCGGGGTACCGGCCGGCAGACCGGTGCGGGTCGCCATGGCCGGGGTGACCCGGCCGGCGACCCGGTCGGCGGCGACCACCGGGGGCATCTGGTCGGGCCGCAGACCCGCCAGGTCGAGCAGGTCGGACGCGTACGCCATGGCCCGGAGGTCGAACGCGCCGGTCCGGGCGGCCAGGGTCGGGCTGGTGGCGACCGTCCCGGTGAGGGCGGCCAGTACCAGGTCCGCGCTGCTCGCCCAGCGGGCCATCCGCCGGGTCCGGTCGGGGTCGTGCCGCCGCAGCCAGATCCAGCGGGCCAGCGGCAGCTTCGCGCTCGGGTGCAGGCCGGTCGCGACGAAGAACGGCGCGCGGCCGACCGTCTCGGCGAGGTGGTCGGCCTCCCGGTGGGCCCGGCGGTCCTGCCAGTGCAGCAGCTCGCCGATCGGCTCGCCGTCGGCGTCGAGCGGCACCCCGGTCTCGGCCATGCTGGCCAGACCGACGGCCACCGGCGGTACGGGGGCGACCGAAACGCACTCGGCGAGCAGTCGCAGGGCGGTGTCCCGCAGCCCCTCGGCGTCCGGCGGGGTGGCCGCCTGACGCTGCGCCACGGGGGTGCCGTCGGTTCGGTAGACCCCGGCCTTGGTGTGTGTGGTGCCGACGTCCACACCGGCCAGCAACGTCGGCCCACGTGTTCCCCCCGCCATCGGTGTCACTCTGCGGGTGTGAACGAAGGATGTCAATCGTCACGGCCGGGTGGCGGAGCCGGGTCAGGTCCCGGGTTCGTCGAGGGTCAGCGCCCGGCCGGGGCAGATGTGGACGGCCTCCCGCACCCGGACGACCGTCGCGTCGTCCGGGGGACGGTCGTCGAGGACGACGACCATGCCGTCGTCGTCCTGGCCGAACACGGCGGGGTCGGTGAGTACGCACTGGCCGGCGCCGACGCAGCGGGTCCGGTCGGCGGTCACCTGCATCATGCCTCCTCCCAGGTGACCGGGAGGGAGTAGAGGCCGTAGACACCGGCGTCGTCCTTGAACGGCAGCTCCTCGACGGGCGCCGCGAGCGCGAGGCCGGGGACCCGGGCGAAGAGGGTGTCGAAGACGATCTGGAGTTCGATCCGGGCGAGGTTCTGCCCGAGGCACTGATGGGGGCCGAAGCCGAACGCGAGGTGGTGACGGGCCTGGCGCCCGATGTCGAGGGTGTCGCCGTGGGCGAACGCGGCCGGGTCGCGGTTCGCGGTGTTGGCGAGCGTGATGACGCCCTCGCCGGCGCGGATCAGGACACCGCCGACCTCCACGTCCTCCCGCGCGACCCGGGAGGTGGCGAGCTCGGCGATCGTGAAGTAGCGGAGCAGTTCCTCGACGGCCCGGGGCGTGACGGCGGGATCGTCCTTCAGCGCGGCCAGCGCCTCCGGCCGTTCCAGCAGCGCCATCGTGCCCAGCGAGATCATGTTGGCGGTGGTCTCGTGCCCGGCGACCAGCAGCAGGAATCCGAGGCCCGCCAGCTCCCCCGGGTCCGCGCCCCGGGCGATCTGGCGGCCGAGCAGGTCGTCGGCCGGCGTCCGCGTCTTCTCGGCGATGAGTCCCGCCATGTACTCACGGACCTCGGTGACCGCCGCACGACGCTCGACGGTCGGGGTGGAGCGACCCAGCAGCGTGGCGGAGCGGCTCTGGAAGAACTCGTGGTCGGCGTACGGCACACCGAGCAGCTCGCAGATGACCAGGGACGGCACCGGTAACGACAGCGCGGCCACGAGGTCGGTCGGGCACGGCCCGGCGAGCATGGCATCGATGCACTCGTCGACGATCTGCTGGATGCGGGGACGCAGCGCGTTCATCCGTCGGACGGTGAACTCCCCGACGACCGCCCGTCGCGCCGCCCCGTGCTCCGGCGGATCGAGCCCGATCATGGACGGTCGCTCGGAGGAGAACGCGGCGCGCAGTTCGGCGGTGACCAGCGGGTACCCCTCCCGCCTGCGGTCGGAACTGAACCTCGGATCGGTCAGGACCGCGCGGATGTCGTCGAGTCGGCTCAGCGCCCACGCCCACGATCCGTCCGGCAGCGTCACCCGGGCCACGGGTGCGTCCCGTTGCAGTTGGAGGTGCTCGGCCGGCGGGGCGTAGGGGCAGGTGCGTTCCAGCGGAAGCAGTCGAAAATTGGTCATCCTGTGCCTCTCCACCTGAAGAATGATCAAACGGATGAAGCTCGTTCCAAGGGCAAAGCTTACTACCTAAGTGGAGGAATCCGATCCACTTGGGAGACCACCACTCCAGCGCGCGCAGTCGCGCGCCCGCCGAGCCACCGCGATCGTCGAGGCTTCCCCTGGCTCTAGATTTCTGCCACCATTCATCGACGCATTGAAATTTATTGCCTTGGAGGTGCGATGGTCACCCGTCTGCTCCGAATGGCGGCGGCTACCCTGCTCGCCGCCGCCGCTGCCGTGGTCGTCCCGGCGTCCGCGGCGATGGCCGCTCCGACGTTCAAGGTCCCGTTCCCGTGCGGGCAGTCCTGGTCGGGGCAGACCAGGACCGATCACAGCCCGGCCTACGCCATCGACTTCAACCGCACGGACGACCTCGGCGACCCGGTCGTGGCGAGCGCACCCGGCACCGTCGACGTGGTGACCGACCTCGGCGGCACCAGCTACGGCAAGTACGTGCGGATCAACCACGGCAACGGGTACACCACCTACTACGCCCACCTCAACGGCTTCAACGTCTCGGTAGGACAGAGCGTGGGCTACGGGCGGGTGATCGGCTACGTCGGCAGCACCGGCGGGTCGACCGGCCCGCACCTGCACTACGAGCAGCGCCTCAACGGCAACGACATCCAGATCCGGTTCAACGGTGCCCTCGCGCTGTACTGGGGCACCATGACCTACACCAGCGACAACGGCTGCTCCAGCGGCGCCGGCTCCGGCACCGTGAACACCAGCGGCACCGCGCTGACCGTCCGCTCCGGCCCGGGTACGGGCTACAGCGCCGTGGGCACCGTCGCCGACGGCACCCGGGTCACCATCTACTGCCAGACCACCGGCACCACCGTCACCGGCACCTACGGCACCAGCAACATCTGGGACCGGATCGGCTCCGGCCGGTACATCGCCGACGCCTACGTCCACACCGGCTACGACGGCTTCATCCCGGGCGTACCCCGCTGCTAGTCCACCGCCGGTGGGCCGGCAACCGGCCGACCCACCGGCATCCATCCGGCCCACCACCGCATCCCGGAAATCTGGAGTGGTCTTGCTGAACAGAAGACGCCTGCTCGTCAGCGCCGCTGCCGCGACGGCCGCGGTCGCCGTCGGGCGACCGGCCGCCGCGGTCCTGCCCCAGGTCAACATGGAGGCGCTGATCAAGGCCGCGCAGATCGATCCCCGGCGCGCGGACAGCGCCATCACCACCGGCAGCAAGGACAGCGTGCTGCTGGTGGAACGCGCGTTGCAGGCCCGTGGCCTGCTCGCCAGCACCTACGTGGACGGGCACTTCGGCACCAGCACCGTCGCCGCCTACGCCGCGTACCAGCGTTCCCTGGGATACTCCGGCCTCGACGCCACCGGCCTGCCCGGGATCACCTCCCTGCGGCTGCTCGGCGAGCAGCGCTTCACCGTCGTCCAGCCCCTCTCCCCGGGCGGTGTCGTCGCCTTCCGGGGCGTGAGCGTGAACACCCGCACCAGGGCCATGCTGCTGGAGGCGGAGCGGCTTCTCGGCGCCCAACTGGTCGTCACCCAGGGCTCCTACACCTCCGGCAACTCGACCTCCGCCGGCACCCACGACGGTGGCGGAGTACTCGACCTGTCGGTGAGCGGCATGACGACGACCTACCGCACCACGGTCGTGCAGCGCCTCCGCCTGGTCGGCTTCGCCGCCTGGCTCCGCACCCCGTCCCAGGGGGACTGGCCGTACCACATCCACGCCGTCGCGCTCGCCGACACCGACCAGTCCGCCCCGGCCCAGCACCAGGCCGGGGACTACTACCTCGGGCTCAACGGGCTCGCCAACCGCGCCCCCGACGACGGGCCCGCCGTCAGCCCCAAGCGGACCTGGGAGGAGTACCAACGAACCCTCTGAACGGCGGTCGAGCCCCTCGCCGACCCCGGTCAGCCGACGACGGCGAGGACGATCTTTCCGGTCGTACGTCCGGTCTCGCCGATCTCGTGGGCCCGGGCCACCTGGTCGAACGGCAGCACCACGTCGACCTCGGGGCGCAGCTGCCCGGCTTCGACGAGCGCCGCGACCGCCTTCATCCCCGCGTGGTCGGGTTCGACGATCGTGAATCCGGCCCGGAGGCCACGCTCGCGCGCCTCCGCCGCCAGGTAGGCCTCCGCCGGTGAGGTGAGCGACACCACGATGCCGCCGGGGCGCAGGGTCCGCAGTGAGCGCGGCCCGTAGTCACCCCCGATGGTGTCGATCACGATGTCGATGTCGCTCACCGCCGACGCGAAGTCGACATGCGTGTAGTCGACGACCTCGTCGGCGCCGAGGCCGCGCACGAAGGCGTGCTTGGCCGCGCGGGCCGTACCGATGACGTACGCGCCGTGTGCCTTGGCGATCTGGACGGCGAGGTGGCCGACGCCGCCCGCCGCGGCGTGGACCAGCACCCGCTGGCCGGGGCGCACCCGGGCGGTGTCGACCAGCGACTGGTACGCGGTGAGCGCCGCCACCGGCAGCGCGGCGGCCTCCACGTGGGAGAGCGCGGCCGGCTTGCGGGCGAGGTGCCGGGCCGGGGAGGTGACGTACTCCGCGTACGCGCCCGCCGGTCGGGGTAACCGCGGCATGCCGAACACCTCGTCGCCCGGCGCGAACATGGTCACGCCGAGTCCGACCTCCTCGACCACGCCGGACACGTCCCATCCGAGCCGGACCGGCGTGTCGCCCAGCAGGCCACCGGTGGCCCGGTGCCACCAGTCGGTCGGGTTGACGCCGGCCGCGTGGACCCGGACGAGGACCTCCGAGATCCCGGGTTCCGGGCGGTCCACCTCGACCACCTTCAACACCTCGGGTCCACCGAGCGAGTCCTGGCTGACAGCGCGCATGATCATTTCCTGTTGCTCCCATACGTTCGGCGATTGACGTACCGCCAACACTGCGGGACGCCGGACCGCCCCACGAGTGGCCAGATCGCCAACATGTGAAAGGATCTGGCCATGCATCGAGTCGTCGTTCTCGCCCTCGACGGTGTCTATCCGTTCGAACTGAGCATCCCGGTCCGGATCTTCGGCACCGCGACGGACGCTGGGGGCGCCCCGCTCTACGAGGTGGTGACGTGCAGCCTCGACCGTGGCCCGGTCCGGACCAGCGCGGACTTCGCCCTGGCCGTGGAGCACGGCGCCGAGGCCCTCGACACGGCCGACACCCTGGTGATCCCGCCGTTCGCCTGCGACCCGACCGAGGACCGGAGCTGGCTCCCCGACGAGCTGGCCGGGGCGCTCACCCGTCTCCGACCGGGCGCGCGAATCGTGTCGATCTGCACCGCGTCGTACGTCCTCGCCGCCGCAGGTCTGCTCGACGGCCGCGCGGCGACCACGCACTGGAACGAGGCCGACCGTTTCCAACGGATGTTCCCGCAGGTCAAGCTCGATCCGGACGTGCTGTTCGTCGACGACGGCGACGTGCTCACGGCGGCGGGGGTGGCCGCCGGACTCGACCTGTGCATGCACCTCGTACGCCGCGACCACGGCAGCGAGGTCGCCAACCGGGTCGCCCGCCGATGCGTCATACCGCCCTGGCGCGAGGGCGGTCAGGCGCAGTTCATCGAACGGCCGGTGCCCGAGCCCTCGGCGGCCACCACGTCCACGACCCGCGACTGGGCACTCCGCCAGCTCCATCGACCACTCTCCCTGTCCGAGCTGGCCGGTCACGCCCGGATGAGTGTGCGCACGTTCTCCCGGCGCTTCCGGGACGAGGTCGGCATGACCCCCGGCCAGTGGTTGACCCAGCAACGCGTCGAACACGCCCGTCGGCTGCTGGAATCGACCGACCTCCCGGTCGACCGCGTCGCCGGCGAGGCGGGATTCGGAACGGCCGCCTCGTTGCGCCAACACCTGACCGCCGCGATCGGCGTGCCGCCGACGGCCTACCGCCACACGTTCCGCGCCGGCCGCCCGGCGGCGGCCGGCGAACCGCTCTGACCGGTCTTCCCGGTCGACGGAGCCCGGCGGCCCCGACGCTCCGCCGTCCTTGACGCCGCACGGACACCGAGGTCACGCCCCTCGGCGAGCACCGACGAGGTACCGTCCAGGTCCACGTCGCCAGTCGCGCCGACCGAGAAGGGCACCATGAGCAACTCCACACCGCCGTCCGTCACCTGGTTGATCGACAGCGTGACCGGGCGGCCGGTACGTCGGCACCCGGACACCGGCGTCCTGTACGTCCGCAAGGCCGGCTGGCCGCACTTCTGGGGCCGGGCCCTGGACGCTCTCGTGGTGATGGTGGTGGCCGGGGCCCTGATGGGCGCGGTCCACGCGGCCAACCAGGACTTCGCGCTCGGCACGTTGGGTTCGGCCATGTCCGCCAGCACCGGCGGGTACGTCGCCGTCATGGTCGCCGTCTGGTTCGCGGTGGTCGTCGCGTACGGCATGGTCTGGGGCTCGATCGGCAGCCTCGGGGACGTCGTCGCCGGCATGCGCTCGGTCAGGATCTCCGACGGGCGGCGATCCGGCGCCTGGCGGGGAGGCTGGCGGGCCTTCTGGTGGTCCTTCGCCCCGTTCTACCTGCTGGTGGCCATCGCCGCCGCCTTCGAGGGCAGCGGCGGGGACACCTTCGACTCCAGGTACACCGCCGTCGACCTGCGTTCCGGCCTCGCCCGGGGCCACGATCCCGTTCCCGACGCGGCGGCCTCCCGCCCGACTGCGCCCACCCGGGTGGCGTGAGCGGGTCAGGGCTGCCCGGTCAGGCCCGGCTGCGGGCACTGGCGTTGCCGATCGCGTCACCCACCATGCCGGCCAGGACGAAGCCCGTCGGCCCGAACCAGAAGTGGCTGCTCTCCCGGTACTGCACGGTGGTGCCGTAGAAGCGGGCGTACCCCAGCGTCGTGTCACTGAAAATCGACTCGTCCGGGCTCAGCCGCAGGCCGGTGGGAGGCAGTGCGACCAGGTGGCCCCCACGCGCCAGGTGCTCGTACAGCTGGCAGGCACTGCTCCAGCCGTCGCGCAGCACGGCGTCGAGAGCGGCGGCCGAGTCTCTGCGGGCCGGAGCGAGCCAGGAGAGCTGTTCGATGCCGGCGCGCCGGCCGGCCGAACAGGCCGAACAGGACGAACAGGGCCGCCTGGAACGCGTTCAGCACCGCGAACACGGCGAGCTTCGCGCTGAGGTAGGCCCCGGGCGCCAGGCCCACCGCCCGTTCCCGGCGGTAGATGGCGCTCTCCCCGACGAACTGCCGGATCCCACCGGCCAGCCCGATGAAGATCGCTCCGGTGATCAGGATGACCAGCAGCTCGGCGGCCTCGGTGCCACGTCCGAGTGGTTGGGCAGGCACGCCGAGACCGTCGGACCCGGGGACCACGTGCAGCAGGGCGGCGAGACCCACCGGCAGGCCCAGGGAGAGGGCCGCGTACAACCGGTCGGCGAGGGTGACGGCGACCGTGCGGCGGGGCAGGATCGCCATCTGCCGCCACCAGCCCTGGCGCGGCGGCGGCGCGGCGGCCGGCGCGCGGGTGGCCGCGAACCGGGTGGCCCAGACGTCCGGCTCGGCGGCGGCCGCGGTGAACATGTCGGCGTACTCGGCCGCCCCGAAGAAGTCGAGCAACTCGTCCGGTGGGCCGAAGTAGGCGACCTTGCCGCCCCGGGCGAGGACGAGCACCCGGTCGCACACGTTCAGGTGCAGCGGGCTGTGCGTCACCACCACGACGGTCCGGCCCCGGTCGGCCAGCTCGCGCAGGCCGTGCATGACGTCACGGTCCAGCGCCGGATCGAGCCCCGAGGTCGGCTCGTCGAGGAAGAGCAGCGACGGCTCGGTGAGCAGTTCCACCGAGGTGCGCTTGCGCCGTCCGCCGGAGAGCGTGTCGATCCGCTGGTCGGCGTGCGCGGTGAGGGCGAGTTGGTCGAGCACCTCGTCGATGCGTCGGTCCCGCTCCGCGGGCGTCACGTCGGTGCCGAAGCGCAGTCCGGCCGCATAGCGCATCGCCCGGCGTACGGTCAGCTGGCGGTGCAGGATGTCGTCCTGCGGCACCAGGCCGATGCGGTGCCGCAGGTCGGCGTACTCGGCGTAGAGGTCGCGGCCCTGGTAACGGACCGTGCCCGCCTGCGCCGGGCGGTTGCCGGTCAGCGCCCCCAGCAGCGTCGACTTCCCGGCACCGCTCGGCCCGACCACTGCGAGCAGACTGCACTCGTCCAGCGCGAACGAGACGTCCGCGAGCAGGTTCCGCGCGCCGACCGTGACCCGCAGCCCCTCGGCGCGCAGCGACACCCGGCCGGTGTCGACGTAGTCGTGCAGGGCGATGCCGTCGAACACCATCTGGTGGTGCCCGAACGAGAGGAGGTCGCCGTCGGAGAGCGCCGCCTGCTCGACCTGCCGCCCGTTGACGTACGTGCCGTTCGAGGAGGCCATCAGGGCCGACGAGACTCTGTCGGCTTTGGCCCGCTCGACCAGCTGCTGCGCGAACTCCATCTCAGCCGCTGTCGGTTCAGGAAGCTGGACCGTCTTCTTCTTGTCTGCCCTGACGTGGTCCTTCCCGGACAGGGGCACCGTCCTGTCCAACGAGCCGCACCCAGGTCGCACAGGGAATCTAGGCAGTCCCCCGGTGAACCCACTGTCGGGATTCGGTCGTGGGGTAACAGGAGGGGGATGGAGTGGTCGCGTTGGGTGATGGGGGGTTGTTGGTCGAGGTGTGTGCGGTCGTGGATGTCGGGGCGAGGTGGTGGGCGTTGGTGGCGGTGGCCGGGGTGGGCATGGTCGCCGCTGGTACCGCGGGTTGGTTGCGGGCATGAGCGGTGGTGTGTGGGGCTGGTCCGGGTGAGAGGGGTGGTCGGGGGTGGGGTGGTGGTCTGAGGTTGTGGGGTGGTTCGTGGTGAGTGCCCCTGGTCGGGGGTGGGGAGGGGGCGTTGGTGGTGGGTGAGGCCCCCGTTCCCTCCGTTGGGCTCCCTGAGTCGTCGAAGCAGGCCCTGGAAAATTTCACCGGGATGCGGTTGCACCGGTCGAATCTGCCGATGTTGGCGTACGACCTGAACGCGTTGGAGGTGCTGGCGGATCGGGTGCGGACCCTGTTGGTTCCGGAGCTGATCCAGGCGATCAAGGCGGTTCGGGCGGCGGGGGAGGGTGAGGTCTTCGACCGGTTCGTGGCGCAGACGGCTCCGTTCGTGGAGTTGTTGGACGGGGTCGCCGATCTGAAGGTGAACGCGGCCCAGGCGATGCGGGGCTTCCTGAACCAGATGGAGCTGACGGATCGTCAGGCGCTGGTCATGTTCATCTTCATGATGACGGAGTTGGCGGTCGCGTTCGCGATGGCGTTCTTCCTGCCGGTGGAGGCGGCGGCGCACATCGTGAAGACCCGGACGATCATCCAGACGATCCTGCGGTCGTCGATGGTGCGGTCGGCGGCGAGCAGCACGGCGATCCAGATGTTGTTCATGCCGGGGTCGTCGTTGTTGGCGCAGATCAGCATGCTGGCTGATGGTCTGATGCCGGGGGTCGACTGGGCGCAGGTCGGCAAGCAGGCGTTGTACGGGTTGGCGGTGGCGGGTGTCACCACGGCGGCCGGGCCGGCGTTGGGCCGGTTCGCCGGTGCCGTGGGTGGTGGTCTGGCGCACCTCGGGGTGTCGGGTTCCACGCGTGACCTGTTGACCAGTCTGATGATGGTGCCGGTGTCGGAAGTCGGCATGGAGGTGGTCGGCGGTGCCGCCGCCGGCTTGATGGTCGACGGGTACTACGACACGGGCAGTGTCGGGCCGGACGCGCTTTCCGGGGCGTTGTCGGGGTCGGGTGAGTTGGCCGGGACGGCGGCCGGGATGGGTGCGCGTCGTGGCGCGGTCGGTTTGGGGTTCAACCCGACCCGGCCCCGGTGGAACATGCCCGGTGGCACCGGGTTCACCGCCGACGGTAGGCCGGTGGCGCCGGTGCCGCCGCCCATCCCGGTCACTGCGGACCCGTCGGCGTATCAGCCGGAGGTCGGCGATCCGGCCGGTGCGGGCTCCGGCGGGCCGGCGCCGGTGCCTGTCCCGCTGGTGTCGGCACCGTCGCTGTCGGCACCGGCGCCAGTGGCGCCTGAGCCGGTGCCGCCGGTGCCGGCGTGGTCGCCGCCGGACCTGTCCGTGCCGTCGTGGTCGGTGCCGGACCTGCCGGTGCCGTCGTGGTCGGTGCCGGACCTGCCGGTGCCGTCGTGGTCGGTGCCGGACGTGCCCGTGCCGGCTGCGCCGACGGTGCCGGTGGTACCGGTGCCGGAGTGGGTCGTGGCCGCCGGTGCGCCGGTGGTGGAGCAGTGGCAGCGGTTCCAGCGGGAACTGGTGGACCAGTACGGTGGGCTGCTGGCCGGGACGGGGCAGGCGCGGCAGTTCCTGGCCGCGCTTCCCGTGCCGGTCGAGCAGGTCTTCACCGAGTGGGCCGACGCCCGGCAGAACGACCCAACCGTTCCCGCTTTCCTGTCCCGGATCGGCCTACCCGCCACCGCGCTCACCGAGCAGTACCTGTTCGGTGTCCGGGACCAGGCCGTCGCCCGCATCACCGAGACTCTCGCGCAATCGGTCACCACCGGCGGGCAAATCCCAGCCCTGGTACGGCCGGAGCAGGTGATCGCCGCGCTGCCGGCGGAGTTCGACCGGCAGGCGTTGCGTTCGGTCGTGCACCTGGCCGTCCAGCACCACATCGACCAGTACCTCACCACCGGCCGACCCACAGACACACACACCCCGGCAGACACACACACGCCGGCAGGCGCGGATGTGTCGGGGGTGTGGTCGGCTGGCGTGTTCGGGGCGGTCGAGGGCGGTGTGTGGAGTCAGGTGGAGCGGGGGGTTGATGCGGTCCTTGGTGTCTCTGCCGTGCTGCCGGCTGTGGTGGCTGGTCCGGACGCTGGGCAGGTCAGTGCGGTGGCGAGGGTGGTCCGGCAGGTGGTTGCCGATCTGCCCGCTCGTTTCTCGGCGGCGGCTGTTCCTGGTGTCACCGCAGTGGCTGCTGGTGTGGTTACCGTCGATGGCGGAGAAGGCGGGGGTGTCGGCGGGCCGATGGTGCCGGTGATGTCCGAGCGGCACACCGCGGTGGCGGCCGGTCTGGCGCAGGCTCAGTTCACCGTGTTGGCCCGCCGTTACGGTGTCGATCCGGCCGGTCATGCGGCGCTGGTCGCCTCGTTTCAGCGGGAGTGGCTGCACGGGTATCACCAGGTGCTCGCGTCGGCCGGTGGCAGCGCGATGTCCGGGACGGTGGATGTGGTCGGGGCCCGCGGTCCGCTGCCGGGCGGCGCCGGTTCCCGTGTCGGTGGCATGTCGATCGCCGACGTCGTCAGCGCCGATGACACGACGCCGGTCAGTGACGTGTCTGCCGCGAGCGGTGCGGTGTTCAGCCCCGATCCCGGCTCCAGGAACACGGATTCCAGCGGTTTCAGGGACACGGGTTCGATCAGTGGGGTGTCGGTGCGAAACGAACCGGTCGGTGCCGGCTCTGGGGGTCTCGGTGCGCCGGCCGTCGCGGCCACCGGGCCGGCCGCGCAACGAATTCATGATCTCGCCAGTGGTGGCCACGGCCATGCCAGCGAGGTTCAGCTGCACCGGCTCGCCGCGGACCTCGGTATCCAGACGACGTCGCCGGACGGGGTCCTGCCCCAACTGTTCGAGGCATCCAGGGACATCGTCATGGCGGACACGTTCAGCGGGGTGCACTTCGCAGACCCGGCAGCGGCGGATCCGGACGCGGCGGCGGACCGCACAGCGGCGCAGGCGCTGCCGCGGGTGCAGGGATGGTTCACCATCGCCGGGCACCGGAACCTGGCCGAGCGGCTGGCCGACGATCCCGTACGTCAGGCCTTGTTCCTCCGGATGCTCACCGCCTCGCCCGCCTGGCAACACGCCGTCGCGCAGGCGCGGCAGCGCGGCGGCGACGCACCCGACATCATGCTGGTCTGGTGCGACGCGGCATGGCAGGCACCGGGACAGGCCACCTCCTTCGGTGAATGGCTGCGCCCCCGGCTACGTGCCCGACGCCTGATGTCCTCCACACACCAGGTGGACCAGATACCCGGCGAGTTACGGCCACACATCAACGAGCCGGCGCGGTCGGTGTTGTTCTCGGACGCTCCCGTGGAGTTGTTCGGGCCGGACCTGGTGGAGGCGGTACGGACCGCGGACATCGTGCAGAACGGTCAGGAACCCGGCGTGCGCTGGCCGGATCAACAAGACTTCGCCGCCGCTGGCGGCCGGCACCGGTGGGCCGGCAACACCTCAGGCAGGCCGTCCCCCGACCCAGCGGAAGGCCCCGACCCGTCCAGCCCCGCCCCGGTGTCCGCTACCCAGTGGATGTGGGACCCGACACGGAACCCAGCAGCCCAGTCGCCGCTGCCACACCCTGCCCTAGAAGCGGACCACCCACCCGGTGAGGACCTGTCCTGGCTGAACGACGGGAACACGTTACCGATACCCGGGCCGGCACCCGCCTCGCCGACGGGCACGAGCCTGCCACAGCTGCCCGGGCCGTGGGACGACCCGGACGCCCCCACCACGCCGGCCTGGCCGACAGGGTGGGCAGAGTGGGCGGAACCAGCAGGGTGGGCGGAACCGGGGTGGCTGGTTCCCGGCATGGATGTGACCGACGAGCACGGTGCGGCGATGTCCACCGACTTCGGCCAGCCCAGCATCGACGATCAGGCCGACGACGGCAGCAGGAACTTCGACGACTGGGCCGGCGACGGCGGGAACCTCGGCGACTGGGCCATCGGGCAGGGGCCGGACATGGACTGGCAACCATCCCTCACGCCACCCCCAGCGGTGACCCACACCGACGCCGGCACCATCCACACCGGCGACAGCCCTCACCACCCCACCGACGAGCCACCCGCCACACCCACCCCACTGCACCCCGACCAACCCCAACCCACCGCCAGCAGCCGACAAGTACGCCACCCGGACGAGGCCCGGGCCCTGTTCGACCTGCACGCCAACCACATCGCCACCAGCACAGCGCAGCGAGACCAACTGCGGCAGTTGTGGCACGCCCTGATCGACCGGATGGACGACAACGGAACCATCACCGCCAGCGAGTCAGACCTCGCCAAGGCGACAGCCACACCGCAGCGGACGGTGCATGACCGGATCGGGGTATTGCGCGACCGTGGTCTGCTGCAGCGGGTCCAGGAAGCACACGGTCGCGGGGCGGCGCGGTACGAAGTGACCGACCCGGGCCGGCCCCAGCAAACACCGCTGCCCGCCCCTCCCGAGGGCAGCCGGTGGGTGCACAACCCGGACGAGGCCCGGGCCCTGTTCGACCAACACGCCAACCACATCGCCACCACCACAGCGCAGCGAGACCAACTGCGGCAGTTGTGGCACGCCCTGATCAACCGGATGGACAACAACGGAACCATCACCGCCAGCGAGTCAGACCTCGCCAAGGCGACAGCCATACAGCTGCAGACGGTGCATCGCCGGATCGGGGTATTGCGCGACCGTGGTCTGCTGCAGCGGGTCCAGGAAGCACACGGTCGCGGGGCGCCGCGGTACGGGATGACCGATCCGGGCCGGCCCCGGCAAGCACCGGTGCCGGGCCCTGCCCTCGGACCGCACCGCCCACAGGGTGGAAATCTGTCCTGGCTGGACCACGGAGCTACGGCGCCGATACCCGGGCCGGCACCCGCCTCGCCGACGGACACGGACCTGCCACAGCTGCCCGGGCCGTGGGACGACCCGGACGCCCCCACCACGCCGGCCTGGCCGACAGGGTGGGCAGAGTGGGCGGAACCGGGATGGCTGGTTCCCGGCACGGGTGTGACCGACGAGCACGGTGCGGCGATGTCCACCGACTTCGGCCAGCCCAGCATCGACGATCAGGCCGACGACGGCAGCAGGAACCTCGACGACTGGGCCGACGGCAGCAGGATCCTCGGCGACTGGGCCATCGGGCAGGGGCCGGACATGGACTGGCAACCATCCCTCACGCCACCCCCAGCGGTGCCCCACACCGACGCCGGCACCATCCACACCGGCGACAGCCCTCACCACCCCACCGACGAGCCACCCACCACACCCACCCCACTGCACCCCGACCAACCCCAACCCACCGCCAGCAGCCGACAAGTACGCCACCCGGACGAGGCCCGGGCCCTGTTCGACCTGCACGCCAACCACATCGCCACCAGCACAGCGCAGCGAGACCAGCTGCGGCAGTTGTGGCACGCCCTGATCGACCGGATGGACGACAACGGAACCATCACCGCCAGCGAGTCAGACCTCGCCACGGCGACAGCCATACAGCTGCAGACGGTGCATCGCCGGATCGGGGTATTGCGCGACCGTGGTCTGCTGCAGCGGGTCCAGGAAACACACCGTGGCGGGGCGGCGCGGTACGCAGTGACCGATCCGGGCCGGCCCCAGCAAACACCGCTGCCCGCCCCTCCCGAGGGCAGCCGGTGGGTGCACAACCCGGACGAGGCCCGGGCCCTGTTCGACCAACACGCCAACCACATCGCCACCACCACAGCGCAGCGAGACCAACTGCGGCAGCTGTGGCACGCCCTGATCGACCGGATGGACGACAACGGAACCATCACCGCCAGCGAGTCAGACCTCGCCAAGGCGACAGCCACACCGCAGCAGACGGTGCATCGCCGGATCGGGGTATTGCGCGACCGTGGTCTGCTGCAGCGGGTCCAGGAAACACACCGTGGCGGGGCGGCGCGGTACGCAGTGACCGATCCGGGCCGGCCCCAGCAAACACCGCTGCCCGCCCCTCCCGAGGGCAGCCGGTGGGTGCACAACCCGGACGAGGCCCGGGCCCTGTTCGACCAACACGCCAACCACATCGCCACCACCACAGCGCAGCGAGACCAACTGCGGCAGCTGTGGCACGCCCTGATCAACCGGATGGACAACAACGGAACCATCACCGCCAGCGAGTCAGACCTCGCCAAGGCGACAGCCACACTGCAGCAGACGGTGCATCGCCGGATCGGGGTATTGCGCGACCGTGGTCTGCTGCAGCTGGTCCAGGAAACACACGGTCGCGGGGCGGCGCGGTACGGGATGACCGACCCGGGCCGGCCCCGGCAAACACCGCTGCCCGCCCCTCCCGAGGGCAGCCGGTGGGTGCACAACCCGGACGAGGCCCGGGCCCTGTTCGACCAACACGCCAACCACATCGCCACCACCACAGCGCAGCGAGACCAACTGCGGCAGCTGTGGCACGCCCTGATCAACCGGATGGACAACAACGGAACCATCACCGCCACCGAGTCAGACCTCGCCACGGCGACAGCCATACAGCTGCAGACGGTGCATCGCCGGATCGGGGTATTGCGCGACCGTGGTCTGCTGCAGCGGGTCCAGGAAACACACCGTGGCGGGGCGGCGCGGTACGGGATGACCGATCCGGGCCGGCCCCAGCAAACACCGGTGCCGGGCCCTGCCCTCGGACCGCACCGCCCACAGGGTAGTGAAGATCTGTCCTGGCTGGACCACGAAGCTACGGCGCCGATACCCGGGCCGGCACCCGCCTCGCCGACGGACACGGACCTGCCACAGCTGCCCGGGCCGTGGGACGACCCGGACGCCCCCACCACGCCGGCCTGGCCGACAGGGTGGGCAGAGTGGGCGGAACCGGGATGGCTGGTTCCCGGCACGGGTGTGACCGACGAGCACGGTGCGGCGATGTCCACCGACTTCGGCCAGCCCAGCATCGACGATCAGGCCGACGACGGCAGCAGGAACCTCGACGACTGGGCCATCGGGCAGGGGCCGAACATGGACTGGCAACCACCCCTCACGCCACCCCCAGCGGTGACCCACACCGACGCCGGCACCATCCACACCGACGACACCCCCCACCACCCCACCGACGAGCCACCCACCACACCCACCCCACTGCACCCCGACCAACCCCAACCCACCGCCAGCAGCCGACAAGTACGCCACCCGGACGAGGCCCGGGCCCTGTTCGACCTGCACGCCAACCACATCGCCACCACCACAGCGCAGCGAGACCAACTGCGGCAGCTGTGGCACGCCCTGATCGACCGGATGGACGACAACGGAACCATCACCGCCAGCGAGTCAGACCTCGCCAAGGCGACAGCCACACCGCAGCAGACGGTGCATCGCCGGATCGGGGTATTGCGCGACCGTGGTCTGCTGCAGCGGGTCCAGGAAACACACCGTGGCGGGGCGGCGCGGTACGCAGTGACCGATCCGGGCCGGCCCCAGCAAACACCGCTGCCCGCCCCTCCCGAGGGCAGCCGGTGGGTGCACAACCCGGACGAGGCCCGGGCCCTGTTCGACCAACACGCCAACCACATCGCCACCACCACAGCGCAGCGAGACCAACTGCGGCAGCTGTGGCACGCCCTGATCGACCGGATGGACGACAACGGAACCATCACCGCCAGCGAGTCAGACCTCGCCAAGGCGACAGCCACACCGCAGCAGACGGTGCATGACCGGATCGGGGTATTGCGCGACCGTGGTCTGCTGCAGCGGGTCCAGGAAACACACCGTGGCGGGGCGGCGCGGTACGCAGTGACCGATCCGGGCCGGCCCCAGCAAACACCGCTGCCCGCCCCTCCCGAGGGCAGCCGGTGGGTGCACAACCCGGACGAGGCCCGGGCCCTGTTCGACCAACACGCCAACCACATCGCCACCACCACAGCGCAGCGAGACCAACTGCGGCAGCTGTGGCACGCCCTGATCAACCGGATGGACAACAACGGAACCATCACCGCCAGCGAGTCAGACCTCGCCAAGGCGACAGCCATACAGCTGCAGACGGTGCATCGCCGGATCGGGGTATTGCGCGACCGTGGTCTGCTGCAGCGGGTCCAGGAAACACACCGTGGCGGGGCGGCGCGGTACGGGATGACCGATCCGGGCCGGCCCCGGCAAGCACCGCTGCCCGCCCCTCCCGAGGGCAGCCGGTGGGTGCACAACCCGGACGAGGCCCGGGCCCTGTTCGACCTGCACGCCGACCACATCGCCACCACCACAGCGCAGCGAGACCAGCTGCGGCAGTTGTGGCACGCCCTGATCGACCGGATGGACGACAACGGAACCATCACCGCCAGCGAGTCAGACCTCGCCACGGCGACAGCCACAACGCGGCGGACGGTGCGTCGCCGGATCGGGGTATTGCGCGACCGTGGTCTACTGCAGCTGGTCCAGGAAACACACGGTCACGGGGCGGCGCGGTACGGGATGACCGACCCGGGCCGGCCCCAGCAAACACCGCTGCCCGCCCCTCCCGAGGGCAGCCGGTGGGTGCACAACCCGGACGAGGCCCGGGCCCTGATCGACCTGCACGCCAACCACATCGCCACCACCACAGCGCAGCGAGACCAGCTGCGGCAGTTGTGGCACGCCCTGATCGACCGGATGGACGACAACGGAACCATCACCGCCAGCGAGTCAGACCTCGCCACGGCGACAGCCATACAGCTGCAGACGGTGCATCGCCGGATCGGGGTATTGCGCGACCGTGGTCTGCTGCAGCTGGTCCAGGAAGCACACGGTCACGGGGCGGCGCGGTACGGGATGACCGACCCGGGCCGGCCCCGGCAAGCACCGGTGCCGGGCCCTGCCCTCGGACCGCACCGCCCACAGGGTGGAAATCTGTCCTGGCTGGACCACGGAGCTACGGCGCCGATACCCGGGCCGTGGGACGACCCGGACGCCCCCACCACGCCGGCCTGGCCGACAGGGTGGGCAGAACCGGCGGAGCCGATGGGGTGGGCGGAACCGGGGTGGCCGGTTCCCGGCACGGGTGTGACCCACGAGCACGATGCGGCGATCTCCACCGACCCCGGCCAGCCCAGCAATCAGGCCGGCGAGGGCAGCGACAACCTCGACGACTGGGCCACCCACGAGATGGACCCAGCCGATTTACTCGATGTGGCCCCGGCCGATCTGCTCTACCTGCTCGAGGCCGTGGGCACGGAACCCGACCCCGAACCGCAACCGATGCATCCGCCCCGGCCGCAGACCCCGCCCCGCCCGACATCGTGGCCGCAACCCAACGGCGACCAGCCCAGCCAGTCCCCCGGGACTCAGTCGATCCCGCCCGGACCAGGCATGCAGAATCCGGCACCTCAATCGCCGACGCCCGATCCGGCACCCACCCCGCCAGCGGGGTGGGCGGAACCGGCGGGGTGGGCGGAACCGGCGGGGTGGGCGGAACCGGCGGAGCCGGATCCCGGCATGGATGTGACCGACGAGCACGGTGCGGCGATGTCCACCCACCCCGGCCAGCCCAGCATCGACGATCAGGCCGACGACGGCAGCAGGAACCTCGACGACTGGGCCGACGGCGGCGGAAACCTCGACGACTGGGCCGACGACGGCGGAAACCTCGGCGACTGGGCCATCGGGCAGGGGCCGGACATGGACTGGCAACCACCCCTCACGCCACCCCCAGCGGTGCCCCACACCGACGCCGGCACCATCCACACCGGCGACACCCCCCACCACCCCACCGACGCGCCACCCACCACACCCACCCCACTGCACCCCGACCAACCCCAACCCACCGCCAGCAGCCGACAAGTACGCCACCCGGACGAGGCCCGGGCCCTGATCGACCTGCACGCCAACCACATCGCCACCAGCACAGCGCAGCGAGACCAACTGCGGCAGTTGTGGCACGCCCTGATCAACCGGATGGACGACAACGGAACCATCACCGCCACCGAGTCAGACCTCGCCACGGCGACAGCCACACCGCGGCGGACGGTGCGTCGCCGGATCGGGGTATTGCGCGACCGTGGTCTGCTGCAGCTGGTCCAGGAAGCACACGGTCGCGGGGCGGCGCGGTACGAAGTGACCGACCCGGGCCGGCCCCGGCAAACACCGCTGCCCGCCCCTCCCGAGGGCAGCCGGTGGGTGCACAACCCGGACGAGGCCCGGGCCCTGTTCGACCAACACGCCAACCACATCGCCACCACCACAGCGCAGCGAGACCAACTGCGGCAGTTGTGGCACGCCCTGATCAACCGGATGGACGACAACGGAACCATCACCGCCAGCGAGTCAGACCTCGCCACGGCGACAGCCACACCGCGGCGGACGGTGCATCGCCGGATCGGGGTATTGCGCGACCGTGGTCTGCTGCAGCTGGTCCAGGAAGCACACGGTCACGGGGCGGCGCGGTACGGGATGACCGACCCGGGCCGGCCCCGGCAAGCACCGCTGCCCGCCCCTCCCGAGGGCAGCCGGTGGGTGCACAACCCGGACGAGGCCCGGGCCCTGTTCGACCAACACGCCAACCACATCGCCACCACCACAGCGCAGCGAGACCAACTGCGGCAGTTGTGGCACGCCCTGATCAACCGGATGGACGACAACGGAACCATCACCGCCACCGAGTCAGACCTCGCCACGGCGACAGCCATACAGCTGCAGACGGTGCATCGCCGGATCGGGGTATTGCGCGACCGTGGTCTGCTGCAGCGGGTCCAGGAAACACACCGTGGCGGGGCGGCGCGGTACGGAGTGAGCGACCCGGGCCGGCCCCGGCAAGCACCGGTGCCCGGCCCTGCCCTCGGACCGCACCGCCCACAGGGTAGTGAAGACCTGACCTGGCTGGACCACGAAGCTACGGCGCCGATACCCGGGCCGGCACCCGCCTCGCCGACGGGCACGAGCCTGCCACAGCTGCCCGGGCCGTGGGACGACCCGGACGCCCCCACCACGCCGGCCTGGCCGACAGGGTGGGCAGAACCGGCGGAGCCGATGGAGTGGACGGAACCGGGGTGGCTGGTTCCCGGCATGGATGTGACCGACGAGCACGGTGCGGCGATCTCCACCGACCCCGGCCAGCCCAGCATCGACGATCAGGCCGACGAGGGCAGCGACAACCTCGACGACTGGGCCACCCACGAGATGGACCCAGCCGATTTACTCGATATGGACCCGGCCGACCTGCTCTACCTGCTTGAGGCCGTGGGCACGGAACCCGACCCCGAACCGCAACCGATGCATCCGCCCCGGCCGCAGACCCCGCCCCGCCCGACATCGTGGCCGCAACCCAACGGCGACCAGCCCAGCCAGTCCCCCGGGACTCAGTCGATCCCGCCCGGACCAGGCACGCAGAATCCGGCACCTCAATCGCCGACGCCCGAGCCGGTTCCCGGCATGGATGTGACCCACGAGCACGATGCGGCGATCTCCACCGACCCCGGCCAGCCCAGCATCGACGATCAGGCCGACGACGGCAGCAGGAACCTCGACGACTGGGCCGACGACGGCGGGAACCTCGGCGACTGGGCCATCGGGCAGGGGCCGGACATGGACTGGCAACCACCCCTCACGCCACCCCCAGCGGTGCCCCACACCGACGCCGGCACCATCCACACCGACGACACCCCCCACCACCCCACCGACGCGCCACCCACCACACCCACCCCACTGCACCCCGACCAACACCAACCCACCGCCAGCAGCCGACAAGTACGCCACCCGGACGAGGCCCGGGCCCTGATCGACCAACACGCCAACCACATCGCCACCACAACGTCCCGGCCGACGGGGCGGGCAGAACCGGCGGAGCCGGATCCCGGCATGGATGTGACCGACGAGCACGGTGCGGCGATCTCCACCCACCCCGGCCAGCCCAGCATCGACGATCAGGCCGGCGACGGCGGAAACCTCGGCGACTGGGCCATCGGGCAGGGGCCGGACATGGACTGGCAACCACCCCTCACGCCACCCCCAGCGGTGCCCCACACCGACGCCGGCACCATCCACACCGACGACACCCCCCACCACCCCACCGACGCGCCACCCACCACACCCACCCCACTGCACCCCGACCAACACCAACCCACCGCCAGCAGCCGACAAGTACGCCACCCGGACGAGGCCCGGGCCCTGATCGACCAACACGCCAACCACATCGCCACCACAACGTCCCGGCCGACGGGGCGGGCAGAACCGGCGGAGCCGGATCCCGGCATGGATGTGACCGACGAGCACGGTGCGGCGATCTCCACCCACCCCGGCCAGCCCAGCATCGACGATCAGGCCGGCGACGGCGGGAACCTCGGCGACTGGGCCATCGGGCAGGGGCCGGACATGGACTGGCAACCATCCCTCACGCCACCCCCAGCGGTGCCCCACACCGACGCCGGCACCATCCACACCGGCGACAGCCCTCACCACCCCACCGACGAGCCACCCACCACACCCACCCCACTGCACCCCGACCAACACCAACCCACCGCCAGCAGCCGACAAGTACGCCACCCGGACGAGGCCCGGGCCCTGATCGACCTGCACGCCAACCACATCGCCACCACCACAGCGCAGCGAGACCAACTGCGGCAGCTGTGGCACGCCCTGATCAACCGGATGGACAACAACGGAACCATCACCGCCACCGAGTCAGACCTCGCCACGGCGACAGCCACACCGCAGCAGACGGTGCATCGCCGGATCGGGGTATTGCGCGACCGTGGTCTGCTGCAGCGGGTCCAGGAAACACACGGTCACGGGGCGGCGCGGTACGAAGTGACCGACCCGGGTCAGCCCCGGCAAGCACCGCTGCCCGCCCCTCCCGAGGGCAGCCGGTGGGTGCGCGACCCGGACGAGGCCCGGGCCCTGTTCGACCAACACGCCGACCACATCGCCACCAC
Organism: Micromonospora inyonensis; assembly: GCF_900091415.1. Lineage (NCBI taxonomy): Bacteria > Bacillati > Actinomycetota > Actinomycetes > Micromonosporales > Micromonosporaceae > Micromonospora > Micromonospora inyonensis. Next base: position 1,542,790 of record NZ_FMHU01000002.1, on the reverse strand, counting down.
CACAGCGCAGCGAGACCAACTGCGGCAGTTGTGGCACGCCCTGATCGACCGGATGGACGACAACGGAACCATCACCGCCAGCGAGTCAGACCTCGCCACGGCGACAGCCACACTGCAGCAGACGGTGCGTCGCCGGATCGGGGTATTGCGCGACCGTGGTCTGCTGCAGCGGGTCCAGGAAGCACACCGTGGCGGGGCGGCGCGGTACGGGATGACCGACCCGGGCCGGCCCCGGCAAGCACCGCTGCCCGCCCCTCCCGAGGGCAGCCGGTGGGTGCACAACCCGGACGAGGCCCGGGCCCTGTTCGACCAACACGCCGACCACATCGCCACCACCACACCGCAGCGAGACCAACTGCGGCAGTTGTGGCACGCCCTGATCGACCGGATGGACAACAACGGAACCATCACCGCCGGCGAGCCAGACCTCGCCAAGGCGACAGCCGCAAAGCAGCCGACGGTGCATCTCCGCATCGCGGCATTACTGCGCGGCCGTGGTCTGCTGCAGCGGGTCCAGAAAGCTCACGGCAGCGTGGCGGCGCGGTACCGGGTGAGCGATCCGGGTCAGCCCCGGCGGCATGTGTCAAGGGACTGAGGCCGGTGGGAGTCAAGCCTCGATCCGTGGACGAGCCCTCGGGATGATCCCGCTTGCGAATTGGTGGATCTTGCTGATGAGGTGTGCTGATCCGATGCCCAGCGTGCTCGGTCCCGCTCGTTGGTAGGTGTGGATGCCGGGGTTGGCGGAGATTCGTGCCCTGTCGTTGTCGGTTAGGTCGCGTAGACGGCTTAGTTGCAGGACCAGGCCGGTGTCGTCGATCAGGATGAACTTGAACGGGAACCGTCGGCGGGTGACCCGCAGGGACGCCCGGTGCCCCTTCTCCTGCTGGAGTGCCAGGATGCCGCGGCAGTGCTTGAGCAACCGGCCGGTCCTGGCCCGCCGCAGCGAGTTCGCCGGGTCCGACACCTGGATGACGCGCTTGTACGCCACCGGCCGCACCCGGTGCCGGAGCATCTCCACGAACGCGTCGAACGCGTTGTCCTGGTGCGACTGGAGGATCGCGTCGTTGGGCCACTGCCCCTCCTCGAGGAGCAGGTCCAGGACCCGGATCTCCCTCGTCGCCGTGAGCATGAGCTGGACGGTGCGGTCCTCGACGGAAGTCGCCCTGTTCAGCTCGCTCAGCATCATCGTGTCGACCCGGATGCCGATGTGCTGGGACAGCGTCCGGATCTCGTTGCCGAGGGACCGGGTGAGACGTTCATGGTCGGCGGTCGCGGTGCGCATCTCGGTGACGAGTTCCGCGTCCGCGGTGCTCCGCGACTCGACCAGCGCCATGAGTGCGGCGATCGAGGCGATCGTGCCCAGGGACACCACGACGACGACGGCTGCGGCCAACCGCAGCCTGGTGTCGAGCAACTCCTGGGTCGCCGCCCCCAGAATCGCGGCGATCAACGCACCGCTGGCCGTGACGGCGATCTTCCGGCGCTTCTCTGTCCTGGACATCGCGGCCAGCCCCTCGTCACGTGCCGACGTCAAGGCCGAGTGTGACAGGACCCGGACAACGGGTGACCGTGCCGACGGCCGACGCCGCCCCGCTGACTGTCGGGGTCGCGACACCGGTGTACGGGATCAGCCCAGCGGCGCGGCCTCCACCGCGCGGACCTCGATGCCGGCGCCGAACAACCCGAGCAGGATGTCCCGGACCGCGTCCCGCAGCGCCGCGCACGCGACCGGGTCGATCAGGCTGGCCAGGGAGGCGATGCCGAGGTCGAACCGGGACGCGAACTCCACCCGCACGTCGTCGTCGACCTCGACGACCAGCCACGAGCCGGTGAACGTCGCGAAGTCGCCGCTCAGCTGGTCGAAGGTGATCCGGCGCTCGACGGGGTCGATCTCGTCGCGTTCGGTCCAGACCAGGATCCCCTTGCGGAAGTTCACCTCCCAGGTCGACGTCACCTCGGTCGGACTAACCTGGGTCACCCCGACCGTCCGTACGGTGTCGGTGAAGTTCGGGTAGGCGGCGAAGTCGGCCAGCCGGTCGAACGACTCCTTGGCGTCCGCCCCGGGCAGCAGAGCGTGCACGACGACCGAGCACTCCATATGGGTGGCCTCCTCAGCTCAGGTCGACGATCGTCACGTCAACCCCTGGACAAGATGGTGCAGGGAAACCCGCCACGCGTCCTCGACCTCGGTGGCGGTCATCGCGGCCGGTCCGCAGGGGATCGTCCCGAAGGAGGTGGGCAGCAGCTCGGGGATGATCACCAGCCCGCAGACCGCCACCACGCCGTCCAACCGGGCCAGGTCCTCGGGAGCGAGGACGTCCGCGAACGCCGGCCGCACCAACCGGTCCACGATGGACGGGTCGGCCAACCGTGGCGTCGGCATGTCGATGCCGCGCTCGCGGCCGACCTCCGTCACCAGGTCGAGGTAGCGCTCCACCGGCATGCCGGCCGGCCCCGCGGTCAGCCAGAACTCCCCGGCGCGCAGGTCGGCGTCGAGCACCGCGCGGATCCCCCGGGCGACCATGTCCTGCGGTACCAGGTCGAAGAACGTGCCGGGGTGCGCCGGGATGAAGGGCAGCTTCCCGGTCAGCAGGTACTCGGCGAGCAGGTGCACCCCCTGCTTCTGCCGGATGACGCCGGTGCGGGAGTCACCCATGACGATCGCCGGGCGGACGATCACCGCGTCGATGCCGCTGTCGCGGACCATCCGCTCGCCGAGGTACTTCGACGTCACGTACTCGTCCGTCCGGGCGGCCACCTTCTCCGTGCCCAGCCGGCCGCCGCCACCGGTCTGGCCGTGGCGGGACACGTAGGCGGTGCTGACGTGGACCAGGACGGCGTCCGCCTCGGCGGCGAACTCGATCACCCGGCCCAGGCCCTCGATGTTGAGCCGGTCGACCTCGGCCTGGTCGGCGGAGAAGTTGACGATGGCGGCCGAGTGGATGACCACGTCGACCTCCGCGCACAACTCGCGGTACGCGCGCGGGTCGAGCCCCAACGAGGGGGCGTGCAGGTCCAGCCGGACCGCGCGGTCCGAGCCGGCCGGCAGGCGCCGGAACACCCCGGCGATCACGTCGTACCCGCCCAACTCGGCCAGGACGGCGGTACCCACGACGCCGCTGGCGCCGGTGACCAGGACGGTACGTTTCGTCATGCCGTGGGACCGGTCGTCGTGGCGGGGAAGCGGGCCGCCAGCGCGGCGCAGGCCCGCGTGAACGAGGCGATCAGCCGGGCCTCCTCGTCCGCCGTCATGGTCGCCGGCGGGGTCAGCCGGAGCACCGGGTGCGCGTTCATCGAGTGGTTGACCACCACGTGGTTGTCGAGCAGGTCCATCAGGAACTCGGCGGCGTGGTGACCGGCCCGGAACTCGACGCCGATGAGGAGGCCGACCCCACGGACCTCGGCCACCAGGTGGCCGATCACGCCCGTCGCCTCGGTCAACGCCGCCAGCAGCCGTGCGCCCAGTGCGCCCGCGCGGTCGACCAGTCCCTCGTCCCGGATCACCTCGACCGTCGCCCGGACCGCGGCCATCGTGATGGGTGCCGCCGAGAAGGTGGACGTGTGAAGGTAGGGGTCCTTGTCGAGCGGCGCGAAGGCCGCCGCGGTGGCCAGGGTCGCCGCGACCGGCACCAGACCTCCACTGAGGGCCTTGCCGACCAGCAGGATGTCCGGCCGCACCCCGTCACGGTCCGCGCCCCACCAGGTTCCGAGCCGACCGAGTCCGGTCATCACCTCGTCGAGGACGAGCATCGCGCCCCGGTCACGGCACAGCGCCTCGACCGCCTTGAGGTAGCCGGGCTCCGGGATGACCACCCCACCCTCGCTCTGCACCGGCTCCACGACCACGCAGACGTCCCGGTCGACGACGGCGGCCAGTTCGTCCAGGTCACCGAAGCGTACGTGGGCCACGTCGGGCAGCAGTGGACGGAAGGGATCCTGGTAGAGCGACCGCGCGGTGAGCGACAACGCACCGGTCGTCTTGCCGTGGTATCCACTGTGCATGGAAACCAGCCGGTGCCGCCCGTTCACTCGGGCGATCTTGATCGCGGTCTCCACCGCCTCCGCGCCCGAGGTGGAGCTGGAAGCACGCTGACCGCCTCGCCCGGCCACGGCGGGTGCGTTCGCCGCCCTGCACGACTCGGTCGAGGGGTAGTGCTCGATGTCGTTGTAGATGACGCTGCCGGCGGGGATGCCCAGCGACGTGGCCGCGATCGCCGCGCTGGTCGCCCGGGTCGCCCCCTGGGATCGGCCGGTGGCCGGGTCGTACGACATCTTGGGCGTACGGGTGCCGCACGGCGCCTGGTTGTCGAGTTCGATCGGGATCAGGTGCCAGCCGCGGTTGATCTGGTTGGCCACCCAGGTCGCGGTCAGGTTGGCCTGGGTGCACGAACGGCTGGCCCCGCTGATGTAGATGCCGGTCGCAGGCGTTGGACCTGGCTCACCCCCGAGCACCACCGCCCCACCCTCGACGAGGTGCCCCGCACCTGGAATGCCGAGCCGGGCGGGTGGCGCTGTACGAACCCGGCGCACCTGAGAGGGCACAAACCCCGGGTCCGCCCCCACTCTTTTTCCGCCCGTGGCACCCCCGTGTCACCGGCGCGTCGACACATCCCGTGGCACCCCCGCGCCACGCGCCCCCGACCAACGGAAAGGCAGGACACCCTCATGACCACGCTGATCCGTAAGGCCGCCCTGACCATCGCCGGTGCCGCCCTGGCCGGTGGCGCCATCGCCGGTCCTGCGACCGCCTTCGCCGCCCCCGCCTCGGCCAGCGCCCCCACGGCCGTGTCGTCGGTAACCACCGACCGCGGACCTGACCGGGACGACCGTGGCAACGACCGCGGCGACCGTGGCAACGACCGCGGCGACCGTGGCAACGACCGCGGTGACCGTGGGAACAACCGTGGTGACCGTGGCAACGACCGTGATGACCGTGGACGCGGCAACGGCAAGAGCGAGAGGGAGCTGCGCGTGCGCTACCAGGCGCAGCCGAACTTCTTCTACTGCGGCCCCGCCGCCGCCCGTAACGCCCTGACCACCATGGACAAGGACATCTCCCAGGACGACCTCGCCCGGGAGATGGGCACCACCGAGAACGGCACCGACTCCGTCGACCTGATCACCAAGGCGCTCAACGCCAAGATGGGCAAGGACGTCTACCGCACCACCGAGATCCCCACGTCCATGGCCGACGACAAGCAGACCGACAAGCTGCGCGCCGACGTCGTCACCGCCATCGACGACGGCCGGGCGGTCGTCGCCAACATCATCGGCACCGCCACCGACACCGACGGTGTCGCCCACTCCTTCGAAGGTGGCCACTACATCAGCGTCGTCGGCTACCGCGACAACGGCAACACCGTCAAGATCGCCGACTCCGCCAACCCCGACCAGGCCTCCTACTGGATCACCACCGAGGCCCTCGCGGACTGGACCGCCACCCGCGGCTACTCCGCCTGACCCACACACGCACGACCACGACGGGCCGGCCCCCATCCCGGGGGCGGGCCCGTCGACGTGTCACTGGCCAGGCGTTCACGCAGGGCCTCTAACTAGATACCAGGCGATGACACTCGACGCCATCGCGCAGGGCACGATCACAGCGGGCGGCGAAGACGCTGAGGTCAGCGGCACTCCACCGGACGGCGCCCAGTCGATCCTGCTGACGGCGCGGCGCACCGACTCCATGGCCTGTCGCGCCACCTTCCAATGGCTCTACGCGGGCCTGGACTGACGGGGCTGAACCCCACCTGACAAGCTAGACAAGCGGTCCGGACCCCGGCTGCGTCACCTCCAGCCAGTCGTCGCCGACCGCCTGGTGTCGAAGCAGGCCGGCCGGCGCGGCGCAAGGGTCCCCGGACATGCAGGGCGGGCACCACCGCGAGAAGGGCCTCCCGACCGCAACCGCATCCTGCCCCGACGACCCCGTGCAAGCCCCGTCGGCCGACTCCTATGCCTGGCTGAGGTCGAGGATGCTCCACCCCGCGGGCAGGACAGCGGCAGCCAACTTCGGGTCGGTGGTCGCCAGGTGGGCTTGGCAGACGATGGCGGTACGAGCGGCATGGCCCAGGGCAAGGTCACCGCCAACGGCACGAGCCAGAACACCGACCTGGCGGGCATCGTCAACGCCGGGCTCGGCCCCGAGAGGAACCACGGTCACCGCCGGCGTACTGGCAAGCAGGGTCAGCAGCGCCGCACCGACATCACCGGTAGTGGCAGCATAGGCGGCAGCGAGACAGGCAGCCGGGACAGCCACCTGCCGGCCCTCGTCAGCGACCTCAGCGATCAGCTCACCGACAGCGACCTGCCCGTCGACGTAAGCGACCAGCGCGGTGACGTCCAGGACCACCGCGACCTGACCGCCGCTCACGCGGCCTCATCGAGCATCCGCTGTCCCTCGGCCAAGGCAGCGTCAGGAATCGGGGCCGTCAACCGCTCCCGCCAACGGGCCTTGCCCGCCTCGGTGACCTCGATACCAGCGCGGCGCAGCGCCTCCTCCAGTTGGGTGCCGGCCATCTGCGCCCGCACCGCCGCAGTGATCGCAGCGGAGACGTTCGGTTGACCATCAAGCCACTCGGCGACATCATCCGGAACGCTGATCGAACGTTTCACGGTCATGCTCCCAGCCTACCTGGCTGGTAGCACCTGCGGTGCTACCAGCCAGACAAGGCCAGTCGCCGGCTGCCGCTTCTGCGTGTCGCAAGATCGACGCACGAGCCAGGAGTCGTTCGCGGATCGCCGAGGACCCGGCAGGTCCTGCCGAAGAAGCCAACCAAGACATCGGCAGCCGTGTCCATAAACCAGAGAAGGAAACTTATATGCACGGCAAAAGCCGCATTTCGGGCGTGTCTCGGGGTTGGTTCGCAGCCGCTGTGACAGACGCGTGTGACCCCGGCCGGACAGCCAGACACCATCCCGGCCGGGAGGGCTTCTCGTTTCCCCTGAGGCGGGCCTGCGGACCGCAGCCCGGCGAGGACCGGGACAGTTCGGATCCTGACGCGGCCAGCCGACCGGTCGTTGGTTCGGCACTCGGTGTGCGTGCCAGCCGCACCGGCTGGACCGCCCATGCTCGGCGGCCAGCGCGGCAGGGTGCGGGTCCGGTGGGTCAAGTCCCTGGGAGTGGTGTTTCGCGGTTGAGGCGTGATCTTTTCGGTCTGGGTTAGAGGTCGCGCGGAATGGTGGGTTGATCGGCGCGCCTGAACGGATGCAGACACAGAACTGGTGATCATGAAGTTGCTGACGCTCCGTGATCACGGGAGGTTCTGTGCCTGCCATCCCAGCATGGCTGATCGAGCCGTTGTGGGTCCAGTTCGCCGCGCTGCTCCCCGATCGGCCGACCTACCAACCGACACATCCGCTGGGCTGTCACCGCAAGCGGATCGATGACCGCATCGTGTTCGACAAGCTGGTCCAGGTGTTGCGGTTCGGCTGCGCCTACGAGGCGATCGCCGATGCCACCTGTTCGGCCACCACGATCCGCGGCCGCCGTGACGAGTGGATAGAGCTTGGGGTGTTCGCCCAGCTCAAACAGATCGCCCTGGACGCCTACGACCGGCTCGTCGGCCTGGTCCTCGACGACATCGCCGTGGACGGCTGCATCACCAAGGCTCCCGGCGGCGGCGAGGCCGCCGGACGCTCACCGGTCGACCGGGGCAAGCAGGGCATGAAACGCTCGTTGATGGTCGACGGCTACGGCATCCCCCTCGGCCGGGTCCTGGCCGGCGCGAACCGACACGACTCACCCCTGCTCGGCCCCACCCTCGACCACCTCGACGACCTCGGCCCACTACCCCAGGCCATCACGGTGCACCTCGACGCCGGATACGACTCCCAGGTCACCCGCGCCCTGCTGGCCGAGCGCGGCCTGACCGGTGAGATCGCCCACAAGGGCGACAAGGCGCCCATCCAGGCGAGCCAACGGTGGCACGTCGAACGGACGAACAGCTGGCACAACGCGTTCAACCGGCTGCAACGCTGCTACGAACGAACAGAGAAGGTCATCGACGCCTTCTTCGACCTCGCCGACGCGATCATCACCGTCCGCAGCCTCATCCGGCGTGCATGGACCCTCTACCGGTGGAACAACCGACCCGCCCGCCGCCGATGATCAACAACCATTCCGCGCGACCTCTTAGAAGGGGTGTTCTGCGGGGTCGGTGGTGGAGTCGTTGCTGGTGGGGGTCCATTGATCGATGTCGTCGGGCCAGGGTGCGGGGCGGCCGTGGTCGTCGTAGAAGCCGGTTTCGGCGCCGGTGGCGGCCAGCGTGGCGTTGAGTGCGTGGCGGGTGGCCCGGTCGGGGATGTCGGGGTGTGGTGTCGGGTGGCTCATGCTGCGGCCTGCATGGCGGGTCGGTCGGCGGCGGTGGTGTCGGGTGTGGGTGTGGTGCGGGCGCGGGCGAGGACGTCGAGGGCGAAGTAGCGGCGGCCTTCGGTCCACTCGTCGTGTTGTTCGGCCAGCACGGCGCCGACGAGGCGGATCAAGGCGTGGCGGTCGGGAAAGATCCCGACGACGTCGGTGCGGCGGCGGATCTCCCGGTTCAGGCGTTCCTGCGGGTTGTTCGACCAGATCTGTCGCCAGATCTCTTTCGGGAAGCCGGTGAATGCCAGAACGTCATCGCGGGCAGCTTCCAAGTGCGTGGCGACGGCGGGCAGTTTGGTGTGCACGGTGTCGATGAGGCGGTCGTACTGGGCGTGCACCGACGTGGTGTCGGGTTGGTCGTAGACGCTGTGCAGTAACGTTCTCACCCACGGCCAGGACGCCTTCGGCGTGGCGGACATCAGGTTCGCCGCGTAGTGAGTCCGGCATCTTTGCCAGGACGCGCCGGGCAAAGTGGCGCCGATCGCCTCGACGAGGCCGCGGTGCGCATCCGAGGTCACCAGGCGCACGCCGGTCAGACCGCGGGCGGTCAAGTCACGGAAGAACGCGAGCCAGCCGGCGCCGTCTTCGGCGCTGGTGACCTGTAGGCCGAGGATCTCGCGGTGCCCGTCGGCGTTCACGCCGGTAGCGAGCAGGGCGTGGACGTTGACGACGCGGCCGCCTTCACGAACCTTGAGCACGAGGGCGTCAGCGGCGACGAACGTGTACGGCCCGGCATCGAGGGGGCGGGTGCGGAACGACGCGACGTGTTCGTCGAGGTCGCGGGCCATCACGCTGACCTGCGACTTCGACAGCCGGGTGATCCCCAAGGATTCGACCAGTTTGTCCATCCGCCGGGTGCTGACGCCGAGCAGGTAACACGTCGCGACGACCGATGTCAGGGCCGCCTCGGCACGCTTACGGCGCTCCAGCAGCCAGTCCGGGAAGTACGAGCCCTGCCGCAACTTCGGGATCGCGACGTCGAGGGTCCCGGCGCGGGTGTCGAAGTCGCGGTGCCGGTAGCCGTTACGGGTGTTGACCCGATCCGGGGAGCTGGTGCCGTACTCCGCGCCGCACACGGCGTCGGCCTCGGCGGACATCAGGGTGTCGATGAACGTGGTCAGCAGTGAACGCAGCAGGTCCGGTGATGCCGCGGCGAGGTGCTCGTGTAGGAACCGGGCAGGATCGATACTGGGGGTGGCCATCGCGTTGATCTCCTCGAGCTTGAGCGGGAACTCAGTCCGAATGATCACGCGGTGGCCGCCTCACGTCTACGCCAAACCGGCTCTGAGCTGCAGGTCTGCCATACACCACTCTGCCGGACGCAACTCGCCGGCGGGATCTCCAGGACTTCCCGCTGTCGGGCTTCTGCTGCCGTCTCGCCTCCGCTTACTGGAGCCCGCATGTTCGAAGGGGAATCTGTTCGAGTTCCCCTATCGGCGGAGTCGAGCGGAGAGGATGAGTCCGTCGAGGTCAACAGGTACCCACCGGTCCCGGCCGGCGGTGCGAACTGCCCAGCCTTGTTCGTTTCGGGCGGGTTCGATCATGATGGCTTGTCCGTCTCCTACCCGGGTGGCGAGTGTTGCCCAGAGGCGGTCGCGGATGCGGGTGCTGGGGTTGCCGACGAAGACTCCGGCGGCGACTTCGACCATCCAGCGGGTGAGGTGGCCGCGGAGGCCTTCGGCGACGGCGATGAGGACGACAACGGTCAAAAGTCCACCTTGGGTTCGTGGACCTCGGGTCCGGTGATGGCGATGAAGGTGGTGGCGTCGAGGGCGTCGGCGTAGTCGTTGGCCCAGTTGATACCGCCGGGAACGGAGCCGAGGGATTCGTCCCAGAGTTCGTGGGCGTCCTGCTCGGGGACGTCGGTTACCTCGCTGAGCAGGAGTGCCTTGATGTCCTGGACGATGCGGGTCATGAGTTTGCCGTCGGCGATGCGATCGCGGAAGGCGGTGCGGGCGTCGCGCTCGCTGGTGTGGCCTTTGGCGGCGAGGTCAAAGGCGAGGGGGATCGTGTAGTCGGCCTTGTAGAGGTCGGCGATGTCGAGAACGAAGGAGGTGGCGCCGCCAGTGTGGACGAAGCCGAGTCCCGGGCTGGCGCCAAGGCCGACGATCGCGGCGTGGCAGATGCCGTAGAGGCAGCTGTGTCCTGCGGAGAGGAGTCGGTTGACGTCGTCGCCGGTTTCGAAGGGTTGGCCGGGTTTGTAGAGTCGGCCGTCCCAGGGCACGCCGGTGCGGGCCGAGTGGGTGCGGTAGATCTTCTTGACGCGTGCGCCTTCGCGTCCGCGTAGTTGTTGCATGGTGGAAGCGCTGACGTCTTCGTCGGGGAAGCGCATCCCGTACATGCGGCGGGCGACGGCGAGGCGTTCTTTGGTGCGGGTGACCAGGTATGCCTGGCGGAGGAGGAGTTGGGATCCTCGGCTGGGGCCGATGCCGGAGGCGTAGAGGCGTACGCCTTTCTCGCCGACCCAGCACAGGGCGGTGCCGGAGTCGGCGAGCAGGCGTACGGCGGCGGTGGTGATGCGGGCTCCGGGGCCGACGAGGAGGGTGGCGACCATCGCGGCGGGTATGCGGACGGTGCGTTCGCGGTTGACCAGGACGACCGCGTTGTCGTCGCGGTCGATGTGGCAGCGTTCGACGTAGACGCTGGAGATGCGGTCAGCTACGCGGTGCAGGTCTTGTGGGTCGGCCAGCCACCACACGTCAGGACTCCTGGAGGGGGCGTGGTGGGGCGAGGGTGAGCAGGCCGAAGCCGTAGGCCTTGCCGGTGCCGATGCCGTCGAGCAGCGCCGATCGGGTCGTTGCCGGATCGTCGACTTGGAGCAGGCCGTCGAAGGTGACGGCTTCCAGGGTCACGGGTGTGTCTGCACGGCGGCCGTTCTTGTGGAAACGGAGCCGGTGCCGGTCGGTCGCCCGGACGGCAGGCACCTCGTTGTCGTTGATGGTGTCGGTCGGGACGGTGCAGCCTGCCCGGTGAAGCTTGGCCAATAGCCAGTCGACCTGTTCGGGCAGTTTGGTGTGTGCTACCCGAACGCCCCGTGGCCGTTCGTCGGCGAGGTGTTCCGCCTGCGTCGTGGTTGGTTTGATCAATTTCTTGGTGGCGCTGGTGGGGTTGGCCTTGAGTCGGAACGCGAAGGTTCGGCCGCGCTGGATCTGGTCGAGCAGCGGTTCGTACGGTTTGACCAGGGCTTGGGGTTCGTCGGCGTTGGGCCAGCCGGCCTGTTCGATGAGGTGTTCCCAGGACGGTTTCGTCTGGGTGAGGACGAGGACGGCGAGGTGGTGCTGGTGGGTTTCCAGCCGCCACAGGACGCGTTCTGTGACGGGTTGGCGGCTGAGGCCGCCGAGGACGGCGGCGTGGAGCACCTGGGGGTTGTTCAGCATCCGTTGGGCCTGGGTGCGCAGCGGGTTGAGGTGGATACGGGACAGGTAGGGCATGGTGGCTACCACCCGAGTAGGGCGAAGGGATCATGGTCAGGTTGGCTGTTCTCGGGTTCGCCGGTGGCGAGGCGCACCCATTCTTGGCGGACCCGACGGGTGTTGAACCCTCGGTGTAGTGGGTCGAACGAGGCGGGCACGTCGACACGGATGTCGTCGCCATGCTCGTCGTCGACGGTGACCGGCAGGTCCACGGTTGCGGGCATCGTTTTGCGGTGGGAGCGGGAGGTGCGGTGGGAGTCGCTGGCTTGCCAGGGCACGCGGTGGAGCACCTCGAGGGGCTGTCCGGGCCAGAGTGCGTCACGGTCGACGCGGTGTGTGTCGTCGGGGGTCAGCAGCAGCGGCTGGGTTGGCGGGCAGGATCGCCGGCCGAGGGCCAGCGGGAAGGTCGGGCTACGCAGGGCGTCGACCAGGGTGCGTAGCAGGTCGGTCGGGCCGTTGACGGCGGCGACGAAGACCGCGTCCTGAAGATAGAAGCGTTGGGTGACGTGGGTGTGCTTCGGCGGTGAGGTCGGTTTCTGCACACCCTTGGCGTTGACTGCGGCAGACGGCAGCGGACGGCCGCGGTAGTCGCTGACGGTGTGGTAGTCCCGCAGCAGCGATCCGGGTTGGTCGGTGCGTACACCCAGGTTGAGGCCGAGCAGCTTCTCGATGGAGTCTTGCCGGCGCAGGCCCTGGGCGGCGGCGAGGAGGCCGAGGATTCCGCTCTTGGTGGGTTCGTCGAGGGTGTCACGGCGGTTGAGCTGGCCGCGTCCGCCCCACGACTGCAGGGGCCCGGCCAGCCGGAGCACCAGGCAGAACGTCGAGTCGCTCATCGCGTGGTCGAGGTTCCGGTCAGCCGGGTTCGCACGGTGGCGATGGTCGCGTCAATCGCGTCGGCGAGGCTACGCGATTCGCCGAAGACCCGCGCGATGGTGGAGGCATCGGCCAGGGTTGGGTCGTACACGCTGGCTACCGCGAGGGGGGTGAGCCCCCAGGCGGTGCTCGTGCGGTCCAGTTCGGTGGCCAGGCGCGTGGTGGCAGCGGCGGCGATGCCGTCGCGGTTGCGGATCGGCTTCTCGAAGGCGTTGACGAGGTTGACCGGCTGGTTGGTCCGGACGACGTAGGAGACGAGGCTGGGGATCGTGCGGTGGGCGAAGGTGTTCTGGTGTCCGGTGGGCATGGAGGTGACGAAGGCGTGCAGGAATGCCTGGGCGGCCTCGACAGTCGCCTCGAGGTCCTGGTCGAGGTTGCCGGCGAGCTGCCGCACGTCGAGGGTGGCGAACCGGTACAGGGTCGCGGAGGTGAACTCGACGGTGCCGATCATCGCCGCGCCAGCGTCCTCGTCGGGCTTCTTCTCGTCGTCGACAGCCGTGTAGTAGTCGAACTCGATCTCCACGGGGTGCACCGACAGGGCGTGCGCGACCTGGGTGGCCGCGTCAACGTTGAGGGTGGGGATGTCGGCGACCATCCGGCCGAACAGAGCGACGTCGATCGGGTGCTTGACGGTCAGCTGCGCGCGCACCGGTAGGTCGGCGACGGCCTTGGCGAGTGCGTCGTCGGGCAGCGCGGTCAGCTCGGCGGCCCGGTCGGCGACCAGGTCGACGATCGCTTCGAGTTGGTTCCGGCCGACGAACAGTAGGTAGGCGGTTTCGGTGGGCTTCTTGCCGGGCTTGATGTCCAAGTCGTGTGCGAGCAGTGCGTTGCTCAGCCGGGTCGCGGCCTCGTCGTCGAGGTTCGTCCGGGCGGCCAGTCGTTCGGCCAGTAGCGTCGACACCCGCTTCGTGCGGGTTCCCAACTGGCTGGGCGAGTAGTCGAGGTCTTCGGTGAAGGACTTGCGGGTGGCGCGTTTCCATGCCTGGGAGGAGACACGGGCCCGGCGGGCACCGCCGTAGATGGCTTGTTTCGGGCTGCCGGCGTCGTCTCGGTTGAGGTTCGACGGTGGCACGGTCTGCAGGATGTGGATGTCGATGTAGGTGCGCGCTTCGGTCACCGGTTCTCCCAAGGTGTGCTGGTGGCTTGTTGGTGTAAAGCTCTGTGCAGGGTGTCGTCTCAGGCGGCGGCGCCTGCGTCAGTGACGTTCTCCGTCTTCTCGCGGTGGGTGAAGTACTGGGAGCCCCACCGTCGCCGGATTTCGTGCACGTTTTCCGGGTCCTGCCACCTGCACAGATCCCAGAAGAGCTGGGTGTAGTCCAGCGGCTGTGTCGGGGCGAGGGCACGCAGTTGGGTCACCAGGCCCCGCAGATGAGCGACGACCTCGGTGAAGCTGGTTGCCGTCGCTGCCGCGCCGAACCGGCCAGTGACCGCGTCGGCGCTGAACTTTCCGCAGTCACGTAGCTTCGCCACCGCCAGGCCCAGTCCGACGTTTGGCTGGTGCACCAGTCTTGACTGGGACTGCTGATGCAGAGCGAACAGCACCAGCGCGGCGTGCTCGGCGTGTAGCTGCGGGCTCGCCCAGCCGTCGGCGCGCAGTCGCGTGTAGTGCGGCCACATCGCCGGTACCGCACCGGCCGGTCGTCCCCACCCGCGGCGCAGCGCGGCAAGGTCCGCGCCCTCGGGTGGACTCTTCGCATAGTCCTTCTCCCAGAAGAACGGGCGGTTTCCCTTCCGCTGGCCCTGATCGTCGGTGCTGGTCATCCCTGCGCCTTCCATTCGCTGACATGAGCGGGCTCGACACCGAGGATTTTGCGGACCGCTCCCTCGTACCACGCCTCGGCGAGGCTCGCCCGATACGTCTTCTTCTGTTTCTTGGCCTGCTTGTCGTCCTCCTCACGGCCGAGGAACGCCGTCGGCGGCACGGCCGCCAACGCGGGCTCCGCGGCCTTGAGCGCCAGTCCGTAAGCTGACCGCCGCCACGCGTCCTCCGCTTCCTCGCACCGCTCCGGTTCGCGCTGCAGACCCGCCAGCAAGCGCCGCACCACCCGGTTGAGTTCATGCATCAACGCGTCCCCGGGCCGCAGTCCCCTGTCCCAGGGCACCGGATCACCACCGGCGGCCCGCCGCAGGTCGTCATCGAGCCGGTTACCAGCCCTCCGTAATTCCTCAGCCTGCTCGACCACCGCCTCAACCAGGCGCCGCACCTCACCGGCCGCGAACGCGGCCAGCGGCAGCGGGATCATGTCCGCGAGGATGTCCTCCACCACCGCCGACTGGTTGCCGTATGCGACGCCCACCGTCAACACCTGCAGCGGCAGGTCACTGACCTCGACGTCACCGAGCTGGGTGAGTAGGATGCTGCTGCTGTAGGCGAGGTCGGTGCCCGGCACGGTGGCCAGCATCGGGGTGAGCCCTCGCCACGCATCCCGACCCGGGGCATGCCGCATCGGCATATGCGATGCCTGGCCGGCGCGTGGCTTATCGACCCTGCGCCAAGCGGTGTGCGGCTCCACATCCCTCGGTATGAGCTGCAGGCGGTCACCGGCGGTGAGCACCACTCGCCGCACCACGGTCGCCCCACCGGCGTCGTTCTCGGGGATGAGACGTATCCGGCGAGACTGCCAGGTCAGCAGATCCAACAACCCCAATGCGGACCGCGTCTCCCAGACCCCGGTCATCGCCAGCTCACGCCGCCACTGCGGGCGGTCCTCGCGCGGCGGCTGCCGCACGATCGGGCTGTTCAACAACAAGGTCTCGAACAGGTTCCGGCCGATCGGCACGACAACGCCCAGCGCGCCACATGGACCGGTAGGGTTCCCGGTGGTCTTGCCGCCCTTCACCTGCGGATCGTCAGCGGCGCCCGACTTGATGGCGGCCGTGTCCCAACACTGCGCGGCCAGCATCGCCCTCACCGCTTCGGCCGGTGTCATCGACGGCGGGTTCGCCTCGTTCCGAGACGTGAACAGCGGCACGTTGTTACCGGTCGCCGTCGCCGCGACCAACAAGGAGATGGGCTTGTCCTCGTCCTTCGCCGTCCGCAGTCCCGCTGCCTGGCCGAACGGCCGGTCGCCGAACAGGTCAAACCGCACCCGATGCTCGTCCAGATACGGCTTGAGCAGACCAACGTCGACCTGGCCGACCGCCCGCCGGTGTTCCCACTCGGCTTCGCTGTTGGGAATGCCGCACGCATCCAGGTAAATCGGCAGCAGTACCTGCCGCAGTACCGCCACGGTTTCCAACGGGTTGGCAGTACTCAGTCCGTCGATCTCATGCGCTCGGACCAACACATCCATGAGCGACAAGCACCTCGGCTGGCCGCCCTCCACGACCGGCACCCACTCCTGGTCCAGCAGATTGAACGAGTGTCTCTCCATCAGCACCCCACATGTCTTATGACAACCACCGGTCGCTCGGGATCACGCTGACCGGCATGGCGAGGACCTTGCGACGGAGCACGACCTCGCCCACGACTTTCTCGGCAGAGAAGCCGCTGGCGGGAACCCCGCATGCTTCGTGACTCTACAGTGGACAGCCAAGCTGATATGGCTAGCGGGTGCTGGCGTGTTTTGAGACCGTGGCTTGATCATCGATAGGGTGTGCACGTCTGGCCAACGCCGGAGTGGTCCGCTGATGTGGCTGGTACTGCGCGAAGCCCGAGGGTGTCCCCGCCAACGCGGGGTTACTTGCCATGATCGTCATGCCTTGTTTTCCAGCAGTCCGAGCTGGTGGTCGTAGGTGAGTCGCCGGTCACCGAGGACGACTGAGTTGCAGTCGTCGACGCAGAGGGCTCGGGCCTTGTGGAGCCAGGGGTTGCCGTACCAGCCGGGAAGGGGCTCGAGTGCCTTCGCGGCTTCGGTGACGCGGGCGGGCAGACGTACGATCGCCCCGATCACCTCCTCGGCGATTCCACTGCCGCTGACGTCACCGTTAGGGCCGAGGCGACGCCCGTCGAGCGTGTAGTAGCAGTCGCCGATCCTGCGGACAAGGACAGCCTCGACGGTCTCAGGGCCGTCCCGCACGACCGCTGCCAGTTCGTCGTCGCTGGGTGCCTCACCCGAGGGACGGTCGTGCAGCCCGGCCAGGGTCGGGGCGCCGAGGTTGCTCTCACCGGCGAGCAGGAACTGTTCCCCCGCGTGCCGCCGGGCCTGCTGCTCGGTTCGCCACGCCTCGTGCGCGGCCTCGGTTGCCAGCAACCACGTCTCTGGAACGGCGTGGGTGGTGGTGTCGTAGCCTCGGCGGACCAAGTCGGGCACGTCGGCGGGGATGCTCCATCCGCCGGCGCCTACGGCTTCGGTGACCAACGCGGCGGCTCGAAGCAGAGGGTAACGCCGATACACGGCCTCGCTGCCAGGCGGGAACGACGGTGGTCCGTCCTGCGCGGTCCGTATGCCAGTGACATACACCTTCGGCAGACGCGTGCGCCCCGGACGGACATGCCGGTGCACACGGCCGACCCGCTGCAGCACAAGGTCGATCGGGGCAAGATCGGTGACAAGCACATCCACATCAACGTCGAAGGATTGCTCGGCGAGCTGTGTGGCCACCACGATCAGCCGGTGCGGGCGCGAGATCTCACCGCCGGGCGGCCCGAGCAGCTCCAGCGCCTTCTGCGTACGCTCGGCGCGCGCAGCGGTCGTCAACCGTGCGTGCAGAAGAATCAGGGTGTCGTCGCCCCAACGGTCCATCAGAGCCTGGTAGGTGCGCTGGGCGCGGCCGACCGTGTTGCGGATGACCAAGGCGCAGCCACCGTCACGCAGCTCGCCGTCGAGAAGACCCACAACCGGGTCTGGGCTGCCAGCGGAGGCCTCCTGCACGATCTCCACGGCCACCCGACTCGCCTCCCGCCACGGGGCTGCTGTCCGGGTCGTGCAGGTGACGGTGTCACCGGAGACGGTCAGCGCGTGCAGGGCCGGATAGCCATCGGTCTCATCGAGGGCTGGCAGCTCGACGTCACGGCGGCCCTGCACCCCCTGCAGGTAGGCGCGCATCAGGCTCTGACGCTGCTGCGGCGGCAGGGTCGCTGACAGCAGGATCACCGGCACCCCCGCATCCGCCAGCCAACGCAGCGCCTCGTGCAGGAACTGCGACATGTAGACGTCGTAGGCGTGGATCTCGTCCAGGACCACCACTCGGCCGGCCAGGCCGGCATGCCGGAGCATCACATGCTTGGTGCGGGTCGCCGCGTACAGCAGGTGGTCGATGGTCCCGACGGTGATCGGCATGAACATGCCCCGTTTCGCCCCAAGGAACCATTGCGCTGGGGCATGCGCGGGACGGATCGTTTGGCTTGGCCCTGTGAGGTCGAACTCGTCCTCGCACCCCATGTCGTCGATACCGGCGAAGTGGATGCTGCGCTGGAGGGCGTTCCACTGAGGGTTGAACATGCGCTTGCCGTGCAGCAGGCCCACCGGTAGATGCGGATCGACCTTGCCGGCCCACTGCAGCACCCGGTCGAACATGGGGTCGCTGGTCGCCTGCGTGGGCATGCCCACAAAGATTCCGTCGAAGCCGAACCGCCGGCCCAGAACCTCGCTGGCGGCCAACGCCCCCTCGGTTTTCCCCTCCCCCATCGGCGCCTCGATGATCAGCAGCCCCGGTGCAGCCATCTGCTCGGCCAACGCGACGCACGCGGCCTGCAACGGACGGGCTCCCTTGCCAAACCGCGCCGCCACCAGATCCGGCACCTGACGGTACGCACCCCCACCCCACCCGCCACGCAGCTCCAGCGTCGCCCAGGCATTAGCCGCCCGTTTACGTGCCTCGGCCATAGTGACGTCGGGCAGGTGGAAGACACCACCGAAGTGATCGCTGCTGGCGATCCAGTCCGCCATGATTATGAAACCGGCTAGGCCGAGCTGCTCGCCCCGGCGTGGAGTCTTGACTGGAGCCGCACCCGCCAGATCGACACCGAGGTGATCAGCGACAGCACGCACCAGCGCGGCCTGCGTCTCCTGCCAGGCGGCACCGCCACCTTGTGCATCAGGGAACCTGCCAGCCGCCGTGAACACGTCGCGACGCGAAGGAACCAAGCCGTGATGGCCAGCCACCATCGGCCAAACCCACTCGACAGCCTCCCGGCGCCACCCCGCCTCCTGCAGAACCGATGAAATGATCACCGCTCCCGCCCGCGTGTGATGCCACCTCATCGACTGCGCATTCAGGTGACGCCACGTCAGACCGGCGGCCCGCACTCCTTGCGCCAGATGATCGACCTTGTTCTGGAACGCCGGGGAAGCCTTCCCCACGTCATGCCAGCCACAAAGAAGAGCAAAGAATCGACGACCATTACCACCGGAAAGCTCGTCGAGCCACCACTTGACACGGTCAGCGAGATAGCTGTCCCAGATCAACTCTCCAACCGCGGCGGTATCCAGGAGATGCTGCAGCAGCAGGTTGGGATACCCGCCAGCATTCGACTTCCCCCACAACGCGGCAAGTGCACGGGCATGGTCCGACGACATGGCGGCGACTGTAAAAGCCACCACCGACATATCCTCACCCCGCCACCTGGTGAGTCGCCTTCCCGACACAAGTCGACTTTGACCCCACCCAGATTCATTTCCGTGCTCGCGAAAACCCATCCAACGAACCAGCCGTACGGCACCGAGGGACAAGGCCCTGCGTCGCGCCCGCTGGTGACCGGCGCTCCGTAGGATTGAGTGAACGCGGCGATCGAGGAGGCCACCTGCCATGACACCGACGTCCACGCGAACCTGATCGATGAACCAACTGAATGAATTTGCGATGCCTGCGCGATAAAGCCCCAGGTCAGCAAGTGTCGTCCCCGCACGCGCGGGGGTCTTCCTCGTGGGACCAGGTCGGCCCGCACGCGGTCGGGGTCGTCCCCGCACGCGCGGGGGTCTTCCTACGCCGCCGGTGGTCGCGCCGGTGGTGGTCGCGTCGTCCCCGCACGCGCGGGGGTCTTCCCGACCGGGCCTGACGGAGTTCCTTCGCCTTGGGGTCGTCCCCGCACGCGCGGGGGTCTTCCGGCTAGAGCATAGACCCCGTGGGAGGAAACAGAGTCGTCCCCGCACGCGCGGGGGTCTTCCGAGGCCTGGTGGACGGTGCCCGCCAACTACCAGGTCGTCCCCGCACGCGCGGGGGTCTTCCGCACCGCGCCAACGGTCTGACCGATGACGGATCGTCGTCCCCGCACGCGCGGGGGTCTTCCGATGACCCATCCCCCTGTTCGGGGAACGTGTTCGTCGTCCCCGCACGCGCGGGGGTCTTCCTTCGAGGCCTCCCGCGTGCACCCGGACGCCGCCGTCGTCCCCGCACGCGCGGGGGTCTTCCCCTCATCCGCCTACTCGGCTGGCTCCACCCCACGTCGTCCCCGCACGCGCGGGGGTCTTCCCGGATGACTGCGACGGTATGCCGGCCCCGGCCCGTCGTCCCCGCACGCGCGGGGGTCTTCCGGAGACCGAGCGGCGCCGCGCCCTGGAGGAGCAGTCGTCCCCGCACGCGCGGGGGTCTTCCGCTCACCGGCCCGGCCGGGTTCGTCTTCCCGGCGTCGTCCCCGCACGCGCGGGGGTCTTCCAGGCCAGCACCCGAGGGATCAGCCCGTCCGAGGGTCGTCCCCGCACGCGCGGGGGTCTTCCCTGATGGGCCTGCACCGACAGATCCGGGGCGTCGTCGTCCCCGCACGCGCGGGGGTCTTCCGTGGGCCGAACAGAGCCGGGTCCGTGAGCACCGGTCGTCCCCGCACGCGCGGGGGTCTTCCCGACCGCGCCAGGTACGCCGAGGCCGTCCGCGTGTCGTCCCCGCACGCGCGGGGGTCTTCCAGACGGCGACCTGTACCGGTTCCTCGATGACGCCGTCGTCCCCGCACGCGCGGGGGTCTTCCGCGATGCGCGCCTACTGGTGGGCCCACGACCGGGTCGTCCCCGCACGCGCGGGGGTCTTCCCACGAGGTACGGCAAGCTGACCGCCGCGCGGACGTCGTCCCCGCACGCGCGGGGGTCTTCCGCTCGGTCGGGTCGAGGATGGCGGGGTGTTCCTGTCGTCCCCGCACGCGCGGGGGTCTTCCCACGCTGCTCAACACCGCCGTCTGCGAGATGCCCGTCGTCCCCGCACGCGCGGGGGTCTTCCCGTCGCCGTCTCCGGCGACTCGCTGCGGGACATGTCGTCCCCGCACGCGCGGGGGTCTTCCGGTTCGCGAGATGGTGCGGGAGTTGCAGCAGGCGTCGTCCCCGCACGCGCGGGGGTCTTCCGGGGTATGGGCAGCGCGTTTCGTCTGCCCGTTCGTCGTCCCCGCACGCGCGGGGGTCTTCCCGGCACCTTCCAGCCCGTCGAGCTGATCAGCGAGTCGTCCCCGCACGCGCGGGGGTCTTCCGCCGGTTTCCTCCGTTCGGCCGACGCGCGCCACGTCGTCCCCGCACGCGCGGGGGTCTTCCCTCCGCCGACCAGGCCACGTAGTCCGCGACCGGGTCGTCCCCGCACGCGCGGGGGTCTTCCCTCGCGGAGCGCGATACCGGCATCCTCGATCCCGTCGTCCCCGCACGCGCGGGGGTCTTCCGCCAGTCACAGCGACCTTCACACCGGCCCTGACGTCGTCCCCGCACGCGCGGGGGTCTTCCGACCTTCTCGCGCCGCGACATCCGGCTCACAGAGTCGTCCCCGCACGCGCGGGGGTCTTCCCCACCTCGGCCAGATCATCACCCCCGCCGCCGGGTCGTCCCCGCACGCGCGGGGGTCTTCCGGTGGTCGCCGGGGTCGCGGACGTGATGGACAAGTCGTCCCCGCACGCGCGGGGGTCTTCCCGCCGTCACGATCTCCGGCGTGGCCGTGGCCCGGTCGTCCCCGCACGCGCGGGGGTCTTCCCTGGACCGTCGAGCGCGTCGAGCGGGAGGGCTGGTCGTCCCCGCACGCGCGGGGGTCTTCCCGACGCGCCCGCGTCCGGTGAGGCGTCGTACGCGTCGTCCCCGCACGCGCGGGGGTCTTCCCCGGACGGTGAAGGCGGACACCGGCCCGGCCCGGTCGTCCCCGCACGCGCGGGGGTCTTCCCCCGGATGGGCCGCGTTGGCGTGCCCCGTGTAGGTCGTCCCCGCACGCGCGGGGGTCTTCCCAGGGGCGTCTCCACATCGCCGCGGATCCCGGAGTCGTCCCCGCACGCGCGGGGGTCTTCCGTCGGCCGTGCAGGCTGTCATCGGTGCCCTGGCGTCGTCCCCGCACGCGCGGGGGTCTTCCCGGCGTCGCTTGCACTCCGGGGCTTGAGGCTGAGTCGTCCCCGCACGCGCGGGGGTCTTCCGTTATCCACAGGCATGACGTCGGCGGGTTGCCTGTCGTCCCCGCACGCGCGGGGGTCTTCCCACCCAGGACCCGCAGGGCGCGCTGCTGTGGCAGTCGTCCCCGCACGCGCGGGGTCTTCCGCTGACGACCGCTGCGACGGCCGCCGAGATGACGTCGTCCCCGCACGCGCGGGGGTCTTCCCGCCATCCACGACCGCATCCCCGCGCTCCTGCCGTCGTCCCCGCACGCGCGGGGGTCTTCCCAGGCCGTCGAAGTACCGGCCGTCGGGCAGGTCGTCGTCCCCGCACGCGCGGGGGTCTTCCATCGGCCCGCTCGTTCGGGTGGAACAGCGGCGTGTCGTCCCCGCACGCGCGGGGGTCTTCCGTGCTACATCTGCGGCAGGCCAGCCACCGTCCGGTCGTCCCCGCACGCGCGGGGGTCTTCCCCGTCATGGATCGCTTCACGACCACCCCGACGGGTCGTCCCCGCACGCGCGTGGGTCTTCCCTGGTCGACGGTTCGGTAGACGGGAGCCGTGTGGTCGTCCCCGCACGCGCGGGGGTCTTCCGGTTGGGGCGCAGATCGTCGGCGGTGTCGCGGCGTCGTCCCCGCACGCGCGGGGGTCTTCCGTTCCCGGGCGCGTACGCCGTGCTGTGTCACCTGTCGTCCCCGCACGCGCGGGGGTCTTCCGATCGAGGCGGGGGCGGTCACCGCCGACAAGGTGTCGTCCCCGCACGCGCGGGGGTCTTCCCCAGGGCAACGGGTCGACCATGGCCGCCCTAGCGTCGTCCCCGCACGCGCGGGGGTCTTCCGGTTTCGGCGTAGCAGTTGTCGCAGCCGGGGGTGTCGTCCCCGCACGCGCGGGGGTCTTCCCGCACACTGCGCGGCACCTCATGCCGCTGCCTCGTCGTCCCCGCACGCGCGGGGGTCTTCCCCGTCCGGCCGCGCGGCGGCGTCTCGCAGCACCGTCGTCCCCGCACGCGCGGGGGTCTTCCGATCGAGAACGCGCGGTGGCATCTGTTCGCCCGGTCGTCCCCGCACGCGCGGGGGTCTTCCACCGTCACCGTTGTCCGCGACTACTCGATCGCCGTCGTCCCCGCACGCGCGGGGGTCTTCCCCTGCGCGGGTGGCTCCGGCCCACCGACCGACCGTCGTCCCCGCACGCGCGGGGGTCTTCCCCGGCTGGTAGCCGTCGCTGGGCAGGGGCATGGGTCGTCCCCGCACGCGCGGGGGTCTTCCACCGGGCTGGACCTTCTGGGCGACCCACGGATTGTCGTCCCCGCACGCGCGGGGGTCTTCCTCGGAGACCGCAGCGGTGGCAGCGGGTGGCCATGTCGTCCCCGCACGCGCGGGGGTCTTCCCCCGGTCGGAGTTGAGACTTGACTCTTCGGGGGGTCGTCCCCGCACGCGCGGGGGTCTTCCGTACGCCAAGGCAGTCGAGGGATTTGAAAGTGCGTCGTCCCCGCACGCGCGGGGGTCTTCCGTTCGCCACTGGTGGATGGCTATTCCGGCGAGCGTCGTCCCCGCACGCGCGGGGGTCTTCCGGACAAGGGGAAAGGGGAGAAGGAGGAGAAGTGGTCGTCCCCGCACGCGCGGGGGTCTTCCCGAACACCACCGCGGCGAGGCGGCGGCCGCCCTGTCGTCCCCGCACGCGCGGGGGTCTTCCGTCGTCGACGACGGTCTGGAGGTCGGTGGTGGTGTCGTCCCCGCACGCGCGGGGGTCTTCCCCGTGGTCGCCTGCCTGGCGGCAGTCGCCCTCGGTCGTCCCCGCACGCGCGGGGGTCTTCCGCCGGTCGGCCTCGCGGTCACCTCCACCAGCGGGTCGTCCCCGCACGCGCGGGGGTCTTCCCTTCAACACCGAGAACTCCACGAGCGTCTGGGTGTCGTCCCCGCACGCGCGGGGGTCTTCCTGGCCGCCGAGCAGCGGGTCAACGCGCTGGCCGGTCGTCCCCGCACGCGCGGGGGTCTTCCCGACGTCACGGCGTCCCGACCCGACGGCGGGTCGTCGTCCCCGCACGCGCGGGGGTCTTCCCGCCGGCAGGCGGAGCCAGAGCGCCGTCAGCCTGTCGTCCCCGCACGCGCGGGGGTCTTCCGGCCGGGTGGCGGCGACGCGTCCAGGTCGAGACGTCGTCCCCGCACGCGCGGGGGTCTTCCCGGCAGCCACACTCCCCCGGATAGCGCGAGTACGTCGTCCCCGCACGCGCGGGGGTCTTCCGGTTGCGCACCTCCCGGTACGGCACCAGCAGGTGTCGTCCCCGCACGCGCGGGGGTCTTCCCCTTTCCGAGCGCCTGACAGGCGTGCCGGTTGGGTCGTCCCCGCACGCGCGGGGGTCTTCCGTGCTTCACGGCCCGCCACTGGCGGCGGACCTCGTCGTCCCCGCACGCGCGGGGGTCTTCCGGGCGAGTGTGGACGGGCGGGACACGGCGTGCAGTCGTCCCCGCACGCGCGGGGGTCTTCCCTGGTCGCGCCCGGCGCCGACACCCTGATCAGTGTCGTCCCCGCACGCGCGGGGGTCTTCCCAGGCCGCCGCCTACGTCGACGAGCTCAAGGCCGTCGTCCCCGCACGCGCGGGGGTCTTCCTTCGGGCGCCTCTCGTTTCTTCGCGGATTTCGGGTCGTCCCCGCACGCGCGGGGGTCTTCCGGTGTACGCCGCCGCCACCTACGGCGGCGGGACGTCGTCCCCGCACGCGCGGGGGTCTTCCCTGGCCGGCCTCTACCGGTATCTCGACTCCCGCGTCGTCCCCGCACGCGCGGGGGTCTTCCGGAGATGCGCGCCCGGCCGTGGCAGTACGTCGGGTCGTCCCCGCACGCGCGGGGGTCTTCCGCTCACCAAGGAGGCCGACGCCGCCACCGTCGGGTCGTCCCCGCACGCGCGGGGGTCTTCCCTGCTCACCGCGTACGACGCCGCCGCCGCGCGCGTCGTCCCCGCACGCGCGGGGGTCTTCCGCTCGGCGGCCTGGTCGCCGCCGGCCTGCTCGAGTCGTCCCCGCACGCGCGGGGGTCTTCCGGCCCTCGGCCACGAGCTGCTGCACAGCTCGTCGTCGTCCCCGCACGCGCGGGGGTCTTCCGCTTGGCTTTCAGGTCTTCCGGGTCTACATCGAGTCGTCCCCGCACGCGCGGGGGTCTTCCTCTGAGCGCCGTATCGGCGTAGGGCACTTCGAGGGTCGTCCCCGCACGCGCGGGGGTCTTCCCATGGCTCGGCAGATCATCACCCGGCTTGTGGAGTCGTCCCCGCACGCGCGGGGGTCTTCCGCCGGCCACCGCTCCCCGCAGCGCATCGCCGACGTCGTCCCCGCACGCGCGGGGGTCTTCCGCCCCGCCAGGCGGGCAGGTCGGTGTAGGTGAGGTCGTCCCCGCACGCGCGGGGGTCTTCCTGCGGCGGCTTATGGCCGTCGAAGAGGAGGTCCGTCGTCCCCGCACGCGCGGGGGTCTTCCCCCGGCGACCAGGGGCAGGCCCAGCAGTAGGGCGTCGTCCCCGCACGCGCGGGGGTCTTCCTGTCTTTGGTCGGGGGTCCGGCCGGTGGTCGACGTCGTCCCCGCACGCGCGGGGGTCTTCCGCCGACATCGCGTCCGAGGCGGGGAGGGTTCAAGTCGTCCCCGCACGCGCGGGGGTCTTCCGGCTGGGCCCAGGACGCCACCGCCGGACCGGTCGTCGTCCCCGCACGCGCGGGGGTCTTCCCTACGTCGAGCTTGCGACGTTCGCTATCCCGAAGTCGTCCCCGCACGCGCGGGGGTCTTCCCCGATCGTCGTACTCCGGGACCTGGTCCGAGCTGTCGTCCCCGCACGCGCGGGGGTCTTCCCGGCGGTTATCTGGTCCCGTTCACCCTGGATCCGTCGTCCCCGCACGCGCGGGGGTCTTCCCCACCACGGCTCACCAAACCCTCTGCCGCGCTCGTCGTCCCCGCACGCGCGGGGGTCTTCCCCAGCTACGGATCAACGGGGTCGCGGTGTTGGCGTCGTCCCCGCACGCGCGGGGGTCTTCCGTCCAGCGACTCGAAGAACGTCACCACGGAGGTGTCGTCCCCGCACGCGGGGTCTTCCGGAGCGGATCAACCGCACCGGCCGGGCGGAGGAGTCGTCCCCGCACGCGCGGGGGTCTTCCGTTGCCCGACATCACGGAGCGCCGAACCCGCCCGTCGTCCCCGCACGCGCGGGGGTCTTCCTACCGAAGGAATGTCGATGACCCGAGCTCGCCAGTCGTCCCCGCAGCACACCGAGGCGTCCTCCCCACGCACGTGGGGGTGCTCCGCGGACCTTGGATCCGCCGGTGGCGGCGGTGGTGTCCTCCCCACGCACGTGGGGGTGCTCCGCCGTCGCTGAGAACGTCCGCACAGAAAGCGAGGGTGGGGGTGCTCCGCCGGCGCTGTTCGGCCAGTCCGCGTCGTCGGTGTCCTCCCCACGCACGTGGGGGTCCTCCGCCGAGGTGTCGGCGTTTTGGCGCGACCTCGAGTCGGTGTCGTGTCCGGCCCGGCCAGCGCAATTGAGGTCACGGGGCGGCCCGGTCAGGCTGCCTGGTGCCGCGTATCGCTGATGCGGAACGGGTGGGTGTACTCAGCACCGCAGCCGGCGCACCAGGCCCGGAACAGCATGCTGGTCGCGGTGTCGCCGAGACTTGGTTCTACCTCGTAGCGAGTGCCTTCGATCATGGCGTAGAGGTGCCGCCAGCGGATCGGGCAGAGGCAGGCCGTCGCGCTCATGCCATTGCCTGCCCGTCCTCGGGATCGGGGGCTCGCCACTCTCGGGGCTTGGCGCCGGTGGCGTCGGCGACTTGGGCGACGTCGCGGTGGCTGTAGGCGGTGCGCACGCCGGAGATGGACAAGCCGGCGGCTGCGGCCAGGTCGCCCAGCGTGTAGGGGCGGGGTTGGACGAACTCGCGGCCGTAGGCGATCAGCTCGCGGATCCGCTGCTCGGCTTCCTCCTTCGCGCGGCGGGCACCGGCCAGCGCGCCGATCAGCGGGTCCTGATCGCCTCCGTCCCACGCGGCCCGCAGGTTCTCGGCAGCGCGTTCTTGGTCTTCGGCAGCTTCGTCCCGCGCGGCGGGGAAGCCGTCGTCGTGTTCCTCGCCGGGGTCGGGTTGCGGGATCGGGTACAGGATCGCGGCCACGTCGGTGAAGATGTCTCGTCGAGTCATGCCTTACATATTGCGCACTATTTTGCGATGATCGCAAGTCATTGTGCCTGTCGCATTTGGCGACCGACTCTCCGGGATTCTGGATCTTGTTCGGGAAACGATCGTTTTCCGGACAAGATCAAGATGGGTCGCCGGGGCGGGTAGATCGCGTCCGAAAAACCCGTCTGGAAAGTCGGCGTGTCCAACAACCCGACGACGGGTTTGATGGGCACTCTGGACGGCGTGACCGTCACCCCCATGCCCGTCGAGGGCGACCTGCTCGCCCCGACTCCGCTCGCAGGCGTGCTCGTCGGCTACGGGCGAGTCTCCACCCGCGAGCAGAACCTCGCCCGCCAGCAAGCCGCACTGACCGCGGCCGGCTGCGCCAAATGCTTCTTCGACAAGGCATCCGGGAAGAACACCGATCGGCCCGAGCTAGCCAAGGTGTTCGAGTACATCCGGCCCGGCGACGTGCTCACCGTCGTCTCGCTCGACCGGCTCGGCCGCTCGCTGGAAGACCTGATCGGCATCGTCGGCCGGCTCAAGCGCCACGGCGTTGGCTTCCAGTCCCTGCACGAAAAGCTCGATACCACCACCGCAGGAGGGATGTTCGTCTTCCACGTCTTCGCCGCGCTGGCCGAGTTCCTGCGTACCATCATCGTGGCCAACACCAACGAGGGCCTGGCCGCAGCTCGCGCCCGCGGGCAACGGCTCGGCCGGCCGCCGGCCATGACGCCGGAGAAGGTCGCGTACGCGCTGCAGCTGCTCGCCGAGCCGAACCGCACGATGACCTCGATCGCCAAGCTGCTCGGCGTCTCTCGCAGCACCCTGTACAGCGCGCTGCCTAACCTCGTTCCGACCCAACGCGACAACCAGGCCGCCCTGCAAGACCGGTGAGCAGCGGCGTTGTGCTGTATGCGGTGAGGGGGCTGCCGGAGCTGCCGACCGGATGGACTCCGGCCCCGCGCCCGGGCCAGCTCCCGAGGTTGGCCGAGCGCGACGGCTGCCCCGACCGCCCCCAGCGGTCGTGTGCGCTGCCGGGATCGGCCACATCGTCGTCGAGGTTCAGTACCCCACGGAGAAAAACTGAACTGCCACTATGGACTCCCACGCTGGCGCCGGAAGGGTCGGCGTGCCACGTAGGGGAGGCGCGATGCAGGCGGGGGCGGACGATCAAGCCTGGCTGGCCGGGTGCGATGAGTGACGAGCGTCGGTTTCGGTCGCTGCAGGACGCGGCCCGGTTTATGGAAACCGAGATTGACCAACCGGTGGCAAGTCGGGTAACTGACCTTGGTAGCGGTCTCGTGCTGCACACCAGCGCGTTGACCTTGGCTGGCGGTGGTTTTACCAATGTCTATGACTTGAGCTGGGAATCGAGCGCCACAACTGCTGCGGTGCGTTTCACGCCTCGCCCGACCGTCGCCGTAGATGCAGCACGGAATAGCCCAGCAACCTCCAGCGCCGCGTTCTTCACGCTGCTCGATGAAGCATCAGGCCTGCCCGTTCAAACGAGCCTCAACCTCGCCATCGAGCAGGGCCAGGTGCTCAGCATGCCGGTGGTCGATCGCGAGGCGCTGATTTCTCGGGCTGGGGCGCTGTCTATGTGCAATCTCACCGCAGCCGGCAGAGTCAGCATCAACGGGACCGAGCTGACCTGGACGGGTAGCCGCACCGAGCGGCAGGCCGAGTGTTATGTCTTCGGTAACGGCAACATGGTGATCACCCGCCGGGATGACCCAGAGAAGGGCAGCGTGCGCGTCCTGGACGAGGCATCACGCCTGACGCCGGTCCTGCCGCCCCGGGCCGGCTGGGTCGATGTCGGTTTTACGTCGACCGGCGGGCGCGGGTTTCGCTCCACGGGCATCGCCACTGATGGCGGGTTGGACATCTTCGCCTATGACCTTGTGATGAGGTGTCAGGCGAGGCACGTCGACCTTCGTGGTGACAACCTGCTGGAGATCCGCAGCATTGGTGAGCTGCATGTCGACGCGTTTCCCGACTCCGCCGTCACGGTCGGGCCGTCGCTGAACGTCGCCGACTTCGCCACGCACCCCATCAACACCGACCGGTCACTAGACGTCCTACCGCCGTTCGCGCCCAGCAGGAGGGCTCGGATGACGGTCTTTGAGGACCGCGTGGGCCGAACGCACCTACGGCTGTTCGACGGTCGGCCGGGGTCTCTGGTCTTCCAGGGCGCTACTCCGCAGGAGGCGCGAGACTCCATTGCCGCCGATCCAGGATTCCGCTGGGGCTGCTTCATCGACGGTGGGCAGACGGCCAAGATGTGGGCCTCGCTCAACGGTGAGCTAACCAGCTTCGGTAACCGGCACTACCTACGATGGCCAAAGGCCGACGAGAAAGAGTTCGTCTGGGTGCCGGACAGTGGCCGCCCGATTTCCAGCATCATCACCCTCCAGCACCGTAGCGAGACGCAGCGGGCGGTCAATGCGGCCAGATCGGCGTCGCTGGCCTTTCCACAGCGTCCTCCTGCGGCGCAGATTGACCCGGAGTTCTCTTCTCCTCGTCCGTCCACGTCCGCTGCCGCAGCGAGGCTGGGTCGCGGCGGTCCGGGCTCTGACGCCGGTAGGGGCCGGTGATGCCCCGGCCGATTATCAGCAGCCGCTGACGAATGCCTCAGATCAGCGATTGCTGATAATGGCGGGACAGTAGGAGAAGGTCCGGCTCACCGAACTTCTCCACCAGCGCCGCGAACCGGGCTACCTTATCCGCACCGAATCGCCGCACGCCGGCAGCGTAGGACGCCGCGGTCACGAACGTGGGCGGCGTCGTCTTGCTGTGAAACTTGTCCGCGTACATCACCAGCTGCTCCTCCACGGTGCCGGCCGTGTAGTCGCCGACCGGTAGTGGCAGGCTCTGCTGCAGGACGTCCTCGCGGGTGAGACCGACACCGGTGTGGTGGGAACAGAACCTACCCACGTGCTCAGGAAATCCGAGGTCACGCAGTAACGCGTGCCCCAGCACCCCGTGGCGGATGTAATTCTCCTGATCGAGTTTCCCCGCCGCCCCGTACAGACGGTAGACACCGATGTCGTGCAGGAGACTCCCCACTCGCACCAGATCGACGTCCAGGGCCGAGGAATACCTATCGAGCAGTTGCTCCGCCACGGCCCAGACGATTCGGCAGTGAGTGTAGACGAGGTCGAAGGCTTCCTCGGTGGGCGCAAACCGTTCGTGTAACGCTCGGATCTGCTCGTCGGTCGGGATTGCCAGCGCGTGATCGACCGTCACGTGCCTGCTCCTGCTCCGCAAGGCCGCCACCAGTAGCCGGCAGCACCGTTGGGACCAAGATTGCGGTAGCGGCTGCCCGGATCCGATGCCGCCGCCATGTGTATCACATCGAGCCATCGCACCTGGTGAAGCGTCTCCAGGAAAGCTTCAGGGGTGTCAGGATCGATCCACCAGATCTGACCGGGCCCCGCTACGCGGGGCTGCTCCCGGTCCCCAAGCGGCCGGTAGAACGAGGTCACCAGCACCAAGGGCACCACACCAGCCCAGACGTCGACGTCGGGTGGTGCCATGTTCTGCTGAGGCAGCAGAACCTGCCGCTGCTCATCGGTGCTCTGCTCGAAGACCTCGCCGGCATTGAGCAGCGCCTGCACCAAGTTCCGGGCCTGCAACGCCAGATTGAGCCGGGCCCGCATCCGAGCCGGCCCAGGCTTGAGATTCGCATAATCATCAGCGATTACCCCAAGGGCTTCCTCCGCGCTGGAGGCACATATTCTCCACCCGTCGTGGAGCACCTCCACGGGGTACGAGGAATCGCCCGGATCTGAACTCGGAACTCGCACGACCACACGCTCTCCTGACCGCCGCCGACGACAGCACCGGCCGGCTTGCCAACTCTAGCGGCAGTCCGCAGCACTGACGGCCCCGCACATGCAGCGAACTCTCGGTCGCGCCGGCTGGCCGGCCGCCGGTCTCGGCAGTGGATTCGGGTGGCCGGCGGGGCAGACCAGCCAGTCCACCGTGAACCAAAGGGGGCCCGACGTGCCGATTCCGAGGAATCGGTGGCTCATGCATGCGCCGCACCCCGGTGCGCTCCTCGCGTCACGCCTGTACTTCGGCCAGTTCCTTGGCCGCCAGGTCAGCGATCTGTTCCGGGTGCGCGTACCAGCAGGTCAGGCCGAACCAGGCCGGAGTCCAGGTCGACCCGTCGCCCGTGGGGGAGGCCAAGTCCCAGCTGCCCTCCCTGCTCAACGACAGATGCCGACCCTCGCCCAGTTCCCACACGGTTCGCCACTCGAAGACGTGCACCTCGGTGACCTCGATGCCGCGGGCTCGTAGTTGCTCGATCACCCCAGCGATAAGCGCGTCCATGTCGAGCGCCGGGCTAAGGTCTGCCGGCACAGCTACCTCCACCGCCTCTACGTCTCGGGTAGTCCGCAGCGTGTACGGCTCGCGCAGCACGTCGCCCAGCACCCCGGTCTTCTCCGACAGGTAGCGGGCGCTGGCCACGGCGTACAGCGCGGTGGTGGCGCCCGGCTTGTCGCCCAGCCCCTCCAGATGCTCGTTGTCGTGGGAGTCGTCTTGGTAGATGTGCTCGTAGTCGTTCTCCACGTTGAGCGTGTACTCGCCGTGGTAGTGCACCGGCACCCGCGCGACGATCTCGGTCTCGATGTCGGTCTCGGTCTCGGTCATCTCGTTCCTCTCGTCTCGGGGGGTCCTGTCATCCCAGAGTCAGGCGTCAGGCAACTGCGCCAGCACCTCGGTTGGAGCGGGCTCTACATGCAGAGGCTCCGGGTCGCGGTGCCGGTCCGACCCGCAACGGGTGAACGGGCCGGCATCGCCGGTCAGGACCGCCAGGTGCGGGTCGAGGTGGTCACGCCACCAGACGCTCATGCCGGTGTGGGGGTCGTTGACGCGTAGAGCTTCCCAGGCCCGCCACAGGGCGTAGAGGCGGGATAGCGCTTCGGGGTGTGCCCACCAGCGGGGGCACCAGTTGATGCCGGGTGTGGGCCCGGAGGCGACCCGACGTTCTAGGACGAGCGCGAGGTAGCCGGAGACGAACTGGTCGATGTTGCGGAAGACGGGTTCCGGTGCGTTCGGGTCGTGTGCCGGTGCCGGTTCCTCAGGCGTGCCGGCGATTTGGTCGAGCGGGTTGGTCAGGTCGGCGACCGGGTCGGTGCCTGGTCCGGACGTCGGGCTGGTCATGTGGTTGGCTCCGGCGGCGCTTCGGGGGACAGGATCCAGTCGGTGCGGCTGTCGGGGTCCCAGCGGGCGATCGAGGCGCGGATCGCCTCGGCGTACGGCCCGTCCTGCCAGGGGGCGGTGCGGGCGAGCGCCGGCGGGGCGCCGGAGGCGTAGACGACCATCCGGCCTCGGGGCAGGGCGTGCAGGTCGGACACGTCGAGGATCCGCTGCCGGCGGGTGGCGTGGGAGACGGACCGCTGGCCCCACCCGGATCCGCTGCTGCTGGTCGAGCGGGTGGCGACGTCGTGCTCGCCGATGGCGGATGTTCGTCCGGTTCTGCCAGGGCCGGACCAGCTTCGACGAGACACTGACCCGCGCGCCGGTCCGCGCCGCGCTGGCCCTCCTGGACCGCCTCCCGGCTCGGGTGCGCTGACCGGCGTCCAGGGCCGTTGTCGCACCTCGACTGGCCGGCCTCGTGCCGGCGGCAGAGGGCAGAGGCAGAGGTGACGTGGCGGTGGTGGGAGAGATTGCTCGACAGTTTGGTGAACCACGAGGCACTCCCGGCCGTGAGTCAGGTGGGAGCACGTGGTTCCGGTACGAAGTTCCACGTCGCGCCCGACTCGCCGATGACCGGGAGCTGTCCGCCGCATGTTCGCCAAGGAGGAATGATGCCCGCACTTGTCATTACCCGTGGCCTGCCCGGCTCTGGCAAGACCACCTACGCCAAGCGGTGGGTGGCCCAGGATCCTGAGCGCCGATTCCGCGTGAACCGCGACGACCTGCGGGCCATGGGCCACGGCGGTAGGGCCGGTGTGCGGTGGCAGGAGGACGCGGTGACCACCGCGCAGAAAGCGCAGGTGCTCGCCCTGCTGCACGCCGGCCTGAGTGTGATCGCGGACGACACGAACTTGCCGGACGCGTCGGTGGAGCAGTGGCGGCAGCTTGCCGAGCAGGCCGGGGCGCACCTGGTGGCGGTCGACCTGCGGGACGTGCCGGTGGAAACCTGCATCGCCCGAGATGCGGCCCGTGGTGCCGGCGGTGGCCGGCTGGTGGGTGGAGACGTCATCCGCCGGATAGCCGACGAGGGCCGGTGCCGGGTGCTCGACGCCGCATAGCCGGCAGGGAGCCGGGGGCCGCCCGCGCGGCGGGACACGCCCGCTGTCGCCGCAGTGGTCTACGACGCGATCGAGTCCGCGCAACAGCAGATCCCCGCGCTCCTGGACGCCCGCCGCGCCGCGCCCCAACCGGCCGGCGGGGGGCCTGTTCGCCCGACACGCCAGCGACCAGAGAGGCGACGCCGGACGGGTTACCTGGACCTTCAAGACCACACCCGCGAACCGTCGCGTCCTCGACCAGCTCGTCGACGCGCACGGCGCGGTGTCCCGCAGCGAACTCGTGTCCACCGTGCTCGAACACGCCTACCCGCCCCGCCACCAACTGACCACGTCGACCACGTGCCCCGCAGGGTCGGGGCGGGTGCCGGAACCAACGGCGGCGGCCGACCCGGCACAGCACCCGACACGGCCTCGACGACGGCGACCAGGTCGCGCCGCACGCGCGGCAGAGCAGGCCGCGCGGTTCGGCACCGGATCGGGTGCGGCTGGATGTGCTCGTCGGAGGGCGGCAAGGCCGCCTTGCGCCCCCGCAAGGGAGCCTTGCCCCCGGCTTCGCGGCGGCGGGCACCCGGCACGGGACGGCAGGCGAGTCCTCCTGCCCATCCTCGCCACCATCTGGTTCACCGCAGGCCAGGCGGAGTAGCACGACAAACGCCTGGGACTGGATGGACATTCGGGGCTCCGCCTCGGGCATAGCCAGCGCCCTGACAGAGCAGCACCTCGTCGTCGGCAACTCCGACTGGTCCGGCAAAGCCCGTGACGCCTACGTCAGCAGCGTCACCAGCCACTCCACCGCCGCCGGCAAGATCAGCTCCATCGCGGCCAGCACCTCAGGCCACCTCCTCGCGTGCGCGGCAGCCGGAGCGGCCTTCTACGCCACCCTGGCCGTCGTCCTGGCGAAACTCATCGCCGCCACCATCGTCGCGATCGCGGCCCTTGGCTCCGCCGTCTTCTCCTGGGCCGGCGCCGCCCTCATCCTCGAAGAAGCCGGCGTCAACATCGCGATCATCGGTACCGCGCTGGTGACCCTGTCCGCCTTCCTCGCCGCACAGGCCACCAGCATGGTCAACCTCCACGGCGAAGCCGTCGACAAGACCGCCTTCCCCGCAGGCAAATGGCCATCACCCAACTCCTTCACCTACAACGACGCCACCGTCAAAGACGGAGACGCCGACTGGTCACTGGCCACGCCCTGAACGGCGCCCCAGAGGGGGTGCCCAGAGCGGTGCTGGTGGCCGTGGTGGCGCGGGAACGGGTGAGGGGCCCTTCCCACGCGGGAAGGGCCCCTCATCATCGTGTGCTGTGTGGGTCACTTGGTCCAGAGCTCGGCGACCAGGTCGGCGGCCTGCTTCTCCCACTGCGCGTAGTGGTCCGGGTAGGCCGACACCTGCACGGTCTGCGCGGCCTGGGTCAGCGGCATGTCCTTCCACCCGTCGACCTGCTTCAACCCGGTCAGGAACGCGGTGGTCGAGTACGCGGGGTCGGTGATCTGCTCGACCGTGCCCCACCCGCTCGACGGGCGCTGCTGGAACAGACCCTGCGAGTCGTGGTCGTTGCGGTCACCCAGGTGACCCAGGTTCTCCAGCTTCGACTCCTGCAGGCTCGTGGCGATCGCCACCACGGCAGCCCGCTCGTCCATGCCGTTCTTCTTGGTGGCCTCGATGATGGCCTTGGCGTTGGCCTTCTGCTCGTCGGTCAGCGGCACCGTCGACTGCCCGGCCGGCACACCGTTGGGCAGCAACTTGTCCATCGACACCTGCTGCTTGTCGGTGGCCACCTGCTGAGTCGCCGCCACCGGCTTGGTCTCGGTCACCGGGGTGTCGTGGCCCAGACCCAGGCCCGGGCCGGCGGCGATTCCGGCTGCGGCGGTCAGACCGGCGATGGACAGCACACCACGCTGAATCAGCTTGTTCATGATCAAAGCTCCATTCGGGGGTTGGCGCACGCACCCGGACACACCACCCACGCGGGCGGGGACGGGACAATGCGCTAAGCACCACGCGTACGGGCGCTCTGAGGAAGATCCGGGGGATAGTCACGCGCCGGAGAAGGGGGATCGGGGGATCCGCCAGGCCCGCGGTGCGGGCTGCTGCATCGGCGTCGACATGGTGTAACGACCGGCGGGCGGCCCCATTCCCGGGGCCGCCCGGCCACCCGCCCGCTCACCAGCGGAGGGCTACGGCCGCACCGGGGAGACAACCAACCCGCCCCCACCGCCATTCCCCGCCAGCAACCCCCGACCGCCACGCCACGTCACGTCACGCGGCCCGTGGTGGACCTAGACGACGCGGGGCGCAGAGGCCCCGCGTCAGCATCTCGGCGGCGTGGGGGACAGCGGCCCGTAGGCACCGGCCTTTCGGGATATCCGCTTCATTCCGCGTGTCCGGGCAGCTGTTCGGTGCACCGGTACCAGCCGCATGCGGATTGCCGGCTACGGCCCCGGCTGTCCGATACGACCACCCCTGGCGCGGCTGCCGCCCCGGGGAATCGGGCCGGGGACCGCCCGGTACGGCGAGCTGGCGCGCCAGGTGTCCATCGTCGACTGCGACGGGGCGGTGCGCGTGTCGAAGCCTTTGCCGGTTTAGGTGCCCGGCTGGGGGCTGTTGGCCGAGGGCGTGACCGTGGCAGGCACCGGGGCCGCGCGGACGGCGTCCGGAGAGACCGGGGTGGCACCTCTCCCGAGGCTGGCGGAGGCGAGGATCCGACGGACCGTCGATTCGGTGTCCGGCGTGTGTTCGGCTGTGACCAGCACGCCCGCGTCGCGGACCGCGACCTGGACGGACCCGTCACGGGACGGCAGGGCGTCCACGGTTGCCCTGCCGTTCGCCGTGACGGCGGTGTCCCCGGTGAGGCGAGGGGCGGTGACGGCGTCGAGCGGCTCGATGACCAGCCCCCCGTCCGCCCGACCAGGCCCGAAGGACATCAGGGCTCGTCGCCGGGTGGCCCAGGTAGACCGTGGGTCGGTCGAACCGGACGCATGCGTGGGGGTCGTCGGACAGGTCGACGACCCGCCAGTCCAGCGGGACCGTCACGCGGTAACCGTGGTAGCTGACGGTGCGCTCGTCCGGTGAGGCCGCCCAGGTCGGGGTGACCAACCCGGCCGAGCCGAGGAGGACCGCCGTGAGGCTGCCCGTGAGCCTTCGTATCCTCATCGAAGCCTCACTCGGGGGGAACGTGCCGAAGGGGAAGCTGTTCTGCAAGATTCCTACCACTCGCGGGCCGACATGGCCATAGATGCATTTTGATGAATTTGAGGTGTCGGGGCAGGTCGGTCAGGCCGGCAGTCCCAGGTAGGCACGTCAGGGTCGTCGAGCATGGCCGGCCCGGTCCCCGACTTCGCGACCCGGCCGGGTTCGACCACGAGGCCCCGGTCGGCGACCACGAGGGCCTGCACCGCGTTCCGCTCGACCAGCAGCACGCCCACCTGGTGCGTGGCCAGCGCGTGGAGCGCGGCGAAGACGTGGTGCCGCGTCCGCGGCGAGAGCCCCGGTGACGGTTCGTCGACGAGCACCACCTTCGGGTCGAGCATCGGCGCCACCGGAAAGGTCTGGCACGCCCGGTCGATCCCGGCCGCGACGGCAGCTCACCTCGACGCCGTCGACCCGGATCGACCCGCCGCGCGTGGCCACCCTGCCGCAGACGGTCCGCGCGCTCGGCGCGCACCAGACGGTTCGATCCAGAACCGCTGGTGGCGCGCAGGCCACGCGGCAGCCGGGACAACCGCGCCGACCTGGACATCCGGCAGGAAATCGTGGAGCGCGAGCCATCGAAGCCGCCGACAGACGACAGACACGAGTGCTCGCCAAACACCCCTCGATGTCTAAGCTGGTGGAGTTTCAACTCGGGCGCAGGAAGGCAGAGGTGGTTGCTGCGCAGGGTTGGCGAGCCAATACTATGAGTGACGCAAGTCGATGTAAAGGTGCAGATTCGCCCAAAGGGCGCCGAGAAGGGGTTCCGTCGGATGTTCAGTCGTGTCGCCATCGTCAACCGGGGCGAGGCCGCTATGCGGCTCATCCACGCCGTCCGGGATATCGCTGCGGAGACCGGGACACGGATCGAGACGGTCGCGTTGCACACCGACGTCGACCGTACGGCCACGTTCGTCCGCGAAGCGGACCTCTCCTACGACCTCGGTCCCGCGTCCGCGCGGCCGTACCTCAACCTGAAGGCGCTGGAGCGCGCGCTGGTGGAGACCGGGGCGGACGCCGCGTGGGTCGGCTGGGGCTTCGTCGCCGAGGATCCGGCGTTCGCGGAGCTGTGCGAGAAGATCGGCGTCACCTTCGTCGGCCCCAGCCCCGACGCCATGCGCAAGCTCGGCGACAAGATCGGCGCGAAGCTGATCGCCGAGGAGGTCGGCGTGCCGGTCGCGCCCTGGAGCCGTGGCGCGGTCGAGACCCTGGACGCCGCCGTGGCGGCGGCGAGCGAGATCGGCTACCCGCTGATGCTGAAGGCCACGGCGGGCGGCGGCGGGCGCGGCATCCGCGTCATCAACAACGAGGCCGAGCTGGCCGACGCCTACGAGCGCACCAGCCAGGAGGCCGCCCGGGCGTTCGGCAGCGGCGTCGTGTTCCTGGAGCGCCTGGTCACCGGCGCCCGGCACGTCGAGGTCCAGGTGATCGCCGACGGCGAGGGCACCGCGTGGGCGCTCGGCGTCCGCGACTGCTCGGTGCAGCGGCGCAACCAGAAGGTCATCGAGGAGTCGGCGTCGCCGGTGCTCAGCCCGGCGCAGGCGGCCGAGCTCAAGGCCTCGGCCGAGCGGCTGGCCGTCGCGGTCGGTTACCGCGGCGCGGCGACCGTCGAGTTCCTCTACCACCCCGGCGACCAG
This sequence comes from Micromonospora inyonensis, assembly GCF_900091415.1. Taxonomy (NCBI): domain Bacteria; kingdom Bacillati; phylum Actinomycetota; class Actinomycetes; order Micromonosporales; family Micromonosporaceae; genus Micromonospora; species Micromonospora inyonensis. The sequence continues at coordinate 1,504,715 of NZ_FMHU01000002.1, read as the reverse complement.
ATGTTCGCGTTCCTCGAGGTCAACACGCGGCTACAGGTCGAGCACCCGATCACCGAGGCCACCACCGGCTTCGACCTGGTCAAGGCGCAGCTGCACGTGGCCTCGGGCGGGCGGCTCGAAGGCCAGCCGCCGGCGGAGCGCGGGCACGCGATCGAGGCCCGGCTGAACGCCGAGGACCCGGACCGTGACTTCGCCCCCTCCCCCGGTCGTATCGCACGGCTGGACCTGCCGGCCGGACCTGGCATCCGGGTGGACACCGGCGTCAGCGAGGGTGACACCATCCCCGCCGACTTCGACTCGATGATCGCGAAGATCATCGCCTACGGCCGCGACCGCGACGAGGCGCTCGGCCGGCTGCGCCGGGCGATGGCGCAGACCACGGTGATCATCGAGGGTGGCGCGACCAACAAGAGCTTCGTGCTCGACCTGCTCGACCAGCCCGAGGTGATCGACGCCAGCGCGGACACCGGCTGGATCGACCGCGTCCGTGGCGAGGGCCGGCTCGTCTCGCACCGGCACTCCGCCGTCGCGCTGGCGGCCGCCGCCATCGAGGCGTACGAGGAGGAGGAGCGCGCCGAGCGGGAGCGGCTGCTCTCGACGGCGTTCGGCGGACGCCCGCAGGTGCAGCACGAGAGTGGCCGACCGCTGGACCTCAAGCTGCGGGGCGTCGGCTACCGCGTCCGGGTCGCGCGGGTCGGCGCGCACCGGTTCCGCGTCGGCATCGAAGCGGGCGACGACGTCCGCACCGCCGACGTCGAACTGGACCGCTTCGACCGGCACAGCGGGCAGGTCGTCGTCAACGGCACCCGGTACCGCCTGCTCACCGGCACGCACGGGCCGATCCACCTGGTCGAGGTGGACGGCGTGACCCACCGGGTCAGTCGTGACGAGGGCGGCGTCGTCCGTTCGCCCTCGCCCGCGCTGGTCGTCGCCACGCCGCTGAAGGTCGGCGCGGAGGTCGAGGCGGGCGCACCGGTGCTGGTGCTGGAGAGCATGAAGATGGAGACGGTGCTGCGGGCCCCGTTCAAGGCGCGGCTGAAGGAATGCGTCGTCTCCGTGGGTAGCCAGGTGGAGGCCGGCGCGCCGCTGATCCGCCTGGAGCCGCTCGCCGACGCGGAGGCCGAGGACACCTCGACCACCCAGACCGTCGAGCTGGACCTGCCCGCCGCGCCCGGGACCCTCCCGGCGCGCAAGCGCACCACCCGTGGCCAGGAGGACCTGCGCAGCCTGCTGCTGGGCTTCGACGTCGACCCGCACGACGAACGCCGGGTGCTCGACGACTACCTCGCCGCCCGTCAGGCGGCCATCGCGGACGGCCACCGGCCGCTGGCCGAGGAACTCGAACTCGTCGACGTCTTCGCCGACCTGGCCGAGCTGAGCCGTAACCGGCCGACCGGCGAGGACGGCGGCGGCGATGGCCACGTGCACAGTGCCCGCGAGTACTTCCACACCTACCTCCAGTGCCTCGACGTCGAGCGAGCCGCGTTGCCGGAGGCGTTCCAGGCCAAGCTCGCCAAGGCGCTCGGGCACTACGGGGTCACCGAGTTGGAGCGCTGCCCCGAGCTAGAAGCCGCCGTCTTCCGGATCTTCCTCGCCCAGCAACGGGCGTCCATCGACGCCATGGTCGTCACGGCACTGCTGCGCGCCTGGCTGCGGGAGTCCCCGCCGGACGAGGCCCTGCGCGAGCCCGCCGGTCTCGTGCTGGAGCGGCTGGTGGCCGCGACGCAGGTCCGCTTCCCCGTGATCGCCGACCTCGCGCGCGGCGTGGTGTTCGCCTGGTTCGCCCAGCCGCTGCTGCGCCGCAACCGCGCCATCGTGTACGCCAACGTCCGCCGGCACCTGCGCCACCTGGACGCGCACCCGGACGCGCCGGACCGCGCCGAGCGCATCGCCGAGATGGTGCGCAGCACCGAACCGCTGGTGCGGCTGCTCGGCCAGCGGCTGGTCCGCGACGACCTCGACAACGCCGTCATGCTGGAGGTGCTGACCCGGCGGTACTACGGCAACAAGGGGCTCGGTGTCCGCACCAGCGAGGTCGCGGGCTGCACGTTCGTCATCGCCAAGCGGCCGGACTCGTGCGTGGTCTCCGCCGCGGTGAGCTTCGACGCGCTGGGCGATGCCTTGCGTGGGCTCGCGGAGCTGGCGAGCGGCGAGGGAGCCATCGACGCCGACATCTATCTCGCCTGGGAGAACCAGCCGGATGACTCCGACGCGATGGCGGCCGCCCTGCACGAGGTGGTCAGCGCGCACCCGTTGCCGGTCGAGGTCCGCAGGCTCACCGCCACCGTCGCGGGTCGCAGCGGCGCGGTGATGCACCACCACTTCACGTTCCGCCCGTCGACCACCGGGATGAGCGAGGAACGGCTGGTCCGCGGCCTGCACCCGTACATCGCGCAGCGGATGCAGATGGAGCGGCTGAGCAAGTTCGACCTCACCCGGCTGCCGTCGTCGGACGAGGAGGTCTACCTCTTCCAGTGCGTGGCGCGGGAGAACCCGTCGGACAACCGCCTGGTCGCGTTCGCCCAGGTGCGCGACCTGACCGCGCTGCGCGAGCACGACGGCCGGCTGATCGCGCTGCCGACGGCCGAGGACACCGTGGCCGCCTGTCTCGACTCGATCCGCCGGGAGCAGTCGCGGCGGCCCTCGACGAAGCGCGTCAACACCAACCGGATCGTGATCTACGTCTGGCCGCCGAGCGACCTCACCCGCACGGAGCTGGAGATGATCGCCGGCCGCGTGCTGCCGACCACCGCCGGTGCCGGGCTGGAGGAGATCCTGTTGATCGCCCGGCAACGCGACCCGGGGACCGGCGAGCTGACCAAGGTGGCCGTGCGCGTCTCCTTCGACGTCACCGGCGGCACCGAACTGACCGTCGGCGCGCCGTCGGACGAGCCGGTCGAACCGCTCGACAGCTACCGGCAGAAGGTGCTCCGGGCCAGCAGCCGCAACACGGTGTACCCGTACGAGCTGACCGGTCTGCTCGGCGACTTCGTCGAGCACGACCTCGACGAGCAGCACGCGCTGGTGCCGGTCGACCGGCCGAAGGGACGCAACACCGCGGCGGTCGTCGCGGGCGTCGTCACCACGCCGACCCGGCGGCACCCGCAGGGCGTCACCCGGGTCGTGCTGCTCGGCGACCCGACCAAGTCCCTGGGCGCGCTGTCGGAGCCGGAGTGCCGCCGCGTGATCGCCGCGCTGGACCTGGCCGAGCGGATGCGGGTGCCGCTGGAGTGGTACGCGCTGTCCGCCGGTGCCCGCATCTCCATGGAGTCCGGCACGGAGAACATGGACTGGGTGGCCGCGGCGCTCAAGCGGATCGTCGAGTTCACCCAGGACGGCGGCGAGATCAACATCGTGGTCGCGGGCATCACCGTCGGGGCGCAGCCGTACTGGAACGCCGAGGCGACGATGCTCATGCACACCAAGGGCGTCCTGGTGATGACGCCGGACTCGGCGATGGTGCTCACCGGCAAGCAGTCGCTCGACTTCTCCGGCGGCGTGTCGGCCGAGGACAACTTCGGCATCGGCGGATACGACCGGGTGATGGGCCCGAACGGTCAGGCGCAGTACTGGGCGCCGAACCTGGCCGCCGCGCGGGACGTGCTGATGCTGCACTACGACCACACGTACGTCGCACCCGGTGAGGACTCGCCGCGACGGGCGAGGACGACCGACCCCGTCGACCGCGACATCTCCACCTTCCCGCACGCCGTGGAGGGCAGCGACTTCACCACCGTCGGCGAGATCTTCTCGGCCGAGGCCAACCCGGACCGGAAGAAGCCGTTCGACATCCGGACCGTGATGCGGGCCCTCTCCGACCAGGACCACCCGGTGCTGGAACGGTGGGCGGGCATGGCCGACGCGGAGACCGCGGTGGTGCAGGACGTGCACCTCGGCGGCATGCCGGTGTGCCTGCTCGGCATCGAGTCGCGGTCGGTGCCGCGGCGGGGCTTCCCGCCCACCGACGGTCCCGACACGTACACCGCGGGCACGCTGTTCCCACGGTCGTCGAAGAAGGCCGCGCGGGCGATCAACACGGCCAGCGGCAACCGGCCGCTGGTGGTGCTGGCGAACCTGTCCGGCTTCGACGGTTCCCCGGAGTCGATGCGGAAGTTGCAGCTGGAGTACGGCGCCGAGATCGGCCGCGCGATCGTGAACTTCCGGGGCCCGATCGTGTTCTGCGTGATCTCGCGGTACCACGGCGGCGCGTTCGTGGTGTTCTCGAAGGCGCTGAACCCGAACATGACCGTGCTCGCGCTGGAGGGCTCGTTCGCCTCGGTGCTCGGCGGTGCCCCCGCCGCCGCCGTGGTGTTCTCCGGCGAGGTCAACGCCCGCACCGCGGCCGACAAGCGGGTGCGCGACCTGGAGGCCCGCGTCGCGACCGCCGCCGGCACCGACCGCGCCTCGTTGACCGCGGAACTCGACGAACTCCGCTCAGCGGTCCGCGCGGAGAAGCTCGGCGAGGTGGCCGCGGAGTTCGACCGCGTGCACAACATCCAGCGCGCGGTCGAGGTAGGTTCGGTCGACGCCGTCATCCGCGCCGCCGAACTCCGCCCGCGCATCATCGAGGCCATCGAGGCCCGCCTGAAGTAGGCCGGACGCTCAGGGCCCGCGTGGGCGGGCCCTGAGCGCTCCCGACAGCGCGCCACCGCCGGTGCCGCCCGCGCCGGCGCTTGCGCGGCTCTTCCCGGCGTCAGCCCGGTCGCGTCAGAGGTCGATGCCCTCGCTGCGCACGGACGAGTCCTTCAACGCGGCCTCGTCCGGTTCCACCCCGATCCCCGGCCCCGTCGGCACCTCGATCCACCCGTCCCGCATCACGACCGGTGGGGTGATGTCCCGGGCGAAGAAGCGGTCCGACGCGGACACGTCGCCGACCAGGGTGAAGTTCGGGAGGGCCGCCAGCGCCACGTTGGCCGCCCGACCGATGCCGGTCTCCACCATGCCGCCGACCCACACCGGCACACCGTGTGCGGCGCAGACGTCATGGATCCGGCGCGCCTGGAGATAGCCACCGACCCGGCCGGGCTTGATGTTGACGATGGCCGCGGCCCCCGACTCGATCGCCTCGACGGCCCGCACCGGAGAGGTGACCGACTCGTCCAGGCAGATCGGGGTGCGCAGCCGCCGGGCCAGAGCGGCATGCCCGCGCAGGTCGTCCTCGGCCAGCGGCTGTTCGATCATCAGCAGGTCGAAGGCGTCGAGCTTGGCGAGGTGGGCGGCGTCCGTCACGGTGTACGCCCCGTTCGCGTCCACCTGCACGGGCACCGCGTCGCCGATGTGCTCACGCACGGCGCGAACCGGCGCCACGTCCCACCCCGGCTGGATCTTCAGCTTGATCCGCTGGTATCCGGCGGCCACGTAACCGTCGACGGTGTCGAGCAACTCCGGGATCGACGTCATGATGCCGACGGAGACGCCGGCCGGAACCGCCGGCTGGACGGAGCCGAGGTACTCGGCCAGCGACATGTGGGCCTGCCGGAGCTGGGCGTCGAGGATGGCGATCTCCAGCGCCGCCTTCGCCATCGGGTGCCCCTTGACGGCGGCGAGGGCGTGTCCGACCGTTGCCGCGGAGACGGCCGGCAGGGCGCCGACCGCGGGGATCAGGAACCGGACCAGCGCGTCGGCAGCGCCGTCGACGTACTCGGCCGAGTAGTCCGGCTGTGGCATGGCGACGCACTCGCCCCACCCGACGGCGTCCGGCGTGATCGCCTTCACCAGGAGCGCCTCGCGCTCGTACTCCGTGCCGAACGACGTCCGGAACGGCGTCACCAGTGGCAGCCGCACCCAGTGCAGCTCGATCCGGGTGAGCTTCACGGCTCGTACGACGGGGTCGCGCCGGCCGGCAGGAGAACGTACTGATGGTTCCTGGTCATGCCCACCACCCGGTAGTCGTCGTCGAAGAGCGCGAGGAAGCGGTCCCGCACGGCGTACCGCTCGCTCTGTGCCCGCCTGCGGTCGGTCCGCCGCAGCAGTTCGATGTCCTCCGGCACGACGATCAGTTCGGCCCCGGGCACCACGCGGGCGTGCCGGCGCGCCGCCCCGGGCTCCCCCACCATGGCCTGCTCGACCCACTCGGCCCGGAGGTCCCACTCGACCAGCAGCCGGTCGGTGCGTTCGTTGGTGTTGACTCCGTCGTCGAGCCGCCCGTAGAAGTCCGGCCGGTAGTCGGTGACCGTCGCGCCGAGCTTGCAGAGGTTGAAGTACCCGTTTCGACAGACCAGCGGGTCGTACGTCCACGAGATGGTGTCGAGGCCGCGGTCCAGCGCCCACCGGCGTTGATGCCGTTTGAGCGCGAGCCCGGTGCCCCGGTTACGTTCCGGCTGGTACACCCCGGTGATGTAGGAGTGCAGGTGGTCGGGTCGCCCGGCCCGCGCGCCGAACATCCCGACCGTGCAGCCGACCAGACGGCCGTGCTGGTACGCCCCCACCACGTAGTTGCCCGAGTGGCACAGGGTCCGGAGCAGGCCGACGGTGATCAGCTCGCTGCGCTCGGCGTCGGTCCGGGCTCCCCAGACCGTCCACAGCAGGTCGGCGGCGGCCTCGATCTGTTCCGCGGTGTGCAGCGCCGTGATCGTGGGTCCGGCCTCCGACGCCATGGTGTCCGAACTGTCCGGCGGGCCGGTCGCGTCGGCATTCGTGCCGACTGCGGCTCGCCGCTCAGCCACGGCGCCCTCGGTCTGTACCACCGCTACCTACCGTTCTCATGCGCGAGAACGCGACACGCAATCCGTGCTCACCCTGGAAACATAACCACAAGTTAACGCTACGTGTGCATTCAGCGCAAATCCGAGATAACCTGACGTTATTGTCGCCCTGGGCAGCACGAATCCGAGTGGACCTAACGTTACCCAGAACGGCGTACAAAGTAACGTACGCGGGGGCGGAGATGCCGTCGGCCCGGCTGCGATCCACTAACGAAACAGCGGAGCGGCTTCCGCCGGCCGGTGCGCCAGCGCGGCGGCCATCGCGATCTGGTCCCGGATCCGCCGTACGGACGCCTCCCACTGCCGGGAGAGCCCGGGCCGACCGTCCAGCCCCTCCCACACCGACAGCGCGAACCCACCCAGGCGGGCCGCCGGCATCCACAGGTGCAGCAGGTGGTCGACGGCGGGCCGCAGCCGGTGGATGATCTGGACAGGCTCGTCGACCCCGATCCGGCTCTGCTCGATGATGGACACCAGCGCGGTCAGCAGCCAGTCGTGCAGGGCCAGATCCTCACACAGTTCGACGATGTCGGCCACCGGCACCTGACCCAGCAACAGCCGCACGGTCCGCAGGCCGTCCTCGTGGACGGTGAACCGCACCCGGACCCCCTCGATGTCGGAGTCGGTCAGCGCGGCCCAGCGGAGCACGGTGCGGCGCGCCCGGACCGGTGGGCGCCGGTCCAGCAACGACGATCCCTGGACCTCGGCGATCAGGCGGTTGCACACCGCGCCCATGCCCATGGTGGACGAGGACCGGTCCGCGCCGAGGTGGGCGGCGGCCGTCCCGGGCAGGTCGGTCCGGCCGAGCGTCTCCACCACGCCCGGTCGCGCCAGGTAGTGCGACCACGCCCGTCGGTGGCCGCCGCCGATCGGCTCGACCCGCACCACCGCGGAGCCCTGCAACACCCGCCCGCCGGTGAGACAGACCCGGCCCATGAGCGTGCCCACGCCACGCACCCGGGCCCCCGAACGGGCGGCGATCCGGCAGTCCACCCCGGTGAGGACGTGCGGGCTGACCGCGTGGGAGATGGGGCGCTCGGAGACGCGGACCCGCTCGCCGGCCAGCAGCGCCAGCACGCCTTCCGCCAACTCCCGGGGCACGCTGCCGGAATGCCGCAGGGCGGCGGTCTGCACCTCACCCAGGACCAGCACCACGCACCGGTCCGGTGTCCACGAACAGGTGTTCGATCCGGTCGACCACGGCGGGCGGCAGGACGATCCCCTCGTCGGCGCCGCGCGCGGCGACCTGGCCGAGCACGGTGGGATCCACCGCCACCTGCTGGAGTATCGTCCGGACCGCGTTCTCGACCGGCAGGAACAGGGGTGCGCAGATGGTCATGGTCCGGTAGGCGCTGAACGGCGCGGCCCGCTGGTTGAGCTGCAGCACCGGGGGCAGCCGGCGCCAGTCGTCCGGCAGCTCCTCCGGCACCGGTCTCGGCACCGCGACGCGACGCCCCTGGTCCCGCAGGACGCCCAGCCGCAGCAACTGCCAGACCGCGGCCAGCATCGCGCAGGACCACTGACGGCCCCGGTCGCCGTCCCGCCACAGCTCGATGTCGGCGAAGACGGAGTGGTTGACGGCGGCGTTCTCGGCGGGCGGCAGCCACGCGGCCGGGCGCTTCATCGCCTCGTGGCGATCCGTGGCCGGTGACCGCTGCCCGTTGCACAGCCACCCGGTCTGGCGCACGGGCGGGCGGGCCCCGGTGGTGTCCGGCGGCGGGTCCTCGACGATCCGCGCCTCGACCAGTTCGGCCAGCGACAGGCCGGTCGGGCCGGTCTCCGCGGGCTCCGCCGGGTCGGGGTCGACGGGCTCCGCCGGGTCGGCGCAACCGGACTCCCGGGCGAGGTAGTCGATTTCCAGACCTCCGTTCCGGGCCGCCCGGATCAGTTTCGGAAGCAGCAAGCGGGGCGATTCCGGCTGGCCGAAGTAGTCGTCGATCAGGACGCAGGTGCTGATCCGCGCATTCCTTCCCCGGACCGCGTCGTGGCAGGCCGCCCGGGCGGTCGCGGACCATCTCGCGATCCCGCGGAAGTGCTCGACGAAGAAGTCGTCGTCCTCGCTGAGGTCCGGGGAGTAGAAGTGACCGAGTTCGACCGACAGGTGCGCCAGCGGGACGGACTCCACCCGCGCGTCGGCGGTCGACTCGAAGAACTCGGCGTCCGCTCTCATGTGGTCGCCCACATCTCGTCGTCCACGAGGTTCCGGGCGAGTTCGTCGAACGCGGCCACGGTCGACAGGTTGGCGATGTCCCGGGCGACGACGTCGTTGTCCGAGAGCAGCTGCTCGCGCCACTGCAACACCGGGTCGAGCGGCACCGAGCCGAGCAGCGCCAGCCGCCCGACCCGGTGCCGGGCGGCGAGCCGCCGCAGGTCCTGGTCGCAGTCGCGCAGCCAGGCGACCTGCGCGGGCCGCAGGCCGCGCAGCTCGGCCGAGTCGGGGTCGACCACCGCCGTACGGACGAACCGGATCGACGCGGCCAGCCGGTCCCGGTCGTGGCCGGCCCGCTCGCCGACGTCGAGGATGCCGTCCCGGCCGTAGACGAGGCCGGCGGCGGCCGGGATGTGCTGCCGGGTCCAGCGGTGGAAGACCAGCCAACGGGCGACCACTCCGTGCAGGGCCGGGTCCGCCGTCGCCTCCAGCACCAGCTGGGTCGCGTACGACCGTCCGGCGCTCAGGTCGACCAGGCACATGTCGAACTCCTCGTCGAGCGCGAGGAGCAGCCGGACGCACCGGCGCAGGGCCTCCTTGTCCGGGCGGAACTCGCCGCCGTCCTGGTCGCCGGGGAAGAGCATGAGCTGGCCGGAGCCGGGCGGGCGATGACGCAGGCTGGCCCGGGCCGACCGGTTCCAGACGTCGATACGCCGGGGTTCCTCGACCGCCGCCTGCGGATCCTGCTCCATCAGGTACGAGTGCAGTCCACCGCCCTCCCGCACCCCCCGCGCGGCGTCGACGATCTGGAAGATGGACCCGGCCGTGGGCGACCCGAAGTCGAAGTCCAGGTAGCAGACCTCGGCACCGGCGAGCGCACGTCGGTACACGACGTTGCAGCTCGTGACCGACCTCCCGGTGCCGCCCTTGTCGGACGCCGCGAAGACCAGCACGCTAGTCTCCAGTCTCGGATTCCCGGGCCGCGGCGAGCTTGTCCAGCTCGCGTAGGACGTCCAGGATCAGGGAGGCGGCCGTGCCGGGCCGGGTCGGCAGCAACCGGCGGGCCCGCCGGAGACCGATCGCCTGTCGGCTCAGGCTGTCCCGCAGAGCCGGGCCGCCCTCTCCCGAACCGCGCAGCTGCTCCTCGTCGAACACGTCCTCGGCCTCGACCAGCAGCTCGGAGGCGACGTCCGACAGCATCATGCCGGGTGGTGGCTCGCCCCGGATCAGGTCCGCCGCGGTGCCCATGCACTGCACCACCCGGGTGGTGTGGTACCAGCTGGGCGAGCCACGGCGGGGCAGCGTCGGGTACACGTTCGCCGCCTCGTCCCACAGACCGGTCCCTCGGCCGTCGCGCAACCGACGCTGTTCCAGGTGTCGCCAGGCCTCGTCGGCCAGGCGCAGCAACCGGGCCCGCAGGCGATGGTCGTTGACCTGGGCCGCGAGGGCCAGCGCCCGACTGAGCAGCAGGGTGCCCAGCTCGCCCAGCCGCCAGCCGAGTGGGGGCGCGTCCGGCCCGGCCAGCTCGCTGCCGTTCAACGCGACCCAGGTGCCGGGGTGGTGCAGCTTCAGCGCGGGGTCACCGGCGAGTGGCCGGCGTCTGATCCGGCCCCGGTCGGCCAGGTCCTCGAGGACCCGGGCGATCCGGGCCAGGTCGGAGTCGGGGGCGCCCCGGTCGACGAGGGCACGCCGGACGAGCGAGACGACCAGGAGGCTGTAGTAGTCGCTCTCCTCCTCGTCCGTCGTCCGCCACGGCATGTCCTCGACGGGCCACCGGTCCTCGCCGAAGGTGGCGATCGTGGACCAGTACCGCTGGGCCAGGTCCCACTGGAGGTTGAGGGTCCGGGCGAGCGACTGCTGCTCCTCGTCGAGCAGGCCCTTGAGCCGGGTCTCCCGGGAGAAGAGGTCCCGGATGCCGTCCACCGCCACCACGGTGAAGTAGAGGTACGGGGCCGACTCGGCGAGCCCGGGCTGGGCGTACACGGTCGTCGCCGTCTTGACCGGCTCGGCGTCCCGGACGATCCCCCACGACCAGCCACACTCGAACAGCAGGTCGCGGTTCTCCAGCAGGGCGTCCACCTCGTCGACGGACGAACCCAGCTCGCGGAGGCCGGCCATGACGTCGCCCAGCGAGTCCCGGAGCCGGGCGACCAGTTCGGCGGAGTAGCCCTCCTCCGGGTTGACCGTCTCGCACAGCGCCCGCCCCTCGCGACTGTCCCCCGGGAAGACGCTGAGCGCGAAACTCCGCTGGAGTCCGGCCATCGCCGCCGTGAGGCGCTTCTGCGCGGCGGCCTCCACCCGGTCGATTTCCTCCCGGTGGGAGGGACGCTGGACCTGCCGGCGGTACCCGCGCACGAACGCGATCGCGGCCGTGGTGAGCACGACCGATGTGGAGTACGAGTCGACCACCTCGAGCGTCCGCTGCTCGGCGGTGGGCTCCCGGTCGTCGTCGGGCGCGGTGGTGAGGTAGCCGCCGCCGGAGAACTCCGGCAGCCCGGTCTCCGGGTCGGTGTAGTCGTGCAGGTACTCCCCGATGAGCCGGACGACCCGCTGCGGGATCTCCACGGCGCTACCGAAAGAGGCGAGCGCGGCGCAGACGTCGGGCTTGGTCTCGTCCGGCCGGTCGTAGCGGATGTCCGGCAGTTTCGTCGGTGGGAGCAGGAGACAGAGCAGCAGCTCGGCGTCGCTGATGGAGTTGCGCCCGGCCCGGTCACCCCAGGAGAAGCTCTGCCCCGAGCCGCACCACCTGGATATTGCCTTCCATACCGACAGCAATTCCTGGCGCGGCTGGAGTCTCATTGATCGGCAACCACCGTTCATTCACCGTGAGCAATGACGTGTGCGGTCTCGTCCACGCGTGCGGGCGACTCGGGAGCGACCTTCAGCTGGTGGGTAGCATATCCCGGCCCACCACTTGATCAACAGCTTAAACATTAGGGACAAGCCGTATCTAAGCCGCAAAGGGGAATCGCTCGTCTTTGGATCATCGTAAATTGATAGGCTCGTAACGGCCATGGTCAGCGCAGAGTGCTTCCGGCCGCGCCCCGCGCGTCGCGCCGCCCTCCGGCGGTTCCGGGAGCGTTCCGGGAAGTGGGGGGGCACCGGTTTACACCACGTCGCCGATCATGATCCTGCACTGCCCGGACTTCCTGGCCGCGACGCGTTCCCCGCAGGCCGGCACACGGTCATCGCGCGACATGGTCGACTCCCTGCTCGACCAGTTGAGTTCCTCGGAGGCACCGCGTCCGCCGGATCTGGTGATGGTCACGGGCAATCTCGCCGAACGCGCGACCCCGGCGGAATACGAGATGGCACACCAGACCCTGAGTACCCTGCGAGACGCGCTCGCCATCGATCACCGCCGGATCGTGCTGGTTCCGGGCAGCAGCGACGTCAACCGCCTCAAGTGCCACGCCTACTTTCTCCAGTGCGCCGCCGACGAGGAACAGCCGACGCCGCCGTACTGGGAGAAGTGGCAGCCGTTCGCCACGATGGTCCGCCGGTTCCACGGCATGGAGCTGCCCCGGGACCAACCCTGGACCCTCACCGAGCACCCCGACCTGGGTGTCGTCGTCGCCGGTTTCAACTCCACGATGGCCCAGACCCACCTACCCGGCGACGAGTACGGCCACCTGGGCGCGGAGCAGATCGACTGGTTCTCCGACCACCTGTCCGCGCCCGCCCGGCGGGACTGGCTGCGGGTCGGCGTGCTGCACCACCGGCCGGACGGTGCCGCCGGCACCAGCGGTCGGCTCGCCGACGCCGACCGGTTCGTCGACGCGCTGGGCCCGCACCTGGATCTGGTGGTGCACGGCCAGCCGGACGAGCCCGCGCTCGCCCTCCTGCGCCCCGTCGGCGTGCCGGTGCTCGGCGGCGGGAGTGGCGGCTGGCAACTCGTCGAGGTGCACCCCGGCCACCTGCGGGTGCACACGCTGCCCGACGGTCCGTGTCCGGCCGGCAGCACCGGGCCGGTCCCGCTCCCGTACCCGCCTCCGCGCCGGGCGGTGCCCCTGCCCCGCCACCCGGACCCACCGGCGGCGCTACGGCGGCTGGCGGACCAGGTCGCGGAGGTCTGCCGCCTGCGCCATCCGGCGGCCGACGTCACCCTGGTCCGGCAGCCCGACTCGACGAGGGTTGCCTATCTGCGCGTCTCCCCCGACTCCACGCGCGGCGACCGGGGCCCGGCGGAGCAGCATCCGATCGGGGTGTGTGCCGCCGTCCCGACCCACGACGACGTCGGGTGGTTCGTCGAGGTGCTGGCCCGGTTCCGTACCGGCAGCGCCGGCCGGACGGCCAGCCTCGTGCACGTCGGGGCGGCGACGGATCCGCGACTGCGTGAGTGGGCCCGCGGGCGCGGCGTCGCCCTCGTCACCTTCGCCGACTTCCAGCTCGGACCCGATCTCGACCGGTTCACCGAACGTCAGGACGCCGTGCTGGACAGCGACCCCGTCTATCCGTCCGCCGCCTACGTCCCGCAGCGCTACACGGAGTTCCTGCCCGGAGCACGGGCACCGTCGGAGGCACCGCCGTCCACGGATCTCCTCGCGTGGCTGCGCGACTGGGTGGACGCGCCGCGCGGGCGGCTGGTGGTGGTTCTGGGCACCTTCGGACACGGCAAGACCTTCCTGCTGCGGGAGCTGGCCCGCCGGATGCGCGACGACGGTTCCCGCACGGTGCCGGTGCTGATCGACCTGCGGGGCTTCGAGAAGGCGTACAGCCTGGACGAACTCGTCGCCGTGCAGCTCTCCCGGCACGGCCAGCGGCAGATCGATCTCGACGCGTTCCGGTACCTGCGGCGCGAGGGCCGGGTGGCACTGCTCTTCGACGGCTTCGACGAGTTGGCCACCCGGGTCAGCTACGACCGCGCCACCAACCACCTGGACACCATCGTGCAGGCGGCCGAGGACCGGGCCAAGGTCATCGTCACCAGCCGGGACCAGCACTTCCTCACCGACGCCGACGTGCTGTCCGCGCTCGGGGCCCAGCTCGGCGCCGACCGCCGGGTGGTACGCCTGGCCGACTTCGACGACCACCAGATCCTCACCTTCCTCACCCACCAGCTGCGCGATCCGGTCAGGGCCCGGCACCGCCTCGAACTCCTCCGTGACGTCAAGGACCTGCTCGGGCTGTCCCGCAATCCGCGGATGCTCGGGTTCATCACCGAACTGGGTGAGGAGTCACTGCACGTCGGGACGGACGCCGGGAACCCCATCACCGCCGCCGGCCTCTACCGGCGGGTACTCGAACGCTGGTTGGCATACGAGACCAGGCGGCTCGGCCGCCTCGGTCCGCTCGCCCCCAGCGAGGCGGACCTCTGGGAGGCCGTGACCCATCTGGCGCTCCGGCTGTGGGACTCGCCCGACGACAGCCTCAGCCTGGACGACCTCGGGGCCGCCGCGGCCACGCTGTCCCAGCTCACCGCCACCGCGGTCGGTGAGACCGCCGCCCTGGAGCCGCAGGAGAGCGCCCACCTGCTCGGGTCCAGCACACTGCTGGTCCGGTACGGCGAGCGACGGTTCACCTTCGTCCACCACTCGGTACGCGAGTGGCTGATCGCCAACCACCTCGCCGGCCAGCTGACCGCCGGGGGTGGCGCCGCCCCCGGTCTGATCGGCCGGTCCATGTCCCCGCTCATGATCGATTTTCTGGTCGGCCTGGCCGGTCACGACGCCATGCGCGACTGGGCGGAACAGACGCTGGCCGGCCGGTCCACCGCGCGCGGGGTGGGACGCAACGCCGTGGAGGTCCTCCGACACCTGCGGGTGGCCACCTCGTCGCCCCTGCACATGCCCGGCTTCGACCTGCGCGGGGAGGACTTCTCCGCCCGGTTCCTCGCGGGCGCCGACCTCGGCGGGGCCGACCTGACCGGCGCGAGGCTGGTGGGCACCAACCTCACCGGGGCCAACCTGACCGAGGCCAACCTCACCGGGGCCCGCCTGGACCGGGCCACGCTGCGCGACGCCGACCTCACCGAGGCCGACCTGACCGGGGCGAGGCTGCTCGGCACGGACCTCACCGGCGCGGTCCTCACCAACGTGCGGCTACGCCGGACCGCCCTGGTGGCGGCGACCGGAGCCGACGGCGAGGCACTGCGGGGCGTCGACACGCTCGGTGCCGCCCTGCCCGACGACACCGCCGCCGAACCCCAGATCGCCTCCTGCGCCGTCGTGCACGCCGTCGCGGTGGCCTTCGGCGTACGGCTGCTGGCCGGCGGCGGCCAGGACGGCGCGATCCGGGTGTGGGACGCCGGCAACGGAATGCCGCTGCGGATGCTGGCCGGGCACACCGGGACGGTGCGGGCCGTCGCCTACCCGCCCGACGGCCGGCACCTCGCCAGCGCCGGGGACGACGAGACCATCCGCATCTGGGACACCACCACCGGCCACACCCTCCACACCCTCACCGGCCACACCGGACGCATCCGCACCGTCGCCTACAGCCCAGACGGCCGGCACCTCGCCAGCGCCGGAGACGACGAGACCATCCGCATCTGGGACACCACCACCGGCCACGCCCCCCACACCCTCACCGGCCACACCGGACGCGTCCGCACCGTCGCCTACAGCCCACACGGCGGGCACCTCGCCAGCGCCGGAGACGACGAGACCATCCGCATCTGGGACACCACCACCGGCCACACCCTCCACACCCTCACCGGCCACACCGGCACGGTCCACGCCGTCGGGTACGCCCCCTCCGGCGATCGGCTGGCCAGCGCCAGCGACGACCGGCGCATCCACGTGTGGGACGTGACCACCCGCGCCATCGTCCACACCATGACCGGTCACACCGGTTGGATCCGCGCTCTCGCCTTCTCCCCCGAGGGGCGGCGGTTGGTCAGTGCCGGCGACGACGGCACCATCCGGGTCTGGGACGGTGGCACCGGCCAAGCTCTGCATACCCTCACCGGCCACGGCGGCAGCGTCCACGCCATCGCCTACTACCCGGACGGTCGGCATCTGGCCAGCGCGGGCGACGACGAGACGGTCCGGGTGTGGGACACCGCCGAGGGCAGGTTGTCGCGCACCGTCCGGGGCGGCGGCGGCGACTCCCGCGCACTGTGCTTCTCGCCCCGGGAGGGCGATCCGTGGATGGCGGTCGGATCGGGCGACGGCGCGGTACGGATCTGGAGTCCCGTGGTCGGCGACCAGCCCCGCGTGCTCAGCGAACCGGGCGGCCCCGACACCGCCGTCACCGCACTCGCCGTCTCCGGCAACGGCCGCTACCTCGCCTGCGCCGGCCACGACGGCGGCATCCGGGTCTGGGACCCCACCACGGCGGAACTCGAACGGACGTTGACCGGGCACATCGGGGCGGTCCGCGCGATCGCCTTCGAGCCGGGTGGGTGCCACCTGGCCAGTGCCGGCGTCGACGGCACGATCCGGATGTGGGACGTCTCCGGCCACGGAGCGGTCCGTGCCCTAGCCGGGCGGTACGGCGGGGTCACCGCCATCGCGTTCTCGCCGGGCGGGCACTACCTGGCCAGTGCCGGCACGGACGGCACGGTCCGGGTGTGGCATCTCGGCACCGGCCGGCGGCAGGTCCTGCCCGGGCACGCCAACACCGTCCGGGCACTCGGCTTCTCCCCCGACGGGCGTCATCTGGCCAGCGCGGACGAGGACGGGACGATCCGGATCCGGGGCCTCGACGCCGGAGCGCGGCCCCGCGTGCTCGCCGGACACGAGGGTGCGGTCACCGCCATCGCCTTCTCCCCGGACGGTTACCACCTGGCCAGCGCCGGAGCCGACGGCGCCATCCGGATCTGGGCCACCGCCACCGGTCAGCTCGCCCACACGATCACCGGCCACGCCGGTTGGATCTGCTCGCTGGCCTACACCCCGGACGGCCGTCACCTGGCCAGTGCCGGCGGCGATCGTGCCGTCCGATTCTGGGACACCACACGTGCCGGACCGCACGCGGTGCTCGTGCCGCTGGCCGC
The DNA here is from genome assembly GCF_900091415.1 of Micromonospora inyonensis. Lineage (NCBI taxonomy): Bacteria > Bacillati > Actinomycetota > Actinomycetes > Micromonosporales > Micromonosporaceae > Micromonospora > Micromonospora inyonensis. The sequence continues at coordinate 1,487,923 of NZ_FMHU01000002.1, read as the reverse complement.
CGGCGGCTCGGCCGTCCTGCTCGACGACCAACGGTACGTCCTGACGGGGCAGCCGCACGGCGAGTACTGGTACGCCATCGGGATGTGCCGGTTCGAGCCGGGCGAACTCGACCCGTACGTCCCGGCGCTACGCCCGGTCCCCTCCGGCGGGCGGGTCTGGTGAACCGGCTCCGCGCTGGTCCGGACCGGGCCGACCCGCGTCGAACCGGTCGAGGTGGTCCAGGATCCGGTGGGCGGCGGACCGGACCTCCAGCGGCGCGGCCGGGTCGGCGTTCGCTGCCTCCGCCCATCGGCGGGCGGTGTCGTGCCCGGCGAGGTCGCACAGGAACTCCACCAGCAACGGGGTCAGCTCCCGACGCAGCAGCCCACGCACCCGGCCGGCCGGCTGGTCCGGGTCCAACTGGTCGGCGATCTCCCGGGCGACCAGCCATTCGAGGACCGACTGGTCGACGAAGTGGAAGCGGTACGCCGAATCGCGCACCAGCAGCGTGCCGGCGCCGAGCAGCCGCGCGGTCGCACTGCGGCCCGGCGTCCCGCCGCCCCGGGCGGTGCCGAGCCGGGTCAGGATGTCCGCCGCCGCACCGAGCGCGTCCGCGCCGAGCGCCGGCTCGCCCGACTCCCACAGCCGCCGGGCCAGGTAGGTCGCCGCACGCTCCAGGTCGTCGAGGACGATGTGGTGTGCCCCGCCCCGCCTGCGTTCCCCGTCGAGCCAGTCGCTGATCAGCCACCGGTAGAGGTCCGCCACGGTCACCCGGCCACCACCCGACGCGGCCGAGCGCAGCCACTGCTCGTCGATGTCGGCGATGAAGGCGAGCATCCGCGGGTTACGGGCCATCCCCGGCAGGCCGCCGACCCGCCCCAGCAACTCCAGCCGGTCACGCGCCCGCTCCGGGCCGCCGAGTCGCCGGGCCAGGAACTCGAGCATCCGCTCCCGGTCCAGGCCGACGAGCCGGACCCAACGCACCACCGCGCCGGCCGGGTCCTCGGCGGCGTACGCGCCGAGCGCGTCGGCGAGCAGGTCGGCGTCCCGGCTCACCAGGACGACCTTGCTGCGACCGGGCCAGATCCGCGCGCCGGCCTCCCAGCCGGCCACCCATTCCCCCAGCTTGTCGTGAGCGGTACGGGTCGCGAGGTCGTCGAGCCCGTCACACAGCAGCACGACACGCCCCTCGTGCAGCAGGTACCGGTTCAGGTCCAGGTCCACCCGACGTACGCCGCTCCGGGCCAGGTTGATCGCCATCAGTTCAGCCAGGCCGACCCGCCAGTCCAGGCTCCGCAGGTCCACCAAGATCGGCACGACCGGGTCGTGGTCGGCGTACAGCCGACGCGCCAGCTCCCGCAACAGGAACGTCTTGCCGGTCCCCGAGGCGCCCAGCACCGCGATCACCTGCCCCTCCGGGGCCGCCAACCACCGGCGGAGGCGGCCCAGCAGGTCGGGTGCCGGCGGGACCGGTGCCCCGTCGGGGGTGCCGGACGACCCGGTGCCGGGGTCGAACAGGACGTAGGGCTGCGCGACGTAGTGGACGGCCGGGAACGCCGGGTCGGCGTCGAGCGACGCCGCCCACCTCTCGGCGGACCGAAGCACGTCGTCGCCGAGTTCGAAGTCGGCGAAGCTCACCAACCGGACGCCCTGGCCGAGGGCCCGTTCCCGGAGGCCGGGGTCGGCCGGTGCCGACCGGCAGACCAGTGTGGCGTCGCGGTGCGGACCCGCCGGCCGGACCACGTCGTCCAGGAACCGCCGCACGGTCTCCGCGCGCGGCTCGCCGTCGTACACGCCGATCCGGTACGGAGCGGAGAAGTGCTCGCCGCCCGGCGAGACCACCAGGTAGCCGGCGAAGGGACCGCCACGGCGTGTACCCGGCCACCGGTGCTCCGCCATGGTGGCGTCCGGCGTACGGGTACGGTAGATCCGGGCCACCCGGGCCAGCAGGTCGGTCCGGGTTCCGTCGGTCAGGGCGTCGGCACCGCCCGTCGCACCGCTGCCCGACCCCTCGGCGTCCGGCGGCCACCAGTGGTCGCCGTAGGCGTGCGAGACGACCTCCCCGGCCGTCGGGGCCGGCCCCGCTCCGTGGCCGCGCGGCAGGACGCGCAGCGTTCCCGGCCGGAGGTCGACCAGCTGGTACCGGTACCCGCCGGCCTCACCCGTCCGGTCCGTGTCCGGTGCGGTGGGGTCGTCCGCGCGGTGCGCACCGACCGCCGGCACCCCGGTCAGACCGAGTTCGCGTACGCCACCCCGGTGACCGTGCAGCACCACGTCCAGGTGGGGAGCCAGCAGACGGGTGAGATCGTCCGCGTCCCGGAGCCCCGGATCGCCCGCCTCGCCGGTCGGGTCGTGGTGCAGTACGCCGACACGCAACCAGCCGCGGCGTTCGTAGGCGCGCAGCCGGTCGGCGAACCAGCGCAGCTGGGCGTGGCCGAGCCGGCCGAACCGCTCGCCCGGCAGGTGACTGACGGACATGGTGGAGTTCAGCACGGCGACCACCGTGCGCGCGGCGGGGACCGGCAGCAGCTGCCAGGGTTGGTGCGGTTGGAACGCCGTCGCGCCGGGCAGTCGGGCGGTCAGCTCCGCGAACGGTTCCCACTTGGGCCAGTACGGCGGGACCGGCTCCGCACCGTCGGCCGCCCGGTCCAGGAAGTGCGCCAGACACCTGCCCTCGTTGACGTCGGACAGGCCGGGGACGACGACCGTCCGGCCGGTGGGCAGGTCCAGCCGCGTCCGCAGGTCCTCCAGCATCCGGTAGGCCGCCTGGTACTCCGCCGGAGTGGCCCGCCGGGTCACCGCGGCGGTGACGACGACGAGGTGCGGGACCATCCGGTCGCGGCGGCAGGTGGCGACGAGGTCGTCGAGCAGGGCCGGGTCGAACCGTCCCGACGCGGGCCCGGGGTCGTCCGCACCGCCCGGTTCCCATCCGGTCAGGTGCAGGATGGTGAGGCGACCGGCGGCGGGCCCCGACCTCCACGCCGGGCCCGCCGACTCCCCCGGACCGCCCGCCGGCTCCGTGTCACCGGGTGGTCCCGCACGCCCGGCGAGCCTGCGCAACACCTCCGCACGGATCTGCGCGAACGGCTGGCGCAGCGCCGGGACCGTCAGTCCGCCCACCGGGGCGGACACCACCGCGGTGAACGACGCCCCGGTCCGCTCCAGGTGCCGCTCCAGGTAACGGGACACGTCGGCGAGCACCCGGCCCGCCTCCGCCCGGTGCAGGGTGCCCAGCAGCACCTGACGGACGCCGGGAAGGAACTCGAGGTGCTGCTCGTCGTCCGCCCCGCCGCCCGGCGACACCGGCGCGAGCAGCCCGCCGTACAGCACCTCGGCCAGGTGGGACGGGCGGGCCCGGGGCACCATCACGGCCTGCACGACGCGGATCACCGCGAGGTTGAGCGGCACCGCCGCCGACAGGTACCGGGCAAGCTGGTAGGCCGGGACCGACGCTCCGGCGCGGAACGTGCGGACCCGCTGCTCAGGGGACGGGTCGACCGAGGGGTCCGCCGACCCGTCCGGGTCCACGGTGACGACCGGCTGGCGGGCGACGGCCACCCCGGCGGGCGTCACGATCGTGTCGATGCCGCCGACCGCCCGGCCGGCGACCAGGTTCGCCCAGGACCGCAGCCACCTCGGCTCGATCTCCAGCACCGGCACCGGCCCGCTGCGCTCCGGCAGGCCACGCCGCCGCCAGGCCGAGGTGAACCCGTACGCGGTGCCCGGCGCGCCGGCACGCGGGGCGGACAGCCGCCCGGGGACCGGGTCGAGACCGGTACGGGACCACAGCCGGTCGGGCAGCGGCTGGAGGATCGCCACGGGTGCGCGGCGCGCCCAGTGCCCGAGCACCCGGGACATCTCACCGTCGTGCCAGGGGCGGCTGACGCAGTCGCTGAGCACCAGGAGAAGGTGGTCGCCGGTCAGGTCGGCCAGGCCCAGGGGTGAGCGCGGCGCGGTCGCCGGCCCCGACCCGCCGGGACGGGCACGCGCGGTCACCCCGATCGTCCCGTCCTGGCGCAGGCCCAGGTACGCCACCCGGATCGTCCGGAACGCCCCGAGCCGCTCCAGCAGGGTACGGACCTCGTGCCCCAGGCGGGCCCAGATCCCGCCGACGGAGCTGCGGTCCAGCACGAGCGTGAGGTGCAACCAGCGGTCCGTCGCGGGCCGCCAGACCGGTGTCCAGAGCCGCCGCTCGGCGATCTGGCAGGCGGTGGCCACCTCGTCGATGGTGGCGCGGTGGCCGGACCGGATGCGCCGCTTCAGCGGGCGCAGGGCGCGCAGCACCTGACCACTGTCGGGCAGCGCGCTGGCGGTGGGCACCGACAGCGGCCACCCCGGCACCGTCGCCAGGCTCAGCCCTCCGTCGTCGGCTCCGCCCACCGGGTCGGTGTCGGGGGCGGTCCCCGGGACCAGCGGTTCCGGGCCGCCCGTGACCGGGTCGGCCGGTTCCCCCGGGCGTCCCGCCACCCGGTCGGCCGCGTCCGGCGGAGTCTCGCCCGCCGGCACCGGCAGCCGCAGCTCGACCTGTCCCGGGCCGGACGGCCGGGACGATGCCGGACCGGGCACGGGGTCCGCCGGACCTGGCACGGATTCCCCGGGCGACGGTCCGGTGGACCCGCTGCCGGCCGGAGTGGACACCCGTCCGGCCACGTCCACCCGCAGGGCGAGCCAGATCGCCTCGGCGAGCTCGGCAGGGGTCAACCGCACGCCGGCGGCGTCGAGGACGGCGAGCAGGCGGTCGATCCGTGCGGTCACCCCGGGCCGCTCAGCTCGCGCAGCACCACGTCGACCAGCTCGTCCCGGTCGGGCCGGCCGTCACCGCTGGCCCGGTGGAGCAGGTACACCGCGTTGAGCAGCTGGTCGGTGGCGAGCTGCCCCTGTTCCCGGCGGGCCAGGAAGTCGGCGATGAGATCGGCCGCCTCGGCGACCGCCCCGTCGCCCAGGTGCGCCCGGACGATCGCCTCGATCCGTCGCTCGTCAGGTTGGGCCAGGTCCAGCTGGACGCACCGGCGCAGGAAGGCAGGCGGGAACTCGCGCTCCCCGTTGCTGGTCAGGACGATGAACGGGAACTCGCGACAGCGGACCCGCCCGTCGTTCACGGTCACCGGCTCGCCGTTGTCCGCCGGGCGCACCCGGACCTGTGGGACGAGGTCCGCGATCCGTTGCAGTTCCGGGATGCCGTACTCGCCCTCCTCGAACACGTCGAGCAGCTCGTTGGGCAGGTCGATGTCGCTCTTGTCGATCTCGTCGACGAGCAGCACGCGGGGCCACGCGTACGGCGCGAAGGCGGTGCCCAGCGGCCCCAACCGCAGGAACCGTCCGATGTCGACCGGACCCCACCGGCCAGGGTCGTTCCCGCTCCGGGGGAAGCGGTCCGCCTCCGGGGCGGTCCGGGCGCCCGGCTGGCCGGCGGCGCGGGCGTTGGCCTCCTCGATGCGACCGACCGCGTCGTAGTGGTAGAGACCGGAGGTCAGCGTGGACCGGCTGGTGATCGACCAGCGCAGCACCGGGCCGAGCCGCAGCTCGTGCGCCACGGCATACGCCAGGGTGGACTTGCCGGTGCCCGGGTGGCCGGTCACCAGGAGTGGTCGGCGCAGGTGCAGTGCGACGTTGACCAGTCGGACCGTGTCCTCGTCGGCCTGGTAGGGCACCGTCCTGGTCCGGTACGGAAGCTTGCGTCCCACCGGCGCGTCCCGGTCCAGCGGGGTCGGTGGTTCCCCGTCGAAGACCCGCCACGGCGGGGGTTCGGCCCGCCGCGCGATCCGGTCGTCGTCGCGGTCGGCGACCCCGGTGCCCTGGTAGATCAGGAATTCACCCACTACCGTATTGCTCCCTGCGTCGGTGGCGCCATCCGTGGCCGCGGTAGCCGGCGACCAGGGTCGTCCCACAGCAGGACGACGTCGTGTCCGCACTCGGGATGCCCGTCGGCACCGGCGCGGTTGCGCAGCCGCCTGATCCGCTCCGGGACGTCGTCCCGGCCGGCCTTGCCGAACTCGGCCGCGACCGCCTCGGAGAGTCGGCTCCCCGGGCAGTCCCGGTGCGAGATCTCGGGCTGCCCGGTGCACCCGCGCCGGCGCCACACCACGATCGGAACGCCGCAGTGCAGCCCGACCTCGAGCGCCCCTCGTGCGGGACCGTCCTGCGGTGAGCCCGGCAGCACGAGCGCGCCCAGCGCGGGTTCAAGCTGGAACCAGGCGTGCAGGGCCCGGTGCTCCCGGCGTTCCAGGCAGGAGACCGGGGTGAGGGCGACGCCGACGTCCTGGCCGTCGAGCGCCTTCCACCGTCGCCGCCAGGTGCCGAGGCGTTCGTCGTCCTCCTCGAAGCGCTCCAGCTCGCGGACCACCACCGGGTTGGTCTGCCCGAGAACCGACCAGGGGTTGCGGTCCGGGGCCTCCAGCCAGTGGTCGACGTCCTCGTCGAGAAGGTGGTACGGAAGCACGAGTTCGATCATGGGACGCCGCCCGTCGTCCGGTCCGCCACGGGCCAGTTCCGGCAGCCGGTCCCGCAGGTGCCGCCGCAGCTCCTCCAGCGACCGGTCGGGGTCGTCCGTGGCGATCGGGGTGATGTCGTCCTCGTCCTCGTAGCGCCAGAGTTCACAGCGGTACCGCCGCCGGTCCTGGCCGGCGGGGCGCACGTACACCAGCACCGACGGGATCCGGGACGTGGCCGCGTCCGGGACGCCGACCCGCGCGTCGGCCAACCGGTTCGCCGCCTCGTCACGGTCCCGGCGGGTCTGCGGAGACATCCGCGCCCACACCCGCAACGATTCGGCGACGGACTGCTCGGCGACGCGGGAGGACATGTCGATCGCGTACGCCAGCACGTGCGGGAAACCGTCCTCGGCCGGTAGCAGCCCGGCCAGCTCGCTGACCACGTCACCGTGGTCGTGCAGGGGGTGCCGGGGTGGCACCGCAAGGTCACCGGCCACCGCCCGGTAGGTCGTCAGGTGCTGTTCGTGGTCGGTCGCCGGCAGCCCGGAGAGGATCGCGCGCAGTTCCCGTTCGGCCCGGCGACTGACCGGTCCCGCCGCGCCGGGAAGATCGTCGGCCAGGCCCGTCCAGCGCCGGTTGCGGCGGTGGTAGGCATCGTGCTCCCGGCGCAGCCGCCGGTACGGGGCCGGATCCATGATCGCCCGGATGGCCCGCACCGGGACGGCGACCCCGCCCGAGGGTTGTCCCGACCGCCGGGTCGCCTTGGTGATGGCACACACCCCACCGGTCTCGGCGTTGAGGACGGGCGCGCCGGACATTCCCGGCGCCACCTCGTCCCCGGTCAGCCGGATCATGTCCTCGTAGTCGCCGCCGTGGGCGAACCACCCCGACGTCCGGCCGACCTGCGGGCCGTACGTCCGGGCGTGCCCGACGACGACGAGCCGCGCCGACATGGCCGGCAGGTGGTCGTCCAACCACACCGCGGGGTGACCGCCGGGCGGCACGACCACCTCGACGACCGCCAGGTCCGGGTACGGGGCGAGACCCCGGCCGGTCAGCGTGGAGGCCCAGCGGACGGTGCCCGGCAGGTCGGCGTCGCGCCACCCGACCGTGACCCGGTCACCGGTCGCGCCGGCCACGTGGGCGCAGGTGGCCACCAGTCCGGGACCGACGAAGAAGCCGCTCCCCTCACCGCGTCCGGAAACCAGCACCAGACAGTCCTTCAGCAACGCGGTCAACTGGTCGGTACGGTCCGGCGCGGCCATGCCGTCACCGGGGGTCGGTGGCCGGCTCGTCGTCCGCCGGCCCCCAGCTCATCGTGACCTTGACGGCGGTCTTGCCCCCGACGCCGCCGAGCGCGGCGACCAGCCCCCGCTCCCCGACCGCCAACTCGACGCCGAGTTCGGCGGTCAGCCGGTCCGGCTTGGCATGTCGCAGTCCGGCGGTCACCCCGGAGGTCACCCACTCGACGATCTCCGCCAGCCCCGGAAGCTCGGCGAACCGCTCACCGAACCCCACGTCGCGGGACTCCTGTTCGGAGTCCACGGTGACCCACATGCTGCGTCCGGAAGGAAGGTGAACCTCGATCAGCTCGCGCACGCCGCGCTCCTCGGTCCCGATGCGGTGACTCTTCGTGCAACCGTAGTGCCACCGGGACCCCTTGCAGAAGAGCCGATCTCGAAAGCGCGCACTCGTCCACTGTGGTGCGTACCCCGTCAGCGGCACCCCGGCCGCCCGGATCCGACAGGTGCGGGCGGCCGGGGTGCTCACCGCCGTCGCCACGGGCAACGCCGGAACGCCACGGGCGACGCCGGGAATGCCACGGGAAGACCCGTGCAGATCGACGTGGGCCGGCACAACCGCGGGTCGACCGGTCCGGGGCCGGGAAGGCTCGTACGCTGGGTGGCGATGACACGGAGGATCCTGGGGCGACCGGTGCGCAGCGTCGCCTTCGACGTGGCCGTCGCCGGCGTGGTGGCGCTCCTCGCGGTCGCCGCCGCGCCCACGCCGGGCGGCTGGGGGGCCAGCGTCGTCGGTTTGGCCATGGCGGTGGCCCTGGTGTGGCGTCGGGTCCGACCGGTGGCGGTCACCGCCGTGGTGGGGGTGCTGGCCGTCGTCCAGGTCGCGTTCGCCTGGGGGCCGCTGACGCCGGGGTGCACCACTTCGCGCCGGTCGGCGACACGGTGGAGGCGGCGGGCAACACGGTGCTGGTTCATGCCGGCAGCACCGGCTACAAGACCATCCACCTACCGCAGGCCATGCCACGGCTCTACGAGACCGTCCTCTACCCGAGCGACGTGGAGATGTGCCGCAACTGCTCACAACTGACCAATCTGGCCTTCAGCGTCGGCGACACCCGGGTCTTCCGCTGGACCTCACCACCACGGGGCAACATCGACACGCTCACCGGCTCGACCGTCGAGGGCTGGGCGGCCGACCTGGACCAGCCGGGCACCTCCTCGACGGTGACCGTGTACCGGGGCGGACCGGCAGGCGTCGGTACATACCTGGGCGAGTTTCCCACGACCCTGCACCGGTCCGACGTGAACGACGCACTCGGCATCACCGGCGTGCACGGCTTCCGGTTCACGCTCTCCGGCTGCTCACCGGGCACCCCGATCCACGTCTACGCCCTCGACCCCGAGGGTGGCAACGGCGACGGCAGCGCCTACCTGGGAGCCCGTTCCTGCACGTGACGCGGGTGATCGCTCGGGGAAGGTGACCCGCGGACGGTGCACGGGGTCGGCGTCGTGCACCGCCTGGCACAATCGCCGCCATGGACGCTCCCGCCCTGGTGCTGGTGCTGCGCTACCGCAAGGCGGTGACGTACGGATTCCACGTCCTGCTCGGCGCGTTGGAGCAGCACCCGACCAGCACCCGGTACGAGGTCCGGTTCGGCGAGACCCCGGAGTCGACGGCGACCCACATCCGGAGCGCGCTCGACGGTGGCGCGCAGCGGGTCCTGGTGCTCTGGTCGTTCTACTCGCCGGACGCCGAGGCGCTGGCGGAGGAGCTGGCGCTGATCCGTGGACTGGTCGACGCCCCCAACGTGGCGCAGGTCGCCGGTGGGGTGCACGCCACCGCCGAACCCGGGCAGACCTTGGACGCGGGGTGGGACGTCGCCGCGGTCGGGGAGGGCGAGACGACGCTGCTGCGCCTGGTCGACGCAGTCGGCGACCCGACCGGGATCCCGGGGCTCGCGTACCGGGACGCCACCGGTGCCGTCGTCCGCACCCGACGCCCGGAACGGCGACCGCTCGACGAGTTCCGCGGCTTCTCCCTCCGGTGGAACCGGTTCAACGCGCTGGAGATCACGCGCGGCTGCGTCTTCTCCTGCCGGTTCTGCCAGACCCCGTTCATGTTCTCCGCGAAGTTCCGGCACCGCAGCGTGGCCAACGTCCGCTGGCACGTCGACGCCATGCGGGAGCGCGGGCTACGCGACGTCCGGTTCATCACCCCGACCGCGCTGTCGTACGGCAGCCAGACGGACGAGGCGAACCTCGACGCGGTCGAGGAACTTCTCGCCTCCTGCCGGGAGGGGATCGGCCCGGACGGGCGGGTCTTCTTCGGCTCCTTCCCCAGCGAGATACGACCCGAGCACATCACCCGCGACGCGCTGCGCCTGGTCCGCAAGTACTGCGCCAACACCAACATCATCGTCGGCGCGCAGTCCGGCTCCGACCGGATCCTGGACGCCGCCAAGCGTGGGCACGGGGTCGAGGAGGTGAAACGGGCGGTGCGCCTCGGCATCGAGGAGGGCTTCCGGATCAACGTCGACATGATCTTCGGCATGCCCGGCGAGGACCAGTCCGACGTCGATTCCTCCCTGCGGCTGGCCCGTGAGCTGGCCGACCTCGGCGCCCGGATCCACGCGCACACGTTCATGCCGTTGCCCGGAACCCCGTGGCGGGAGGCACCGCCCGGGGACGTCGCCCCGGAGACCATCCGGGAGGTGGACCGGCTCTCCCAGCGCGGTGCCCTGTACGGCCACTGGCAGAAGCAGCGCGACCACGCGGTACGGCTGGCCGCGGCCGCCGACGCGCACCCTCGGCCCGGCCGGAGCCGCACCATCCTGCCCGTCGTGGACCGCTGATTCCCTATCGAGGATCGGTTGTCAAGACGGCGGGTTGCTTGACGGTCCGTGACGGTGTCGCGGAGGATTCGGGTGGGGAAGGTCGCCTCGTTCGTACGCTTCGAGCGTCTTTTCGATCATGTCCCGTGAGGACTTGGTGAGGGGCCTTCCCCGCCCTGCGCTTGTTGCTGCGCCGCCTGCGGCGGATCTCCTCGGTCACGGTCCACTGCTGCGCGATGATCTGTTTCGCCTGCTGTGGGGTGACCGGGGTGCCGTCGACGTCGCAGATGACATACGGCATGCGGCGGCGCATCACGGTCCAGAGCCGTTCGGCGAGCCGGGCCGCGACCACACAGCTGGCCTTGAGGTGTTCGGCACCGCGTTCGACCATCTGCTGGTGGTAGACGCGCGCGAGCTGCGGGTCCTGCTTGCGGGCCCAGTCCGCGGCCCGGATCAGAGTGGCCCGGGCCAGCCGGGAGCCGGCCTTGGACATCGGCTGGCCCTTGCGGTCGGTGTCACCGGTCTCTGACGCGCGCGGCGCCAGCCCCAAGTAGGACTTGAAGTGCGCCGCGGTGGGGAACCGGGCGGCGTCACCGATGACCGCGGTCATCGCCGGTCCGCCGACCTCGGCCAGGCCGGGCAGGCTACGGGCCAGTTGCATCGGGTCGACCCACCGGTAGCAGGTCTCCCGCTCGGCCGCGTGCGCGGCCAGCTCGGTGGCGATGGCGCGTAGTAGCCGGACCTCGGTGGCGATCTCGGCGGCCAGGTCGGTGAACGCGACCGCCGGGTGATCACCGTAGAGGTCGACCGCCGCTTGGGCGGCGGCCAGCCACTGCTCGGCGCGTGCCGCTCCTTGGTGGTTGTGGGAGGCCTTGACGATCAGCGCGGTCAGCCGGGCCCGGCCCAGCCGCAGCAGGGCACGCGGGTCGGCGTAGCGTTCCAGCACCGCCAGATCGGCCTTGCCCAGATCACCGGTCAGCGGGGTGCACGGCATGACCTGCCGGACCAGATCCTTGATCCGCACCTTGTGCTCGGATGCGGCCATGGTCAGCCGGTCACACGCGCGCACCCGCCGGTCCAACGCCGCCGCGGCCGCGCCCGGCAGTTCGAGGGGCCGTAGCCCGTCCGGGTCGATCAACGGCAGGCGGGCCAGGGTATCCGCGTCGATGCCGTTGGACTTCGCATGCCGCGACAGGAACCGGCGCAGATCCGCCGCCTTCGCACTCGACACCCGGAACACCAGATGCCCCCGAGCGGTGAAGAACACCGCGATCGGCAGCCACGCCGGCCCGGTCGGCTCGATCACCACCTCCAACCGCGTCCCCGTCGCAGCGCCGGCCAACGCCGCGGACTCGATCGCGGTCAGGCTCTCCACCGTCGGCTCGCACCGCCGCCGGCACACCTCCCGTCCGGCCTCGTCACGCACCCGTACCGTGTGCGCCGACGCGATCCCCAAATCGATACCGACCAACCTGCGCTGCACTTACCGCCTCCCAGGCACATAGACCATCTACCTGCTCCGGCGATCCGCGCAGGTCAACACCGCACGACAGCCACGGTCCCAAGGAGGCAGAGCCCTCCGACGACGGCTCCCACTCATGTGCTGCAACCGGGCCCGGCCTCGCAGGGCCGGCCCACTTCCCTCATCCGGGGCATCCGTGGCCAGACCAGCGGTGGCAATCAGCGGTACGAGGCTCTCCCTCAGACCCCAACTCGTCGCCACCCACCGGACCAACCGGGATGCTCATGCAATCCCAGGACCACCGGGCTGATCAAGCACCGGAGTTCCTTACATGACCCTCCGGGAACCCGGACCCGGACTCCGGTGGCCTCGCCACCGCCTCCGCATTCCGACGGCCACGAGGACGACCCGGTCGGACGACACGGGCAGCGTCGACGTGACCCGGGTCGAATCGACCATCAACGGTCATCTCAGAGTGCCGGAATCCGAACAGAGACCGGATACTGATCGTAAACAGTCAACTTCACCGCGTTGATACAGTGTCGACAGCAGCGGGGGGTGCGCCTCGAGGTTCCACCAACCGATCGGCACCTCGACACATATGCGGGGGGGGGTGCCCACCCCGACCCGAACAGGCGCTGCGACAGGCTCTCGGCGAACTCGGCCCGATTGCGGCGAGTGTGGCGCGGTCCGCTCCCCGACACGTCGACCGGATCGAGGCCATGGTCCGCGACGACGCCCTGGTCCGCCGGATGGTCGATCACTCGCTGCTCTACTCCCATCCGGCGGTTCGCAGCCGGATGGACTTCCTGCTCGCCTCCGACCGGACCACCACGGTGGCGGAGATGTCCCGCCGGTGCAGTCTCGTTCCCCAGGACGACCTGCGCAACGATCTGCACGCCCTGATAGGCCGCTTCCTCTCCCCCGGCATGGATGTGCTGGTGGTGGATCAGACCACTGCGGAGCACCGGGCTGCGGGACTGTCGTGCGTCAAGGTCATCGTGCCGGGCACCCTGCCGATGACATTCGGGCACGCCAATCGGCGGATCCACGGAATCGAGCGATTGAGGACGGTACCCGTACGCCTGGGGCACCGCACCTCCGTGCTGCCGGACACAGCGGTCAATCCTCATCCGCACCCGTTTCCCTGACCGTATTCCCTGCGCTACTCCGGTAGCGTGTCAATGCGCCTACATCCGACGAAACAGTCCTCACCGACCGGTGGTGGGGAGGAAGGCCCTGATGCTTCTCGAGAGCCGTGACCTGTCCGTGGGCTATCGAGACCAGCCCTTGTTCAACGCTCTGCGGATGGACGTCGACACCGGGGAGGTGCTGGTGGTGACCGGCCGCAACGGCAGCGGAAAGTCGTCCCTGCTCAGGTGCCTGGCCGGTCAGCAGCGACCACTCGGCGGCACGGTGACGGTCGAGGGACGGACGGCCGACGACCGTGCCCCCCGCTTCCGCCGCTCCGTCGCCGCCCTCCTCGACGGTGGTGCGTGGTACCCGAACCTGACCGCCGCCGAGCACCTGAGCTTCGTCCAACTGGTCAACGACCCGTTGCCGGACGACTGGTTCACCGCCGCCGACCTGACCACTGCGCTCGCGCTCGACGGTTTCGCCGACACCGTTCCCGGTCAGTTGTCGTCCGGGCAACGCCAGCGGCTGGCGGTGGCCATGGTGCTGGCCCGTCCGAGCCGGCTCCTGCTGCTCGACGAACCGGAGCGGCACCTCGACGAGACCGGCCGTGACGCCGTCGGCCGACTGGTGGTCGAGTACGCCGACCGTGGCGGTGCGGTCGTGCTGGTCACCCACGACGCCTCGCTCGCCACCGGCCCGGGCCTGCGCACGCTCTCGCTGGATCGGGACACCACCGCTCGGCCGGCGGGCACGTCGGGGAAGCGGCGTCGACGCAGCGGCGCGCGATGAGTGTGACGAGGCGGGCACCCGCCGATTCCCCGGTGTCCGACGCGCGGCCGTGGCGGGCCACCCCACCCGGGGCGGCACGGCGGTGGCTGAGGCAGCGCCGCCGCGAGCACGAGGGCCGGGCCGGAAACATCTACTTCCTGTCGTTGTCCATCCTGGTGGGCATCGCTGTCGGGGCGGGTACGCTGCCCCGGCTGCTCAGCGGCGTCAGTCGCGCGGCGGATCCCGCGACGGCCGTACCGCTGCTCGCCGTGGGTCTACTCGGGTACGCCTTCGCCCTGACGGTCGCCGCCCGGTTCGGTCCGGTCACCGCCACCCCGGCCACGTTGGCGTGGTGGTTGACCGGCCCGGTCGACCGGCGGGCTCTCCTGCTCCCCTCCGCCGCGCTGGTGTTGTCGGTCGCCGCCGTCGCCGGTGCGCTGCACGGCGCCTTCGTGGTGGCCGTCGTCGGGGCGACCGACCAGGCGGCAGCCGCAGCGGTGGTGACCGCCGGCATAGCCGCTGGGCTGCTGACCGGGGCCCTCGTCATGGTTGTCCAGACCGTGACCGACGCCTCGGCGACAGTGCTGGAACGAATCGCGGTGCTCCTCGGCGTGGCGGCCGCGGTCCTGACCGTGGTCCGGACTCCGGCGTCGGTGGTGTCCACCTGGATCGGTCCGTGGAGCTGGCCACAGGCCGCCGCCGACGGCCGGGGCGGGTCCTGGTTGCCGTGGGCGGTGCTCGCCGGGCTCGTGGTCACCGCGGTCGCCGTGCGGCGGCTCGACCGGCTTCCCCTGCGCCGGCTGGCCGCCGGCAGCACACTGGGGGCGATCGCGGGTGCGGGGCTGGTGACCGTCGACCCGGGCATCGCGTCCCGGGCCGCCGAGGAACGCCGGTGGGCCGTGCGCTCCCCGAGGGGCGGTGGGCTGCCGAGGGTCGCCGGTCCCCGTGCCGTGGTCGGCCACGATCTCGTCGTACTCCGCCGATCTCCCCAGCATCTCCTGGCCGCCGGGGCGGCCCTGCTGGTGCCGGCGCTCCTGGGCATCCTCACCGGCTGGGGCGTCACGCTGGCCGTCGGCTGGCTGCTGAGCGGGCTCGTCGCGATCACGCCGTCGACGGTCAACGCGAGACGGGACCGAGACCTGCCCGCGTTGCGTCGGCTGCTCAACCTCCCTGGCCCGACCCTGGTGGGCGCCCGGTCGGCGCTGCCGGTGACCCTCGCCGTGGCGTGGTGTACCGGTGCGGGTGCCCTGCTCGCGGCGCGGACCCCCGGCGCGGACGGTTGGGTCTGGCCGCTGCTCGGTGCCGCTGCCGGGCCGGGACTGGCGGTGGGGGCGCTCCGGGCGGCACGACGCGGCGCGGTCCGTCACGAGCTGCCGCCGATCGTGACTCCCATGGGTATCCTGCCGACCGGGCCGCTGCACTGGGCCGCGACCGGCTACGACGTCGCCGTGCTGTTCACCGCGCCGACCCTGGTCGCCCTGGTCACCGGCGCGCCCACCGCCATGATCCTGCCTCAGGCGATCGTCTCGGCGGTCGGGGTGGTCGCGTTCGTCCTTCTCGCCGGGAGAGGCGACGAGCGACGTTGAAGACAGCGGTTCCATGCGGCACCCGGTCCGAGCGGGTGACCACGCTACGACTGCCGACCGGCCACCCACGCGGCGTGCCCGAGCGAACGGCAGGATGGTGCCCGTGGCAGTCGATCCCGAAGTGCTCGGCGATGTTCTCGGCCGGTTACGACCGGAGGTGCCGGGCATCCAGCTGGACCGGTGGGCGCCATCGGTGCAGGGTGCGGTGGGCCAGGTCGTCGGCGTACGCGACGGCAACGGGTCGCCGTACGTCCTGAAGGTCTATCCCGCGACCGCCCGACGGCGGCTGGACACCGAGGTGCTGGCCCAGCGGCTGCTGGGTGAGGTGCCCGGGGTCGTGGGGCCCCGGCCGGTCGGGTACGGGCAGCTCGGGCCGTCGGCCGTCGGCTTCCTGCTCATGACCCGCCTGGACGGCGTGCGTTGGGCGGACCGTCGCGCTGACCTCGACCCGGCCCGGACGACGGCCCTCACCCGTGAGGTGGGTCGGGCTCTGCGGCAGTTGCACCGGGTGTCCGGCCGGCAGTTCGGCGACCTGCTCGACGACGGGCCACGTCGGCCCACCGCGTGGGAGCACGTGGTGGCCCGGACCGGTGAGCTGACCGCGCGGTACCTGCGGACCGGTGGCCCGTCGCGCCTGGCGGATCGGATCCGGCGCTTCGTCGAGGACCACCGCCAGACCGTGGCGGCGTGTCCGGGGCCGGTGCTGTGCCACAACGACTTCGTCGACAGCAACCTGCTGGTCCCCGCCACCGGCGAACCCCGCCTGTGCGGCGTCGTCGACCTGGAACGCGCGTCCTGGAACGACCCGTTGAGCGACCTGGCCCAGACCCGGCTGCACGTGCGCTACCACCGACCCGCCGACACCACCGCCCTCACCGAGGGGTACGGCGTCGACGGCCCCGGTGAGCACCAGCGGTTGGACGTCCACGAGGTGCTGCACGCGCTGGCGGAACGGAACTGGATCGCCTACGACCGCCCCGCCGGCTGGCGGGAGTCGGTCGCCGCCCTGGACGCGCTCCTGGCCGAGAGCACCTGAGCCGGGCGGTGCGCCCGGGCGACTCGGGCGGGCCGGCGCTGGCAGGATAGCGTCGGGGCGGTGCGCACCCCTGGCGAACCAGCCACCCGGACCACGACCGAACGCTCGATCGATGCCCGCGTCCACGCGATCCTGGCGCGGCTGCCGCAGCGCGGACCGGCCTCCTGGCTGACCGAGTTCGTGGTCTTCGGGCTCAAACAGGCCTGGGCGTGCGTTTTCGGCGGGGCCATGCTGGTGGTCATCTTCGCGGCGCACCTCTGGTATCCGCAGGACGCGACACTCGCCCGCAACGACTTCCTGACCATCGCGGCGGTGGCCATCCAGATCGTCATGGTCGCGGCACGCCTGGAGACCCTGCGGGAACTGCGGGTCGTGATCCTGTTCCACCTCGTCGGCACGGCCATGGAACTGTTCAAGACCCAGGTCGGATCGTGGTCCTACCTGCCCGACGGCCTGCTGCGCATCGGTGCGGTCCCGCTCTTCAGCGGCTTCATGTACGCGGCGGTGGGCTCCTACATGGTTCGGGTGAACCGGCTGTTCGACCTACGTTTCGCGCGCTACCCGAAACGCTGGGCGACGGCCGTCCTGGCTACCGCGATCTACGCCAACTTCTTCACCAACCACTACGTCCTGGACGTCCGCTGGCTGCTCATCGCCGTCGTCGTGCTGGTGTTCGGTCGCTGCGTCATGCAGTTCCGCGTATTCCGGTTCCGTTGGCGCATGCCACTGTTGCTGGCGTTCCTCCTCGTCGCCTTCTTCATCTGGCTCGCGGAGAACATCGCCACCTGGTCCAACGCCTGGCTCTACCCCAGCCAGTTGGGCGGTTGGCAACCCGTCTCGCCGGCGAAGCTCGCGTCGTGGTTCCTCCTCATGATCATCTCGGTCGTGCTGGTCACCTGGATCTCGCCGCCGCAACCGCCCGACGACCCACCGTCGGCCCCGCCGGTGGGCGCCGACACGACAGCGTCCGGACCGGACGGGCTCCCGTCCTCCTCGTCGGAGCCGAGCTGATCCCGCTACGGGTTGCCGTAGTTGCCCTCCCAGTGACCGCCGACTGCGGGGGTGTCCGCCTGGATGGCGGTGCGGTTACCGTCGAGGTCGTTCTCCACCACCCGGCAGTTCAGGCAGCTGCCCCGATCGGTGATCCACAGGCCGTGGGTCTGGGTGCCGGGGCCGTTGTCACGGATCAGGTTGCCCCGGATGGTGACGGCGTTGACGCTGGCGTTGATGGTGATCCCGGCGCGGTTCGCGGGCGGTGCCGGCAGCTCGTACGCGGCACCGGGCAGGGGCGTGGCAGCCGACCAGGCGCTGGTCGCGCCGGGACGGATGGGGGCGAGGGTCAGGGTGTTCTCGTCGTTGGCGGCCACGACGGCGAGACGGTCGCCGACGCGGAGCACCTTGCCCCGGTGGCCGTCCTTCGGCCAGGTGGCCTGGTGGTCGACCAGGGTGGTGTCGCGGTAGCGGACGGACTCCCCGCCGCCGGCGGTGGCGGGAGCGCGTTGGCGGCCGTTGTTGCGGATCCGGTTGTTGATGACGACGGTGTCGCGCAGCGGGCGGTCGAACCGGATCCCGTCGGCGCTGTTGCCCCAGATGTCGTTGCTCTCGATGACGATCTCCTCGGCGGCTGTGCCGTCACTGGCACCCAGGTCATGGTGGTGGTAGCCGTAACGACCGTTGCCGCTGATCCGGTTGCCGCGCACCGTGTAGGGGCCCCGGGTGTTGCCGATGCTGACCCCGTCGCGCAGGTTGCCGTCGATGACGCAGTCGGTCAGCAGTCCACCCTTGCCGGGGATACCGGTGGTGCCCTTGGCCGACACCTGGAAGCCCGCCTCGAGGTTCCCGGTCATCGTGCACCCGGTGACGATGAGCCCGTCGGCGCCCCAGTCGGCGATGCCGAAGCGGTTGCCCTGGGCATGGCAGTTGGCGATACGGATGCCGCGCGGCTGGGGTTCGTCCCGGTACTGCATCTCCAGGAAGATCCCGTTGGTGGCGTTGCCCACGGCGCTGCAGTTGGCGATAGTCAGCCGTTCCACGGCCCCCCAGGCGCCGATGCCGACGCCGATGCCGGCACCGCCCATCTCGAGGCCGTTGTCCATCCGGCCGCATCCGACGACCCGTACCCCCTCGACCAGTGTGTCCTGGAGGAAGTCGCAGCCGAACCCGGTGGCGGCGGTGTGGTGGATGAACAGGTTGCGGAACAGCCCGCCGATCACGTACTGCAACCCGAGGCCCTTGGCCAGGGGGTTGTAGTCGGCCGACGCGACGCCCGACCCGTCGATCTCGAAGTCGGTGAAGGTGCAGTAGGCGAGGTGGTGGTCGGGGCTGGCGCCGTGCAGCTGGGCGGTGTGGAACGCCAGGGGCACGGGCTCGGCACGATTGCCCTCGTTGCTCAGCACGAAGCGGGTGGCACCCGGCCCGGCTCCCACCAGCGAGACCCCGCTGCGCCAGACCGTGCCGGCGTCGCGGATCGCGTACACGCCGGGCGGACAGTAGATGACCTGGGCCCGCCCGTTGGCGGCGAACACGTCGCCGAGCCGGTTCACGAGGGCGGCGAGAGCCGGCTGGTCGTTCGTCGTCCCGTCCCCGGTCAGCCCGTGCTCCCGGGCGTTGCACAGCGACGGTGCACCCGCCGCCCCGTGCGGGGACGGTCCCGGAGCGGTCGACGTCGCCTGGCGCGGCACCGGACCCCCCTCCTGTCTGCCGCCCGGAATCCGTGGGCGCCCGGCTCCGCACGATCCGGCAGGACGGTGAGGTGTGCGGACCGGCCACCCCGGGACAGCCTCGGCGTGCCCTGGCTCGACGGTACGGCCGACCCGTGGGACGAATGGCCGGAACCGACGAAACCGGCCGCCCGTGTGGTGCCGGCCGACCGGCACGGGCCCACGGGGAGATCCGGCCGCCGTCAGATGACGAAGTGCGTCCAGTAGGCCAGCCACGCCACGAAGAGGGCGCCCTGCACGAGGGCGAGGGCAGCGGTCAGGTAGGTGTCGAGCGTCGCCTGCCGGGCCCAGCGGGCCAGCACCAGGCAGACCGGGAAGACCGCGAGCAGGTAGCGCAGCAGGCTCTTGTACACCGGTGGGCCCATGGAGAGCGGAACCATGATCGTGACCAGCGCGTAGACGAGGTAGGGCAGCCCGATGTGCCGGACGCCCGCGACGACGACCACCAGGACGGCCACCGCGAACCACACCCGGATGCTGTCCCGGGGCTCCGCCGAGGTCAGGCCCTCGATGAGCACCGCGAGCGGGTTCTGCACGGTGATGGCCCACCCCTTCTCCTGGGCGTGCTTGTAGGCGAACCAGTCCCCGCTCTGCCACCAGCAGAACGCCATGAAGGTGAGCCACCCGGCGGGCACCAGGAGCAACGGCCAGCCGACCCGGACGTATCCCCGCAGCGCCCGGAGGCCGAGCCGGTAGCGCTGCTGCCGGAGCAGGACCAGGGCCAGCGGGACGACGACGAACATGCCGACCGACCGGCTGAGCGCGAGGAAGTAACCGATCACTCCGACGGCGAGCCAGTGCCGGCGCTCCGCGTGGTAGAACGCGGCGAGGGCGAGACAGAGGAAGAGCGACTCGGTCAGCGCCGCCTGGAACAGGAACGCGGTGGGCAGGAGCACCAGGTACCGGGTGAACCGTCGCGCCGAGGCGTCGTCACCGAGCAGCCGTCCGCCCAGCCGGTGAGCGTAGTAGAGCTGGAAGAGGAACGCGACGTTGCTGATCAGGAGCAGCGCCATCGCGGTGTTCCCGCCCAGGACCAGCGCGACGGGCCGGGCCAGGAAGGGGTACAGCAGCGGGAAGCCGAAGTCCCGCCACGGTTCGGTGAGCGGCAGCCGGCTCAGGTGGTCGTAGAGGAACGAGTCCCAGGCGAACCAGAAGGAGATCCACCGGTGTGGGGAGATCTCCTGTTGCTGGAGGCGCATGGTCCGTTCGTCGGCCGGGGGCGCGCCGGGCACGTCGTCGAACACCCGCAGCACCAGCACGGCGACGAAGGTGAGCAGGAGCTTCGTCCCGAGGAAGAGCGCCAGCACGAACGGCCAGGGTGCCGGTACCCGGTCGCCCAGCCGGGCCACCCGGCGGCCCACGCCGACCGCCCGCTCGCCGAGCCGGGAACGATCCAGCCGGGCGCGGGCCAGCGCCACGCGGCGTCGTACGCCGGCACCGGCCCGCCCGCCTGCGCTCATGTGGTGGTTCCCCCGCGTCCACCCCGCAGCCCGGCCGGCCGCGACCGGGCCCGGCATCCCCGTTCCGGGCCGGACGACACCTGCCCCACCCGATCCGACGGGTCGCCACCGGCCGCCGTGCGGACCGCTGCCGCCCAGGTGACATCGTCGCGAAGCCGGGTAAGCGTCCCGCCTCCACGACACCCACCGGTAGCAGGGGGCGGCGCAGGTATGGGTGAAGAGCACGGCACGGTGGTCATCGGCGCGGGGCCGGCGGGGCTGACCGCGGCATACGAGTTGCTCCGGCGCGGGATGCCGGTGCGGGTGTTCGAGGCCGACGAGGTGGTGGGCGGGATCAGCCGCACCGTGGAGCGGGACGGGTGGCGGTTCGACATCGGCGGGCACCGGTTCTTCACCAAGGTGTCGCGGGTCGAGGCGTTCTGGCACGAGATCCTGCCCGACGAGGACTTCCTGCTGCGCCCGAGGATGAGCCGGATCTACTACCGCGGCGCCCTGTACGACTACCCGCTCAACGCCATGAACGCGCTGCGCAACCTGGGGATCGGTGAGGCGGCGCGCTGCGTCGGCTCGTACGCGCGCTCGCGGCTGCGCCCGCCCAGGGACCAGTCGCACTTCGAGGGGTGGGTCTCGGCCCGGTTCGGCTGGCGGTTGTACTCGATCTTCTTCAAGACGTACACCGAGAAGGTCTGGGGCATGCCGGCCGACCAGTTGCAGGCCGACTGGGCCGCGCAGCGGATCAAGAACCTGTCGCTGTCCAGGGCGATGGCGAACGCGCTCCTCCCCCGGCGCAACCGCAAGGACGTCACCAGCCTCATCGAGGAGTTCCAGTACCCGAAGTACGGCCCCGGGATGATGTGGGAGCGCTGCGCCGAGCTGGTCGAGGAGCGCGGTGGGCAGGTCAGCACCAACACCTGGGTGACGGCGCTGCACCGCGACCCGGACCGCCGCCGCGCCGTCGCCGTCGAGGTCACCGGGGCGGACGGTCCCCGGTGGGAGCCGGCGGACCACGTGATCTCCTCGATGCCGATCTCCGAGCTGGTCGACGCCCTGCGCCCGGCACCTCCGGCGGAGGTCCTCGCCTGCGCCGCGGACCTGCGCTACCGCGACTTCCTGACGGTGGCGCTGGTGGTCCCGTCCGCGTTCTCCTTCCCGGACAACTGGATCTACATCCACGACCCGGCGGTCCGGGTCGGTCGGATCCAGAACTTCGGTTCCTGGTCGCCGTACCTGGTCAAGGACGGCCGCACCTGCCTCGGGCTGGAGTACTTCGTCTTCGAGGACGACGAGATGTGGCGTACCCCGGACGCGGACCTCGTCGCCCTGGCCAGCGGCGAGCTGGCACGACTCGGGCTGGTCGCGCCGGGCGTCGTCGAGGCCGGCTACGTCGTGCGGATGCCGAAGGCTTACCCCGTGTACGACGAGCGCTACCAGCGCAACATCGACGTGATCCGCGGGTGGCTGGCCCGGGAGGTGCCCAACGTGCACCCGGTCGGGCGCAACGGCATGCACCGTTACAACAACCAGGACCACTCCATGCTGACCGCCATGCTGACCGCCGAGAACATCGCCTGTGGCACCACGCACGACGTCTGGTCGGTGAACGTTGAACGCGACTACCACGAGCAGACGTCGAACGCCGACGGCAGCAGTGGGTCGGGGACGGGGCGCGACGCGCCCGTCATGCCGGCGCGGGCCTGACGCCGTCCCGCCGTCTCCCTGCCCTGGGCGTCGAGCATCCAGCGACCGGTGAGCCGGTGCCGGTCGGCGGGAGTCAGCGCCACCGGCTCGCGCCGGGGACCAGGCGGGCGACCGGTCGCGCCAGACGTGGCGGCCTGACGCCATCCCTCCGGGTCGGGCCAGGCTTCCGCGCACGTCAATGTCGTGGACGGGTCTTCGGTACCGGACCACGGCCCACGGCCATCGACCGCCGTTTCCACCCGGCGGATTGCGGAATCGACACCGGCCTCGACGACGGAACCCGATCATGAAGGTTGCTGTCAGGTAACGCAGAGGTGTCCGGAGCATTTCTTCAGCCTGATGCGTTGGTAGTGTGCGGCAGTGCCTCCCCCTTCGGTTGCCGAAGACGCCCGAGCCACGGCGGCCCCGAGCGCCGGCGCAGCCACGCCCGGCCGGCCACGTGGCGAGCGCGGCCTGTCCTGGTTGCTGCTCCTGCCATCGGTCGCGATCTTCGTCCTGTTCATCTTCTGGCCACTCGGCCGGACCCTCTACCTGTCCACCCACGCCAATGACATCTTCGGCGCACCGAGCGCCTACGTCGGCTTCGACCACTACGTCGAGATGCTTTCCGGCGAATTCCTCGGGGTGCTCGCGACCACCGCGATGTTCACCCTGATCAGCGTCGTTCCGGCGGTGCTCGGCGCACTACTGGTCGTCCTGCTGCTGGAATCGCGGATCCGGGGCGTACGCGCGTTGCGCACCGCCTTCGCCCTGCCGTTCGCGTTCTCGGTGGCCACCGCGTCGGTGGTCTTCGCCGTGATCTACAACCCGGCCATCGGCATCGCCAACGGGCTGCTCGGCGCGGTCGGCGTCGACCGGGTCAACTGGCTCACCGACCCCTCCATCGCCCTGCCCGCGGTCGGTGTCGCCACCATCTGGATGAACCTCGGCTACAACGTGCTGGTGCTCTCCGCCGGAGTCGCGGCCATCCCGCAGGAGGTGGTCGAGGCGGCCCGGCTCGACGGCGCGACCGGCTGGCGGCTCGCCCGCAGCGTGACCGTCCCGCTGCTCTCCCCGCAACTGTTCTTCCTCGTCGTGGTCTCCACGATTCACGCGTTGCAGAGCTTCGGCCAGATCCACATCCTCACCAAGGGCGGACCGGACGACGCGACCACCACCCTGGTCTACGCCATCTACGAACGGGCGTTCGCGTTCGGCTCCGCCGACTTCGGCGGGGCGAGCGCCCAGGCGGTCGTCCTGCTGCTGATCATGCTGGTCTGCACCGCCATCCAGTTCGGTGTCCTGGAACGGCGGGTGCACTACCGATGAGCCGACGTACCACTCCCGGCCGGGTCGCCGTCTACGTCGTACTCGGGCTGGCGCTGATCCCGGTGCTGTTCCCGGTCTACTACGCGTTCGCCGGTGCCGTGATGGGCCCCGGCGACCTGGCCACCTATCCCCCGGCGCTGGTCCCCGGCGACCTGCACTGGCAGAACTTCGGTGACGTCGAGGCCGTGCCGCTCGGCCGGTTCTACGTCAACTCCGCCGTGCAGGCCGGCGTGATCACTTTCGCCCAGGTGGTGACCAGCATCCTCGCCGCGTACGCCTTCGCGTTCCTGCGGATGCCGGCGAAGGCGGCGACGTTCGCGCTCTTCCTGGCCACGCTGATGGTCCCCTGGGAGAGCATCATCATCCCCAACTACCTGGCCATCTCGGACTGGGGGTTGACCCGTGGTGGGCTGACCTACCTCGGGCTCGTCCTGCCGTTCCTCGCCTCGGCGTTCGGCACGTTCCTGCTGCGCCAGGCGTTCCTCCAGTTCCCGGGCGAGCTGCGCGACGCGGCGGTGATCGACGGCTGCGGGCACTGGCGGCTGCTCTGGCAGGTGGTCGTCCCCCTGTCCAAGCCGTCCATCGCGGCGGTCGGGGTGTACGTCTTCCTCTCCGCGTGGAACCAGTACTTCTGGCCGCTGATCCTCGTCCGGGATCCGGAGTACCAGACCCTCCAGATCGGAATCTCCCAGCTCAACGATGCTGAGGCGGCCCAGCCGGGGCTGATCCTGGCCGGCGTCGCGCTCTCCCTGCTCCCCACCCTGGCCGTCGTGCTCTTCGGCCAGCGGTACATCGTCCGTGGTCTCACTGCGGGCGCACTGCGTTGAACCCCCACCGAGGAGAGGCAATGGCACTTCCACGACCACGCCGTACCGGCGCAGTCATCGTCGCCCTGCTCACCGCCGCCGCGCTGGTCGCCGGGTGCGGTTCCGAGTCCGGCGGCGAGTCGACCGACGCCCTGGACGCGCCGGGCGCCGAGGCGCTCAAGGGCACCAACGGGAAGACGACGGTCGAGTTCTGGCACTCCATGAAGGGGTCGAACGCCGGCGCCGTCGACAAGCTGGTCGCCGACTTCAACGCCGGCAACGGCGGCAAGGTCGAGATCAAGGCCGTCTACCAGGGCAGCTACGACGAGACCATCGCCAAGTACAAGGCGTCGGTGCAGCAGAAGACCACCCCCGCCCTGGTCCAGGTGTACGACATCGGCACCCGCTTCATGGTCGACTCCAAGCAGGTCGTGCCGATGCACCGGTTCATCGAGAAGGACGGGTTCGACGTCGCCGAGATCGAGCCGAACATCGCCAGCTACTACTCGGTCGAGGGCAAGCTCTGGTCGATGCCGTTCAACACCTCCACCCCCCTGCTGTACCTCAACAAGGAGGCGTTCGAGTCCGCCAAGCTCGACCCGACCAAGCCGCCGAAGACCCTGGCCGAGCTGGGTGAGATGGCCAAGAAGCTCACCGTGAAGGACGCCAGCGGCAAGACCACCCGGTACGGCTTCGGCGCGGCCATCTACGGCTGGCTGCTCGAACAGCTCCTCGCCACCGACGGCCAGGAGTACTGCGACAACGGCAACGGACGCCAGAAGCTCGCCACCCGGGTGCAGTTCGACCAGGCGGCGGGGGTGCAGGTCGCCCAGTGGTGGACGGACCTGGTCCGCAACGGGTACGCGGCGAACACCGGCCGGAAGACCGACGACGCCCAGGCGGCGTTCAAGGCCGGCACGGTCGCCATGCACCTGGAGTCCACCAGCGTGCTGCGCGGCTACGTCGACGCGGCGGCGGGCAAGTTCACCGTCCTCACCGCCCCGTACCCGAAGGTGTCGGACTCCTCCACCGGCGGGCCGATCATCGGCGGCGCGTCGCTCTGGATCAACGGGGTCGGCCACAGCGCGGCCGAGAAGCGGGCGGCCTGGGAGTTCGTGAAGTCCGCGGCCGGGGCCACCCCGCAGGCCCAGTGGCACACCGGCACCGGCTACGTGCCGATCAACGTGGGCGCGCTGGAGCAGGTCGACAAGGGCTGGGTGACGAAGTACCCGCAGTTCCGTACCGCGGTGGACCAGCTGCACGCGCTGCCGCCGTCGGTCGCCTCGGCCGGCTGCCTGCTCGGTGTGATGCCGCAGGCGCGCAAGGCCGCCGAGGACGGGCTGGAGGCCGCCATCGTCGGCACCAAGCCCGCCGAGCAGGCCATGAAGGACGCCGCCGCGAGCGTCCAGTCGGCGATCGAGAGCTACAACACGTCGGTGAGCTGACCTGCGGTCCGCTGGCCCACCGGCACCCCGGCGGGCCAGCGGACCCGGGCGGGGAACGCCGTTGCGCGGTTCGTCCATACTCGACACGTGGAGCCCGAGGCGTACCTGACGCTTGAGCTCGGCCCGGATGAAGTCGGCGCCGAGACCGTGAAGACCGTCGTCCTTCCCTGGTCCGGACACGCGGCGACGGTCCGCGTCCCGGCCGGGACCGTCGACGGCTCGATGCTGCGGCTGCCCGGTCTGGGACCGGCCGGGCCGGACGGATCACCGCAGGACGCCTACGTCCGGGTCCGGGTGAACGCGACGCCGGCACAGTTCGGGCCCCCGCCACAGTTCGGGCCTCTGCCCGGTCCGCCGCAGCACGGTCCGCCGGTGCTCGCCCCGGCCCAGCCCGCCCGACGCAGGACGGTGCTCGTCGCCGCCGCGGCGGTCGTGGCGGTGCTGGTGTGCTGCGGACTGCCGCTGGCGTTCTTCCTCGACGGCGACGACGAGGACGGCGCACCGGTCGCCGGGGTCCGCTCCGGAGCACCGTCGGTCGCGCCGTCCCCGAGCGCCGCGCCCATGACCCCGGACCAGTACCAGACGGTGCTGACCAGCACCGACCAGGCGTTGACCACGGGCTTCCGGACCCTCGCCGCGGCCAAGAGCCCCACGGCGGTGCGTACCGCGGCGTCCAACCTCGCGACGACCGCCGGCACCCAGCACCAGGCGTTGGACGACGTGGTGCCGCCGGCGAGCGTGGCGACCGCCCACGACACCCTCGTCGACGCGTTGGACGATCTGGCCGCCGCCCTGACCGGCACCGGCACCGGCACGTCGGGGCGGGCCTGCCTCGGGCCGGCGGCGGTCGCGCGGGTCAGCCGGGAGACGGCCGCCGACCAACTCCGGGCCGCTGCCCAGGCGTTGGCGACCGCCGACCCCACCCGGGCCTACCAGGTCGGTTCCTTCGTCCCGAAGGAAACCAAGGACGGCAACCGACGGCTGGGCAACGGCTCCTACGTCAAGCGGACCAAGGGCGGCCTCGGCCAGCTCAAGATCGATAATGGTGGCGCCGACGCGGTGATCAGCATCGTCCGGGGCAAGACAGCGGTCACCCGGGTCTACGTCCGGAGCAAGAGCACCTTCACGGTACGCGGTGTCCGGGACGGGACCTACCAGATCTTCATGACCAGCGGCAAGGACTGGGACGCCAGGAACAAGGCGTTCAGCCGGGACTGCGACTTCGAGAAGTTCGACGACCCGCTCACGTTCAGCACCACCTCGCGGACGTACACCAGTTGGACGCTCTCCCTCACCCCTGTGGTGGGCGGCAACGCCAGCACCAGCAGCGTCGACCCGGACCAGTTCCCCGGCGGATGACCGGGTTCACCGGCTCGCCGTGCCACATCGTGCCGGCCGTCGGTGACAGGCCCGGTGGCCGGGCCAGCTCACCCGAGGGCGGCGAGGGCGGCCAGCAGGCGGTCCACGTCGTCGTCGGTGCTGCCCAGTCCGAGACTGGCCCGCAGGGCGGTGGGCGGCAGGTCACGGTGCCCACCACGCGCGGCGGCCTCGGCGAGCAGCCGTCGGGCCAACGGGTGGGCGCAGAACAGCCCGTCGCGTAGCCCGATCCGGTGCTCGGCGGCGAGGGTGGCCGCCACCTCGGCCGAGTCCCGGCCGGCGACCACGAACGACACGATGCCGACCCGGTCGGCCGCGGGGCCGAACGTCCGCAGCTCGACGAGGTGCGGCAGTGCCGCGATGCCGGTACGCAACCGGGTCAGCAATTCCTGCTCACGGCGGTGCAGGGCGGCGCGGTCCGCGGCGGTGAGCGCGGCACAGACCGCCGCCAGGGCCACCGCACCGAGCAGGTTCGGGGTGCCGGCCTCGTGCCGCCCCGGGCCGGTGGTCCAGCGCACGTCGTGCGTCGCCGGCCCGACGTGCCGGGTGGCCCCGCCGCCGAGAAGGTACGGCGGGGCGGCGTCCAGCCAGTCCGCCCGTCCGACGAGCACGCCGGCACCGAACGGGGCGTACAGCTTGTGCCCGGACGCGGCGAGGTAATCCACGTCGAGCGCGGCCAGGTCGACGGGAACGTGCGGTGCCAGCTGGGCGGCGTCCAGCGCGACGCGGGCGCCGTACCGGTGGGCCACCTGGGCGAGTTCGGCCACCGGCCAACATTCCCCGGTGACGTTGCTCGCGCCGGTGACCGCTACCAGGATCGGCGCACCCGGGTCGGACCCGCGACGCAGTTCACGCAGGGCGGCGGCGAGCCCGCGTACCGCCGCGTGCGGAGAGTCGGGCACCGGCAGCCGGAGTGCCCCGGCGGGCCAGGGCAGCAGGTTGGCATGGTGTTCGGCGGCGAAGGTCACGACCTTCGTGCCGGCGGGAAGCACGTGGGCGAGCAGGTTGAGCGCGTCGGTGGTGTTCCGGGTGAAGATCACGTGATCCTCGGGGCGGGCGGAGAAGAAGTCGCCGACGGTCTGCCGGGCCCGCTCGTACGCGAGGGTGCAGCGCCGGGAGAGGGCGCCGGCACCCCGGTGCACGCTGGCGTACCAGGGCAGCAGCTCGGCCACCGCGTCGGCGGCGGCACGGGCGCACGGTGCGGAGGCGGCGTAGTCGAGGTTGACCTCGCCGGGCACTCCGAGCACCTGGAGCGGCTGGTACGGCGGTTGCGGTGCCGGACGGAGTCCGGCACGCAGGGGCGACGGTACGAGGGCAGTGGTCATGGCAGACCTCCGGCAGTCCAGGGACCCCGGAACGGCAGCTGGACGGGGTCCGCGCTTGCCCAGCACCTGGTCGCGCTGGGCCGGGTCATCACCCGGGGCACCCCACCGCGAACCTCGACGAGGGTTGCCGGCCAGCAAGCCGGGGCTTGTCGCTGGCACTCATGACCTGGGCCGCAGCTTAGCTGCCGGACGCGGTCCTGCCAAATCCGGGCAGCTGGGTGGTGGGCATCCGCTGGTGCTGCGTCACGATGCTGTCGGTGATCTCGCTGGGCGGCACCGGGTGACCGAAGTACCAGCCCTGCCCACTGTCGCAGCCGGTGGCGGCCACGCGGTCGGCCTGCTGGGAGGTCTCGATACCTTCGGCGGTCACGGTGAGACCGAGCTGGTGGCCGAGCGACACGACGGTCCAGCGTGTGGTCCGCCGACAGCCCCAGGTCGGCGAGAAGACGCGAACCGACGATTGCGATCGTCCGGCCGAACGCCTCCGGTGACCCGAAGCCGGCCGCCACGAGTTCGGCACCGATCCGCCGGCCCCCGCCGGGGTCAGCCGGTCCGGCGAGGACAGCGGCGACCAGACGGTCCGCCAGCCCGATCACGATCCGACGCCGCTCCTCGGCGCTGATCGGCACGTAGTGCGCCCGGTGCAGCGCAGCGGCCCACACCCTGGCGAACTCCTCGACACCCTGACGGCACCGGTCGTCGACCCCGTCGGCATCGGGCCGATCGCTCACCTGCGGCGTCCGACTCCCACGTAGAAGCTCATCCGCTCGGGATACTCACCGACATCGTCCGGCGTCTCGGGACGCCACAACGGCGACCACACCACGCCGGGTTCCACCAGCTCGAGGCCGGCGAAGAGATTCTGCACCTGGGAGAGGGTCCGGGCGGTGACCGGGGTGCTCGTCCGACCACTCAACCGGGCGCCCTCCCCCATCTCGTCCGGCCGGCTGTCGGTGGTGACGTGGCTGATCGCCACGCAGCTGCCCGGTGCCAGCGCCGTCCACAGTCGCCGGACCAGCCCGTACGGATCGTCCTCGTCGGCAATCGCGTGCACGACCGACACGAGCAGCAGGCCGACCGGCTGGTCGAGGTCCAACAGCCGGCGGGTCTCGGGGTGTTCGAGGATGACCTCCGGATGGCGTAGGTCCTCCATCAGTGCCACCGCGTTCGGTTGATCGGCGAGGATCCGCGTGCTGTGCGCCACGGCCACCGGATCGATGTCCACATAGACCACGCGGGCATCCGGATCCACCCGCTGGGCGATCTCGTGCACGTTGCCGACCGTCGGGATACCGGACCCGATGTCCAGGAACTGCCGGATCCCCTCGTCGAGCATGAACCGCACCGCGCGATGCAGGAACTCACGGTTCGCCCGCGCCACCAGGCGGAGGTCCGGCACCGCCGCGAGCGCCTGGCGGGCGAACTCCCGGTCGACCTCGAAGTTGTGCGAACCGCCGAGCCAGTAGTCGTAGGCCCGGGCGACGCTCGGGCGACTCAGATCGACATCGTCTGGTGCCCAGTCCGGCCGCTCCATCGCCGCCCTCCTCGCCGACAGTGACGTAACCGGCGCCACCGCTGCAATGGGAATCCATCGGTAGATGATCCGCACCGGGATCGCGAACGGCTAATAGTAACGAACCCTGCTCTTCTTCGCGATCACGGCCGTGTCCCGGTGCGGGCTCCGCAGGCCAGCACCCGACGGCGCAGCCGGATCTGACAGCGGGGAATGGCGGTGGGGGCGCGTCGGTTGTGTCCCCGTGCGGCCGTGACCCGCCGCCGGTGAGCGCGCGGGTGGGTCGGGTGGCCCGGGAATGGGGTCGGCCCGCCGGTCGTTACACCATGTCGACGCCGATGGAGCAGCCCGCCCGGCGGGCCCGGTGGATCCCCCGATCCCCTCTCCGGTGCGTCGCGAAATCCCCCGGAACGTTCTCAGAGCGCCCTTACGTGTGGTGCTCACGCACCGTCCGCTCCCTCCCCGCCCGCCTGGGCGGCATGTCCGGATGTGTGCGTCGACCCCCGAACGGAGCTTTGACCATGAACAAGCTTATCCAGCGTGGTGTGCTGTCCATCGCAGGTCTGACCGCCGCAGCCGGAATCGCCGCCGGTCCGGGCCTGTCGCAGGACACGACCCCGGCAGTGACCACCACGCCGGTCGCGGCGACCCAGCAGGTGACGGCAGACAAGCCGGTGTCGACGGACAAGCTACTGCCCAACGGTGTGCCCGCCGGCCAGTCGACGGTCCCCCTGACCGACGAGCAGAAGGCCAACGCCAAGGCCATCATCGAGGCCACCAAGAAGAACGGCATGGACGAGCGGGCCGCCGTGGTCGCCATCGCCACCGCCCTCCAGGAGTCGAAGCTGGAGAACCTGGGCCACCTGGGTGACCGCAACGACCACGACTCGCAGGGCCTGTTCCAGCAGCGCCCGTCGAGCGGGTGGGGCACGGTCGAGCAGATCACCGACCCCGAGTACGCCACCACCGCGTTCCTCACCGGTCTGAAGCAGGTCGACGGCTGGCAGGACCTGCCCCTGACCCAGGCCGCCCAGACCGTGCAGGTGTCGGCCTACCCCGACCACTACGCCCAGTGGGAGAAGCAGGCCGCCGACCTCGTCGCCGAACTCTGGACCAGGTGACGACCGGACAGGACAACCACGAGGGCCCCTTCCCGATCCGGGAAGGGGCCCTCGTCGGTGTGCACGCATCGACGGAGGTCGGGTCGCGCCAGGCGGTCGGGCGGGCCCGGCACGAAGCTCCGGACCCTCCCCGACCGCCGCCACGGTCCGGTCAGTCCTTGACGCCGATGACGACCCCGTTCGCGCCGGCCGCGACGAACGGCAGGGTACGGATGTCGGAGAATCCGGCATCCCGCAACCACATCGTGTACTCGGTCTCGGAGTAGTTCTTGCCGGCTGTGGTCTCGATGAGCATGTTCATACCCATCAGGGCAGCCTCGGCCGGGCCGGTGCGTTCGGCATTGAGCATCAGTTCGCTGATGATGACCACGCCACCGGGTGTCAGCGCCGCGTGGGCGCGTGCCAGCAGTTCCCGGTCGGTGTCCTCACCCCAGTCGTGCATGATCATGCTGTACAGGATCACGTCGTAGCCCGCAGGCAGCGCGGCGTCGCGCAGAAAGTCCCCGGAAACCGTGGTGATCCGTCCACTCAGTCCAGCGTCGGCGATCTTCGAATCAGCGATCGGGCAGACGTGGGGCAGGTCGTACACCGTCGCCGACAGGTTCGCGTAATGGCGGCACAGCTCGATCGGGAACGCTCCGGAGCCGCCCCCCACATCCAGCAGACGGGAGTGCCTGCCGAAGTCGTAGACCTCGCCGAGAGCACGGGCGGTGAATGTCGAGATGCAGTGCATCGCGTCCCAGAACAACTGCAGCATCTGCGAGTCCTCGGCCACGAACGGAGAGTCCTGGACCTCCGGGTTCCAGGCGGTCGGCTTGTCCGTCCGAAGCGCGTCAAGAACACGGTCCCACGCGGGGTACTCGCGCTTGTCGTAGAACCGCACCAACCCACCGAAATAGTAGGGGCGTCCCTCCACCAGGAACGTCTCGGCGAGTGCGGTGTTTCCGTACCCGTCACCGCGTTTCTCCAGCAATCCCAGCGAGGCGCAGGCGGTGAGCAGCAGATCCGCCGGCCGATGCGGTAGTCCGAACTCGGCGGCCGCCTCCGGCACGCTCATCGTCCGGCCGTCGGCGAGCCGGGTGAACAGACTCAACTCCACTGCGGCGGCGAAGGTCTTGAAGCTCGAGAAACCACTGCTCAGTTGCAGCAACGGCATGGGCGTCAGCGTCGAGTCGTTCAGTGTTGTCATGGCAAGTCCGGAGCGCGGCGCCCTTGCGGGCCCACACTCCTCCCCCTTTCACAATCCGCGCCTACGACTCTTTGCACATACCGTGCCGTTGATCTTTTGTCACGACTGCGTCGTCTCCAGCGGACAGTTACTCGGCCGCGACGACAGGAATCAGGGCCGAACAAAGGTGACGTCTGATGTCGACAGTGTTGTCAGAACAGGAAACCCTTACCGGAGCGCCCCGAGCTGGCGCCAGCCGTTAGGAGTGCGGATCAGCGGACAGAAACGAAAGGTTCGACGGTCAACGAAGGCTACGCGCAAGCGCATCCCGGCCGCCGTCCATCATGCACACGAACTGATAGATCCATTTTGTTGGCTGTCACCGTACACCGCCGTCGGAGTTGCTCACAAGACTCGTTGATCAAGGTCCTGACGCTTCCCCCGGCCAGTCCTTCCGTCCGGCGGGAGCACCCTCCGGTGGCACGTACCCACTTCCGAGGTAAGCGGTGACGACCTGGCCGAGTTACCGGGGACGCACCACCCAGCCGGACTGCCGATCGTCACGGTGGCGACTTCGGTCAGGCGGTGCCGAGAAGACGGTGGCGGCGGGACCAGGTCAGGTGCGGATTGTGTCGCACCGGCCACCCCGTGGACCGTTCACCCACCCGCCACGCGGGCGTGGTCGGCGTGCGAGCGGGAGAGCACGCGATCCACCGCGCCCGCCACGGCGAGGTGGCGGGCGGTCTCGGCCCGGACGCCCTCGGCGGCGAGGACGTCCCGCTGCTGGCCGGTGTAGCCGATGCAGTCGAGGAAGACCAGTTCGGCTCCGCCTGCGGCGACCTCCCGTCCGGCGGCCGCCACCTCGTCCGGTCCGGCCGTGTAGGGGTCCACGGCCGCCGCGACGACGGGCCGCCCCAGACGCCCCTCCCATCGTTCCCGGATGTCCGTCAGCTGCTCCGGCACGGGGCACAGCACGCCCAGGCGACCCGTATCGACGAGCCCCGCCACGAGGTCGTGGGCGAGGTCCTCCGCATGGAGCACCGGCACCGCCGCCGGGCCGTGCTCGACACGGCCGGTGCACAGCACGAGGACGGCCGCGCAGCGGTCGGCCACGCAGCGTCGGATCGCGTCGTCGAGTGCCGGGGCGATGCTCGTCGCGCCGAGGCGGACACGCGAACCGTCCCGCAGCCGGGAAACGAGGGTCCGCTCCCCGTCGCGAGGTTCGAGCCGGGCGATGCCCTCCTCGTCGAGGAGGTCCAGCGCGCCGTGTTCGACCCAGTCGACGCCGGAAAGGGCAGCCTCGACATCGGGGATGAGATCGGTGCGGGGTGCCTGGCCGATCGTGACGAGGCCGAGCCTCGGCCGCGTCCCACCCCCCGTCGCTCCGTGCATCACGCCACCGCCTTCTCGGGCAGGTCGGCAGCGGCGACGCCGCGCTCGACGATGCGGCGACGCACCGCCCGGTCGACCCGCGCGGTGGGGTCGGCGACGGGGATCGCGGCGAGGAGCGCCTTGGTGTAGGGGTGCTGGGGCGCCCGGAAGATCTGCTCGACGCTGCCCTGCTCGACGACGCGGCCCTGGCTCATGACGACGATCTCGTCGGCCATCATCTCGACGACGGAGAGGTCGTGCGAGATGAAGACGTAGGTGAGTCCGAGGTCCCGCTGCAACTGCTTCATGAGGTCGAGCACCTGGGCCTGCACCGACACGTCGAGTGCCGACACGGGCTCGTCGCAGACGACGAGACTCGGGTTGAGCAGGAGGGCCCGCGCGATGCCGATCCGCTGGCGCTGGCCTCCGGAGAACTCGTGCGGGAAGCGGTCCATGTCCTCCTCCCGCAGTCCTACCGTCTCGAGGACCTCGACGATGCGGGCACGGATCGCCGCGGCGTCCAGGTCCGTGTGCAACCGCAGCGGCTCGGCGAGGGCTCGGTGGATCGTCCATCGCGGATCGAGCGAGGCGTACGTGTCCTGGAAGACGATCTGCATCTCGGAGCGGAGCCGGCGCAACTCGTCGTCACTGGCCGCGAGGAGGTCCCTCCCGTTGAAGGTCACCGCACCCGACGTCGGTTCGTGCAGGCGCAACAGGGCACGACCGGTCGTCGACTTGCCCGACCCCGACTCGCCCACGATGGCGAGCGTGCGGCCACGACGGACCTGGAAGGACACGCCGTCGACCG
This sequence comes from Micromonospora inyonensis, assembly GCF_900091415.1. Lineage (NCBI taxonomy): Bacteria > Bacillati > Actinomycetota > Actinomycetes > Micromonosporales > Micromonosporaceae > Micromonospora > Micromonospora inyonensis. Next base: position 1,453,331 of record NZ_FMHU01000002.1, on the reverse strand, counting down.
CCCTGACCGTGTCGGCCGGGCGTCCCAGCCGGCGGCGTCGCCCGGCGAAGACCTTCGTCAGGTCGGTCACCTCGAGCAGCACCGGCGCGTCGTCGTCGGGTGCCTCCGTGCGTGTCTCCACGCGGTCCGGCGATCCGTCACGCGTGCCTGCGTCGGCGAGCGCCTCGACCGCTGCGACGACGTGCGCGTTGGCGGAGGGGATGAAGCTGAGCAACCGCTTGGTGTAGGCGGCCTGCGGTGTGGTGAAGAGCTGCTCTGTCGACGCCGTCTCCTGTAGCTCGCCGCCGTACATCACGGCGACCCGCTGGCAGGTCTGGGCGACGACGCCGAGGTCGTGGGTGATGAGCAGGACCGCCGTCCCGTGCTGCTCCTGAAGGTCGGTGATGAGGTCGAGGATCTGCAGCTGGGTCGTCACGTCGAGCGCGGTCGTCGGCTCGTCGGCGATGAGCAGCTTCGGCTCGCACGCCATGGCCATGGCGATCATGACGCGCTGGCGCATCCCGCCGGAGAGCTCGTGCGGGTACCCGGCGAGGACGCGCGCGGTGTTGCGGATCCCCACCATGTCGAGCAGGTGGCCCGCGCGGTCCGCCGCCTGCCGTCGGCCGAGGCCCATGTGCTGGCGTAGCGGCTCGGTCAGCTGGTCGCGGATCGTGAAGACCGGGTTGAGCGCGGTCATCGGCTCCTGGAAGATCGTCGCGATGTCCCTGCCGCGGATCCGGCGCATCTGCCGGTCCGACAGCGCGGCGAGGTCGCGCCCGTCGAAGCGGATCTGCCCGCCGGTGATGTGCGCCTGCCGCGCCGGCAGCAGTCCCGTGATCGACATGGCGGTGACGCTCTTGCCGGAGCCCGACTCACCGACCAGTCCGACCATCTCGCCGCGCGCGATGGAGAGGTCGAGGTTCCGGACCGGATGGATCGGGCCGCGCGACGTGTCGATGCGGACCGAGAGGTTCTCGATCGACAGCAGGGTCTCTGCCATGTGCGTGCTCCTTGTTCCGTGGTGCCGCTGAGCGCGGTCGCGCCCGCCCGATCAGGAGTGCCCGGGGACCGTTCCGGTCGTCTGCAGGTGGGTGGCCGGACCGTAGAGGCTCTCGAGGAGCGCCGCCTGGGCCTCGTCGTGGAAGGACACCACGCCCGCGGTGAAGCCCTTGGCGACCTCGAGGGCGAAGCGCGCGGCCAGTGCGATGTCGACCTCGTGACTCGCGCCGGTCGCGCAGCCGGCCACGGGCGTCACCGTCGTGATGGCGACGCCGACGACGGGCGCGGCCGTCGCGACAGCCGGCTGGAGGATCGAGTTGAGGTGGTGAAGGCCGTTGCCGTACGGCGTGATGTCCTGGGTCGACAGCGCGAACACGACGGCGGGCTCCCCGGACACGGTCTCCAGGATGCTGATCAGGTCGGCGCTCACGGGGAGGATGTAGCCGGCGCGGACCGTCGGGGAGATGGCGATCCCCCGGTGGTTGACGATGCGGTTGCCCTTCGTGGTGTCGATGGACAGGACGGCGTCCATCTCCGAGGTGACCTCGTGCTCGTTCATCGCGGTGATGTCGACCGGCGAGTCCATGAAGGGCACCGGGTCATGGGGCCGGGTCGGCGCGTCGGGGCAGATGTGCGTCGAGATGACGACGTCGCCGGGCAGGACGTCGCCCCGGGCGTGCATCGCGAGCAGCTTGGCGGCCGTGGCGACGGCGGCGGTCGCACCGTCCCCGTCGGACACGTAGCCGATCAGCTCCGGCCGGGCACCGAGACCGCCGAGGCGTCCGACGACCCCGAGCGTCGGGGCGTCACCGCCGGCGGTCCGGCCCCGGCTGCCCGGGACGGTGACCTGGAGGAAGTCGGTCGAACCCTGCTCGCCCGCCACCGTCTCGACGGCGATCGAGCAGGCGTCGTCACCGAGGGAGCGGAGATGGTGGGCGACGAGTTTGCCCGACGCGTCGGGACGGTCGAGGAGGTCGAGGACGGTGAGCACGTGGGACAGCACGATCATTCGCTTTCGACAGCGGTCCCGGCGACGCCGAGGTACCGGAGGGTGGTCAGGGCGTAGGTCTTCGCGGCGAGGACGACGTCGGCGACGGGTGCCCTCTCGTCGAAGCCGTGGATGGTGGCCAGCTCCGCCGGCCCGTACTGGAGCACGGGGATGCCGTGGCTGCGGAAGGTGCGGGCGTCGGAGGACGCCCACTGGAGCACCCCCTCCGCGGTGGGGTCACCGGTCAGTTCGCGCAGGACCGCGACGAGTTCGGTGACCACGGGGTCGCTCGGCACCGTCCAGTTGGGTTCGCTACGGAAGCCGGTCGGCTCGATCGTCGCCTCGACGCCCGCCTCGGCGAGCAGCTCGTCGACCCGGGCGAGGACCTCGGCGCGCGACAACCCGATCGGCACGCGGGTGTCGACGTCGACGACGCACCGGTCCGCGACGACGTTGGAGGACGTACCGCCGTGGATCGTGCCGATGTTGACGGTGACGTGCTCGAAGACGGCACCGATGCCGGCTCCGTAGCCCTCGCGCTCCTCGGCGAACGTCTTCGACCGCTCGATGAGCTCGACCACGTCCCCGGGCGGCGACGGCTTCATCTCCCAGAGCTGTTGCAGGGCGATGACGGCCTTGGCCGCGAGGAGGTTCGCGTTGACGCCGTGCAGCGGCTGGAGGCTGCCGTGCCCCGGCCTGCCGTCGATCGTCATCCGGAACCAGTTGCTGCCCTTCTGGCCGATCGTCGGGTGCGTGCGTTCGGCCGGCTCGGCGATGATCGCGCCGGTCGCGCCGTCGAGGACCCCCTGGTCGAGGAGCCAGTCCGCGCCGCGCGAACCGCCCTGCTCCTCGTCGGGGACCGCCGCGAGCGACAGCTTCCCGGCGAGCGGGACGCCGAGACGGTGCAGGACGACGAGCGTGTGGATGACACCGGCGAGGCCGGCCTTCATGTCGCTCGCCCCGCGACCACGGAGGTAGCCGTCGACGATGTCCCCCGCGAAGGGGGGAAACGTCCAACGGTCCAGGTCACCGACGGGGACGACGTCGGTGTGACCGGCGAGCACCAGGTGGCGCGCCGAGTTGGGGTCGTCGTCCACCGCGGCGTTGCTCGCGGCACGGTGGACGACGACGCTGAGGCGACCGTCCCCCGCGTCGTGGACCTCGGGGTCGAGGCCCGCGGCGCGCAGGTGGTCGGCGATGAAGTTGCCGACGTCCGTGCAGTCCCCCGGAGGGTTCTCGCTCGGGATCCGGATGAGGTCTCCGGCGAGCGTCAGCAGTTCGTCCCGGGTGCGCTCGATCTCGTCGAGGACCCGGGTCTCCCAGTCGGGGGGTGTGGTGGTCACGTCGGGCTCCAGGTGTCGTTGCGGGAGGGGTGGTTCGAGGTGGCGCGGGGAGGCGTGCCGCCGGGCGTGTCGGGTCCGCGGCGGCCCGGCGGCACGCCTGCCTCGGCGTCAGCCCTTGTTGCTCATCTGGAAGAAGCGGATGATCCCGTCGGGGTACGAGGTGTACCCCTGCACGCCCTCGCGCTGCGCGACGACGATGTTGTACTCGTACAGGTACGCCCACGGCGCCTGGGTGTTGATGATCTCCTGCGCCTTGCCGTACAGGTCGTTGCGGACCTTCTGGTCCGGCTCGGTCGCGGCCTTCTTCCAGAGGTTGTCGACCTCGGCGTTGTGGAAGTTGGCGTAGTTGCTCGTGCCGTCACTGGTCAGCAGGAGGCCGAGGTGGTAGCCCGGGTCGTTGACGAAGGAGGTCCAGCGGGTGATGTAGCTCTGCACCTTCTTCGTCGCGAGCGCCTCGAGGAACTGCGGACGCGCCATGTTCTTGATGTTCATCGTCACGCCGATCTTCGCCAGCTCGGCCTGGATGAGGACGGCGTCGTCCGACCAGTCCTGGAAGCCGCTGCCGAGGATGAAGTCGAAGCTGAAGCCGTTGGGGTGGCCGGCCTCCGCGAGCAGCGCCTTGGCCTTGCCGAGGTCGTACGAGTAGACGTAGCCGGCGTCGCTGAAGCCCGGGGTCGAGCTGGCCACCGACGAGCGCATCGGCGACGCCTGGCCCTTCATGACGTCGTTGACGAGCTTGTCGTACGGGATCGCGTACGAGATCGCCTGGCGGACCTTCGGGTTGTCGAACGGCTTGATCGCGTTGTTCATCCCGAAGAAGAGGACCTTGTTGCTGGCCCGGGAGTCGACGGTGACGCCGGACTGCTTCGACAGGGTATCGACGTCCTTCGCCGGCACCTCGAGCGCGATGTCGACCTCGCCCTTGCTGAGGAGCTGGACGCGGTTGCTCGCCTCGCCGATGAACTTGGTGTTGATGGTGCGCAGCGCCGGCTTCTCACCCCAGTAGGTGTCCTTGCGCTCGAGCACGGCCTCCGTCGCCGGGTCCCACTTCTTCAGCCGGTAGGGGCCGGAACCCGCGGTGTTGGTGTCGAGCCACTTGGCGCCGCCCTCGGCGTTGACCTTGTCGATGTTGATGATCGAGAACGAGTACATCGGCAGGATCTGCAGGAAGAGGTGGTTCGGCGCGGTGAGGCCGATCTTCACCGTCTGCGGGTCGACCGCGGTCACGGTGTCGATGCCGGCCATGCCGTAGAGGAAGCTCGCCGAGCTCGACTTCTTGATGAAGTCGAACGACTTGACGACATCGTCGGAGTCGAGGGGCGAACCGTCCTCGAACGTCACGCCCTGCCGCAGCGTGAACGTGTAGCTCTTCGAGTCGGGGCTCACCTCCCACTTCTCCGCCAGCATCGGCACGATGGTGTCCGTCTTGGCGGTCGGCTTGCCGTCGACCGTCGTGCGGTCGTACGTGACCAGCTGGTCGTAGGCCGCCACGACGAACGTGTCGGAGGTGACGTCGTTCGCCTCGGCGGGGTTGAGGGTCTTGCCGCCCTCGGAGTAGGCGACGACGAGGGTGTCCTTGCCGGCCCCGCCGGCCTGCGAGGAGCCGCCCTGGTTGGCGTTGGCTCCACAGCCGGCGGCGAGGAAGGTGGCGGCGACCGCGGCAGCCAGGGTGGCTCTGCGCTTCACGCTGTTCTCCTTCGGGTCAGGGGTGGGGGATGGATGGGCGGATGGGCTGGCGTCCGTGGCAGGTCCGCACCGGGTCATCGGCTCGTCCGCAGGCGCGGGTCGAGGACGTCACGAAGGCCGTCGCCGATCAGGTTGAAGCCGAGAATCGAGGTGGCGATGGCGATGCCCGGGAAGAAGGTCATCCACCACTCGCCGCTGATGATGTAGCCACGGCCGTCCGAGATCATGACGCCCCACTCCGCCGTCGGCGGCTGCGCGCCGAGGCCGATGAAGCTGAGCGAGGCGGCCGTGAGGATCGCGTAGCCCATGCCGAGGGTCGACCGGACGAGGATCGGGGCGACGGTGTTCGGGACGATGTGGCGGAGGAGGATCGTGCGGTCCCGCAGCCCGATGGCGCGGCCCGCCTCGACGAAGTCACGCTCCCGCAGCGAGCGGGTCTGGCTGTAGACGATGCGGGCGAACTCGGGGATGCCGACGACGCCCACGGCGACCATCGCGCTGGCCAGGCCGGGCCCGAGGGCTGCGGCGATCGCCATGGCCAGGACGAGGGACGGGAAGGCGAGGAGCACGTCCATCACCCGCATGAGCACCGTGCTCACCGCGCCGCCGACGAAGCCGGAGATGGCGCCGATCGGGACACCCACGAGGAGCGAGATCCCGACGGCGATGAGCCCCGTCCAGAGCGAGATCCGCCCGCCGGCGAGGACCCGGGCGAGGATGTCGCGACCGAAGTTGTCCGTGCCGAAGAGGTGCTCGCGGGAGGGTGGCTCGAGAAGCCCGCCGACCCCGGTCTCGGTGGGCGAGTACGGCAGCAGGTCGGCCAGGAGTGCACCGATTGTCCAGATCGCGATGAAGACGAGACCGACCATCGCCAGGCGGTTGCGGACCAGCAGGCGCCACGCCGTCGTGGGCCTCGACCTCGCCTGGTCGGCCGACGCGGTCCGGCTGCCCGGCGCGGTGGCGGACACGGTGGTGTCAGGCATTCTCGATCCTCGGGTCCAGGCGGGCGTTGAACAGGTCGACACAGAGGTTGACCGTCAGGTAGACGACTGCGGCCAGCAGCGTGAATGCCTGCACCGGCGCGTAGTCGGTGGCGAGCACGGACTGGACCACGTACTGGCCGATGCCGGGCCAGCTGAAGACCGTCTCGGTGATGACCGCGCCGCCGAGGAGTTGACCGAACTGCAGGCCGACGACGGTCACGATGACCGGGGCGGCGTTCTTCAACGCGTGCTTGAGGATGACCCTGGCCGGCGGCAGGCCCTTGGATCGGGCGGTGCGCACGTAGTCCTGGTTGATCACCTCGAGCATCTCGGAACGGGTCATCCGGGCGATGATCGCCGTGCTCCCGGTGGCGAGGCACATGGCCGGCCAGATGACGTGGGCCAGCGACGACTTCAGCGCGACGACGTCACCGCTCAGGAGCGAGTCGAGGACGTAGAGCCCGGTGATCGAGGTCGGGGGGTTCACGTCCTGGGCGATGCGGCCCAGCGGGGCCGGTTCCCAGCCGAGCTTGTTGTAGAAGACGAAGATCACGAGGAGGGCGAGCCAGAAGAGCGGCATGGACGCCCCGACCAGCGAGAAGATCCGGCTGGCGTGGTCGATGGGCCGGTCGCGCCGCGTCGCGCTGACGACCCCGATCGGGACTCCGACGAGCAGTGAGATGAGGATCGCCACGACGGCGAGTTCGACCGTCGCCGGCAGCCGGGAGGCGAAGTCGGTGAGGACGGGCTGCCCGGTGTGCCACGCGAACCCGAGGTCGCCCGAGAAGAGATCACGCAGGTAGGAGACGAACTGCGCGGCCAACGGCTGGTCGAGGCCCATCTCGACGCGGATCTTCTCGACGGTCGCCGGGTCGGCCTGCTCCCCCGCGAGCGTGCGGGCCGGGTCACCGGGCAGGACGCGGGTGAGAAGGAAGATGCAGAGCACGACACCGAACAGTGCCGGGATCATCGCCAGCACCCGTCGCACCACGTGGTTCACGGACACCTCCAATCTGCGCGTTGTTGGGCCTGACCTGGGCTTTGCGTCACCAAGGGTTCGCCGGCCCGGCACCCTCGTGCAATACTTTCTCTCTATCTGAGAGGGCATCCCGAACTGGATCAGGGTGCGGTAGGTTCTGACCCGTCCCGTCCAGCCCGGAGGACCCATGCCAGACGACGGCGTCGCCCGCCCCCGCTCGCCGCTCCAGACCGTGGACCGCGCCCTGGAGGTCCTCCTGTCGTTCACCGAACGGCGTCGGGACTGGGGCGTCATGGAGCTTGCCGAAGCCTTCGCCATCGACAAGTCGACCGCGCAGCGGATCCTCGCCGCGCTCGCCGCGCGTGGCTTCCTCAGCGCCGACCCGGTGACCCGGCGCTACAGCCTCGGACCGACGATGTGGCGGATGGCCGCCGTCTGGGAGCGGGCGGGCGGGCTGGCCGCCCTGGCGCAGCGGGTGCTCGAGCCGCTGGCCTTCCAGACCGACCGCACCGCCATCTTCGCCGTCCCGGACGGGCTCCACGTCCGCTGCGTCGCCGCCGTCGACGGCGGCGGCCCGCTGCGTAGTCACCCGCTCGTCGGCGAGTTGTACCCGGCCAACGCGGGAGCCACCTCCCGCGGCTACTTCGCCTTCCTCGACAGCAACGAGCGACGCGCCCTGATCTCCGGCCGGGTCTTCGCGACGTTCACCGGGCTGACGAAGGTCGACGAGCAGGAACTCGAACGGCTCTTCGTCGAGACCGTCGCCCAGGGCTACGCCTACTCGGAGGGCGAGTACGACTACGCCACGAGGGCGCTCGCCGTGCCGATCATCCTCCGGGGGCGGCCCGTCGGCTCGCTCAGCCTCGGCGAGAGCAAGTACCCGGCCCGTCCGGACGACATCCGGGACCACCTGCCCGCGCTACAGGCCGCGGCGGAGCAACTGTCCGCCCTGCTCGACAACCGGGCGCACTCGGCCGCCGTAGCCCGGCAGACCAGGGTGACCCGGTCCCACTGAACGCCGCGCCGGCCAGCCGGACCGGCCGCACCGAGGAGACACCATGACCCAGGGCCACCAGAACCTGCTGCTGCTGTCCAACTCGACGGCCCCGGGACGGGCCTACCTGGAGCATGCGCGCGACGCGATCCTCCAGGCACTCGACGGCCGGCGCTCCATCGTGTTCGTCCCCTTCGCACTGGCAGACCACGACGGCTACACCGACACGGTCCGTCGGGCCCTGGAGCCACTCGGCATCACCGTCCGGGGAGCACACGAGGGCACGCCACGCGACCTGGTCGCCGAGGCCGAGGCGGTCTTCGTCGGCGGCGGCAACACCTTCCGTCTCGTCAAGGCGATCCACGAGGCGGGTCTGATCAGCGTCGTACGGGCCCGGGTGGCCGAGGGGATGCCATACGTCGGTTCGAGTGCCGGCACCAACGTCGCGACGCCGAGCCTGCGGACGACGAACGACATGCCGATCGTCCAACCACCGTCCTTCGAGACCTTCGGTCTCGTGCCGTTCCAGATCAACCCCCACTACCTCGACCCGGACCCGGCCTCGACCCACCAGGGCGAGACCCGGGAGGAGCGACTGACCCAGTTCCTCGAGGAGAACGACGTCCCGGTGCTCGCCATGCGCGAGGGCACCTGGCTGCGCGTGAGCGACGGTTCGATGCGGCTCGGCGGCGTGACCACGGGCGCGCGGGTCTTCTGCCGGGGGTCCGAGCCGGTCGAGGTACCGAGTGGCGCCGATGTGACCTGGCTCGTCGAGAGGGTGGGTGCGTTCGAGGTCGGCCGTTGAGGCCGATCCGTCGGACGCCGGTGGGCCCCTCCGCGTCGCGCGAAGGGGCCCGGCCGGCCGAGGATCCGGCGTCGAGGCGGGTTACAGGCCGAGGGTCCACGTGTTGAGGTAGCCGACGTCACCGGAGGCGGCGTCCTGCACCCGCAGGGTCCAGGTGCCGTTTCGGGTCTCCGACGACAGGTTGACCGGGTAGGTCTGGTTGAGGTTGTCGGCCGAACCGCCGGCCCGGTTGTGCAGCACGTAGGCGCTGCCGTCCGGAGCGATCAGGCTGACCACCAGGTCACCGATGTAGGTGTGCACGATCGCCACCTGCACGGTGCTGGCCGACGACGCGTTGCCGGTGCAGCCGCTGACCGCGATGGTGCTGGTGACCGTGGTGTTGTCCGCGATGGTCACGTCGGTGCCGTTGGTGCCACCGCAGGTCGGCACGGGCGGGGCGCCCAGGTTGAGCGTCCAGCTGTCGAGGTAACCGACGTCGCCGCTCGCCGCGTCCTGGACGCGCAACCGCCAGGTGCCGTTGGCGACCTCCGACGACAGGTTGACCGGGTAGGTCTGGTTGAGGTTGTCGGTCGAACCGCCGGCCCGGTTGTGCAGCACGTAGGCGCTGCCGTCCGGAGCGATCAGGCTGACCACCAGGTCACCGATGTAGGTGTGCACGATCGCCACCTGCACGGTGCTGGTCGCCGAGGCGTTACCGGTGCAGCCCGAGATGGTGACGGAGCTGTCCACGGTGCTGTTGTCGGCGATCGTGGCGTCGGTGTTGTTGGTCTGCGCGCAGCCGGGAGGCCCGTTGACGGTCAGCGCGTACGACGTGCTCTGCGTGGTCACCGGCCCGGTCGCGGTGATGGTCACGGGGTACGTGCCCGGGGCGGTGCTGCCGGTGGTGGCGATGGTGAGGGCCGCGGAGGCACCGGTGGCGATCGACGCCGGGCTGAAGGTCGCGGTCGCGCCGGCCGGAAGGCCGGTGGCGGTGAGGGTGACCGTCTGCGGGCTGCCGACGGTGGTCGTGGTGGCCACCGTCGCGGTCAGCGAGCCGCCCGGGTTGACCGAGCCGGCGGCCGGGGTCACCGCGACGCTGAAGTCCTGGGTCGGCGGGACGACGTTGCCGGTGTAGAGCAGCTTGTTCGGCGAGCCGGTGCCGGGGTTGGTCACCACGTTGCCGGTGGCGTCGTTGACGAGCTTGTCGCGCACCTGCTGCGGCGTGTGCGACGGGTTGGCCGCGAGCACCAGGGCTGCCGCGCCGGCCACGTGCGGGCTGGCCATCGAGGTGCCGCTGATGGTGTTCGTGGCGGTGTCGCCGGTGTGCCAGGCCGAGGTGATCGCGCTGCCCGGGGCGAAGATGTCCAGGCAGGTGCCGATGTTGGAGTAGCTGGCCCGGGCGTCGGTGGACTCGGTCGCCCCGACCGTGATGGCCGTCGGCGTGCTGGCCGGCGAGACGTTGCAGGCGTTGGAGCCGGACTCGTTGCCCGCCGCGACGGCGTAGCTGACGCCGTCGGCGATCGACCTGGTCACCGCGTCGTTGGTGGCCTGGTCGAAGCCGCCGCCGAGGCTCATGTTGGCCACTGCGCGCTCACCCGGGTCGTGGTCGCCGGTCACCCAGTCGATGCCGGCGATGACCTGGGCGTAGGTGCCGCTACCGCCGCAGTCGAGCACCCGGACGCCGACCAGGGTGGCACCCTTGGCCACCCCGTACGCGGTGCCGCCGACGGTGCCGGCGACGTGCGTGCCGTGCCCGTTGCAGTCGTCGGCCGAGCCGCCGTCGATGGCGTCGAAGCCGCTCACCGCCCGGCTGCCGAAGTCGCCGTGGCTGAACCGGATGCCGGTGTCGATGATGTACGCCCGCACCCCCGAGCCGTTGTTCGGGTAGGTGTACGAGTTGTTCAGCGGCAGGTTGCGCTGGTCGACGCGGTCCAGTCCCCAGGAGGGGGTGGGCGACTGGGTGGCCGCGATGCTGACCCGGTGGTTCTGCTGGACGTACTGCACCGAGGGGTGGGCGGCGAGTCGGCGGGCCGCCGACTCGGAGAGCCGTACCTCGAAGCCGCGCAGCGCGTGCTGGTAGGTGCGGGCGACCGTGCCGCCGTACTCCCGGGCGAGACTCCGGGCGGAGGCGTCCACCCCGGTACGGGCGACGGAAGTCTCCTTGAGCACCACGACGTACGAGTCGGCGACGGCGGTGTCACCGCCGGCCTGAAGGATGGCACCTTCGGCGGGTGCCGCGGTGGCCGGGGCGGCGAAGGCCACCGCGGCGGCCACCGCGGTGGTCACGACGCCGAGGCGCCAGTGTTGCCTGGCGGAGGGCTTGAGAGCCATCTGGGCATGTCCTTCCATCACCGTGGAGCATGATCGACATCTGTCGATCAGGTGAGGAGATGTTAGACGACTGACATGCAGAAGTAGATAACTTTCTATCAACTGGCGGGTATCCGACTGGCGGGCCGGGAGCCCTACGCCCGGTCAGCGCCCCGACCAGGGGTTTCGGACCGGAAGCTCTCTCCCAGTTCCGCCCCAACCCGAAGTAATGTCGGAAGTTGTAGATCAAGGGACTCCAGGCGGTCGGGTCGACGTGCTGGGTGCCGGGGACCACGATCCGCCGGTCCGCGTGCACCCGGCAGACCTCGGCCTCGACGATGACGAAGCCGCCGGCGGTGGCCGGGTGGATCCGGGTGGCCCGCGCCTCCAACTGGATCGGGCAGCCAGCGACCCGCGGTGGCCGGACCGCCTCGGACGGCTCCGGCCGGAGTCCCGCCGCCGCGAACTTCGCCGGCTCGTACCGGAACGCGGCCCGCTTGGGTGCGGGCACCGGGTCGCGTCCGGTCAACGGGGCCAGGCGCTCGACGGCGGTCCACTGGTGCGGCGCCGGTAAGTTGATCACCACATCGGGTCGATCGCGGAGGTTCCGCGCCGTCTATCCCCTCCGCGCCGAGCCCGAGCACGACCACCCAGCCGAGCGCCCACGCCGAGGAGATGGGGGCGAGGTTGGCGGACCCGTCCTCGTTCTCGGTGCTGAGCAGCACCACCGGGGTGCCGAAGTACAGGATCCGGGGCTGGATGGTCAGGTGCCCGGCCGGTCGGTCGGAGACGGGGTGGCAAATCGCGTTCCCGCAGGTGGCGTTGGTCATCGTGGGACCGTAACCACCCGACGTTTCGTTGCCGGCCGAAGCGTTTTCCGGGCAGGATCACGACGATGAGCAGCCAGAACACCGTCTCGGGCCAGTCGGGCCGGCTCGAGGGCGGCCGCCGGTCCGGGCACGGCCGCCGCAACGGGCCCGGTGGCTCCCGGGTGCACGAGGCCACGGTGGGGTTGGCCACCGTGGCCGGCCTGCTCGCCGATCACACCCGAGCGGCGTTCTGCCTGGCGCTGCTGGACGGGCGGGCGTGGACGGCGACCGAGTTGGCCCGGCACGCCGGGGTGGCACCGTCGACCGCGACCGCCCACCTGCACCGACTCGTCGCCGGTGGCCTGGTGACCGAGGTGCGGCAGGGCCGCCACCGTTACCTGCGGCTGGCCGACGCCGGCGTCGCCGAGCTGATCGAGACGTTGACCGGCGCCGCACCGGTCGAGCCGGCGCCCGTCCGGTCGCTGTCGGCGGCCAGCCGACGCCGGGCGCTGGCGCACGCCCGTACCTGTTACGACCACCTCGCCGGAGCCCTCGGCGTGGCGGTCACCGACGCGATGACCGGACACGGCTTCCTGAGCTGGGAGCGGGGGCTGAGCCTGACCGACCGGAGCACGGCGTGGCTGGCCGGGCTCGGCATAGCGCCGGAGTCGACAGCGCCGACCCGCCGCGCACCGGTCCGGGCGTGCCTGGACTGGACCGAGCGGCGGCCCCACCTCGCCGGCACGATCGGCGCGGCGCTCTGCCGGCACGCCCTGGACGCCGGTTGGGCCGTCCGGATCGGCACCGGTCGGGCGCTCGCCGTCACCGCCGAGGGCCGTCGGGCGTTCCGCGAACACCTCGACCTGCCCGGCCGAGTCCTCGACCCGCAGCCGCGACCACCCCAGCAAGGCTGAGGCTCACCCGGGGACCGGCTGCGCGCCGCGCAACGCACCGAACTGCACGCCCGGTACGGCAACGACGACCACGAGCCGGGGGTTGCCCCCACCGCTGCATCGACGTCTTCCTCGTCGCCCGCGACGCGCACGGCGCCGCGGTGGGATGCGGCGGATTGCGGATGCTGGGGCCGGACTCGGCGGAGATCAAGCGGATGTACGTCGAGCCGGCGGCCCGTGGCACCGGGGTGGCGGTGGCGATCCTGCACACCCTGGAACACGAGGCGCGCGGCCGGGGCGTGGTGAACCTCCTGCTGGAGACCGGCACCGCCCAGACCCGGGCCAGCAGTCCGGTCGGCACCGGCAGTGAGGACACCACCCAGGCGTCGACCCGGGCCAGGCATTCGGAGGCGTGCCGGTCCAGCCACTGGGCGAGCTGGCGCAGCCGGTCCACCTCGGCGCTGTCACGCAGCACCTTCGGCAGGGTCTTCAGTGGACGGGCGGTGGACCGCGGACCGCTGGACCGGGCCGCCACCTTCCCGTCCACGAGGGAGATCTCGTACGAGTCCCCCACCGGTAGCCAGCCCATCAGGACCACCATCCGCAGCGGGAAATTAGCCACATTCCATGGCGAATCGCCATGATCGACGACGCAGCGCAGGCTAACAGTAGTCCCCGACACGACCGGGGCCCGGCGACGGCGGCGGGTGTACCGGGGCGACAGGCGCGCGTCGACGCCGGCCCCGCGGGCCGCCGGACTCTGTCCGACCCAGCGGCTAGCCTGTGCGCGTGCAGGAAGCGGTGTTCTGGAGCAACCTCGATGGCTGACGCCGGCGATGTCCGTCGCCTCGCGCTCGCCCTGCCGCACGTGGTCGAGATCGACAGTGACGGCTTCGACTTCCGGGTTGCCGACAAGGGGTTCGTCTGGTCCTACCCCGAACGCAGACCGGGTACGTCGCGCCTCGTCCGGACCGACATCGCGGTGCTGTACGTCGGGGACGAGGCGGAGAAACAGGCGTTGCTCCTCGGCGAACCCGAGGTCTTCTTCACGACGCCCGCGTACGACGGGCTGCCCCTGGTCATGCTGCGGCTGGCACAGGTGGACGTCGAACGCCTGACCGAACTCGTCACCGACGCGTGGCACATGCGCGCCCCCCGCTCACTCGTCGGCGACCTCGACGACGGCACCGGCCCGTCGGGCCCCGACCTGAGCAGAACCGACCAGCGGGTCAGGTGACCCCTCCCCCGACGCGCTGACACCGGCAGTCGGGTCGCGGTGCCGAGCCACCGGTCCGGGGTGCTAGAGCCGCGGGTCGACGGGTTCTGATTCGAGGGCGAGCACGGCGAAGACGGGTTCGTGGACGCGCCACAGGGGTTCGCCCCCGGCGGCGCGTTCGAGTGCTTCGAGGCCGAGGGCGTACTCCCGCAGCGCCAGTGACCGCTTGTGGCCGAGGCCGCGCTGGCGCAGCCGTTCCAGGTTGGCCGGCTCGGTGTAGTCCGGGCCGTAGATGATGCGCAGGTACTCCCGGCCACGCACCTTGATGCCGGGCTGGAGCAGCCCGCGCCGGCCCCGGGTGAGGTTGGCGTACGGCTTGACGACCATGCCCTCACCACCGGCGGCGGTGAGCTGTTCCCACCAGTCGACACCGGCGGCTGTCGACTCCGGCTCGGTGGTGTCGACGACCAGCCGGCGGGTGGTCCGGACGAGATCAGGTGCGGCGTCGGCGAGCCGGTCGGCGAGCGCCAGGTGCCAGCCGTGGTCCCGGTCGTGGTAGGTCGCCCCGTCGGTGGCGAGCAGCTGGAAGGGGGCCAGGCGCAGGCCGTCCAGGCCGTCGGTGGGCCAGCAGTAGCGGCGGTACGCCTCGGTGAACGACTCGGTGTTGCCGACCCGGGCCCGGGTGCGGTCGAGCAGCGCGCCGACGTCGAGTCCCGACGCCTGCGCCGTCCGTAGGGCGTCGAGGGCGGCCGGCAGGGCGGCCCGCGCGGCTGCGCCCACCGCAGCGTACTGGTTACGGAGGAGGTCCTCGGCCTTGGCCGACCACGGGAGCAGTTCACCGTCGAGCAGCAACCACCCGGTGTCGAGTTCCGACCACAGCCCGGCGGCGGTGACGGCGGCACGCAGCCGGTCCAGCAACTGCTCGGTCAGATCCGGGCCGAAGAACGGCCGGCCGGTGCGGGTGTGGAGGGCGCCCGTCGTGCCGTCGGCGGCGCCGAACCTGGCCCGGGCCGTCGCGGCGTCGCGGCAGACCAGGACGACGGCGCGCGACCCCATGTGCTTCTCCTCGCAGACGACCTGCCCGACACCGTCGGCCCGGTAGGCGTCGAACGCCTCGGCGGGGTGCTCGAGCAGATCGCTGCGCGGGGAGGTGGCGCACGGGGCCATGGTCGGCGGCAGGTAGAGCAGCCATCGCGGGTCGAGGGCGAAGCGGCTCATCACCTCCAGCGCGCCGGCGGCCTGGTCCTCCCGGACCGTGACCCGCCCGTGGTGGCGGGTCTCGACGGTCCGCTTGCCGAGGACGTCGGTGATGTCGAGCAGGTCCGGTTCCCGGCGCCCCCCGGCATCGGCCATGCCGACGGCAGCCGCCTCCGACGGCGGGAACGGCTTCACCGGCTCGTACCAGACCCGCTCGGCCGGGACCGCGACGATCTGCTTCTCCGGGTAGCGCAGGGCGGTGAGCCGCCCGCCGAACACGCATCCGGTGTCCAGGCACATGGTGTTGTTGACCCACTCCGGCTCGGGGGTGGGCGTGTGGCCGTAGAGCACCATCGCGCGACCCCGGTAGTCGTCGGCCCACGGGTAGCGCACGGGTAGGCCGAACTCGTCGGTCTCCCCGGTGGTCTCGCCGTAGAGGGCGAAGCTGCGGACCCGCCCCGACGCCCGGCCGTGGTACGCCTCCTTGAGCCCGGCGTGGGCGACGACCAGCCGCCCGTCGTCGAGGACCAGGTGCGAGACGAGGTCGCGGCAGAAGACCTCGACCCGCCGACGGAACTCCTCGGGCTCCTCGGCGAGCTGGGCCAGTGTCTCGGCCAGCCCGTGGGTGACCTGCACGTTCCGGCCGGACAGGGCGCGTACCAGCTTGTTCTCGTGGTTACCGGGCACCGCGAAGGCATGCCCGGCGGCGACCATACCCATCGCCAGGCGCAGCACCCCGGGCGAGTCCGGCCCCCGGTCGACCAGGTCACCGACGAAGACCGCCCGGCGGCCCTCGGGGTGCACCGCGTCGACGGCCCGCCCCGCCTCGTCCCGGACCACCGTGTAGCCCAGCCGGCCGAGCAGGGTCTCCAACTCGCTGCGGCAGCCGTGCACGTCGCCGATGACGTCGAACGGGCCGGTCTCGTGTCGAAGGTCGTTGAGCAGCCGCTCGCGGACGATCGTCGCGGCCTGCACCTCGTCGGTGCCGCGCAGCACGTGGACCCTCCGGAAGCCCTCCCGGGCCAGGCCACGCAGCGACCGGCGGAGCTGGTCGTGCTGGCGGCGGACCACGTGTGCGCCGAAGTCCCGGTCCGCGCGTCGGGCGTTGCGTTCGACGCAGACCTTCTCCGGTACGTCGAGCACGATCGCCACCGGCAGCACGTCGTGGGCGCGGGCCAGCTCGACGAGCCTCCTCCGCGCGTCGGGCTGGACGTTGGTCGCGTCGACGACCGTCAGGTGGCCGGCGGCCAGTCGCTTGGCGGCGATGTGGTACAGCACGTCGAACGCGTCCGCGCTGGCCGCCTGGTTGTTCTCGTCGCCGCTGACGAGGCCCCGGCAGAAGTCGCTGGAGAGCACCTCGAAGGGCCCGAAGCGGGTGGCGGCGAAGGTCGACTTGCCGGAGCCGGACACGCCGACGAGCGCGACCAGGCACAGCTGCGGGATGACGAGCTGCCGTTCGGTGTCGGTCATCGGGTGTCTCCGGTGGCGTCCTGGCGGGTGAACACGGCCATCTGGGTCGGCGGGCCGAGGTCGGGATCGTCGACGCCGACCGGCAGGTGGCGCACCGCGTAGCCCCGCTCGGCGGCGACCCCCTCCGTCCACGAACGGAACTGCCCACGGGTCCACTCGAAGCGGTGGTCGCGGTGCCGCATCCGGCCCGCGGGCAGGTCCGGGTACCGGACGTTGTACTCCACGTTCGGTGTCGTCACCACGACCGTGCCGGGGCGCGCGTGGGTGAACACGGTCCGCTCCAGCGCTCCGAGTCGCGGCGGGTCGACGTGCTCGACGACCTCCATCAGCACCACCGCGTCGAAGCCGGCGATCCGGGTGTCGCGGTAGGTCAGCGAGGACTGGATCAGCCGGATCCGCTCCCGCTGCCGGTCGGACATCTGCTCCAGACGCAACCGGCGCGCCGCGACCTGGAGCGCCCGGGCCGACACGTCCACCCCGACGAGTTCGGTGAAGACCGGATCAGCCGCCAGCGCCCGCAGCAGCGCCCCCTCGCCACATCCCAGGTCGACCACCCGGGTCGCGCCGGCAGCCCGGAGCGCGGCCAGCACCGCACCCCGGCGTTGCTCGGCCAGCGAGAGCGAACGCTGCGGCACCTCGTCGGCGTCCCCGTCCGGTACGGCGTTGTCCAGCGTCTGCGGTTCGGCGTCGTCGACCTCGGCCAGCCGCCCCACGGCGGTGCCCACCAGGGTCCGCCGGTGTGCCAGATAGCGGCGGAGGATCAGGTCCCGCTCCGGGTGCTCCTGCAGCCAGCCCGCCCCGGCACGGACCAGCTTGTCCACCTCGTCCGTGGTGACCCAGTAGTGCTTTGTGTTGTCCAGCACGGGCAGCAGGACGTACAGGTGGTTCAACGCCTCCGCCAGCCGCACCCGACCGGTCAGACGCACGTCCAGGTACCGCGACGGCCCCCAGTGCGGCACCTGCGGATCGAGCGGGACCGCCGCCGCCTCGACCGACCAGCCCAACGGCTCGAACACCCGGCGCGCCACCTCGGCCCCACCCACGCACGGCAGCGCCGGAACCCGCACCTCCAACGGCAGCCGCTGTCCCGGCAGCTCCGGGCGGGCATCGCAGCGTCCCGCCATCGCCGTACGGAACACCCGCCCCAACGCCACCGCGAGCATCGACGACGCCGCGTACGGCCGGTCGTTGACGTACTGCGCCAGCGAGAACCCGTCCGGTCCGCCCGAACCCTTGCCGCGCACCAGGGCGACCGGGTCCACCTCCACCAGCAGGGCCGCCGTGCACCGCCGTGCCGTCGCCTCGGGGTAGAAGACGTGCGCCTGCCCCACCGACACCTCGAAGGTCTGCACCCGGCCCGGATGCTTGTGCAGCAGGAAGCCCAGATCCGTCGCAGCCGGCGCAGTCGAGGTGATCGTCAGGAACACCTGCACAGCCTGCCAGTCGACCACCCGGCGGTCACCCCATTTTGGGGAGTTCACTCACGCGCCCGACGGCGGTCGGAGGGGATGACCTTCCACGCGACCAGCGCGGCCACCAGCAGCAGGACCGCGGCGATGACCGAAGTGATCCGCATCCCGTGGGCGAAGGCGTGACCGGCGGCGTCCAGGACCAGGGTGCCCTGCTCGCCGGTGCCGGACAGGGCCCGGGTGCCGGCGGCCAGCGAGTCGGCGACCGCCTCGCGGGCGGGGCCGGGCAGACCGGACAGGTCGGGCAGACCGGCGCGGTACAGCGCGATGTGCAGTGTTCCCAGCAGGGCGATGCCCAGTGCGACGCCCAGCTCGTAGGACATCTCGGAGACCGCCGAGGCGGCTCCGGCCCGGATCGCCATGACGCCGTCGACCTCACCGTCCAGCGTGAGGCAGGTCACGTCAGCCCCCTGAGCGGCGCGACGACGCGTCGCCCGACGCATGGTCAGGCGGTCGGTCGCCCGACAGGTTGCCCGACGGGCCGCCCGACGGGTCGTCAGGCGGCGAGGGCGGCGTAGCGGCCGGCGCGCTCCAGCAGGCCGTCGTGCCGGCCGGACTCGACGATCCGCCCGTGGTCGAGCACGGCGATCTGGTCCGCGTCCCGGACGGTGGAGAGCCGGTGCGCGATGGTGATGGTGGTGCGGCCCCGGGCCACCTCGTCGAACGCCCGCTGCACCGCACGCTCGGTCTCGGT
Source organism: Micromonospora inyonensis (assembly GCF_900091415.1). Lineage (NCBI taxonomy): Bacteria > Bacillati > Actinomycetota > Actinomycetes > Micromonosporales > Micromonosporaceae > Micromonospora > Micromonospora inyonensis. Next base: position 1,434,538 of record NZ_FMHU01000002.1, on the reverse strand, counting down.
GTCCAGCGCGCTCGTGGCCTCGTCGAGGATCAGGATGCGCGGGTCGCGCAGCAGCGTACGGGCGATGGCGAGGCGCTGCTTCTCACCGCCGGAGAAGCGGTGGCCCCGCGAGCCGACGACCGTGTCGTACCCGTCGGGCAGCCCGGCGATCAGGTCGTGGATCTGGGCGGCACGGGCGGCGGCCTCGATCTCGGCGTCGGTGGCGTCCGGGCGGGCGTAACGCAGGTTCTCCCGCACCGTGGTGTGCAGCAGGTAGGTCTCCTGGCTGACCACGCCGACGATCGCCGACAGGTCGGCCAGGCGCAGGTCACGCAGGTCGACGCCGTCGATCGTGATCCGGCCGCTCGTCGGGTCGTACAGCCGGCTCACCAGCGCGGCCAGGGTGCTCTTGCCGGAGCCGGTCTCGCCGACCAGGGCCAGGCCGGTGCCGGCGGGCACGTCGAGGGTGATCCCGGCGACGGCGGCGGTGTCGCTGCCCGGGTAGTGGAAGGTGACGTCGTGCAGGCGCAGGTCGCCCCGGATCCGGCGGGGGTCGACGTCGACCGGCTCGGCGGGGTCGTCCACCTCGACCGGCAGGTCCAGGTACTCGAAGATCCGGGCGAACAGCGCCAGCGAGGCGGTCACCGAGACACCCACGTTGAGCAGGCCCATCAGCGGCCGGAACAGCCCGCCCTGCAACGCGGTGAAGGCGACCAGGGTGCCGATGCTGAGCGTGCCGGCGGTGCCGGGCAGGCCGGCGCTGAGGTAGATGACCGCCGGGATGGCGGCGAACACGACGCTCATCGTGGCCATCCGCCAGCGTCCGGCGAGTTCGGAGCGCAGCTCCAGGTCGACCAGTCGGGCCGACGAGGCGGCGAAGCGCGCGGCCAGGGTGGGGCCGGTGCCGAGGGTCTTGGCCAGGTGTACGCCGCTGACCGACAGCCCCTCCTCGACGGTGACGTTCAGGTCGGCGAGTTCGCGCTGGCGGCGCGCGGTGATCTCGCGGCGCAGGTGGGCGACGCGGCGGGTCAGCCAGATGGCCGGCGGCAGCACGACGAGGGAGACCAGGGAGAGCCGCCAGGAGAGCGCGACCATGGCCGCACCGGTGGCGACCACGGTGGTCAGGTTGGACGCGATCGAGGTGGCGGTCGAGGTGACCACGCTCTGCATGCCGCCGATGTCGTTGGTGATGCGGGACTGCACCTCGCCGGTACGGGTGCGGGTGAAGAACGCCAGCGACTGCCGTTGCAGGTGGGTGAAGACGTCGGTGCGCAGACGGTGCATGACCTGCTGCCCGACGCGGGTGGAGACCCAGGTCTGCGCCACGCCCAGCACGGAGGTCACGGCGGCGACCACGACCATGCCGGCCACCAGCCAGGCCAGCAGCGGCAGGTCCCGCTCGGGCAGGGCCCGGTCGATCACGGCGCGAAGCAGGAAGGGCGAGGCCATGGCGAGCACCGAGGACACCACGATGATCGCGGTGACCGTGGCGAGCGCGCCCCGGTGCCGGGCGAACAGCCCGCCGATGCGCCGCAGCGACACCTGGCGGGCCTGGGTCTTCTCGTCGGCGCTCACCGTGCGGGGGCCGCGGTCGCGGCCGGAGGGGTGGGGTTCCAAGGGGTACGTCCTTTCCGCGGACAATGCTGAGGTTACCTCATCATGAGGGAACAACAGCTCCTGCTGCTACCGTATTCCGGTGACCGGAGACACGGACGGGCCCGAGGACAGCCTCGCCGAGGCGTTCTGGGCGGTGACCCGGCGACTGCGCCACCGCACCCGGGAGGCGCTCGCGCCCTGGGACGTCACGCCCGCCCAGTCCCGGGCACTCGGCGTGCTGACCCGCCACGGCGCGCTGCGGCTCAGCACGCTCGCCGAACACCTGCGCATCGCCCCGCGCTCGGCCACCGAGGTGGTGGACGACCTGGAGGCACGCGGGCTGGCACAGCGCCGACCCGACCCGTCGGACCGGCGCGCCACCCTGGTCGCGCCGACCGAGGAGGGTACGCGCGTCGGCGCCGCCATCCACGCCGCCCGCCACGCCGCCGCCGAGGACCTTTTCGGGCTCCTCCCACCGGCCGACCGGGAGCACCTCACCCGCATCCTGCGTACGCTGCGCGACTGATCGGCCCCGGAAGCCGCACGCCACCCGACGCCCCGAACAGGATCGATGCATAGACGTATTTACATGTGTTAGGTACCTCAGGTATGAAGGCGAGAAGCACGTCTCGGTGCTGGTTCCTGAGGAGGAGCGACGATGAAACCCACTCTGCGCCGCCTACGAACGGCGACGGTCGCGCTCGCCGCCTGCACGCTCGGGCTGAGCCTGATGTCGGCACCCGCCGGGGCGTACTCGGGGCAGCCCGTCACGCCGCACTCCGAGCGGGCCCCCGAATCGGACCAGTTCTCGGCCGAGGGCGTCACCACCGTCGGTGAACTCCGCACCGTCGACGGCGCGCTCTCCTACGCCCGCGACGGCCGGTCCCAGATCATCCGGCACCCCGGCGCGTCGTACGTCAAGGTGCACTTCAGCTCGCTGCGACTGGCTGACGGCGACTACGTGACCGTGGCGAGCCCGGACGGCCGGGAGAGCTACCGGTACGACCGCCACCTGAACCGGGCGACCGGCTCGGACTACACCACCGAGGGTCAGCCGGGCTTCTGGGCGATGTCGGTGGAGGGCGACACCGCCGTGGTGACGCTGCACAGCAGCCGCGCCGCCCGGGGCAGCGCCGCGACCATCGACCGGTTCTGGCGCGGCTACGACCACGCGGAGATCAAGCAGTACAACCTCTCCACGCAGTCCGTGTGCAGCACCGACGCCCGCCGCGACGTGGTCTGCTACCAGAGCAGCCACCCCACCGAGTACGCCCGGGGCCGGGCGGTGGCCCGTCTGCTGATCAGCGGCGGCGGGATGTGCACCACGTGGCGGGTCGGCAACACCAACCGCATGCTGACCAACAAGCACTGCTTCTCGACGCAGGCCGCCGTCAGCGGCAGTGAGATGCAGTTCAACTACCAGTGCGCCACCTGCGGTGGCAACAACCCCGGCGCTGGCACCAAGGTCAGCGGCGCAACCCTCTACAAGGTGAGCCGTGGCGGCTCCGGCGAGCTGGACTACGCCCTCTACTCGGTGAACAACTTCACCAGCATCCAGACGTTCGGCACGCTGTACCTGGCGACGACCGCCACCACGACCGGCACCCGGATGTACATCCCCGGGCACGGTGACGGCAGCCCCAAGCGGCTGTCCATCTTCGAGGACACCCAGAACGGCGCGACCTGCACCGTCAAGAACGCCAACTACAACACCTGGAACATCAGCTACAGCTGTGACACCTCCGGCGGCAACTCCGGCTCGCCGGTGCTGAACGGCAGCCACCGGGTGGTCGCCCTGCACCACCTCGGCGGCTGCCCGTCGAACCAGGGTGCGAAGGCGCACCTGATCTACAACGAGATCGCCAGCCTGATCGACAACAACGGCTGACGACGTCCGTCGACAAAGGCCGTCGGGGCGTCCATGGCGCCCCGACGGCCCGTCGGCACCGCAGCAGGACTACCGGGCGTCCGGATCGACCGGGCCGACTATCTCCGCAGTGCGCTGGCGCGGCACTGCTCCAAGGAGCAGATCCGCGTCGCGATCGACGAGAGCCCGGCGGCAGCGGGCATCCCCCTCGACCTGCTCGACCGGTTGGCAGACGATTCCATCAGGTACGAAGCCGCCAAGGCGAGCGCGCTCTCCGCAGCCGCCGGGATACCCGGCTTCATGTTCATGCCCGCCACCGTGCCCGCCGACCTGGCCCAGTATCTCGGCCACATGCTGCGCATCGCGCAAAAGCTCGCCTACCTCTACAGCTGGCCGGATCTGCTCTCCGGCGACGCCGACGATCTCGACGATGCGACCAAGGGGGTGCTCACCCTCTTCGTCGGCGTGATGTTCGGTGCCCAATCGGCGAACACCGCCGTGGGACAGATCGCCGGCATGCTCTCGAAGCAAGCTCTCAAAAAGCTACCGCGACAGGCACTCACCAAGGGCGTCATCTACCCCGTGGTGAAGAAGGTCGCCGGCTACCTCGGCACCAAGATGACCACGCAGACCTTCGCGAAGGCGGTCTCCAAGGTCATCCCCGTGGTCGGGGCCGTGGTGTCGGGCGGGATCACCCTCGCCACCTTCCTGCCCATGGCCAAGACGCTGAAGAATCACCTCTCCGGCCTGGAACTGACCAGTTCCCAGGATCGAGTCGTCGACACACAGGTCGTAGATGTCGATTCTCCTGATTCCCCGCCGCCGACGACATCGAGCAGCAGCAGGGATTGAACGGGCTTCAGCAGTCCCGGTTCGTCGACCCTCTCCAGGGTGCTCGACACGACATATTTCAGGAAATAGCCAGCAGGCAGGTCGTCCGACCTGGCTCACGTCCTGCTCGTGCTGTCGCCCGCAGCTTGCGACCGTCGCGCGGGACGGGGCCGCGGTGCTCGCGCACCGCGACCCCGTCGGACGAGTCGGAACGTAACCGGTCAGGGTCAGAGGAGCAGGTAACCGATCACGTGCTCGTAGATCTGGCCCTCGCAGTTGCTGGCGGGCGAGTCGAAGTGGTCGCCGGTGCTCATCCGGCACCGGTGGACCGCCCGGTGCGGCTCCGCCGGCGGCGACGCGTACACGTAGCCGATGATGCCGGCGTTGGCCTGGCCCTCGCAGTTCGAGGCACCGGAGGTCATGTGGTCCCAGCCGCTGACGACGCACTGGTAGATCGGCTTCGTACCGGCGACGGGGGTGGTGTGCAGCTTTCCGATGGCGTTTTCGTTGACGTAGCCGCTGATCGAGACGCTGGTGCTGCTGACATGGTCACGGCCGTTCCAGTGCCGGTAGAGGGTGGCCGTACCGGGCGTGACGGTGCCGGAGGGGACGTGGAGCAGCAGGTTCGGCGAGCCCGTACCCGGGTTGGTGATCTTGTTCGGGGTGCCGTTGCTGGTGAGGGTGCCGGCGACCTGGGCCGGGCTCAGGCCCGGGTTGGCACCGAGCACCAGGGCGGCGGCGCCGGCCACGTGCGGGGCGGCCATCGAGGTGCCGCTGATGGTGTTGGTCGCGGTGTCGCCGGTGTGCCAGGCCGAGGTGATGTCCTGGCCGGGGGCGAAGATGTCGGTGCATGTGCCCCAGTTGGAGAACGACGCGCGCGCGTCGGTGCTGGTGCTGGCGTTGACCGTGATCGCCTCGGGCACCCGGGCCGGGGTGAAGTTGCAGGCGTCGCTGTTGTTGTTGCCCGAGGCGAGCGCGTAGACGACCCCGTCGGCGATCGAGTTGCGGACCGCGTTCTCCAGGGTGGCGTTGCTACCGGAGCCGCCGAGACTCATGTTCGCCACCGCCGGTACCCCGGTGGTGTGGTGGGCGGTCACCCAGTCCACCCCGGCGGTCACCCCCGCCCAACTGCCCGAACCCGTGCAGCCGAGCACCTTGACCGCGATCAGTGACACTTCCTTGGCGACACCGTACGCCGCGCCGCCGATGGTGCCCGCCACGTGCGTACCGTGGCCGTTGCAGTCGGAGTTGTTGCCGTCGCCGGTGGTGTTGGTGCCCCAGGACGCCCGGACACCGAAGTCCGTGTGCGAGGTCCGGATGCCCGTGTCGATCACGTACGCCCGCACGTTGCCCGCCGTGTTCGGGTACGTGTAGCTGCTGTTCAGCGGCAGGTTCGGCTGGTCGATCCGGTCGAGCCCCCACGACGGCGGGCTCGGCTGGGTCGCGGTGATCCGCGCCTCGGCGTTCTGCTCGACGTACGCCACCTCGGGCTGGGCCGCGAGCCGGCGGGCGTCGGTCGGGCTCATCGTGCCGGCGAACCCGCGCACCGCGTGCGAGTAGGTGTACTCCACCCGCACGTCGAACTGTGCAGCCATCTGACGTGTCATGGCCTGCGTGTCGGCCGCCCTGCTCTCCTTGAGTACCACGATGTAGCTGTTCGGGATGGCGTCCGGGTTGCCGGCACCGAGAATCGGCCCCTCCGCCGCCGCCACCGGGGACGCGGTCGCCGAGAGGAACAGGGCGGCCATACCGGCTGTCGCGACCGAACCGACCAAACGCCGTCGCCAAGCTGCGCCGACATCCTTCATGGTGATCCCTTCCGTGCTGACGCTGCGTGTGGGAGACCGTGGAGAACGCAGATCATGATCTGCCGCGCCAGGATATCGACGCCCCCAACCGCCGGTCAATTGACAACCTTCGCTGAATCTTGCCCATCTCGACAACCACCCGATCAAGCGCCCCACCCGCCCCGGAGCAACGAGCGACCACCCTTCCAGCCTGACCACTCCCCTACACATACGCCCCTAGGCCGCATTCGCCCCATCACCGGCAGACTTGTCATACTGCCGCCTCGCCGCCGGGTCCACCACCACCGACCGGCGACACGTACGCCCCACGGGCGAACGCACAGCGATTACATTCGATACGCGCAAATAATGCGCGTGGGAATTGCACCCTAATAGCGATTATCGAACGCTTCCGGTAGGGTCCACTGCGTAAACGCTATTGGGTGGACGCGGCCTGACAACTCTTTCCAGGGGCGACAGAACCACGTTTCACCGATGGCGGCGCGATGTAACAGAAAGCAACACGGAAAGGGGTGGCGGATGGCCGACGACATGGGATCGACCGTCCCTAGACGGCAGCTCGGGCGGGCTCTGAAGGAGCTACGCGTCGAAGCCCAGATGACCTTGGACGCGGTAGCGGAAGCGCTGCACTGTAGCCGGCAGAAGATGTGGCGTATCGAGTCCGGCCTCGGTTCGGTCCGCCCACTCGACGTCCGCTTCATGTGCGAGCTGTACGGGGCCACCCGCGAACTCTCCGACGCCCTCACCAACCTCGCCGCCGAAACCAAGGCCAAAGGCTGGTGGCACTCCTACGGCAACGCCATCCCCGACTGGTTCGAGCTGTACGTCAGCCTCGAACAGGCCGCCTCCCGCCTACGCGGCTACGACGAGTCTTTGATCAACGGGCTGCTACAGACACCTGCCTACGTACGAGGCGTGTTCCAACATCGCGACGATGTGACCGAGGAGAAGTTGGAGCAGTACATCCAGGTGCGACTGCAACGACAGGGGATCCTGACGCGGCGGCTCCCCAAAGCGCCGGAGGTAGAACTCTTCCTCGCAGAGTCTGTCCTGCTCAAGCGCATCGGCGACGCCGCCACGATGGCCGAGCAGTTGTCGCACCTCCTGGAGGTCGCCGAGATACCGAAGCTCTCGATCCGCGTGCTACCCCTCATGGCAGGCGCGCACTATGGCGCACTGGCAGGAACGTTCATGATGCTCGACTTCCCGCCAGGTAACCGATCCACACCGCAACCGCCGGTGATCTACTGCGAGTCCTTGACGGGAGCCCTATACCTCGATCGTCCCGAAGAGGTAGGCGCGTACGAGCGGGTTTGGTCGAGCCTCGACGCGTTAGCACTCGGCGCGGGAGAATCCAAGCATCTGATCAACAAAACCCTTGGGGAGGTTCACGGTGCCTGATCTGACGATGGCCCGCTGGCGCAAGAGCAGCTACAGCGGCGACAACGGTGGAGCATGCGTGGAGGTAGCAACCAACCTGCCCGGCGTTGTCGCCGTACGCGATAGCAAAGACCGGGCCAGCGGGGTCCTCATGTTCTCCACCCGCACGTGGTCAGTCTTCACTCGGACACTTCGGTAGTTCTTTGTGGCGCGGCCCCCAGCCCAGTTGGCCCTGGGGGCCGATGTCTACAGGCATTCATTTTCGGGGCTCGTCGTCCCGCGGCGCAGCGGCTAGCCGGCGTTCTCGAAGGGGTCACGCCCGATCAGGTCCAGGCATGCCGCAGCCACGTCGACCCTCCCGTCCCTCGCCACGCCCTCCGTGGCGTGCGCGAACAGGGGAACCAACGCCGCCAGTTCCGTCAACGTCAACACCGCCACCTGGACCCGGCCGTCGGGGGCGGTGAACTCCAGCCCGGCGAGCTGCGCGGACGGCACAAGTCCCACCCTGAACGGCCCGACCTCCCAGGAAGGCCCGACCACCGGCGGGTCCACTTTCGGAGGTGGTACGTCCGACCGGATGGGTTCCCGACCGGTGATCCCCCGGATCACGTCGCCGAGGGGGACCTGCTCCCCGGGGTGGGCGGCTTCGTACTCCTGCAAGGCACGAACGACCCGGCCCACCTCGTCCGCGCCGAGCCGAAACGACCAGCCCTGTCCTCCGGCTGTCGGCCTGTTGTCAGCCATGGCGGCACGGTATGGAGACCACGGGTCGACACTATCGCCGATCTGACCGCACGTACCCGTATCCGCACTGTTGGTACCCGCCAACCGCTGGCCGGGTGCTCGTGATCGGTAACTCCTCCGCGCGTCGCCCCGCCCTGCGACCGTCGCCGCCGGTCTGGTCACGGGCTTCTGGCGACCGGGAGCCGCGCACGCGAGGGTCCCGAAGGTCCGCGGCTAGATGCCGGTCCCTCCCTGGTGTCACGCCGACGAGCGCCGGACAAGTCGAGCGCCAGCCACTCTCCGTCACGGTCGGTGACGCCTCGGGATGCAGGGGCGCGGCGGAAACACCCTTGCCTCTGGCGCCCATCAGCACTGCGGGCCGGACATGAGCCTCCCGGTCCGACCCGGACGATGCCAAGAGGACCGAAGCAGGGTTTCGGGTCGATGAACTCCCTGCACAAACGCGGATTAGCGACCGCCCGTCACCGCCGCCGTCGAGGCGCGCGCCGCCATCCCGCCACCGGGGAGGCTGCGGCGGCAACCCCTTGACAGGGCACCCGCCGCCCCAGCAAGATTCGAGAAACATAATCGTTAATACGTATTAGCAAGCCAGTCCGAGTCGTCCGCGGGCACCACGTGCCCGGCAGGTAACTCACGGAGTGTCACGCTTAGCTCTGCCAGTCATCGGCATCGCGGCAGCCGTGGTCCGACGACGAATCATGTCCGTGTCTCCCTCGTCGACGCCCGCCCCCGTGCCGCCCGTCCCGGTACCGCCCGGCGTCCGATCCCACCCCCGAAAGGAAGACTGATGACGAGAACATTCCTCGTACCGCGCCGCCGCGCCGCCGCCGCGGCGGCCGGCGCCGGGCTACTGGTCACCGCTCTCACCGCCGCCCCGCCGGCCGCCGCCGACCCCGCCTTCGCCTTCGCCTTCCCGCAGTTCAGCTACGTCGGCAACGCCTTCGACAAGAGCACCCTCGACTACAACCCGACCAACGAGTTCATCTTCCCGAGCATCATCCGGGCCGCCGACTACTTCCCGAACCCCCTCGGCACCTACTACCTGTACTACGCCCCCCACGAGCGCCCGGGCGGAATCGCCCTGGCCTACGCCGACTCGATCAACGGCCCCTGGACCGAGTACGCCGCCAACCCGCTGATCAGCAACACCTGGCTACCGCACTACTCGACGGTCAGCCACGTCTCCTCGCCGCACGCGATCTGGATCGAGGGCGAGCGGAAGCTCTTCCTCTACTTCCACGGCGAGAACTCCATCACCCGGTACGCCACCTCCGACGACGGCATCCACTTCAGCTACGGCGGCACCGCGATCAGCCGGGACGCCACCACCGGTGGCGAGACGTCCTACGCCCGGGTCTTCGAACAGTCGGTGCCCCGACTGGGCACGCGCTACCTGATGCTGTTCATGGACAACCCCACGGCGGCGCTGCCCGGACCCACCGGACCCGTGTCACGCCGGATCCGCTGGGCGGTGTCCCAGGACGCGAGGACGTGGACGATCCAGCCGGATCCGATCGTGACACCCCGGGGCATCCAGGGCCCCAACGCCTCGGGCCCGTTCTTCCTGCGCTGGGAGAACCGCAACCTGGTGATCTTCCACGCGGCCGACGGCAACATGCACGCCGTCGACGTCGGTGAGAACTTCGACCAGGAGACGCACCTCGGCCTGGTGCACGACTCGATGACCGGTGCGCCGGACCTGGGCCGCTCGGCCGCACCCACCTTCTACTTCGACGGTCAGACCATGCACATGTACTACGAGGCGGGCGGGCGGCTCACCGCGACGATCGGCCACGCGGTGGCCAACCTGGCCGAACCGCCGCCCACCCGTACGGTGGACTGCGTGGTGGACCGACCGGTGCTCTGGCCCCCGAACCACCGCATGGTCGATGTCACCGTGACGGCGGATCTGCCCGACGGCGTGCTCGGCCCGAACGCGCTCACCCTGACCGGGGTCACCGGCGGTGCAACCGAGGACGTCGAGGGCTTCGTCGACGGAACGCCGGACTTCAGCGGGCGCTTCCGCGCAAGTCGCCCCGGCGACGGCGGCGACCGGGTCTACCGCCTGACCTACGCCGGCCACGACGAGATCGGTCGTCCGCTCGGCTGCACCGTCACGGTCACCGTTCCCCACGACCAGAGCGCCGGCTGACCCGGCGGTCGCACCACAGGGCCCGGTCCTGGCACCTCCGTCCACGGGGTACCAGGGCGGGGCCTGCCCCTCCCGCGACGTGATGGTCAGGCGCGGAGCCGCCGGCCGGGTCCACAGTGGGACTACGATGCGAATGTGGCTCACGTTGTTCGGGTCCGGAGGCCATAATCACCTTCTCGTCACCGTGGCCGTGCTGCTGGCACTTGGCGGGGGCGTGGCCTGGGGCGTCGGCGACACGCTCGGGTTGAGTCACACCCCTGCCGCCGTGCCGCGCGAGGACGCCACCGCCGCGCCGCCACTGGTGGCCGCCCCGCCACCTCCGTTGACGTCCCTCGTCGTGCCCGACGCGCCGCGCACCAGGAAGGCCGCGACCGCCGTCGCCGACGCGCTCGTCTCCCGTGGCCGGCCCCGCCCGGTCGTCACCCCGGCCGCGCGCCCCGTCACGACGGCGACTGCCGTGGGTGCGCCACCCGACGCCGGACCGGCCACGGGCCGACGGCAGGCCGGCGCGGCTGGCACCCCGGGCTCGGCCCTGTCGGGGGTGACCACCCTCCGGGCGGGCGTGCTCGCCACTCTCGGCGGGACGGCGGAGTCGTACCGGCTCGGCGTGCGCGGGACCGAACTGGCCGTCGAGGGCAGCGACGTCGTGGGCACCGCCGCCGGGTTGTACCGGCTCGCCGACCGGATCCGCTCCGGTGCCGAGGTGCTCCCCGCCGCCGACGCGGGCCGGCTGGTCACGCCCCGGCTCGGCCTGCGGCTGACCGACGCGGGCTCGGTGGGCCGCGAGCCCGACCCGGCCGCCTTCGCCGCGGGCGACGACTACAACCTGAACACCGACGTGGTCGGGCCGGCGCTGCTGCCCAGGGCTCCGTGGGTGGACGCCGGGGCGGTGGCCCGCATCGACGCGCAGTTCCGGCAGTTCGTCGACCACTCGGTGGCGCAGGGCTACAACGGGATCGTCGTGCCCGGCTTCCTGGAGTACGTCACCTTCGCCGACGTCGGCGACGGGCACGCGGTCTACCCGCCCGGTGACCCGCACGTCGACCGCGCGGCGGCGATGGTGGCCGCGTTCGGCCCGGTCCTCCGGTACGCCGAGGAGATGGGTGTGCGGGTCTTCCTGCTCACCGACATGCTCGCGGTGTCGCCTCCGCTGGAGGCGTACCTGACCAGGACCGTCGGTGGTCTCGACGTGACCGACCCCCGGCTGTGGGCGGTCTACCAGGCCGGGCTGGCCGAGCTGTTCGGGAAGATGCCGTTCGTCGACGGCCTCATGGTCCGCGTCGGCGAGGGCGGCGAGGTGTACGCCGCCGACGGCTGGGACTACTCGTCGCGGCTCGCGGTCACCACGGAGGCGTCCGTACGCGCGATGCTGCGGGCGCTGTTGGACACCGCCGGCCGGGCCGGCAAGGAGGTCGTCTTCCGCACCTGGACGGTCGGCGTCGGCGCCGTCGGTGACCTGCACACCAACCCCGAGTCGTACGAGCGTGTGCTGGGCGGGTTCCACGACCCGCACCTGATCGTCTCCACCAAGTACACCCTCGGCGACTTCTACAGTCACCTGCCGCTGAACACCACGCTGCGCTCCGGTGGGCACCGCCGCATCGTGGAGTTCCAGGCCCGGCGCGAGTTCGAGGGGTTCGGCTCGCTGCCCAACGACCTCGGCCCGCTGCACCGGCAGGCGCTACGCGAGTTCCTCGCCGCCAACCCGAGGGTCGAGGGTGTCTGGAACTGGACCCAGGACGGCGGCCCGCTGCGCGCCGGGCCCATGTCGCTGCACCTGCGTGCCGGGTTCTGGCAGCTGTACGACCTGAACACGTACGCCGTCGCCCGGTTGGCCTGGGACCCGGACGCCGACCCGGCGCAGGTCACCGCGGACTGGGCGTACCGCACGTTCTCCGCCGACCCGGCCACCGTCGCCGCGATCGGGCAGGCCATGGCGCTGTCCCGGCAGGCGGTCACCAGTGGCCTCTACATCGGGCCGTACGCCGACAGGTCGGTGCGGGCGCTCGGGCTGGAGCCACCGCCGATGATGTGGATCTTCGAGTGGGACATCCCGACCGGCGACTCCGCCGCGCTCGGCAGCGTCTACGCGGTGACCGGTGGTCGCGTCGACGTGGCGATCGACGAGGGTGGGCAGGCCGTCGCACTGGCCCGACGCATGCGCGACCTGGTCACCGCGACCGACCCGGCGACGTGGCGGGACGCCGGGTTACGCGAGCACTTCACCAGGACGCTCGACTATCAGGTCAACCTGTTCGAGACCCTGGGCGCCTACCGGACCATGGTGCTGCGGCACACGCAGTGGCTGGACACCGGCTCCCCGGCCGCCTACCACGGTTGGCGGCTGGCCGGGGCGGCGTACGCCGACGCACGCGACGTGCACCGGCAGCGCTACGGCGCCGACCTGGACCTGCCCGCGTACAACTTCACCGCCGCCGACCTCGGGGCGCGGCGCGCGGACCGGGACCCGGCGATGGCCTGGGCGGCCCGGGTGCTGCTCGGGTCGATCCTGCTGGTGGTCCTGCTCGGCCTGCGCGGGCACGGGTTCGGCGGTGCCGCCGCGCGGGGGCTGCTGCTCGGCGCGGTCCGCCCGTGGCGGGTCGCCGCACTGCCGGTGCCCGAGTCCCGGGTGGACCGGTTGCTGGTGTGGTTGGTCCCGGCTGCGGTGCTGGTGGGGAGCCGCCTCGTCTTCACCTGGTTCGCCGCCCCGGCGCACCTGCTGGTCACCCTCGGCGGGTGGGCGCTGTTCGCCCTCGTCGTACGCCTCGTGGTCGGCCGGCGGGACCCGTTCCACCTGTGGGCCGTGGTCGGCGGTGTCGCGCTGCTGCGCAGCGTGCTGCTGCTGGTGGCGCTCGCCGGGCGCGGACCGGGACGGTACTGGTTCGCCTTCTGGACCGAGCCGACCCCGCGCGCGGTGTACGTCACCGTCGCGTTCGCGGCGTTCTGCTGGCTGTTCGTGGCCACCGCCCTGGTCCTGCGGGACCGGTACGGTCTGCGACGCCGAGGCGCTGTCGGACTGACCCTGACCGCGGCGGGCGTCCCGCTCGTCGTGCTGTCCGGCCTGGTCGCGGTGGTCGGCCTGGAGCGCGCGCTGACGGTCTGGAACGACCAGCTGGCGCTGCTGCCCTGGGGCCTGTCCCGCATCCTCGGCATCACCGTCCACCTGGGCATCCCCGCCGGCCTCCCCGGGTACGCCGCCGGTGCCGGCACCGCCTTCGCCGCGGTCGGCCTGCTCCTGTCCCTGGGTCGTCGCCGGCCGGCCGCCTGACCGCCTCCGGTACGGCACAGGGTCCATGATCGCGAAACCAGCACGCCCTGGTCGCCGCCCTCGAGGCTCGTCGACCGGCTGTCCTCGTCGGCCAGCGGTCCCGGCTGCCCCTGAGTCACAGTTCCCCGGACGACCCCGTCGTTGCCGTGCCCGGACCTGTCGAGCACCGTCCCCCCGGAGTCGTCGAGCCGCCAGTAACCGACGGCGCCGTCGGCTCGCACCAGGTCCGAGTAGGTCCCGGAAGTCGGCCGGGCCACCGTCACGGTCGTGGTGAACGCCCTGGGCTCCCCGTCGTCCGGGCGGGCGGTCGTGGTGATCCGGTAGTCACCGGGCGCCGCGTCAGCCGGGACCGAGACGCGGGTGCGGACCTCCTGCCATGCGAGCCCGTTCCTGGCGATACGGGCGAACGGGGTCTGCCCGGACCCGGATCCGTCGCGCCGTCCAGCCGGTAGCCCGCAGGCAGCCGTAGGTGCAGCTTGACCCGCTGGAGTTCGGGCCACCCCGCCGCAGCGGGTGGTGGCGTGGTCGTGGCTTCGATCGTGCCCCGGTGAGCTGGTGGTTCAAGTCGGTGAAGATGCCTTCCCTGCTCCAGGCGGCGAAGTAGCCGTAGACCGTCGAGTGGGGCGGGAAGTCGTGGGGCAGGTAGCGCCGGGCGATGCCGGTGCGGTTGACCTACAGGATGGCGTCGAGGATGTCGCGTAGGTCGTGGGTGGGGGTGCGGCCGCCGACGCCGGCGTCGGCGCAGGCCTGTCGCCAGGCGGTCAGGCGGGTGCGATCAGGGCCTACCGGGCGTCGGACAGGTCGGAGGAGTAGGCGCGCCGCGCGGTCATGTGGTAGGCGTACGGCGTCTGAGGCGCGGCTCGACGGACACCATGTCCGTCGATGTCGGGCGAGGGCGAACCAGACACGATCGCGGGACGAGATGCGCTGATTCCGCGCGGGGGCGAGCCGGACCGAATGCATCCACTACCGGTCAGGTCGGGCATCTCGCACTACCGCTGCCGAGACGTGAATCGGCCGCTACTGACGCGAAGGCGAAGTAGACGTCCGGTCAGGACCTTGACCCGTTCCGTGTGGTGGAGGGAGCGACGGTGCCGCCTCCCGCCAATATGTCGCGACCAATCGCCGGTTGATCAGGCCGCCGGACAGCGCGGCTACCGCGTCCAGGGTGTAGCGGCGGCCGTCGGGGGTGGTCTTACCCCGCAGTCCCTGTACCCAGGCTTTCACCCAAGCGGCCATCCCCGACCCCAGCCTCCCGGGTTTGTGGGGGTCCAGGGAGACCAGGTCGGGGAGGTCCAGCGTCTCCAGGTATTCGCGGAGGGTCGCGGGCCCATCCTCACCGGGCCGCCAACGAACCACATGATCCGGCGGCGGCGGCGCCACCTCCTGCCAATATGTCCCGACCGTTTGCTGGTTGATCAGGTTGCCGGACAGTGCGGCTACCGCTTCCTGGGTGTAAAGGTGGCCGTCGGGGGTGGTCTTACCCTGCAGTCCCTGTACCCAGGCTTTCACCCAAGCGGCCATCCCCGGCCCCAGCCTCCCCTTTTCGTCGGGTTCCAGGGACACCCGGTCGGGGAGTTCCACCGTCTCCAGGTATTCGCGGAGGGTCGCGGGCCCATCCTCACCGGGCCGCCAACGAACCACATGATCCGGCGGCGGCGGCGCCACCTCCTGCCAATATGTCCCGACCGTTTGCTGGTTGATCAGGTTGCCGGACAGTGCGGCTACCGCTTCCTCGGTGTAAGGGTGGCCGTCGGGGGTGGTCTTACCCCGCAGTCCCCGCACCCAGGCTTTCACCCAAGCGGCCATCCCCGACCCCAGCCTCCCCTTTTCGTCGGGTTCCAGGGACACCCGGTCGGGGAGTTCCACCGTCTCCAGGTATTCGCGAAGGGTCGCGGGCCCATCCGCACCGGGCCGCCAACGAACCACATGATCCAGCGGCGGTGGCAGCGGCGGCGGTGGCGCCACCTTCCGCCAGTATTTCCCGACCGTGCTCTTGTTGATCAGGTTGCCGGACAGTGTGACTACCGCTTCCTCGGTGTAGGGGTGGCCGTCGGGGGTGGTCTTACCCTGCAGTCCCCGCGCCCAGGCTTTCACCCAAGCGGCCATCCCCGACCCCGGCCTCCCCTTTCTGTCGGGTTCCAGGGACACCCGGTCGGGGAGTTCCACCGTCTCCAGGTATTCGCGAAGGGTCGCGGGCCCATCCGCACCGGGCCGCCAACGAACCACATGATCCGGCGGCGGAGGCGCCTCCTGCCAATATCTCCCGACCGTTCGCCGGTTGATCAGGCCGCCGGACAGTGCGGCTACCGCTGCCTCGGTGTAGCGGCGGCCGTCGGGGCTGGTCTTACCCTGCAGTCCCTGTACCCAGGCTTTCACCCAAGCGGCCATCCCCGACCCCAGCCTTCCGAGTTTGTCGGGGTTTAGGGACACCAGGTCGGGGAGGTCCAGCGTCTCCAGGTATGCGCGGAGGGTCGCGGGCCCATCCGCACCGGGCCGCCAACGAACCACATGATCCGGCGGCGGCGGCGCCACATTTGACCAATATCTCGAGACCGTGCTCTGGTCGATCAGGTTGCCGGACAGTGCGACTACCGCATCCAGGGTGTAGGGGTGGCCGTCGGGGGTGGTCTTACCCCGCAGTCCCTGTACCCAGGCTTTCACCCAAGCGGCCATCCCCGACCCCAGCTTCCCCTGTTTGTCGGGGTCCAGGGACACCCGGTCGGGGAGTTCCACCGTCTCCAGGTATGCGCGGAGGGTGGCGGGCCCATCCTCACCGGGCCGCCAATGAACCACATGATCCGGTGGCGCCGGTAGCGGTACCGCGGTTGTGGATGTGGGTGGGGGTGGGGGTGGTGAGGGCTGCGGGGTCACCGGTCGGGCCGCAGGGGCCGGCATGGACGCCGCCGGCGTCTGCAGAGCTGCCGGGCCGGGCATGACCTGAGTGTCGGAGAGGTCCAGGGCAACCGTCCTGAAATACCCGGATCCGACAACATGGTCACCGTGGAATCCCGACCCGGCAGAGGTCACCGCGATGGTCACTTCATACACCTGCGACATCAGACGTAGCAGCGCCCCCTCAAGGTGAGGAACGGACGTCCCACGCGTGTCCAGGGCCTGCCGCAGCATCGCCACATCCGCCGTGGACAGACCATTCTCCTCCACGAAGCCGGTTCTGCCCACGACGTGGTCGAACTCCACCTGCAGACGATGACGCACATTCTCAGCTCCTGGCGCCAATGTCCGCTCACCCGCTGCGGACCCCAGCCCCAGCACACCGGCGAACCGCGTGAACAACCGGTCCCAGTCGTCCGACCACGACAACCCGGCCGGCCCGGACGGCAACAGGACAGCAGCGGAAACAGCGGCGTTGTAGTGGTTGTAGAGGGCGGGATTCGCCGGGTCGCCAGCGACGTAATACAAGCTGACCCCCCGGCCGTCCAACGGCCCGAACACCGCCACCGGGCTCACCCCCCACCCGGTGCGCTGCAACACCGTGATCCGACTACCCGTGGCATGAGCCAACAACGGCAGCAGGAACTCCCCACCCGGCCCACCCCACCGACGACCCCAATCAGCCACCGTCTCCACGACCTCGGCGAACTCGTCCGCCTCCAACGGCCCATCAGACGTAAGCAACACATGCACCAGATAGTCACGCGCCCGCTCCGGCGCCAACAACGCCACCTGAAAACCCCGACCACGCCCATTGACAAAATCCAACTGCTCCTGCGGCACCTCCGTCACCGGACCCGGATCCCACCCCAACCCGACCAACTCCGCACGCGCCTCCTCATACCGCTGCCCGACCCGCCCCACATCCAGAAACCCAGCCTCAGTCACCACACCACCCCCCAACACCCCCTGACCACCCAGACGTTCCACCAACCGCGCCACCACCTGCCCATCACTGAGCCCCCGCACCTGCCGCCACGGCTCCCCCTGCGGCAGAAACGCCCGCCGCATCACCACATCCGCCGGCAACCCCCCGACCCGAGCACCCAGATACGACAGGACAAGCCCCTGCAACAACCCATCCACCCGGCCCAACTCAGACCCGACCGGCACCACACCACCCAACCGCCCCACACCGACACGCACCCCACCAGGATCAGACAGCCACGCATACAGATCCGCCGGCAACACCCCCGCCCCCGCCAACACGTCCCGCACCCACACCGGATCAGCCGCCACCAACGCCGACAACACACAAAACCCATCAGCCGGCACCGGAAACTCCCACCCGGCCTGGGCAACCCCACCCACACCGGCCAGAACCCCCTCCCGCGCAACCCCCACCGGCGCCGGGTCTCCCACCACCGACGCCACCCACGCACCATCCTCATCAAGCGTCGGCACAGCCAATCGATCCAGATCCAGATCCAGATCCGGATCCGGATCCTGGTCCAGGTCCAGGTCCAGGTCCAGGTCCAGGTCCAGGTCCAGGTCCAGGTCCAGGTCCAGGTCCAGGTCCAGGTCCAGGTCCGGGCCCAGATCCGGGCCCAGATCCGGGCCCAGATCCGGGCCCAGGTCCGGCAGCCCCGGATCCTCCACGACTGCCGGGTCAAGAAGCGTCGGGTCAAGGAGTTCCGGGTCGAGGAGTTCCGGGTCGCGTTGAGACCGGTCGTGGTCCCCCGCGTCCCGCTGGTGCGGGACCGCCACGGTCGCGGTGTCCTCCACTGCTGAGGACGCCCACGGACCATCCAGCCCGGGAACTCCCATCAACGGAGACTCGGCCTGTCCGGTGTCCCGCGCCGGCTCCAACCCGCCGTCGAGTTGCAGTGTGCCCAGATCCACCCCCTCCAGATCCCAGGGGACGACACCCGGGAACGCCTGGACACCAAACTCCAGACCAGGACCAGACGAGCCGTCCTCGCCCACCGAACCGGACCTCGGGGAGTCAACCGGGTCGGCAACGGTGGTGTCAGCCCGCATCGCGTGCGGCGACGAACCATCCAGCCCGGGCACCTCCGACAGCGGGAACAGAGAATCGACCTGATCGGTGCCGTCCGGTGGCGTCCACCCCAAGCCCGGCGGCGATCCCGACAGATCCACCCCTGCCAGGCCTAGACCCACGCCCGGACCCAGGTCCGGCAACCCCGGATCCTCCACGACTGCCGGGTCAAGAAGCATCGGGTCAAGGAGTTCCGGGTCAAGGAGTTCCGGGTCGCGTTGAGACCGGTCGTGGTCTCCCGCGTCCCGCTGGTGCGGGACCGCCACGGTCGCGGTGTCCTCCACTGCTGAGGACGCCCACGGACCATCCAGCCCGGGAACTCCCATCAACGGAGACTCGGCCTGTCCGGTGTCCCGCGCCGGCTCCAACCCGCCGTCGAGTTGCAGTGTGCCCAGATCCACCCCCTCCAGATCCCAGGGGACGACACCCGGGAACGCCTGGACACCAAACTCCAGACCAGGACCAGACGAGCCGTCCTCGCCCACCGAACCGGACCTCGGGGAGTCAACCGGGTCGGCAACGGTGGTGTCAGCCCGCATCGCGTGCGGCGACGAACCATCCAGCCCGGGCACCTCCGACAGCGGGAACAGAGAATCGACCTGATCGGTGCCGTCCGGTGGCGTCCACCCCAAGCCCGGCGGCGATCCCGACAGATCCACCCCTGCCAGGCCTAGACCCACGCCCGGGCCCAGGTCCGGCAACCCCGGATCCTCCACGACCGCCGGGTCAAGAAGCGTCGGGTCAAGGAGTTCCGGGTCGAGGATTTCCGGGTCGAGGATTTCCGTGTCGCGTTGAGACGGGTCATGCCCATCCTCGCCGGGCCGCCACGTGGCCACGTGATCCGGCGGCGGGGGCAGCGGCGGCGCCGGCTCCCGCCAATATCTCCAGACCGATGTCTGGTTGGTCAGGTTGCCGGACAGTGTGACTACCGCAGCCTGGGTGTAGGGGTGGCCGTCGGGGGTGGTCTCATCCTGTAGTCCCTGCACCCAGGCTTTCACCCAAGCGACCATCCCCTGCCCCAATTTCCCGTTTTTGTCGGTGTTTAGGGACACCCCCTCGGGGAGTTCCACCGTCTCCAGGTATGCGCGGAGGGTCGCCGGCCCATCCTCACCGGGCCGCCAAGTGGACACGTGATCCGGCGGTGGGGGCAGCGGCGGCGCCACCTCCCGCCAATATCTCCCGACCGTTCGCCGGTTGATCAAGTTGCCGGACAGTGCGGCTACCTCATCCTGGGTGTAGGGGTGGCCGTCGGGGGTGGTCTCACCCCGCAGTCCCTGTGCCCAGGCTTTCACCCAACCGGCCATCCCCGACCCCAGATACCCCTTCTTGTCGGTGTCCAGGGACACCCCGTCAGGGAGTTCCACCGTCTCCAGGTATGCACGGAGGGTCACGGGCCCATCCTCACCGGGCCGCCAAGTGGACACGTGATCCGGCGGCGGGGGCAGCGGCGGCGCCGCCTCCCGCCAATAATTCCCGACCGATCCCTGGGTGGTCAGGTTGCCGGACAGTGCGGCTACCGCGTCCTGGGTGTAGGGGTGGCCGTCGGGGGTGGTCTCACCCCGCAGTCCCTGTGCCCAGGCTTTCACCCAAGCGGCCATCCCCGGCCCCAGCTTCCCCTGTTTGCCGGTGTTCAGGGACACCCGGTCGGGGAGTTCCACCGTCTCCAGGTATGCGCGGAGGGTCACGGGCCCATCCTCACCGGGCCGCCAGCGAACCACATGATCCGGCGGCGGGGGCAGCGGCGCCGCCACCCGCCAATATGTCCCGACCGTTTGCTGGTTGATCAGATTGCCGGACAGTGCGGCTACCTCATCCTGGGTGTAGGGGTGGCCGTCGGGGGTGGTCTTACCCCGCAGTCCCTGTGCCCAGGCTTTCACCCAAGCGGCCATCCCCGGCCCCAGCCTTCCGAGTTGGTCGCGGTCCAGGGACACCCCCTCGGGGAGTTCCACCGTCTCCAGGTATGCCCGGAGGGTCACGGGCCCACCCTCACCGGGCCGCCAACGAACCACATGACCCGGCGGCGGGGGCAGCGGCGCCGCCACCTCCCGCCAATAATTCCCGACCGTTTGCTGGTTGATCAGGTTGCCGGACAGTGTGACTACCGCGTCCAGGGTGTAGGGGTGGCCGTCGGGGGTGGTCTCACCCCGCAGTCCCTGTACCCAGGCTTTCACCCAAGCGGCCATCCCCGACCCCAGCCTCCCCTTTTTGCCGGTGTCCAAGGACACCCCCTCGGGGAGTTCCACCGTCTCCAGGTATGCCCGGAGGGTCACGGGCCCACCCTCACCGGGCCGCCAACGAACCACATGACCCGGCGGCGGGGGCAGCGGCGCCGCCACCTCCCGCCAATATCTCAAGACCGATACCTGGTTGATCAGGTCGCCGGACAGTGCGGCTACCGCAGCCAGGGTGTAGGGGTGGCCGTCGGGGGTGGTCTTACCCTGCAGTCCCTGTGCCCAGGCTTTCACCCAAGCGGCCATCCCCGGCCCCAGCCTCCCCTTTTTGTCGGGGTCCAGGGACACCCGGTCGGGGAGTTTCAGCGTCTCCAGGTATGCGCGGAGGGTCACGGGCCCACCCTCACCGGGCCGCCAACGAACCACATGACCCGGCGGCGGGGGCAGCGGCGCCGCCACCTCCCGCCAATAATTCCCGACCGTTTGCTGGTTGGTCAGGTTGCCGGACAGTGTGGCTACCGCGTCCTGGGTGTAGGGGTGGCCGTCGGGGGTGGTCTTACCCCGCAGTCCCTGTGCCCAGGCTTTCACCCAAGCGGCCATCCCCGACCCCAACCTCCCCTTTTTGTCGGGGTCCAGGGACACCCCGTCGGGGAGTTCCACCGTCTCCAGGTATGCGCGGAGGGTCGCGGGCCCATCCTCACCGGGCCGCCAATGAACCACATGATCCGGCGGCTCCGGTAGCGGGGCAACCCCACCCACACCAGCCGCAACCCCCTCCCGCGCAACCCCCACCGGCGCCGGGTCCCCCACCACCGACGACACCCACGCACCATCCTCATCAAGCGACGGCACACCCAATCGACCCAGATCCGGGTCCGGGTCCAGATCCGGGCCCAGGTCCGGCATCCCGGGTACTTCCGTCAGCGGGGACTCGGCCTGTCCGGTGTCCCGCGCCGGCTCCCACCCGCCGTCGAGCTGTGGTGTGCCCAGATCCATCCCCTCCAGATCCGAGGGGACGACATCCGGGAAAGCCTGGACACCAAACGCCAGACCAGGACCAGACGAGCCGTCCTCGCCCACCGGACCGGACCTCGGGGAGTCGACCGGGCCGGCAACGGTGGTGTCAGCCCGCATCGCGTGCGACGGGCCGCGTGGCGTGCTGGTCGAGGCGAGCAGGAACCCACCGACATCGGTACCGGCCGCGGTGACCGGCCGCCGGTGCCCGCCGGTCCGGCCGAGGAGACCGCTGATCGTGGTGGGCCGCCCGTCCCCATCGAACACCGCCACCCGGGTACCGGATACGAACAGATGCCGCAGCCACGGATCACGTACCGGATCCTCCGGCTCGGGCCGGTCCACCGCCCCGGGCACCAGAGGATCCCGCACCCGGATCCTCGCCGGCCCGGAACCCCGCGGCTGGCTGGAAAGAGCGAACACATGCTGCGGTTCGTTCGGTGGCGCGACCCTGACCACGACCATCGACCCCGGCACCGCCCGCAACCCCGCCAGCACATCCTCTCCCGCAACCCCGCCCGGCTGAGCGACACGCTCCGGTACCGCATCGAGGATCTCCATCAGCTGCGACCAACCCATAGTCGGCGCGAGCCGCCCATCCGCTCCCATGACCCGGTCGTCGAACACCACCCGGTTACCCAGCCGCCCGTACTCGGCCCGGAACACATCGAACGTCGCCGCCACACACCACCACCCGTCACCGCCGCCGGGACGCACCTGCTCCGCGATAGCCCAGTCACCGCCCCGCCGCCCGGACTCGACCATCCCCACGGCCAGCCCAGTCGCCGTTACGGCCGGCCCAGTCGCCGTTACAGCCGGCTCACCGCGTCCGCCAGGCTCACCACCGATCGGGTCGTCCCACAAGGACACGCCACTGAACGAATCCGTGTCACTGACTTCGCCCTTGACGGGGTCACGGCTGATCGGCTCGTCCGACGAGGAGAGGTCACTGACCGTCATGGTGTCGTGGAAACTGCTGTCGCGGCTGAACATGTCCTCACTGGAGACGGACATGTCACTGACTGACATCCGGTCGCTGGCGTTGTCGTGGATCGGCGTGCCGTCGGTGCGGGGGGCCGCGCCGACCGGCACCGGACTGCGGCCCCCGGCCGCATCCGGCGTGCCCGGAGTTCCCGGCGCGTCCGACGTGCTGGGGATCGCCGGCACGCTGGGCATGGCCGGCACCCCGGGCATGGCCGGCACCCCGGGCATGGCCGGCACCCCGGGCATGGCCGGGGTGCCGGGGGTGGCGGTGGCCTGGGCGAGTACCTGGTGGTATCCGTCGACCCAGTCCTGTCGGAAGGATCCGGCGAGGGTGTCGTGGTTGGCCGGCTCGACGCCGTACTCCTTCGCCAGGGCGGTGAACTGGGATTCCGCCAGGCTGGTCGCTGCTGCGGTGTGCTGCTCCGGGGTCACCGGCACCGTCGGCACGTCGGTGCGCCCGTGTGCCGGGGTGTCCGTGCCGGCTGGGGTGGCCTCCGGTGCGGTGGTGTCGGGGATGACCGCGGCCGTGAAGCGGGCGGGTAGGTCGGTGACCACCTGGCGGACCACGTCCGCCACGGCGTTGACCTGCGCGGCGTCCGGACCGGCCACCGCAGCCGACGGCACGGCCGACGGCACGGCCGACGGCACGGCCGACGGCACGGCCGACGGCATGGTGAGTGGTGCGGTGGGTAGTGGGTTGGTGCCGAGGATCGCGTCGAGGCTCCGGTCCACGTGGGTCCGCACGTCACGCGCGACCGCGGCGCGCACGGCGTCCGACGGCACCGCCGCCGCCCCGGCGGCCCCCGGCACGCCCGCGCCACCCGGCACGCCCGGGGTCCCCGGCGTACCGACGACCGCCGGCAGGGCAGCACCGCCCGGCACGCCAGCACCGCCCGGCAGGCCAGGGGCCCCCGGCACCTGAACGGCCCCGGGCAGGACCAGTCCGCCTTGCAGGGTGACGGGCGTCGGTGTGGCGGTGGTGAGGTACTGGTCGATGTGGTGCTGGGCGGCCAGATGCACGGCCGAGCGCAACGCCTGCCGGTCGAACTCCGCCGGCAACGCGGCGACGACCTGCTCCGGCCGTACCACCGCCGGGATCTGCCCGCCCGCCGGGATCTGCCCCGCGAGGGCTTCGGTGATGCGGGCGACGGCCTGGTCCCGGACCCCGAACAGGTACCGCTCGGTGAGCGCGGTGGCGGGTAGGCCGATCCGGAACAGGAAAGCGGGAACGGTCGGGTCGTTCTGCCGAGCGTCGGCCCACTCGGTGAAGACCTGCTCGACCGGCACGGGAAGCGCGGCCAGGAACTGCCGCGCCTGCCCCGTCCCGGCCAGGAGCCCACCGTAGTGGTCCACCAGTTCCCGCTGGAACCGCTGCCACTGCTCCACCACCGGCGCGCCGGCGACCGCTACCCACTCCGGCACGGGCACCACCGGCACCGTCGGCACCGTCGGCACCGAGAAGTTCGGCACAGACCACGACGGAACCGGCAGGTCCGGCGCCGACCACGACGGCGCGGACATGGTCGGTGCCGACCACTCCGGCACAGGCACCACCGGCACCGGCGGCACCGAGAAGTTCGGCACGGACCACGACGGCACCGGCAGGTCCGGCGTCGACCACGACGGCGCGGACATGGTCGGTGCCGACCACTCCGGTACCGGTGCCGGTGCTGACAGCGCCGGTGCCGGCACCGGCGGGACAGGCACCGGGGCCTGCCCCCCGGAGCCCGCACCCGCCGGATCGTCGACCTCCGGCTGATACGTGGACGGTGCCGGATTGACCGGAGCGACCGGCCTGCCGTCGGCGGTGAAACCGGTGCCACCGGGCATGTTCCACCGGGGCCGGGTCGGATTGAACCCCAAACCGACAGCCACGCGACGCGCAGCGGCCCCGGCCCCGGACGCGCCCAGCTCACCCGTCCCCGACAACGCCCCGGAAATCACGGCCATACCGAGACCGCCGGGGTCGTAGGTCCCGTCGACCATGTAGCTGGCGGCGATATCGCCGACCACCTCCAGGCCGACCTCCGACACCGGCACCATCCACAAACGGGTCAACAGGTCACGCGTGGTATCCGACACCCCGAACTTCGCCAGACCACCACCCACGACCCCCGCGAACCGGCCCAACGCCGGCCCGGCCGCCGTGGTCACACCCGCCACCGCCAACCCGTACAACGCCTGCTTACCGACCTGCGCCCAGTCGACCCCCGGCACCAGACCATCAGCCATCATGCTGATCTGCGCCAACAACGACGACCCCGGCATGAACAACATCTGAATCGCCGTGCTACTCGCCGCCGCCCGCACCATCGACGACCGCAGGATCGTCTGGATGATCGTCCGAACCTTCACGATGTGCGCCGCCGCCTCCACCGGCAGGAAGAACGCCATCGCGAACGCGACCGCCAACTCCGTCATCATGAAGATGAACATGACCAGCGCCTGACGATCCGTCAGCTCCATCTGGTTCAGGAAGCCCCGCATCGCCTGAGCCACGCCGACCTTCACGTCGGCGACCCCGTCCAACAACTCCACGAACGGAGCCGTCTGCGCCACGAACCGGTCGAAGACCTCACCCTCTCCCGCCGCCCCAACCACCTTGATCACCTGGGCCAGCTCCGGAACCAACACGGTCCGCAACCGCTCCGCCAACACCTCCAACGCGTTCAGGTCATACGCCAACACCGGCAGATTCGACCGGTGCAACCGCATCCCGGTGAACGCCTCCAACGCCCGCTTCGACGACTCACTGAGCCCAACGGAAGGAACCGCGGCCTCAGCCACCGCCAACGCCCCCTCCCCACCCCCACCAGGGGCACTCAATGCGAATCACCCAGCGGCGCAGACCACCGCCCCAGCCCTCGGCCATCTCGCCTCCGCGGATCAACCCCGCGTGCCACCACTCATGTCCGCAACCAGCTCGGCACCGGTGGCCTCGGCGTTCACCCCGACACAGCGAACCGGGTCCGCCTCCTCGCCCTGAAATCCACAGCCGCACGCATCTCCACCAACAGCTCCTCGTCGGTCAGCCCGATCATCCCCGTCACCCCGCTCTGTTGCCTCACGACTGAATCGCGGCAGTGGGTTCACCACCCCGACCGCACGTAGAAACCAATGGCCAAGGGTCCGCCCGAGGCCGGGACGGCAGAGTGACCTGCGGTGACCGCTCGGGCAGCAGCCGGCCACTGACGCAGCCGGCCTCGCCGTCGAGGTTGGCTGCCCCGTCCGACAAGATCACGAAGTGTCACCGCCGACATCGTCGGAGTTCGCTGATCCGGTTGCGGCGCCCACCCCGGTGGGTAGGTCAGACGCGTGAGAGCTTTCATGTTCGGGTTGGTGGCCTCCAGCGCGTTGGTGTTCGGTGCGTTGGCCGGCGTCTGGGTGCGTCTTCCGAAGAAGTGGCTGGCGGTGCTGCTCGCGTTCGCCTCGGGAGCACTGATCACCGCGTTGGCGTTCGAGTTGTTCGAGGATGCCTACGAGCAGGGCGGCATCTGGCGCGCGGCGGTGGGTCTGGTGGTGGGCGCGGCCGTGTTCACCGTGCTCAGCGCCGGGCTGGACCGGGTGGCGCAGGGCAGCCGGAAAGAGGCCCACGGCAGTGAGAAACTCGATCCGGACGCCGCTGCCCGCGATCGTGCCGCGTCGGCCGCCTCGACCACCGGAGCGGCGGGACTCGCGCTGCTGGCGGCGGTCACTCTCGACGGTGTGCCGGAGAACGTCGCGCTCGGGGTGTCTCTCGGTGAGGGCACCGGTGGGCTGGCGCTGCTGGCCGCGATCTTCGTGTCGAACTTCCCGGAGGCGCTGGTCGGCAGCGCGTCGATGCGCGCCCAGGGCCGGTCCCGGCGGTTCGTGTTGGGCACCTGGAGTGCGTGCGCCGCGGTACTCGTCCTGGCGGTGGTGCTGGGCGCCGGGCCGTTGTCGAGCGCCGCGCCGGAGACCATCTCACTACCGCTGGCGTTCGCCGCGGGCGCGGTGTTGGCGTCACTGGCGGACACCCTGATGCCCGAGGCGTACGAGAAGGGCGGGCCGCTGGTCGCGCTGAGTACCACCGCCGGATTCGTGCTCTCCTTCGTCCTCGCCACGTTGTGACCGGTGCGGGCGAGGTCGCCACGGTGCTGGTGGTCTTCGGGCGCGGTGTCCGGTGTGAACAGGGGCGCTACCTGTTGACGGCGGCCAGCATCGCCCGGGTCGAGGCCGCGGTCGGCTACGTCACGACACACACGTCCTCCTATCGGTGGTCGGCCCGGCAGGACCAGCCGCCACGCGTCGTCTTCACCGGAGGGTGGGCCGAAGCGTGCGACCGGGCGGAGCCCCCGCCAGCGGGTAGCCGCGAGGCGGACCTGATGGTGCGCCACGCCCGTCTGGCTGGTCTCGACGGTACGCCGACCTGCGGGCGGAGTCCCGTTCCCGCAGCACGCTCGAGAACCTCGTACAGGTTGCCGAGGACGGGCTACTACCCGACCACGTCCTGGATGCCTCGCATCCCCTGGGCATCGTGTCGCATGTCTGGCACCTGCCACGGAATCAGACTCCTCGCTGCCCGGGTGCCCGGGCTTCGGGGCGCGGCGCTGCTCGACGTGCCGGCGTTCGGTGGTGAACCGGAGAGGGGTGGGTCCGAGCGGCTGCTCCGGGTCGCGGCGCGGCTGACGCTGATGGGTGCGCGTACCAGCGCCGACCTGCTGCGCCGGGAGGAGCAGGCGATCACCCGGCTGCGCCGGGTGGAACGAGCGCTGCGTCGGCCCGGGACAGCCGGATCCGCACGGTGACAGTGCTCAGGTGGTCGCCGGCGACGGTCATCGCATGACCGGACGCCGAGCGGGGTATCGGTCGCGGTAGTCGTCGCCCGGCACCAGCCACCGCGCCGGACGACCCGACCACGTCGACGAGGTGCCGATGCCCAACGAGTCCTGCTCCCCCGGTCCGTGCGGCCCCGGCGGTCCCACCGCCCCGGGCGAGGCCCGGGTCGTCGTCCTGCTGCCCGTCTACCAGCCGGGTCGAGCACTGCTCGAACTGATCGACGATCTTCGCCTGACGGCGCCGGACGTCGATGTGGTCGTGATCGACGACGGCAGCGACGAACCGTCGGCCGATCGGGTGCTGCACGCTGCGCGGGACCGGGGATGCACCCTGCTTCGGCTCAGACGTAACCGTGGCAAGGGTATGGCCCTGCGGGTCGGCTTCCGGTACGCCGCCGCGCACCATCCGGGACAGCACGTTGGCCTGCGCTGACGCCGACGGGCAGCACCACGCCGCCGACATCGCCAGGGTGGCGGCCCGCACGAGCGAGACCGGACACCTCACGCTGGGCGTACGCCGTTTCGACGCGGGGACGCCGCTGCGCAGCAGGGCCGGCAACGCACTGACCCGTGTCCTGTTCGCCCTGGTCACCGGTCGTCCGGTGCGGGACACGCAGACCGGGCTCCGCGCGTACCCGTACGCGCTGCTCGATTGGCTGCGGCGGGTTCCCGGCGACGGCTTCGACTTCGACTTCGAGATGAACGTCCTGCTGTTCGCGACGCGCGACCGTCACGCGATCGAGCAGACGCGCGTCGCCACCCGCTACCTGGGGGACAACGAGTCGTCCCACTTCGGGGTGGTCACCGACTCGGCCCAGGTGTACTGGCCCCTGCTGCGTTTCGGCCTGGCGTCCCTGCTCGGCACCCACTGACCGGCCACCGGCCCGCCGACTCCGTCACGGCTCATCCCAGGAACCGACGAGCCCCGGTCGATCACGGGTGGATCGACCGGGGCCCGTCGGTTGGAGCAGGGTCAGACGAGGTCGAACCGGTCGAGTTCCATGACCTTGGTCCAGGCCGCGACGAAGTCCGTCACGAACTTGTCGCGCGCGTCCTGGCTGGCGTAGACCTCCGCGAGGGCCCGCAGCTGGGAGTTGGAACCGAAGATGAGGTCGACCGCGGTGGCGGTCCACTTCACCTCGTCGGTGGCCAGATCCCGGATCTCGTACACGTGCTCGTCGGACTCCGACGCCTTCCACCGGGTGCCCGGGGAGAGCAGGTTGACGAAGAACTCGTTGGTGAGCACGCCGGGCCGGTCGGTGAGGACGCCGTGCCGGGTGCCGCCGACGTTGGCCCCGAGGGAGCGCAGGCCGCCGACGAGGACGGTCATCTCGGGCGCGGTCAGGTTGAGCATGTAGGCCCGGTCGACGAGCAGTACCTCCGGCTGCGTCTTCTCGCCGGGGCGCAGGTAGTTGCGGAACCCGTCGGCGCGCGGCTCGAGGACCCGGAAGGACTCGACGTCGGTCTGCTCCTGGGTGGCGTCGGTACGGCCCGGACGGAACGGCACGGTCACCTCGACGCCGGCGTCACGCGCCGCCTTCTCGACGGCGGCCGAGCCGGCCAGCACGATCAGGTCCGCGAGGGAGATCTTCGCGCCGCCGGCGTCGTTAGACTCCCGCTGGATGCCCTCGAGGGTCTCCAGCACCGTCGCGAGCTGCTCGGGCTGGTTGACCTCCCAGCCGCGCTGCGGCTCGAGCCGGATCCGCGCGCCGTTGGCCCCGCCGCGCTTGTCGGTGGACCGGAAGCTGGCGGCCGAGGCCCAGGCGGTGGAGACCAGCTGGGCGGTGGTCAGGCCGGACTCCAGGACCTTCGCCTTGAGGGCGGCGACGTCGGCGTCACCCACCAGCTCGTGGTCGACCGCCGGCACCGGGTCCTGCCACAGCTGCGCCTCGGGGACCCACGGCCCGAGGAACCGGTCGACCGGACCCATGTCGCGGTGCAGCAGCTTGTACCACGCCTTGGCGAAGGCCAGCGCGAACTCGTCGGGGTTCTCCAGGAAACGGCGCGAGATCTTCTCGTACGCCGGGTCGACGCGCAGCGACAGGTCGGTCGTGAGCATCGTCGGCTTGTGCTTCTTCGACGGGTCGTGGGCGTCCGGGATGATGGCCTCGGCGTCCTTGGCGATCCACTGCTTCGCGCCGCCGGGGCTCGTGGTGAGCTCCCACTCGTAGCCGAAGAGGATCTCGAAGAACCGGTTGCTCCACTGCGTCGGCTTGTCGGTCCAGGTCACCTCGAGACCGCTGGTGATCGTGTCCCCGCCCTTACCGCTGCCGTGGGTGCTCAACCAGCCCAGGCCCTGCGCCTCCAGCGGGGCGGCCTCGGGCTCGGGGCCCACGTGGTCGTCGGCCACGCCGGCGCCGTGGGTCTTGCCGAAGGTGTGACCGCCGGCGATGAGGGCGACGGTCTCCTCGTCGTTCATCGCCATCCGGGCGAAGGTCTCCCGGATGAAGTGCGCCGCCGCGGCCGGGTCGGCGTTGCCGCGGGGGCCCTCCGGGTTGACGTAGATGAGACCCATCTCGGTCGCCCCGACGCCGGGCGCCATCTCCTTCTCGGAGGCGTAGCGCTCGTCGCCGAGCCAGGTGTCCTCCGGGCCCCAGAAGATCTCCTCGGGCTCCCAGACGTCCTCCCGGCCGAAGGCGAAGCCGAAGGTCTTGAAGCCCATCGACTCCAGGGCGACGTTGCCGGCCAGCACGAGCAGGTCGGCCCAGGAGATCTTCTGGCCGTACTTCTGCTTGACCGGCCAGAGCAGCCGGCGGGCCTTGTCCAGGTTCGCGTTGTCCGGCCAGCTGTTGAGCGGGGCGAACCGCTGGCCACCGTCGCCGGCACCGCCGCGACCGTCCTCGATGCGGTAGGTGCCCGCGGCGTGCCAGCTCATCCGGATCATCAGGCCGCCGTAGTGGCCGAAGTCGGCCGGCCACCAGTCCTGCGAGGTGGTGAGGACCTGGACGATGTCCTGTTTGAGGGCCTCGACGTCGAGCTTGGCGAACTCCTTGGCGTAGCTGAAGTTCTCCCCCAGCGGGTTGCCCTTCGACGAGTGGGCATGCAACACCGAGAGGTCGAGCTGGTTGGGCCACCAGTCCCGGTTGGTACGCGGACGACCGCCGGTCTTCGGGGTCGGCGAGTCGATCGCCGGGTTCTCGCTCTCGCTGCCGTGCGCGGTCACCGAGTCGTGCGCGACCGGGCAGCCGGCCGCTGCCTTCTCGTCCACGCCCTGCGCGCTGGCGGGGGCGTTGTCCTGGGTGTCGCTCATCTGCTTCCTTCCGACTGGCGGATCACTGGGAGGTGCGTTCGGTCGCACAGTCGGGGCAGGTGCCCCAGTAGACGACCTCCGCCTCGTCGACCGTGAAGCCGTGGTCGTCGGAGGCGGTGAGACAGGGGGCATGGCCGACGGCGCAGTCGACGTCGGCGATCGCGCCGCAGAAGCGGCACACGACGTGGTGGTGGTTGTCCCCCACCCGGGACTCGTACCGGGCCGTCGCACCGGCCGGCTGGATGCGCCGCACCAGACCGGCGTCGGTGAGCGCCCGCAACACGTCGTACACCGCTTGGTGGGAGACGGTGGGCTGGTCCGCCCGGACCAGCGCGATCACCGTGTCGGTGTCGACGTGCGGATGGTCGCGCAGCGCGGCGAGCACCGCCAACCGCGGTCGGGTCACGCGCAACGAGACCGCCCGAAGCTGGGTCTCGAAGTCGGGCGTCATGTGTTGAACATAGCCCAGTTTTGGAATGAATCAAGTTTTGTTTCGACTCGGACCCGCACGCGGACCAGAGCGGTCACCCGGCGCCGGACAGCTCCATCGCGACGTCGAGCTCGCGCTGCTTCGCCGGGGAAAGGCCGCCGATCCGCTCGCCGAGGTGCTCCCGGCCGAGAAACCGCATCCCGGCGCAGAAGGTCCTTCCGTCCATGGGCAGCGCCACCCGCACGACACCCTCCTCGGCGAGGCCCTCCTGCGTCCGCGCGAACCCCTGCCCCGCCGCGTTCCACACGCCCCTGCCCCGCCGCGTTCCACACGCCCCTGCCCCGCCGCGTTCCACACGCCGAACCCACTCCCGGCCCTCCCCGGCGTCACGTCTTGGCCGGGCTCGCCCTGGTGGAGCAGTTGGCCGCCGCGTTCAGCTCCGCTCGAAGACCAGCGTCGCGCCGATCCAGGTCTGCGTGACGGTCAGGGCGGCCAGATCCGTCGGCTCGGTCTCCAACGGGTCCGCGGACAGGAGGACGAAATCGGCGAACTTACCCACCTCGATCGAACCGATCCGGTCCTCCCAGCCGATCGAGAACGCCGACCACTCGGTGTACATCCGCAGCGCCTCCTCGATCGTGACCGCCTCCTGGGCGGCCAGCACGTCACCGTCGTTGGTGCGCCGGGTGACGGCGGCCTGCATAGCCGGGAAGGGGTCGTGCTGGTCGGCGGTGATGCCGATCGCATCGGAGTTGCCCGGGATCGGCAGGCCGTGGTCGATCAGCGTCCGGAACGGCATCACCGTCCCGATCCGGTCGGTGCCCAGGTGCGCGACGTATCCGGCCGCGGTCGTCATGATGAAGGCCGGCTGCGGAACGGGGACGACCCCGGAGGCGGCCAGCCGCTTGATCCGTTCGTCGGTCATGAACATGTTTCCCGCGTGCTCGATCCGGTGCCGGGCGACGCCGTGGCGCTCGGGCGGCAGTGCCAACGCGCCGTCGAGAGCCTGGTCCAGGGCACGGTCGCCGATCGCGTGCATGGCGATCTGGAGGCCCGCCTCGTCGGCGGTGGCGATCAGCGCGGCGACCTCCTTGTCGGGGAACGCCAGCTCACCGCGGTAGCCGGGCTGGCCGGGGTAGTCCCCGTGCAGGGCGGCCGCCCCCGCGGTGAGCCCGCCGTCGAGGAAGACCTTGAAACCGACCATCGCGAGGTGGTCCGGGTCGAGGGCGTCGATGCGGTCCCTGGTACGGCCGGTGCGTACGTCCTCGGCCGACAGCACCGCCTCCAGCTTCGGGTACAGCGCGGCGCGCAGCACCAGCTCACCGTCGGCAGCGAGCGCGGCGATCGCTTCCAGCCCCTCGCGGTGCAGGGGGATGTCGCCGACGGTGGTGACGCCGACGGCGAGATACCGTTCCTGCACCCGCCGGATCGCCGCCGCGAGTTCCTCGACCGTCGGTTGCGGGCCGCCGAGCGGCTCGAACATGTCGTAGGTGCGGCCGGTGGCGACGCCGGTGTCCGGGTCACGCTCGATCCGGCCGCCGGGCGCGTTCGGGGTGTCGTCGTCGACACCCAGCAGCTCCAGGGCCAGGGAGTTGAAGACGTTGATGTGGTAGCTCGCCCGGTACATCACCGGGTGGGTGGTGCTGACCCGGTCCAGGTCGTGGCGGTCGGGATAGCGCCCCTCGGCGAGCTTGAGATTCTGGTAGTGCTGCCCCTGACCGAGGATCCACTCGCCGGCGGGCGTGGAGCCGGCGCGCTCCGCGAGCACGGAGACGATCTCCTCGACGCTCGACACCCGGGACGAGCGGCAGTCGGCGGCCAGCTCCCAGGCATAGGCGAGCAGCTCCAGGTGGGAGTGGCAGTCCACCAGTCCGGGGATCACCACCGCACCGGCCAGGTCGACGACCCGCGCCCCTGCGGCCCCCGCGAGAATCTCCTCTGTCCTCCCGACCGCCGCGATCCGGCCGTCCTCGGCGCGGAAGGCCTCCGCGACGGTTCCCGCCTGGTCCATCGTGCGGACCCGACCGCCGACGAAGCACACTGTCTCTGTTGGCACTGCTCTACCTCTTTCCGGGCATGGTTGTCGAGCCTCCGTCGTGGTGGGGCGACGGTGGCGGATCAGGGGGCTGCGTCAGCGGACGGCGGGCATTTGCACGGTCTTGGTCTCCAGGTACTCCTCGACGCCGAGCCGCCCGCGCTCCCGTCCGAGGCCACTGCTGCGCATACCGCCGAACGGCAGAGCCGGCTCGCTGACCAGCGGAGCGTTGACGCCGACCGAGCCCGCCTTGAGCTTCCGGGCCACCGCGGTCGCGGCGGCCTGGTCACCGCCGAACACGTACGCCGCGAGGCCGTACTCGGTGGCGTTGGCCAACCGGACGGCTTCGTCGACGTCGGCGCAGCGGATGACGCTGAGCACCGGACCGAAGAACTCCTCGCCGAGTACGGCGGGCTGGCTCTTCCCCTCGGCGGTCAGCAGCGTCGGCGCCAGGAACGCGCTCGCCTCGTTCTCGGCGGTCCGGGCACCGCCCGTGACGAGCGTCGCGCCGCCCGCCACGGCCTCGGCCACCTGCGCCTCGATCCGTCCCACCGCCGCGTGGTCGATGAGCGGGCCCATCGTGGTCGCCGGGTCGCGCGGGTCGCCGAGGACGATCTGGTCGACCGCCGCGGTGAGTTCGGCGACCAGGTCGCCGGCCGCCGACTCGACGACGTACACCCGGTTGGCGGCCATGCACGCCTGCCCGGAGTTGAGGAACCGGGCCCGGACCAGGTCACGCGCGGTCCGCACGACGTCCGCGTCGGGCAGCACCACCGCGGCGGCGTTGCCGCCCAGCTCCAGCAGGACCCGCTTGATCGACGACGCGGCCTTGCGCATGACGAGTTCGCCCACCCGGCGCGACCCGGTGAGGCTGACACACGCGACCTCGGGGGCGTCCAGCAGGGCGTCGCTGACCCGCTGCGGATCACCGGCCACGACGACGTTCAGCACACCGGCGGGGAGACCCGCCTCCTCGAAACAACGGGCGATGGCCAGCGCGGTGAGCGGCGTCTGCGGGGCCGGTTTGAGCACGACCGTACAACCGGCCGCGAGGGCGGCGCCGACCTTGCAGGCCACCATGAAGGCCGGGAAGTTCCACGGCGTGATCGCCAGGACCACCCCGATCGGCTCGTGCAGCACGAGGGCGTCGCGGCCGGGCGCGACGTCGGACCAGGCTTCGCCGGGCAGACGCAGCGTCTCGTGGCTGAACCACTCGAAGAAGCGGACCGTGTTGCGGGCCTCGCCGATCCCCTCCTGCAACGGCTTGCCGGTCTCCGCGCTGATCAGCTCGGCGATCGCCTCGACCCGTTCCCCGAGCAGGTCGGTCGCCCGGCTGAGCACCTCGAAACGCTGCCAGCCGGTCGCCGACGACCACCCGTCGAGGGCGGCCGACGCCGCCGCGACCGCTGCACTGGCCTGGTCGGCGTCGGCGTCGGCGACCGCGCAGATCGTGGCCCCGGTGGCCGGGTCGTGGACGTCGAACGTGTCCGGGGAAATCACCCAGGCGCCGTCGATCCACGAGCCCGGACGGTCGCCCACGAGCCGGGCGACCAGGTCGGCCGGGCGGCTGCTCATCGCGCGTCCCCGGCGCCGCAGCAGGCGGCGTACTCGGCCTCGTCGACCTCGCCGGTCCACTCGACGTCGCCGAAGTGGAGCACCAGCTGGACCAGCTGGGCGGACGCGGTGGCGCCGTGCCAGTGCTCGACCCCGGGCTCGGTCCAGACGACGTCGCCCGGACGCATCACCACCACCTCGCCGCCGCGCTCCTGGATCCAGCCCTCACCGGAGACGGTGTAGAGCATCTGGCCGCCCGGGTGCCGGTGCCAGTGCGTGCGGGAGCCGGGCGCGAAGAACATGTTGAGGGCGCGCGTCCCACCCTCGGCCAGGACGATGTCCGACCAGACCTGTCCGGTCGTGGTCGCCGACCGCATGGCCGACACCCGGTCCGCGGGAATGCCTCGTCCGATGATCATCGTGCTCCTCCGGTTGCTGGGGTCGGGTCAGTCGGTGGTACGGCGGAGGTCGGCCAGCAGGCGGTTGCTCGCGTTGTAGCCGGTGACGCCGCTCATGAAGTTGCCCGGCCAGTTACCGACGCCGGTCAGGTAGAGCCCCTCGACCGGGGTCCGGTAGTCGGCGCAGCCCGGGATCGGGCGGGAGTCGAAGATGTGTCCGGGCACGATGTCGCCGTGTGCGCCGTTGCCCTCGACGAGGGCGAACTCGCGTTCGAGGTCCAGGGGCGAGTAGACGTGGACGCCGGCCAGGATCGCGGACAGGTTCGGGATGTGCTGCTCCAACGTGTCGACCACGGCCTTGCCCAGGTCGTCGCGCTGCTCGTCCCAGGTGCCCTCGGCCAGGTGGTACGGGACCCCGCGGACGCTGATGCTCACGAAGTGGCATCCCGGCGGGGTCAGCGAGGGGTCGTGCGCCGAGTCGATCATCGCGGTGACGGTCGGCCGCTTGCTCCAGCGCCCGAGCACCGCCTCGTTGTAGGCGTTCTGGAGCACGTCGATGCTGGCCGCGATCCGGAAGTTGGTGCCGAGGAAGAGACGGTTCTCCTCCTCGTTGCGCGCGGCGGCGAACCGTGGGGTCCCGTCGAGCGCGAGGTGGACCTTGGCGGAGGTGCCCTTCATGCTGACCGACGTGGCCAGGTCGTACAGGTCCGCTCCGATGTCCTCGGGTCCGACCAGTTGGGTCAGGGTCAGCTTCGGGTTCGCGTTGGAGACGACCCGGGGGGCGCGGAACTCACGCCCGTCGCGCAGGGCGACGCCGACGACCCGCTGGTCCTGGCAGAGGATGCGCTCGACCTGCATGCCGGTGAGGATCGTCGCGCCGTGGGCGCGGGCGGACTCCGCCATCGCGCCGGTCACGGCGCCGATGCCGCCCAGCGGCGCGGCGTTGCGCATCATCAACTCGTTGTCGTCGTGGCTGCCGACGCTGCGGAGCGACTCCTCCCAGAGCGGTCGCTGGAGCAGCAGGTAGCCGCTGCCGGGCGTCCTCGGGCCGACGAAGTTGGTGGCGACCGCGGTGCCGGCGAAGAACGCCTGTAGTTGCGGCGACGAGAGCCGCTCCTCGAGGATGTCCGCGACCGGGCCGAACATGATCGACTCGAAGTCGCGGCGCTGGCGCGGGGTGGTGAAGCGCGCGGCGACCTCGGCGAACGACGGCGGCGGGTCGTAGAAGGAGACCTTCATCTGCCGGGCCACCGAGGCGTACAGCTCGATGACCGAGGCGTAACCGGCGAGGTCCGCGTCCCCGTGCGCGAACTGCGCCATGGCCGCCCGGCGCTTGGCCCGGTCCGGCCACGCCGGCAGGGCCCGGCCGTCCTCGAAGAGGGTGAGGGATCCGAGCGACGGATGGGCGAAGCGGAGCCCGTGCTTCTCCAGTTCGAGTTCCCGGGCGATACGCGGGTCGAGGCTGTGACTCGCGTTGGCCACGCTGCTCCCCCGGTACCCCGGGAAGATCTCCTCCGTGACGCAGGTGCCCCCCACGACGTCCCGGCGCTCCAGGGCGAGCACCCTCAGCCCGGCCCGCGCCAGGTATCCGGTGGCGACCAGGCCGCTGTGCCCGGTCCCGACGACGATCACGTCGTACGCCTGCTCCATCCGCTTCCTCCCGTTCGGTCGCCGTTGGCGGGTCAGCCGAGCGGGCTGATACGTCGAGCCGAGATGCGCCAGCCCGCGTCGGTGCGGGTCACCGTGTCGCGGTAGATCGCGGCGGTGACCTCCCCTCCCGCCCGCAGGGCGAGCGCCTTGCTGTCGCATTCGGCGGTGTCGTCGCCGACGCCGTTCACCACCACGTTCGTGATGTGGTGACTGACCGCGGGCGTCGCGATCGCCTTGAACGCCGCGATCACGGCATCGAGCCCGCTGGCGGTGAGACGACCCGGGTTGTCGAAGGAGATCTCGGGCGCGAACACCTCCCCGAGCCGGCCGTACTCCCGGGTGTCGAGGAGGTAGGCGACCCGGTTGAGGACTTCCTCGATCGCTCGGGCATCGGCCGGATTCACGGGTTGGTTGATCACTGGACTCCTTCAGATATTCCGTACAGTGGAAGTCTGACTTCCGTACCATAGGATGCCCTCGAATCGGAACCCGGTCAAGCGCCACTGCGGCATCCGCGCGGACGGTCGGCAGACGACCCCGAAGGAGATCTCGAATGACGATGCGTGAGCAGACCCGTGTCGACCGGACCTGGGTCGACGAGGCGGTCCGCCGCGTCGAGGCCGACGCCAACCGCAGCTCCGACACCCACCTGCTGACGTTCGACCTGCCCGGTCGGCACGACGTCGACGTCTACCTGAAGGACGAGTCCTCACACCCCACCGGGAGCCTCAAGCACCGGCTCGCCCGCTCACTCTTTTTGTACGCGCTGTGCAACGGCTGGATCGGCCCGACCACGACGGTGGTCGAGGCCTCCAGCGGCTCGACCGCGGTCTCCGAGGCCTACTTCGCCCGCCTGCTGAACCTGCCGTTCATCGCCGTCGTCCCGGCCACGACCAGTCCCGCCAAGCTCGAACTCATCGAGTGGCACGGCGGTCGCTGCCAGATGGTCAATCACCCGGGGCAGGTGTACGACGAGGCCCGGCGGCTCGCCGCCGAGCTCGACGGCCACTATCTCGACCAGTTCACCTACGCCGAGCGGGCCACCGACTGGCGCGGCAACAACAACATCGCCGAGTCTATCTTCGCGCAGATGTCCGGCGAGGCGCGACCGGTGCCGACCTGGATCGTCGCCAGCGCCGGGACCGGCGGAACGGCGGCGACCATCGGGCGCTACCTGCGCTACCGGCGGCACCCCACGCGACTGCTGGTACCGGATCCCGAGAACTCGGTCTTCCTCGACGCCTGGCGCCTCGGCGACCGCGGACTGCGGTCGGCCAGCGGCTCCCGGATCGAGGGGATCGGCCGCCCCCGGGTCGAGCCGTCCTTCGTGCCAGAGGTGATCGACGAGATGGTCCGGGTGCCGGACGCGGCGTCGGTCGCGGCGATGCTCTGGGCCTCGCGCCGCCTGGGCCGCCGGGTCGGACCCTCGACCGGGACCAGCATGTGGGCGACCCTCCAGCTCGTCGCCGAACTGCAACGCGACGGCGAGCGGGGCAGCGTGGTGAGCCTGATCTGCGACGGCGGCGAGCGGTACGCCTCGACGTACTACGACCCGTCCTGGCGCGCGGAACACGGTATCGACGTGACGCCGTACGCCGCCGCCCTGGACGAGTACGAGCGTTCGGGGTCCCTCGCCAGCGTCGTCACAGAAAAGCCCAGCTACAGCTCTTGACAGCCCACCGCCCGGCCCACCAGCATCTGCAATGGAAGTCACACTTCCATTCTGCGGAAGCCCAACCCGAGGTGGTTCACCCAGTCAACCGGCCGCTCCAACAAGAAGGAACCGCTATGCGAACTTATCTCGACGTCACCGGGGGTCGACGTCGCGCCGGTGCCCTGCTGGCCGCGGTCGTCGTGGCCCTGGGCAGCCTAACGGCCTGCTCCGGTGGCGACGACGCCGGCGAGAAGGGGTCGATCACGTACGCCGGCTTCGGCGGTACCTACGAGGAGGCCGTCAAGGCCGCGCTCTTCGACCCGTACTCGAAGGACACCGGCGTCAAGGTCCTCTACGACAGCAGCGGCTCCGACGTCGCCAAGCTGGTGCAGATGTCCAAGTCCGGCTCGATGAACCTCGACCTGATCGACGCCGAGGACTCCTCGCTCGCCCAGTTCATGGCCGCCGACATCCTCCAGCCGATCGACACCAAGGGCCTGGAGGGCTTCGCCGACCCGAGCGCGGTCACCGGGTACTCGGTGCCGTGGTACACGTTCTCGCGCAACCTGTTCTGGAACAAGGACGAGGTGCCCGGTGGCGTCGACTCCTGGGCCGACCTGTTCGACACGAAGGGCATCCCGGGCAAGCGCGGCATGGTGGGGCTGCCCTGGGGGATCCTGGAGGGCGCCCTGATCGCCGACGGCGTCCCGGTCGACCAGCTCTACCCGCTCGACCTGGACCGCGCCTTCCGCAAGCTCGACACCATCCGCGGCAACACCGTCTTCTTCCCGTCCAACGGCGACCTGCAGAACGCCATCTCACAGGGCGAGATCGCGCTGGGCTACGGGAACCTCGCGCGGATCAAGAGCATCGCCGCCAGCGGCGCGGTGCCGCTGGACTACACCTGGGACGGCGCTGTCCTCTCCGTTCAGCAGCTCGTCATTCCCAAGGGAGCGCCGGACCAGCCGGACGCCTTCGAGGCGATCAAGTACTCGTTGAAGCCCGAGGTCCAGAAGGCGATCATGGACAAGCTCGGTTACACGCCGTCGCTGAAGTCGGTGCTCGACGGCCTCGACGCCAAGGCACGGGCCGACCTTCCCGGCACCGAGGAGACCGCCAGCGACGAGACCTTCCGCATCGACGTGGACTGGTGGGCGAAGAACGGCGCGGACGTACTCAAGCGCTGGCAGGACTGGCAGAACAGGTGACCAACACTCCGACACTGCCAGACGCGGATCGTGCTGGGCCGGCCTCCCGCACCACGGGGGGCCGGCGCCACCGGCGGCGCGGCTGGGATGTGAGCGCGGTTCCGGCAGCCGTGGTCGTGGCCCTGGTCTTCGTGCTTCCGGTCGCGATCCTCTGCCTGCGCAGCGTGACGGAGCCGACCTTCGGCCTGGAGAACTTCACCCGGCTCCTCGGGCACTCCGGCTACCGCGACAGCATCGTACGGACGATCCTGATCTCCGCGGCCTCGACGTTGCTGGCGCTGGTCTTCGGCTACCCGATCGCGTACCAGATGGTGCACGGCGGCAAGTGGCTGCGCACCTTCCTGACGGTGGCGATCATGGCGCCGTACCTGACCTCGATCCTGCTGCGGTCGTTCTCCTGGCTGGTGATCCTCGGCCGCCAGGGCCCGGTCAACAAACTGCTGGCGCAGGTCGGGCTGGAGCCGGTCGCGATGGTCTTCACCCCGATCGCGGTCGTCGTCAGCCTCTCCCACTACCTGCTTCCCCTGATGATCCTGCCCCTGGCCGCCACGATGCGCTCGCTCGGCGACTCGCGGACACGCGCCGCGACCAGCCTGGGCGCCGGGCCGGCCCAGGCGTTCGTCCGGGTCTACCTGCCGTTGACCAAGCCCGGCATCCAGGCGGGATCGGTCCTCTGCTTCGTCTACGGCATCGGCGCCTTCGTGATCCCCGCGCTCCTCGGCGGCTCCCAGGGCAGCATGCTCGGCACGCTGATCCACAGTGCGATCAAGCAGAGCGGCGACTACGGCCTCGCCTCGGCCGCCGCTCTCGTGCTCGGCGCCCTGGTCCTGGCCATCGTCCTGGGCTTCCAACGGCTGACCGGCATGTCGACGACCGAACTCGCGGGGCGATCCGGCACCGTGGCCACCCGCTCCCCCCGCACCGGGCGCCGGGGCGGACGCGGCCTCAAGCTCGCGGGCCGCGCCGCCGGCGCACTCGACCGCCTCGGGGTCACCCGCAGCCGCAGGCTGCCGAAGATCCTGGCCGCCACCCTCGGCGCCCTGGTGCTGGCGCCGCAGTTCATCGTCGTCCCGATCTCGTTCGCCTCCACCAAGGCGCTGGTGTTCCCGCCGGTCGGCTACTCGACCCAGTGGTACGCGGAGTTCTTCACCGCGAGCTGGCTCGATCCGCTCGCGGTGAGCCTCCGGATCGCGTTCTTCGTGACCATCATCGCCGGAGTGCTCGGGACGCTCGCCGCGATGGGCGTCGTTCGGGGAACCGCCCACCGGTGGGGAGCGCTGACCTCGACGCTGATGATGCTCCCGCTGCTGTTCCCGACGGTGGTCGCCGCTGCCGGCTTCTACGTGGAGTTCGAGCGGCTCGGGCTCGTCGACACCGAGCTGGGGATCGTCCTGGCCCACGTGACGCTGGCTCTGCCGTTCGTGTTCAGCGTGGTCAGCGCGGGGCTCCGCTCGCTCAGTCCGGTCTACGAGAGGGCCGCCTCCAGCCTGGGTGCGAGCCGGGCGGTCCAGCTACGCCGGATCGTGCTCCCGCTGATCGCCCCGTCCATCGCGACCGCCAGCCTCTTCGCGTTCCTGACCTCGTTCGACGAGTCGACGGTCGCGATCTTCCTCTCCGGCGTGCACGTCAAGACCCTCCCCAAGCGGATCTTCGAAGCGCTCTCCCTGGAGACCAACCCGACCGTGGCGGTGATCTCCGTCTTCGTCATGGCATGCGCCGCTGTCGTCTGGCTCGGCTATGTGCTGTTCCGCCGCCTCACCCAGATCTGGAGGAGCAACCCATGACCCGCAGCCAGGGCGCGATCCACTTCGACACCGTCCGCAAGGAGTACGGCGACCACGTCGCCGTCGACGACCTCACCCTCACGATCGAGCCTGGTGAGTTCTTCACCGTGCTCGGCCCGTCGGGTTCGGGGAAGACCACGACCCTGATGATGCTCGCCGGCTTCACCGAGCCGACCTCGGGAGCCATCCGGGTCGACGGCGTCGACATCGCGCACGTGCCGAGCGACAAGCGCAACATCGGTGTCGTCTTCCAGGACTACGCGCTCTTCCCGCACATGTCGGTCCGCGACAACCTCGCGTTCCCGCTGGACATGCGCAAGGAGTCGCGCGCGGTCATCGCCGAGCGGGTGGACCGGGCGCTCACGCTCGTCGACATGACCGCTGCGGCGGACCGGCTGCCCGACCAGCTCTCCGGTGGCCAGAAACAACGGATCGCGGTGGCGCGGGCCATCGTGTTCGATCCGGCGTTCCTGCTCATGGACGAGCCGCTGGGCGCCCTCGACCGCAAGCTGCGGCAGCGTCTCCAGGTCGAGCTGCGGCAGCTCCAGCAGGCGTTGAAGGTGACGATGGTCTACGTCACCCACGACCAGGAGGAGGCGATGTCGATGTCCGATCGCGTCGCCCTGATGAACCACGGCCGGATCGAGCAGATGGGAACGCCACGGGAGCTGTACGAGCAGCCCCGGTCCGCCTTCGTCGCGGACTTCCTCGGCACCAACAACATGCTCGCCGTCCGTCCCGAGGCCCCGGGACGGCTGAGCGTCGAGAACGGCGGACTGCTGGCACTCGACGACGGCCGGATCATGCCCGCCGACGCGTCCGTGGCCGCGGTACGTCCGGAGCGGATCGCGCTGACGGACGTCACCGCTGCCCCACCGGCCGGGTTCAGCCACTGCACCGGGAAGGTCACGCACCGTCTGTACCTCGGCTCGCACACGATGTACACCGTCCACTCTGAGACACTCGGCCCGGTGCGGGTGCAGATGCAGCACGATGACGGCGAGCATCCCTACCGCACCGGCGAAACGGTCGGCATGATCTGGCGGACACGTGATGTGAACGTCTTCGGCTCGACGGCCGAACGATGAAGGAGGACGCGGTGACCGAGCTGGAATGCGAGCCCACGGAGCAACGTGGAGTCAGGTCGGTCATCCGGGCGCTCAACCTGCTCTCCGCGGCCGCTCGCGGAAGCCGGACACTCACCGAGCTCGCCGGCGAGGCCGGGGTCAGCCTGAGCACCGCATCGCGGCTCCTGGCGACCCTGAAGATGGCGGACTTCCTCCAGCAGGACGAGGACGGCCAGTTCGTTCCCGGGCCCGAACTGACCGCGCTCCTGTACGCCGGCGACCAGTGGTCGGGGATCCGCAAGCTCGCCGGAGAGGCCGCCGCGAGCCTCCGCGACGAGCTCGACGAGACCGTGGCGTTCTTCGTCCGCGCCGGGAACGACCGGGTCTGCATCGAGTCGGCGGAGTCCGCCAGGCTCGTGCGGAGGGTCTGTCACCCCGGTGAGCGCGGGCCGGTCTACCTGGGTGCCGCCGGCAAGGCCCTCATCGCCTTCAGCAACGCCGAGCACGGTTACCTCGGCCTGCCGCCCGGCACCGACGAGTTCAAGACCGAGTCCGGGGCCGTGCGCACCCTGGCCGACCTCCGGGCCGAATGCGCCGCCATCCGAGAACGTGGCATGGGCTACAGCGGTCGCGAGTCGACCGAGGAGTCGTGGGCGGTCGCCGCCCCGGTCTTCCGGGGCGACCTCCTTCTCGGCGTCCTGGCCGTGGTCGTCCCGATGACCCGGTCGGACGAGCAGTACATCGCGAAGGTCCAGGTGGCTCTGCGGCGAGCCGCGACGGCCGCCAGCCGCTGAAGGTCCCACCGACCGAGTCGCCGGAACCGGTGCGACTCTGCCCGCCCGACACACCCCGAGGAGTTCAGTCGCCCATGCCCGGACGCGCTCTGCCCGGCCCCGACCAGCGTGGCCTCTTCATCGACGGTGGTTGGCGCGAGGCGGAGGGGGGAGCCACCTTCCCCGTGCGCGACCCGGCCGACGGGTCCGTCCTCGCCTCGGTCGCGGACGGCTCGGTCCGGGACGCGGTCGACGCCCTCGACGCCGCTGTCGCCGCCCAGGCGGGCTGGGCGGCCAGTGCCCCACGTGACCGTGGGGAGATCCTGCGCAGGGCGTTCGAGCTGATCCGGGCCAGGACGGACGAGCTGGCCGAGCTGATGAGCCTGGAGATGGGCAAGACGGTCACCGAGGCCAGAGGCGAGGTCGCCTACGGCAACGAGTTCCTCCGGTGGTTCTCCGAAGAGGCGGTGCGCATCCACGGCCGGTGGATGCACGCCCCCGATGGCGCCAGCCGCCTGCTCACCGTCCGCAAACCGGTCGGCCCGTGTCTCCTCATCACGCCGTGGAACTTTCCGATGGCGATGGGGACGCGCAAGATCGGTCCGGCGATCGCCGCCGGCTGCACGATGGTGGTCAAACCGGCCGAGCTCACGCCGCTCACGATGCTGGCGTTGGCGGCCATCTTCGACGAGGCCGGGCTGCCACCGGGCGTCCTGAACGTCGTGCCGACCTCTCGTGCCGCGGCGATGAGCGAGGCGCTGATGGCGGACCCACGACTGCGCAAGGTGTCCT
This sequence comes from Micromonospora inyonensis, assembly GCF_900091415.1. Taxonomy (NCBI): domain Bacteria; kingdom Bacillati; phylum Actinomycetota; class Actinomycetes; order Micromonosporales; family Micromonosporaceae; genus Micromonospora; species Micromonospora inyonensis. The sequence continues at coordinate 1,390,399 of NZ_FMHU01000002.1, read as the reverse complement.
TCACCGGATCGACCCCGGTGGGACGGCAGCTCGTCCGCCAGTCGGCCGGCCAGTTGCAGCGGCTGAGCATGGAGCTCGGCGGCAACGCTCCCTTCCTCGTCTTCGCCGACGCCGACGTCGACGCCGCCGTCGACGGCGCGATGCTCGCCAAGATGCGCAACATGGGCGAGGCGTGCACGGCCGCGAACCGCTTCCTGGTCCACACGGACGTCGCCCGGGAGTTCGCCGAGAAGCTGGCCGACCGGATGGGCCGGCTGGTCGTCGGTCGTGGTCAGGACCCGGGTGTCGACGTCGGCCCGCTGATCGACGAGCGCGCCGTCGACGCCGTCCACCGGCTCGTCACCGACGCCGTCCGGGACGGGGCCCGCCTCGTGGTCGGTGGCTCCGCTCCCGAGGGGCCGGGCTGTTTCTACCACCCCACTGTGCTGCTCGACGTTGCGCAGGAGTCGGAGATCAACCGCCAGGAGATCTTCGGCCCCGTCGCCCCGGTCAGCGTCTTCACCACCGAGGAGGAGGCGGTCCGCCGTGCCAACACCACCGAGTACGGCCTCGCCGCCTATGTCTTCACCCGTGACCTCGCCCGGACGGTGCGGCTGGCGGAGCTGCTCGAGTACGGCATGGTCGGCGTCAACACCGGACTGATCTCGAACCCGGCCGCACCGTTCGGTGGGCTGAAGGCCTCGGGATTCGGCCGTGAGGGCGGCTTCGAGGGAATCGAGGAGTACCTGGAGACCACCTATGTGGCGCTGCCAGCCCCCTGACAGCTCGGTCAGCTTCCGATCGGTGCTCATACTGAGGCGGTGACAGCCGACTCCGACCCGCGACGATCTCCGCTCCTGCCCGCCCTGGCCGGGTCCCGAGCCGTGCTCGTCGGCCGGGACATCCCGGAGCCCGACGCCGACCGCGGCTTCGGCGACGGCTACGAGTCGGCGGTGGCGGCGATTGGGGCGTTGGCGCGCACCCTCGCCTCCCGGGACACCGGCACGCCGTTCCTCGGGACGCACATCGAACAGCTCGTGCGCGGGGAGTCCCCCGACGCGGTGATCGACGCCGTGCGGCGGGCCGCTGCGGCGGCGACGGACGTCCTGTTGTTCTCCTACGCCGCGACCGGCCAGGAACACGGGGAGGCCCCGGATGGCGGGGAGCAGTGGGCCGGGTATCCGGGCGGCCGGCGGTCGGTGTTGGCGAGGGTCGCCGACGTCATGCGGGACAGTGGGGCCACGCGCCTCGTCGTCCTGCTGGACTGCGGTGATGCGGTAACCGCCGCACCGCACTTCATCCAGCCGCCCCCACCGGCCCGTCCCCGGCACCGCGCGCCCCTGTCCCTGCTGGGCGCCAGCAGGGGGCTGCTGTTCGGCAGCGAGATCGACCCGTTCACGAGCACGCTGACCAGAGCGCTACAGGCAGGGGTCAACGGCGGTCCGGAGACCCTGGACCTCGTGACGCTCCGCGACGCGGTGGAGGCCGAGTTCACCGAACTGCGGTACCGGGTCGAGAACGAGTACGTTCCGGGAGCGAAGCAGCTGCTCCTCCACGGCGGCCACGAGGTGGCACTCGGCATCAACCGCGCCTATCCACCCGACCCGGCGTACCCACCGCGCTATCGTGGCGCCTTCTTCGCCCACCCCGACGCCGTGCGGGAAGTTGAAGGCTACTGACCCGGTGACACCTCCCGGGAGGTGACGTCATCGGCCACCGACAACACATGGCGAGCACCCGGTGGACAACCGAAGAGCAGCGCCCCGATCACCGACACCCCAGCGCGTGTCTCGCCACTCCTGATGAGATACCACCGCGCCGCAATCCCACGACTCAATACCCAGCAGCTTTGGGAATCCCATTGATGTACATTGCCAGCCAGTCACGCCGGCGGTGAATACGAGCCGGAGCACGAACGGCGAGCGAATAGCAGACACGACCGACACCAGCTCCCGCAGTTTCGCAAGACACCAGGAGGCCGTAGTCACCACCGGAGTTGGGGGAACGCCCCTGGTAGAGCAACTGCAGGTGGCAGGGATCGACGGTCATGGTCTGGTCGGCGTTACTGCGAATCAGCTCGCCGTGGCTGATGTCGTTGGTCCAGGTGGCGCCACTGTTGGCCTTGCCGGCGAAGGGACTGCTCTCGGTCGCGGCCTGCGGCGTCCACGAACCGTTCAGGTTGGTGGCCGTGAACGACCGGAAGTAGCGACCCTGCGCGCCGATCGCCTCGACGAGCATGAGGTACCGGTTCTGGCCCTGGAGCTTGTAGACCTGAACCGCTTCGAACAGGTTGTTCGTCATGTCGCTCAGGATCACCGTCGACGACGAGCCGAAGTTGCCCGGGAAGTTCCCGATCGGCATGCTGGCCCGGCACCTGCGTGTAGTTGGCCTTGTTGAGCCTGGGCCCCGCCGGCCGCCGCCGGCCGGCGACCGGCGGCGGCGGACCATGCGAAGGCCGGCCCACCCCGGCCGATCAGCGCTACCTTGGCACTCCCGCGGCCGACCGGTCAGCGGTGTACCAATCCAGGATCTGCTCCCCTGTGCAGAACACCGCCTCCTCGTGACCTCGGATGTGGTCAAGCGCAAGGTCGAGGTATTTCGTGCGATGAGGTGCTCCCATGATGTACGGGTGCACGACCAGCGCCATGACGCGCGCCGAGTCGTCCGCCCGTGCATCGGCGAGGATCTGGTCGAACTGGTCGACGGCCCGGCGGCGGTACTCGTCAGCGGTGTGGTGCTGGATGAGCATCATCGCCACGTCGTTGCACTCCTGGGTGTACGGCACGCTGACGATCCGGTCCCCGCGGGTGCTGAGTTGGGTCGGCTGGTCGTCCAGCACCCAGTCGCACACGTACTCGAACCCCTCCTCGACCAGCAGGTCCGGGGTCTCCCAGGTCTCGGTGAGGCCGGGGCCGAGCCATCCGCGCGGCCTGCGTCCGGTCGCCGCCGTGATCGCGTCGCGGGTCCGCTGGATGTCAAGCCGTTCGTCGGGCACCTTCTGCATGTTCTTCTGGGTGTAGCCGTGTCCGATGAACTCCCATTGCCGTTTGATCGCCGCCTCAGTGATCTGCGGGTAGGCGCCGATCGCCGACCCGTTGATGGCGAGCGCAGCGGGTATCGCGTGCCGGTCGATGATGCGGAGCACGCGCCAGAACCCGACGCGATTGCCGTACTCGTGCCAGGCCCAGTTCGGGACGTCCGGGGACGGCACGCCGCCCGCCGGCGGAGTGAGAACCGTCCGCGGCATCGGTTCGGTCGGCGACCACTCCTCGACGTTGACGATCAACCAGACGGCGACGCGCGCTCCCGCTGCGAGGTGCAGCGCCGGGCGGCCCTCGATGGGGTCGTAGTCGATGCGCTCCGTGGGTTTCACAGCTCCGCCTCTCCATGGTTGACGATGGTGACGGACAGGGGCTCCAGACCGTCGATGTCGACCCGGATCTCGTCTCCGGGCACGACCGCGCCCACCCCTGCCGGCGTCCCGGTGTAGATCAGGTCTCCGGGCATGAGCCGGTAATCGGCAGACAGGTGGGAAATGATCTCCGCGACATCCCAGATCATCAGCGCAATCCGGGTGCGTTGACGGACCTGGTGGTTGACCGTCAGCTGCAGCGTCGCCTCGGCCATGTCACCGGCGCGCTCGCGGGGGGTGATCGATCCGCACGGCGCGGAAGCGTCGAAGGCCTTTCCCGCCTCCCAGGAGATCTGCCGCTCGCGGCAGTCGCGCTGTCTGTCGCGCCGAGTCAGGTCGATCCCGGCGGCGTATCCGAAGACCAGGTCGAGCGCGCGCTCGGCGGGGACGTCCACCCCCTCCGCGCCGACCGCGACGACGAGTTCTCCCTCGAATTCGAAGCTGGCGGTCCGCGGTGGATAGGGCACACGCGCGCCCTCTGCGACGACCGCGTCCGTTGGCTTCTGGAAGAAGAACGGGTCATCGCGCTCGTCGCCCTCCTGCATCTCCTGGACGTGGGCGACGTAGTTGCGACCCACGCAGTAGATACGTCGCACCGGGAATCGCTCGGCAGAGCCGACGATCGGCACAGACACGGTCGGTTGGGTGAACAGCAGCGTCATCGGATCTCCGATTCGGTGGGTACGGCGGTGCTGAACAGGGACGGACGCAGCAACAGGGCCAGCAGCGCCCCGGCCAGGGAGAAGCCGGCGATCTGCACGAGCCCAGCGCCGACCCAGTCGACGGCGCCCACGATGCGGCTGAACACGTAGCCCGCGATGCCCGCTGCGACATAGATGCAGGTGATAAAGAGCCCCGAGGCGTGCCCCACGATGTCGGGATGCACCGACTTCACCAGCAGACTGGCGAGAACGACATACACACCGCTGCTGGCGAAGAGGCCGAACAGGAAGGAGAACGCCGCGTGCCACCCCGGCGTCGGGGGACCGAGGAACAGGGCGGAGGCGGCCGCGGCCGTCAGCAGGCTCACCAGACCCAGGCAGGCGCGGGGATCGAGCCGGTCGGTGAGAAGGCCCCCCAGCGGCGACGCGAACGCGGCCAGACCCGCCAGACCCACCGCGAGCCCTGCCTGACCGGGGGTGAAGCCGAGATTCTCGCGCAGGTAGGTCGGGTACAGGCCGATGTAGGCGAAGTCAGCCAGCCCGAACAGCACGGTGATGACGGCCAGAAGCAACGGGTTCCAGCTCACCAGCGATCGCACACCACCGACGTACCGGGACTGGGTGGGTGCACCGCCGGCCGCCTCGGTGAACCGGCGCGGCACGAAGATCATGACGGCGACGGCCAGGACCAGGCCGAGCGCCCCGAAGACGATCATCGGCGAACGCCAGGTGCCGTGCTCCACCAGCAGGGCGGCCGCCGCGGTTGGGCCCACGACCGAGCCGGTAGCGAACGCCATGTTCACCGCGCCGATCGCCAGCCCGCGGTGCCGCGGGAACGCTCCGGCCGCCACGGTGATGATCGCGGCCAACTGAAGCGCCTCCCCGACGCCGGAGAGCACCCGCCAGACCAGCATGTCGGCGAAGCCGGCGCTGGCGATCGTCATGATCGTCGCCACCGAGAAGGCCACGGTGCCGACGACGATCAGGGGCTTGCGACCGAATCTCGCGAGCGCGATCCCGGCGGGGATGCCTGTGATCCCCATGCCGAGCGCGAACACCGTGGCCTGAAGACCGGACTGGTCCAGGCTGAACCCATACTCGGATCTGACCTCGGGGAGCAGCATCGGGAAGACCATGCGGTCCATCGCGTTGACCGAGTAGGCCAGGAGGAGCAACGCGAACATCGCGATGGCTGGCCTGGTCGCGCCTCGCCCCGGTGTGGTGTCGGTCGGTACAACGTTGGTAGTCATCTGGTCACCACCCAAGTCGTCGTTGAACTGAAAGGGGGAAGGTGGGTAGGGGGACGAGTCAGTCCCAGTCGCCGGCCACGCGCGCACGCTCGACCAGAGCGTTTCGGCGGGCGTCGGCGCCGGCGACCGCGGCGCGAGCCGACGGCTGGGTGAGCCGGCCGTTCTCAAAGAGGACCCGACCGTCGACCACGACAGCGACGATGTCGGTGGCGCGGCCCTGGCGGACGAGCGCCTCGATGACGTCGCCCGTGGGAAGCAGGTTGGAAGCGGCCGCGTCGAGCAGCAGCAGGTCGGCTCGCTTCCCCTCGGTGATGGATCCCGTCACGTCGCCGAGCCCGAGATCCTTGGCGCCGTCGATGGTCGCCATCTGTAGGAGCCGGCGTGGGGTGACGGCCGCCGGTCCGCACCGGGCGGTCTCGACGGCCTCCACAGCGCGGAGCGTGGTGAAAACGTCAGGTGCGGTCGGCATCGCCAGGGTGTCCGTCGACAACGAGACCGGCACCCCTGCCTCGATCATCTCGCTGACCAGTGGGAAACCCATCGTGCGCAGCTCAGTGATCGGGCTGAGGGACACACTGGTCCCGGTGGCCGCCAAGGCTGCGATGTCCGCCGCCGAGGCATGCACGGCATGCACGATCTGCATGTCCGGCCCCAGCAGCCCCTCGTCGGCGAGCCGGGTGAGACCGCACGAACGGCATCCCTCCTCCCGCAGGCAGCGGTCGCAGTGCATCGTGATCGGCAGGCCCAGCTCGCGCGCGGTCGCCCACTCGCGCCGGTAGACCTCCGCAGGCGTCCGGTACGGCCCGCGTAGCGCCACCCCGACATCCAGCAGGCCGTCCAGCCGCTCCGCCGGCCAACGGCCGGCGAACCGGCGGACGTCGTCGAGGTCCATCGGCTCGTCCGCGGGCGTGGAGTCCCGCGGACCGTAGGAGAACCTGCCACGGACGCCGGCATCGAGTTGCGCCCGGACGTTCACATCAGCGTCATCGGCGGACCGGACGTTGTGATCCCAGTTGTGCACCGTGGTGATGCCGGCGGTCACCGCCTCGGCGAGCGCGAAACGCGCCGCCCAGTAGAAGTCGTCGAGTTCGTGGTGAGGGCCGAGACCACGCTTCACAGAGAAGTAGTCGCGACCTGGTGCGTCGCCGACGGTACCGCGGAGCAGGCTGTTCCACAGGTGCCAGTGGGTATCGACGAAACCGGGCAGCACGATGAGACCTCTCCCGTCGAGCACCCTGGTGCCCGGCCCCGCGGACCCCGCAGGCGGTTCGGTCGACACGGCGGTGATCACGCCGGACTCCACCGTCACGGTGGCGTCCTCCAGCTCTCCCAACCGGGGGTCCATCGTCACCGCGGTGACACCGGTCAGGACCAAGTCCTGTCGTGCGGGCAGATCGGCGTCAGGAAACATGCCGGCTAACCTCCAGAGCGATGGCGACGCCCCCACCCCACACGGCGACCGTCCAGCGGAGCGCGGCCGGCGGGATACGTCGGGCGGCCAGCACACCGAGCCGACCGCCGACCAGTCCCGTCGCAGCCAGCAGCACCGCCGGACCCCAGGCCACGGAGGTGAGAGACACGAAGGCAATTGCAGAGACCGAACCGACGACCAGCGACAGGACGCCCTTGAGCGCATTGAGCCGCTGCGTCGAATCATTGAGGAACATCCCGAGGGTAGCCAACATCACGATGCCCAGACCGGCGGCGAAGAACCCGCCGTAGAACGCCACGGCGAGCTGAGATGACAGCAGGGCGGGCCGGTGCGATCCACCGCCACCACGCCGCGCCACCCAGGAGAGGACGCGAGGCTGCACGGCCAGCATCACGGCGGAGGCGAGCACCAGCCCAGGTACCACGGCCCGGAAGACGTCGGCGCTGACCACCAGCAGGGTCAGCGCCCCGCCAGCCGCGCCGACCACGCTCACCAAACCGAGTCGTACGATCCGTCGCCCCTGGCCGGTCAGCTCCGCCGCGTACCCGATCGAGCCACCGAGATACCCGGGCACCGCCGCCACCGCGCTGGTGACGTTCGCGGTGACGGGTGCGACCCCCATTGCCAGCAGGGCGGGGAAGGAGATCATCGACCCGCCGCCGGCCACGGCGTTCACCGCGCCCGCCAGCAAGCCGCCCGCCGCCAGACCGATGAACTGCCACGAGCCGCTCACCGGACGGCCGACCTCGTGTCGTCGGTGCCGAGCGCCACGAACCTCGTTGCCATGCCCACCCACCTCCCCTGCCAGAAGGACAAGGTATGTAGTGTATGCAGTGCATGTCAATCCTCCCGACGCTCGAATCGCATGCAAGGTATGCTCTGTCTGTGGGAACGCGCGGGACCGAGTCAAGCAGCGCGCAGGCCGTGTACGTCACGCTGCGCAGACGCTTCGCCGATGGAGACCTGGCCCCGGCCGAACGGCTCACGGAGACCGCCCTGGCGCAGGCACTCGGAGTCAGCCGCACACCCGTCCGGGAGGCGCTCGGCCGACTACAGGCGGACGGTCTGGTCGTACCGACGGCGCGCGGTGTGGTGGTGGCGACGCTGAGCAGCGACGAGATCGAGCAGATCTACGAGCTGCGGGCAGTCCTCGAAGGCCTGGCGGCGGCGCAGACGGCGCGCAGGCAGGCGGCCGGACTGATCGCCCCCGCGGAGATCCGCGGCATCCAGGACGCTGCCGACGAGGTCGAACAGGCGGTGAGCGAGGGCGACGCGAAGCGTTCCGCCCGAGCCAATCTGGCATTCCACCGGGCCTTCGGGCACTCCCCGAGCAACCCGTTTCTCGAGGACGCCCTGCACCGGGTGTGGGACAGGATCGCGGTGTCGACCGTCTCCAACCTGCAGGACCGCGCCTGGGCGAAGACCGTGATCACCCAGCACCAGGAGATTTGTCAGGCCATCGTGAATGGTGACGAGAACGCTGCCCGGCGCGCCGCCGAGGAGCACATCCACGCAGCCTTGCAGACCTACCGCGCCGTGCACTGACTGAGGGGTCGATCCCATCGAGGAGCGGGGCCAGTGTCCGCGTCTGTCCTACCGTCGACACTGGCTTGGGTGAGCCGGCACCTGGAGGTCGGTGAGCGAATCGTCAGGACCGAGACGCTGCTCGGCGGCATCACCGCCCGGATGCGGATGTTGACCGTCGACAGGCCGGACGGCAGCACCCGGGGCCTGGTGCTGCGAAGCTTCGTCGACCCGTTCCATCTGAGGCACGCCGAGGACTGGCTGAACCGGGAGGCCGACGCCCTGTCCCTGCTCACGCGGACCAGCGTGCCGGCTCCTGAACTGGTGGCGGTCGATCCGACCGCCACGCATTGCGAGTATCCGTCGCTCCTGATGACGCATCTGGCAGGCCGGACCATCCTCCACGACGAGGGCGTGGAGACGCGCGTTCTCCTGTTGGCCCGTCAGCTCGTGGCGATCCACGCGGTGCGACCCACCGAGCGGCCCCGAAAGTAACGCGACGTTGACGACCGCCGACACCGTCGTGACTCCGGTGGTCGCCGACACGGGGGCTTGGGCCGCAGCGATCGACGTGATCCGCAAGCCCGCGCCGCCCTATGAAGGGCGATTCCTGCACCGGGACTTTCAACCCGGCAACGTGCTGTTCGACCTGCGGTCCCCCGGGCCGGCAGGTGCCCGGATCACCGGGGTCGTCGACTGGGCGGGGACATCCTGGGGCCCGGTGGATCTCGATGTGGCGCACTGCGCCACCAATCTCGCGCTGTTGCACGGCCCGGCCTGGGGCCGGCGGTTCGCGCAGGCGTACGAGGAGGCCGGCGGAGTGCTGGCCGCCGCCGCGAGCGAACGGCTGTACTGGCAGGTGCGGGACGCGCTGGCGTGCTCAGAGGAGGTGCGGTCGGTGGCGCAGCCATGGCGCGAGGCGGGCAGGGCAGACCTGACGACGCGAGTCGTGGAGGAGCGGCTGGACGCCTATGTCTCCGCCCTGATGGATGGTCCGGCAGCGGCCACGTCGTGATCGGAAACGGTTGGCGGGCCGCTGATCGCGGCCCGCCAACCCGGACACGTGCTGTCAGTGCTTGACTATTTGCTGCCGCCGGCCCGGAAGGCCACCCAGGCATCACTCATCCGGTCCGCCTGGCCCGGGGTGAACATGTCCATGCAGGAGTCCTGCGTGTAGTCCATGAAGTTGTGGATCGGGTCCAGACCGGGGGCGGTGCAGCTGTCCGCGCCCTGCGGGCAGTTGAACTGCGGCGCCGCCTCCCGGGGAGTGTCGGCGACGTAGTCACCGGAGGCGGCGCAGCCGTGCGCGAAGGTGTGCTCCAGCATCAGCCAGTGCCCGACCTCGTGGGTCAGCGTGTCGCCGAGGGCGTACTTGCCCGCCGTTCCGCCCGGCATCGACTCGTCGAGCATCACGACGCCGTCGATGTAGTCCCGGCCGTTGTTGTAACCCTTCGGGAAGTACGCCCAGCCGAGGAGCCCGTCGCCGATGTTGGCCGCGTACACGTTCAGGGTGCGGGAATCGCCGGTGTGCAGCGCCTGCTTCATGTCCCGCTCGTTCTTGCCCGGCACGACCGTGTACCAGTCGCTGTTCACCGTCCAGGTGGTGTCGACGAGCGAGAACCGGAACGGCGTGTCGGAGGCGTCCGTCGCGGTGCGGCCCGCGAACGAGTCGTTGAGCACCGTCATCTGCGCCGCGATCAGGGTCTTCCACCTCTCCGTCTCGGCGGCGCTGAAGGCGTGGTCGGAGATCATGTGGAAGACCGTGGGCACGGTGACGCTGCCGTTGGCCAGGCGCGGCGAGTCCTTGATCACGCCGTAGGCGTTCGCCTCGTTCTTGGAGTACAACTCCGGCTCGTGCACGGTGGCGCCCTCGCGCACCCGCGCCGCGCTGTGCACATCGGCGCCCGGCTCACACGCCGCGGCACCCGGGGAGGCGGTCCCGGGCGCTGCCGTGTTCACCGCTCCGGAGGCGCCGCCGGCAGCCAGGAACGTCGACGCGGTAGCGATCAGGACTGCCAGTTGGAAGGTGGATTTTCTGCGCATAGTTGCCCTTTCACGCGCGGGAGATGGGGGGTTCACGGAGCAGGACGACCGAGGGCCGCCGCGGGGAAGACCACCGCCATCGTCGTCCCGGTATGAAAACACGCCGTCGACGTCGACAACAGGCCCAAAGAGACGACCTCCGACATCGCTGCGGCCGCGACAGGTGTCGATTAGGCTGCCCCTCGCGCTGCGCAGGTGGGTGATGTCGGGGCGTCGACTGCGATCCTGGTGGTGCCGCTCGGACGCGTCGCGACACCATGGGGTCATGGACGCGGTCAGCACCGACGATGTCCCCCCGGCGGAGCGGTTCGCCTACTGGCGCGAGGTGATCTCGAAGCTCGCCGTTCCCTGTGACCTGCACTGCGACCCGCACGTGGAGAACGAGTTCTGGGCGCATGCCGGATTCAGCTCGTTCGGTCCCGTGCGGGCGGCCCTGGCAACCGTGATGCCACACTCGCTCCACCGCACGCCGAGACGCATCCGCCAGGCCGACCCCGAGGTGTTCGAGGTCGTCTGCACCGTGCGCGGCGGCGGTACGGTGACCCAGGACGGCCGGAGCGCGGACGTGGGTGGCGGGGACCTGGTTCTCCTCGATCCCTCGCGTCCCTACCGCATCGAGCCCGCGCCGCACATTCGGCTGAGCCGGGTCCTGCTTCTCCACACGCCGCGCTCGCTCCTGCCGATCCCCCCGGCGGACATGCGGAGCCTGACCGCGGTGCGCATCCCGGGTGACCAGGGCGTCGGTGCGCTGACGTCACAGTTCCTCCTGCATCTGGCCCAACGCATGCCCGAGCTCGGACCCTCGGATGTCCGCCGGCTGTCCACCCTCACCGTCGAGGTGCTCGGCACGGCGCTCGCCCACGCGCTGGAGTGCGAGAGCGTGGTGCCGCCCCGCACCCGGCAGCGCGCACTGATGGCCCAGATCAAATCCTTCATCCGGCACCACCTGGGTGACGCGCGGCTCACCCCGGACGCGATCGCCTCAGCCCACCACATCTCGTTGCGCTATCTGCACAAGTTGTTCCAGCAGGACGGGCAGACTGTCGCCGGCTACGTCCGAGAGCTCCGCCTGGAGCGGTGTCGGCGCGACCTCACCGACCCCCGCCTGGACGTCCGCCCGATCCGGGCGATCGCGGCCCGGTGGGGGTTCAGCAGCCCCGCGCACTTCAGCCAGGCATTCCGCAGCGCCTACGGCCTCTCCCCGCGCCAGTTCCGCCGCCAGACCACACGAGTGCACGCAGACTGAACAACTGTGCACGCAGCCGTAAGGACATCTCGCACGACGGGCTGCATCCTCTTGGTGGCGGACGGTGACGCGCCCCGCGCACTGCCGATCTGCCGGCACCCGCACGCCACGTCCCGAGAGGAACGGAATCGAAAATGTCACAACCCCGGAGAAGCCCCTCCCCTGGGCGCACCGATCGAACCTCACGGTCACGCCCCCGAATGCTGACCGTTGCCGCCGCATTGACCGCGCTCGTCTCAGTGTTCGCCATGGCCGCCCCGGCGGCGCAGGCCACGGAAAACACCCGCGAGGGGACGACGAGCAGGGACGACGTCCACGCGATGGCCTGGACACCGGTGATCAGCCCGTTCTACACCGACCGCGAGAAGCGTTTCCCCCACGTGGACACGGACGGCCGAAACCTCCTCATCGACCTCTGCCCGAGTGGCCGTCTGTGTGTTGCGGCCGGCGAGGGCAACGGTCTGCACACCGTCTACTACCTCTACTACTGCACCGAACGCTCGCTCACCAACTTCATCGGCGACGGTTCTGCCAAGAACGCCCAGACCGGCAGCGCCAGAGCACTCCTGCTCAACCAGAACCGGGTCATCCAGGTAGCCCTCGACCCGGACCCCGATCCGGTACGGATCGACTGGGATCCCACTTATTACATTGACCCCTGCTGACGCGACAACAACCGCCGCACACCGGGATCGAGGTACCGGAAGCCGGGAGGAGACCCGACCCGTCCACCGGACCGGAGCGGGGCCGACGCGCCCGGGGTAGCGGTGGCGGGCCCACCACCGGGGGTGACCTGCGGCCGGACAAGGGTCCTCGGCGGGGCGGGTCGCCCCCGACGGCGGGGCGGCGTGTGGGATGGGTCGGCCGTACAGTGTGCCCACCCCTAACGAGGAGAGTGCCGTGACGCAGCCACCGGCGCCCCGACCGTCCCCCGAGGACTCCGGCGGCGGCACCATGCCGCCGTACCTACTGGCCATGCTGGCGAACGCGGAAGTCCCCGGTGCCATTCCCTGGCCGGAGGGCCAGCCCGCGTGGGCGATCCCGGTCGACCTTCCGCCCGGCACCCGCGGGTACGCCGTGTTCATCCCCCTGGTGCCGGTGGCCGCGTCGGGCGCGGCTGCCGCGACGGTGTCCACGGCTCCAGCCGAGGCGGCGGGTCCACTGTCGACGTCGACGGTGGACCCGCCCTCCCGCCGCTGCTCCGGCGAGCGGGCCCGGGCCAGCCGCCAGTGGGTTCTCGGCAGCGTCGGCCCCGGCGGCACCGGTCGCCGCGCTCCTTGGTGCCCCGGCGCCCGCGGGCACCCGGGCGACCACCGCGTCCGGCCCTGGCTGCCCTCCGCCGCCCGCCACGGCACCCACCACCTCCGGCAGCACGCCGCCCGCTCGGACGTTCGGTCCTCCGGTGCACCTCGTCGCCGTCGGCGGCCGGCCGGGTGTTCCGACGTACCCGGGGTTGGCCGGTGGCTTCTACCGGCCGAAGCCGCCCGGACCGTCGTTCCTCCAGCGGTACTGGCCCGGACCGAAGCCGGCCCGTGGGCGGGCGGTGCCTGCCGCCGTCGGTGTCGGCGCGCTCGGGCTGGCGTTCTTCGTGCCGCTGAGCCGCACCGGGATCGGGTGGTTCCTCGGCTGGCTGGCGGTGACCGTGGCGGTGGTGTTCGCGGTCCGGCGGGCGGTGGCCGAGCTGCCGCGCAGCGAGCGGTGGGTTCGGGCCGGCTGGGCGGGGGCGGCGTTGGCGCTGCTGGCGGTGCCGGCGTTCCGCAACGCCTGGTGGCTGGTGACGTTCTGCGTCCTGGTCGCGCTGGGCTGCGCGGCGCTCGGCGTGGTCGGGGGTCGGCGCATCCGGTCGATCCTGTTCAGTCTGGTGGCCGCGCCGACCGCGGCGTTCCGGGGACTGCCCTGGGTACGCGCCCACTTCCGGTCCCCGGCCGACCCGGGGTTGCTCCGTCGCGTGGTCGGCTCGGCCACGGCCACCATCGCCGCGCTTGTCGTCTTCGGCACCCTGCTCGCCTCCGCCGACAGCGCGTTCTCGGTGCTGCTCGGTGCGATCGTGCCCGAGGTCGGCGTCGGTACGGTGCTCCGCTGGGTCTTCCTCGCCACGGTGGGCGCGCTCTGCGTGGTGGCCGCCGTGTGGACCCTCTCCGCGCCACCGGACCTGTCGGCGGTGGACCGCCCGACCCGCCGCAGCCTCGGCATGACGGAGTGGGCTCCGGCCATCAGCGCGCTGACCCTGCTGTTCGGCGGTTTCGTCGCGGTGCAGTTCACCGTGCTGTTCGGTGGCGAGCGGCACGTACTGCGTACTGCGGGTCTCGACTACGCCGAGTACGCCCGCAGCGGCTTCTGGCAGCTCCTGGCGGTCACCCTGCTGACGTTGGCGGTACTCGGCGGCGTGGGTCGCTGGGCGCGACGGGAGAGCAGGGCCGAGCGGATCGTGCTGCGTGTCCTGCTCGGTGCGCTGAGCGCCCTCAGCGTCGTGATCGTGATCTCGGCGCTGTCCCGGATGTACACGTACCAGAAGGTCTACAGCTTCACCGGCGAGCGACTGTTCGTGATGGCGTTCGAGCTGCTCCTCGGCAGCGTCTTCCTGATGATCCTCGCCGCCGGGCTACGGCTGCGGGGCGCCTGGATCCCGCGCGGGACGGTGGCGCTCGCCGTGGCGATGCTGCTCGGCCTGGCGGTGCTCAACCCGGAGGGGTACGCCGCCGGCCGCAACATCGACCGGTACCGGGAGACCGGCAAGATCGACGCCTGGTATCTGCGGGCGTTGTCGGCCGACGCGACCCCCGCCCTGGCCGGCCTGCCCGACCCGGTACGCCGCTGCACGCTGAGCTGGATCGCCGAGGACCTCGACGAGCCGGACCCCTGGTACACCTGGAACCTGGGCCGGCTCCGCGCCCGGCAGGCCCTGGACCGGGCCGGTCCGGACGCGGTCGGCGGCCCGACCGACTGCCGGGCGGCCGACCAGTACGACCTGCCGAGGAACCGCCAGCCCCGCTGATCGGCCGGCGGCAGGAGCGGCGGTCGTCGGTCGACGTGCACTGCCCCGTCCACCGGTGCCCGGTGGACGGGGCGCGTAATGTCGCCGGAACAACTCCACGAATCTTGCCCGGTCGTCTTCTTCCATGCCTCTTCTGTTTCCGCATCTGCGATCCGGGTTACAGCCTGGCTTGGAGCCCGCGAGGGCGGGTCTTAACCGACCCGACGACCCGGTGCGCCCACGGCGCCCAGTCGTCGAAGCCCAGGAACCGGCCCAGCCGACCGAGCTGCGTCAGCGGGTCGTCGACGAGGTCCTCGTACGTCATCGTCAACAGCTCGCGCGGCCCGGCGTCGGCGATGGCCTGCTCGGCCTCGTTGGCGAGGAACGCGCACAGGACCAGGTAGTGCCCGATGTCCCCGCCGCGTTCGCGTAGCGTCCGGGCCGTCAGCTGGCCGGGCAGGTAACGCTTCATCTCCTCCGGCACCGGCTGGTCGGCGTCGAGCTCGAACGGGTCGAGCCCGTACCGGCGGAACGCGTTCATGCGAAGCTCGAGGAGCTGGAAGTAGGAGTGGTGCCTCATCGACTCGGCGGTGTCCGCCCAGCTACGGGTCAGATAGACGATCTTCGCGGTCGGAAAGTGCTTCAGCAGTGACAGGGCGAAGTGGCTGGAGCCACCGGAACGCTCGACCCAGCGCCGCCGGTTGTGGAGCGAGGTGAGCAACTCCAGGAACATCCGATGGTGCTGCGCCACCGGTTGGGTGGGAAACCCGGGCACCCGTTCTGCGAGTGTGTCGTACAGGTGGTCCGGATCGGACGAGATCTTCGGCAGCGTGGTCGCCAGAACCCGCGGCAGCTCCCCGAGATTGCCGGCCCACCGGCCATTCTCGGGGTAGCGCACCTCGGGCGGCGGGAGTCCGATCCGGAAGAGGGCGGAGAGTGCCGGGTTGGGCTCGCTCACCCTCGACCAGTACTCGGCACCGCTGAGCCTCTCCCTGTCCTCGATCCAGGACCCCATCGGCACGAAGAACTCCTGGACCGACAGCGTGTCGCGCTGCTCGGCGATCAGGTCGGACAGCAACGTCGACCCACACCGCCCGGTGCTGATGATGATCGCCTGGTCAGGGCTCGATGCGTCCATCGACAACCTCCTGAGTGATGCGGGTCAGTGCAGGGTGACGGGTGAGGGCGGCTGGTCGGGACCGTCACGTCCGGCTGCGGCGTCGGCGGGGCCGGGGTGGAGGCCACAGTCCTGGCGCAGCCAGGACAGGACGATGTCGCGGACGGTGTCCGGCTGGTCGATGAGGATGGAGTGCCGCTGGCCGGGCACGGTGACGATCCGCGCGTGTGGCAGCAGCCGCTCGACGTCGGGGGCCAGCTCGACCACGGCCGAGGATCCGCCGTACACCCACAGCCCCGGGCACCGGACCGCGGCTATCCGCTCCTCGGCCGGTAGCCGGCTGGCCGGCAGGTCGCGCGTGAGGCTCGTGGCGACGAGCACCTCGCGAGCCGTCCTGGCCCGGCGGCTGGCCCGCTCTCCGCGTTCGACGCTGATCCTGGCGAGCACGTGCTCGTCCGTCAGCTGTGCGGCGGCGGCGGCGAGCCGCTTGGCCACCCGCCCGAACCAGGCCGCGGTGGGCGGGGAGGACTCGACGGCGGCGATCGCGGCGACCTGCTCAGGGTGACGTGCCGCGTAGCCGAACGCGATCGTGCCGCCGAAGGAGTTGCCCAGCAGGTGGACCGGACCGGTGACGTCGAGCACGGTCAGCAGCGCCGCCAGGTCGTCGACGAAGTGGTCCAGCGTGTAGCCCGCCGGCGGCCGCTCGCTCTTTCCGTGCCCACGCAGGTCGTACATGATCACGCGGAGGCCAGCGGCGGCGAGCGGGTGGGCCATGCTGAGATACCAGCTCGCCAGGTTGTCCGTGGCCAGGCCGTGGATCAGCACGGCGGTGGGGCCACCGCCGGGTACGCCGGGCGCCGCTTCGGGCGGCCGGAGCTGCTCCACGTGGACGGCGAGTCCGTTGGCCCGGAGGACGCTCATGCGGACCGGCCCGCCGGGCCGAGGCCGGCGTCCGCATGGCCGGCGTCCGCGTCCGCCCCGTCGAGCGCGGTGGCTATGTGTGCGACGAGGTGGCCGACCCGCAGTTGTCGAATGGAGTCCAGGTCCAGTTTGGCCACGAACTGGGCGAAGTTGACCACGTTGCCGTACCGCGCCTGGAGGCGGCCGGCGAGGGAGATGACGTCGATGCTCTCCATCTCCAGGTCGTCCTGGAACCTGGTCGCCATGGTGATCTCACCGTCGACTCCGGCGTCGTCGCGGATCGCGTGCACCATCGCGGCGACCTCGGCGAGGATGGTGGCCTGGTCTACGGACATGTGATGTCCCCTCTCGTGATCGCGCTACGGGCGGCCGGTCCGGTGGGCAGGCTCCGGTCCCCACGTCCAGCCGACGACGTACCGCCTCGGGGGCAGGCCCTCGGGGTTGGACACCTCGCGATGGGCAACCTGGTAGATGCGGTCACCGACCTCGACGGTCAGCGCGGCCGGGGTGGCGGCCACCACCGTGAACCGTCGTGGGTCGCCGGCCAGGCCGGTGCCCTCCGCCTTGGCGACGGCCTCCCTGGCGGCCGAGAAGCGGGCGAACCACAGCTGCCTGTCCTCGCCGCTGGCCGGCATCGATTCGAACAGCCGTCGTTCTGGTTCCGACAGTGCGGACGAGACCGCGTCCTCCGGAGGCTCGGTGATCTCGACAGCGTCGATGCCGACACCCGGCGCGCCGGGCAGCGCCTCCGGCACGCGGGGTCCGGCGATCGCCACCCCGATCTCGGCGACGTGGGCGAGTGAGACGTCCCAGGCGCCGAAGCCCCGGCCGGGGCGCGGGCGCACCCGGGGCCGGCCGTTCGGATCGTTCGTGATGGTCAACTCGATCGGGTAGACATCGGTGTGGCCGCTTTCCCACAGCGGGAACCGGACGGCGTCGATAGCCGCGATCCGGCCGAGCAGCCACTGCTTGCGCGCCTTGGGCGGCTGCCGCTCGTAGTCGGTATAGCCCCGGTTGCCGAGGATGCCGCGCGCGGTCATGCCCCGGGTGACCAGGTCGGGCCAGCAGTCGAAGGCCAAGGTCCAGCCCTCGGGCTGCCGCAGCGACATCGGGTGGCGCTCCGGGAAACGTTCCTCCGGCAGGGTGGGGTGGCTCTTGAACCGTCGCTCGATGCAGCCGTCGAGCTGCGCCCATACCCGGCCGTCGACGGCGAGTTGAATGTCGAAGACGTGCTGCGCGTCGTCGGTCGAGCGCGCGCGGGCGATGCACTCGAGCGCCGTACCGGGCGCCGGCGGCGGACCGAAGAACCGTGCGTGTCCGATTCCCACCGGCAGCGCCGAGAACGGTTGCGTCGTGACGATCCAGTTGGCCACCAGTTGGAAGGTGCTGTCGAGCAGCCCACCGGGCGGAGACGGGGCGGTCACCACGCCACGGATGTGCATGTCGCCGACGGCGTGCACCGTGGTCACGCCGCGGAACAGGGGGCCGTGGAACACGAACCGTTCGGCGTACATCTCCTCGGCGCTGATCCGTGGCGGCTGTTCCGTGGCGGGATCGTGGCGCCAGAACGCCGGACGGTCGTGCGGATAGGCCGGGGCCACCTCGACTGTCGAGCGGGCGTAGTTACCGAAGGTCACCGAGAGGTGGCCGGGACCGGTGGGCTTGACAGTGATCTCAACGTCCTGTGGCGGCGCGGCGATGCACCAGAGGTTGAACCGGGCGCTGCGCACGCCGACGACCCGCATGCCGGGTGCCGCCTGCCGGGCGGCCTCCATCATGTGGTGCAGGGCGGTGGTGCCCGGCACCACGGGCCAGCGATCCTCCGGTTCGGGCCAGTCCTCGGGCTGTACGAAGAAGCAGTGGTCGCGCAGGTACGGCATCGTGTCGAGGGCGACCCGCAGCACCGTACGGTGGACGCGCGGCGGGACCGGCGGCGGGTGCCCGCCACCGCCGTCGACGACCACACCGTCCGTGGGGTCGCTCAGCAACGAGGCGAGTTCCGCGGCGACGCTGGAGCGTCCGGCGAGGTCGTGCAGCCTGTCCAGGGTCGGGGATCTCGGCGGACCGACCGGGGCGTGCGGGGTCGCGACCGCCGGTGTCACCACCGCGGCCTTCGTGCCCTGCGTTGCCACGGCGGTCGTCGCGTCCCGGGCAACCGACCCGGACCCACCGCCTGCGCCGTTCGTGGCGCTCGTGCGCTCGGTGCCGTCCGCGTCACCCGCCGAGTGGTCGGCGGACACGGAGACGCCGAGCAGCTTGTCGGCTCCCTCGCCGAAGCGCACCAGCGCGCCGCCGAGGTCGAGCCGCATGACCGGGCCACGGCGGGCGGGATGGGCGGCCGGCGCGGCAGCTCGGGCACGGCCCTTGGCCGTCGTGTCGAGGACGGACAGGTCCGGTGCGGCGCCCTCCACCCACAGCGCCGTGGCGACGCGGCGCAGTTGGTTCAGCCCGCCGCGATGCGCGACGTTGACCGGCATCGCGAGGTGGTCGCGGCCACGCAGGTTGTCGGCGATGACCGAGGCGAGCTGCCCGGCGCCGACCTGAAGGAAGACCCGGATGCCCGCGTCGTGCATGGCCGCGATGGTCTGCCGGAACCAGACCGGTTCGAGCATGTGTCGTGCGGAGATCTCCAGCACGCGGGCCGGCTCGGTGGGCAACGGCGCCCGGAGGGTGGTGGACCAGACGGGCACCCGCGCGGACCGCACCTGCCAGCGGGGCAGGGCCGCGCCGATGGACTCCAGCCCGGAGGCGAACACCGGGGTGTGGAAGGCGGCGCGGAACGGCAGCTTCTGGCACAGGATCGCGTCGCCGCGTAGTGCCTCGACGAGGCGGTCGATCTCGTTCTCGGGCCCGTTGACGATGCACTGGGCCGGCGCGTTGTCGTGGGTGAGGACCACCCCCGGATAGCGGGCGAGCCGCGCGGTGATCTGTTGCGCGGCCCCGCCGACGACGGCGAACACGCGGCCGGGCGTCTCCACGGCCGTCGAGTTGAAGATGGCGAGGAACTCGTCCACCGATGACGGCCTGATCAGTCCGGTGGTGGCCGCGGCGGTCCACTCGCCGATGCTGTAACCGGCGACCGCGTGTGGGGCGATCCCGACACGGTGCAGGGCGGCGTCGAGCAGCTTGCCGACCTCGATCACGCCGGCGCCGTGCCGACCGAGGTCGTCGGTGGACCACTGCCGGTCGGGCAGGCCGAAGTGCGCCGCGACGTCCGCGGTGCGTGGGCTGAACTCCGTCTCCAGCCCGGGAAACACGAAGGCCAGCTGGCCGGGGGAATCGCCGGCGAGCAGCGGGGCGGGGCTGAACCAGATGTCCCGGGCGCCGTGCCAGGGCTGCCCCTTGGCGACGGCGCGCCGGGCGGTGGCGAGGCGCTTGGTGTCGGGGTCGACGACACCGAGCCGGCAGCGCTCGTCCGCCTGGCCCCGAGCGCCAGCGGGACCGGCCGGTCGGGCCCGGGCAAGGCCGAGGGCGCGGACGGCGTGGTCGTCGGTGTCGAGCAGGCGGGCCAGTGCGGCCGGGTCGGGGGCGGCCAGCCACAGCACCTCGTCGGGCTGTTCGACGGTGACCGCCGCCGTGGTGTCGACGGCCGCGGGCGCCGACACGGTGCGGGACACCAGCCCGGTCGTGCCCGTACCACCCCGACGGGAGGCGAAGGCCTCCGGCGCCTCCTCCAGGATGACGTGGGCGTTGATGCCGCCGAAGCCGAAGGCGTTGACGGCGGCGCGGCGGGGTCCGTCGCTCTCCCACGGCTGAGCGCCGCTGATCGGCGCGAACCGGGTGTGCGCCAGCTCCGGTCGGGGGGTGTCACAGTGCAGCGTCGGCAGGAGCACGCCGTGGTAGACGGCCAGGGCCGCCTTGATCAGGGCTGCGCTGCCGGCCGCCGGCATGGTGTGACCGATCATCGACTTCACCGAGCCGATCACCGGTCGTGGCCCGCCCCGGTGCGGACCGAACACCTCGGCGATGGTGGCGAGCTCGACGACGTCGCCCGTCGGCGTCGCGGTGCCATGTGCCTCCAGCAGGCCCAGCGCGTCCGGGGCGGTCGGATCCAGACCCGCCGCGGCCCAGGCCTGCCGGACGGCCAACACCTGCCCTTCGCTGACCGGGTTGACCATGCTCGCGGCGCGCCCGTCGCTGGACCCCCCGCTCCCCCGGATCACCGCGTAGATCCGATCGCCGTCGCGCACCGCGTCGGCCGTCCGCTTGAGTACGACGATCCCGGTGCCCTCGCCGATGAGCAGCCCGTCCGCCGCGCTGTCGAACGGCCGGATCTCGCCCCGCCGGGACAACGCGCCGAGCTGGCTGAATATCGACCAGAAACCGATGTCGTGCACGTGGTGCACGCCGCCGGCGAGGACCGCGTCGAGCCGGCCGCTGGTCAGCTCGCTGATCGCCTGGTCCACCGCGATCAGCGACGAAGCGCAGGCGGCATCCAACGTGTACGCCGGACCACGCAGGTTGAGCCGGTTGGCCACCCGGGAGGCGACCAGGTTCGGCACGAGTCCGATCGTTCCCTCCGGCCGGTGCTCGCCGAGCTGCTCGTCGAACCTCGCCCGCACGGCCTCCAACCGGCTCTCCGGCAGGTCCGGGATCAGCTCCCGGAGCAGGTTGATCGTCTGGCTGGTCATCCGCACGCGCAGGGCGTACCGGGCCGCGGCGGGGCTGATGCTGCCACCCCGACCGAGGATCACACCGACGCGGTCAGCGGCGGGTAGCCGGTCGCCACCACCGGCGTCGTCGATGGCCGCCGCCGCCACCTGTAGCGCGATGAGCTGATCCGGCTCGATGTCGGCGACGGACGCCGGCATGATGCCGAACCTCAGCGGATCGAAGGTGGCGAACTCGTCAACGAAGCCGCCCCGGCGGCAGTACACCCGGTCCGGGCGGTGCGCCTGCGCCGGGTCGTAGAACTCCGGATCCCACCGGTGCGGCGGCACCTGGATGATCGCGTCGAAACCCTCGACCAGGTTGCGCCAGTAACCGTCGAGGTCACCCGCGCCGGGCAGCACCGCGGCCATCCCCACGATCGCGATCTGGTCGCTGGACATTCCCATCACCAGCCCGACGCGGTGTACACGACGGAGGTGGCCGCCGGATCGCCCCAGGCCAACTCGCCCAGCAGGCTCAGCGCGCCTTCCTCGGGGTCGATCAGCCGGACGCCGCGTCGGGCGTACGCCCGGCTCAGCTCCGCGCTGACCATGCCGCCGTGACCTTCGACCGGCGCCCACGGTCCCCAGTGGACGGTCAGGCAGCGGTTGCCGGTACGGGCCTTCCAGCGGGCACCAACCGCCTCCAGGGCGTCGTTGGCCGCCGCATAGTCGCTCTGCCCGCGGCTGCCGTACGCCGCCGCGATGCTGCCGAACAGCACCACGAACCTCGGCGGGTAGCGCAGGCCCTCCAGCGGGCCCAGCACCGCCTGGGCACCGGCCACCTTGGTGTCGAAGACGCGGGTGAACGACTGCGGATCCTTGTCGGCGATCAGCTTGTCCTCGATCACCCCGGCGGCGTACACCAGCCCGTCGATGCGACCGTACTCGCCGTGGATTGCGGTGATGAGCTGCCTGGTCGCCTGCGCGTCACGGACGTCGAGGTTGTGGTAGCGCACCCGGGCGCCCCGCTCACCCAGTTCCCGCAGGGTGGCCTCGACCTCCCGGCCTGCCAGGATCGCCTGGGCCGTGCGGGCGATCGTCGCTGGGGAGCCGGCCCCCTGTCCGGCGAGCGCCGCCCGCAACGCCACCGCGTCGGTGGCCGCCACCAACACCGGATCCTGTGGGCCCTCCGGCAGCGGGGTGCGGCCGGCCAGCTCGATGCGGCACCCGGCAGCCGTCGCCAGAGCCCGTGCGAACCAGGAGGTGATGCCCCGCGCGCCGCCCACCAGCACCACCACCGAGTCACGGTCCAGACCGATCGCCCGGGCCTCGGCCACGCCGTCGCCGGCCGGACCGGCACCGCCAGCCGCCAGCGCCCCGAGGCTCGCCGGCACCAGGTCGTGCGCACGCCGCCCGCCACCGCCACGGTGCACCACCACCGCATCGTCCTTGAGCAGCAACTCGTCGATGATCTGCTGGGCGAGCCCCTGCGCGGGTTCCGTACCGTCGACGATGACCACCCGCGCCGTGGTCGACGGATACTCCCGAGCGATGGTGCGGAACAGGCCACCCAGCCCGTCCGTGCCCGCGCCGGCGCTCCGGTCGGCGACCGCGAACACCCAGCGCGGCCCGCTCGCCAGGCCCTGTCTGATCAACCCGAACGCGCCGGGCAGCAGCGGCGCCCGGCCACCGGCCAGACCGTCGAGCAGGACCAGTGCGTCCACGCCGTCGACGGTGCCGGGATCGGCTGCCGTGCCGGCGCGTACGGTCGCCCCGTGTCGGCGCAGCAGCTCCACCACCTGGTCGGCCACCGTTGAAGAGCCCGTGACCAGGAACGTGGCACCCGCGAGCACGCTCTCCGGTTGCATCGGCGCGTCCGCGACCGACACCAGCGTGGGAAGCATCCGCGTGGGCGCGACACCCGGCAGCCCATCACCGTCCACCGGCGCCGCGCCACCCGCAGCCGGCACCGTCTGCGGCACCCGTGGCAGGTGCCCGGCGGGGACCGTGGCGAGCAGCGCCGGGCGCGGCTGCGCCGGTATCGTGGGCGACGCCGCAGCTGGCGCCGGCCCGGTGGGGGGGCCCGGAGACGATGCGGGGACCGTGTCCGCCACGGCGTCGGTCACCCGGGTGGTGAGCAGGTCGAGCATCGCGCGCACGGTCCGCGCTTTGATCATCTCCTCCAGCTCCGACTCGTCGCCCTCGCCGGACATCCCGAGCCGGGCGGCGACCTCGCCGGCGATCTCCGCCCGCTTGATCGAGTCGATACTGAGGTCCGCTTCCAGATCGAGGTCGAGTTCGATCAGGTCGACCGGGTAACCGGTCCGCTCGCTGAGCACCGTCAGCACCACGTCCTGGAGGTCCACACCGCCCGGTGTCGCGGCGGGGACGGCGGGCGGCGCCGGCGTGCCGACGGGAGAGACCGGCACGCCGGTGGGTGCGGGGAGAGCGGACGCGGACGCGGCACTGTCTGCCCGCGTGGCGGGGACAGCGGGGGTGGTGCCGGCGGCTGGCACGTGGGTGGCAACGGCGTCATTCGCCACCGAGGACGTCCCCGCAGCGCTGATCCGGGTGGCGAGCAGGTCGAGCATCGCGCGCACGGTCCGCGCTTTGATCATCTCCTCCAGCTCCGACTCGTCGCCCTCGCCGGACATCCCGAGCCGGGCGGCGACCTCGCCGGCGATCTCCGCCCGCTTGATCGAGTCGATACTGAGGTCCGCTTCCAGATCGAGGTCGAGTTCGATCAGGTCGACCGGGTAACCGGTCCGCTCGCTGAGCACCGTCAGCACCACGTCCTGGAGGGCGGGACCGGGTGGCTCCGCCACGACGGTGGCGACCGGCGTGGCGACTGCCGCGCCGTTGGCGCTGGTGGTGTCTCCGCCGGGCTCGGGTGGCGTGAACACCGCCATGGCGGCCGGCATCGGCGGGAGCGGTGTCGGTGGGCTGGTCCTGGCCGGCGGAACCGGAGCCCGCAGCCCGGTCGGCGCAGGTGCTGGCGAGATCGGTACGACGACCTCCGTTCCTCCCGGAGCGCCGCTCGGCGGTGCGGCAGAATCATGGCCGGGAGGGTTCGCCCCGGCCGCCACCGGCGCCGGTGGACCCGCCACGGCGTCAACTGGATCGACCGGTGAGCCGGTGGGGCGCTGTGTCTCGGGTGGCCGTGGGGCGGGGGGTCCACCGTTGGTGTCGTGACCGAGGTAGGCGAGCAGCACGTCACGCTGGGAGGCGATCATCTCCCGGTTGGTCCGGAGGAACTCGGCGAGCAGGTCGTCGGAATGTTCCCGCCCGGGACGCTCACCGCGACCGCTGACGGTGCGTTCGGTTGCTGCGGTCATGGACAACTCCTTCATACGTTGTGGGGGCGTCATGCCGCCAGGAAGGCGGTTGCCGCCGCGGTCGCGGACAAGTTGCCCGTCCACCCGCCAGAAGGGGCGGCTGTCGGCTGCGGTCGGAGTGGCCTCGACGGTGTCGCGGCCGTGCAGCAGCCAGCCGGTCTGTACGGGTACCCCGGCGCACGCCAGCTGCGCCACGGCGATGAGGAAGTCACGGAGCCCTTCGCCGGTGCGCCGGTCGCAGGCGACGGCGAGGTGCGGCCGGTCGGCGAGGATGGTCTGGACGAGACGGGTGAGTACCTGCCCGGGGCCGGCCTCGACGAAGGTGCGGGTGCCTGCGGCGTACATGGCTTCGATCTGCTCGACGAAGCGCACGGGGGCGCCGATCTGGGCGGCGAGTTCGTCCCGCACCCCGTCGGCGTGGGCGGGGTAGGCGGCGGCGGTGCGGTTGGACCAGACCGGGATATCCGGTGGTCCGACCGGTCGGGCGGCGAGCACCTGCGCGAAGCGATCCACGGCGGCGGCGACGAGCGGGCTGTGGAAGGCGCGGGCGACGTCGAGTCGGCGTGCCGTCAGGCCGGCGGCCTTCAGCGCGGTGACCGCCGCCCGCACCGCGGGCGTGGGGCCGGAGATCACCTGCTCGGTGGGGGCGTTCCGGTTGGCCAGGACGACCTGGTCGGCGAGGCCGGCACCGGCCAGGATCTGCGCGAGGCGTTCGGCGGTGACGCCGACCGCCGCCATGGTGCCCGGATCGTCGTCGGTGGCACCGAGGATCGCCTCGGTGCGTTGCCGGCTGAGCTCCAGCAGGGTCGGCGGGTCGTAGGCACCGGCGGCGCACAGCGCGACGAGTTCGCCGTAGCTGTGCCCGGCAGCGACGTCGGGGCGGATGTTGAGCCGGCGTAGCAGGTGGTCCACGGCGAGTCCGCCGATGCCGAGCACGGGCTGGGCCATCCGGACGATCCGCTGCTGCTGGGCGCGTTCCGTGGCGGGGTCGAACGCGGTCGGTGGGAACAGCACGTCCGCACATTCCTCGCCGAGTTCGAGGTACCGGTGCAGGTCGGGGAAGGTGACGAACAGTTCGGCCAGGGCGCCGGGGTACTGGCTGCCCTGCCCGGGGAACAGGAACGCCACCTTCCCGCCGGCAGTGCCCGTGGCCTGCGGTGGCGGCTGGACGAGTCCCTGCCCGGGGTCGTGCTCGCCGGCGAGCGCGCGGTGCAGCAGCCGGTCGAGTTCGGTGGTGTCGCGGGCGACGATCGCGACCTGGACGGGGCCGGAGCGCAGATCGGCCTGTGCCGCCGCAGTGGCGGCCAGGTCGCGCAGTCGCCATGGCCGGCCGTACCGGTCGGTGGTCGACAGTGCGGTGGCCAGCTGCCGCACCGCCCGGTGCGCTGCCGAGCGGTCGGGGCCGCGGAAGCAGAACAGCTCCGCCGACCACTCCTGGCGGGCGTGGCGTGGTTCGGGCGTGTGTGGGTACGCGGCGAGCACCACGTGGTAGTTGGTGCCGCCGAAGCCGAACGCGCTGAGCCCGGCGATCCGCTCAGCGACCGGGGCGCTCCACGGGCGGGCCTGCGTGTAGAAGGCGAACGGGCTGTGCTGCGGGTCCCACACCGGGTTGGGCCGGGTCAGGTTGATGGTCGGCGGTCTGACCCCGGTGTACAACGCGAGTGCCGTCTTGATCAGACCCGCGAGCCCGGCCGCGCACTTGGTGTGGCCGATCTGCGACTTGACCGAGCCGAGCGCACAACTGCCCGGCTGCGCACCCGACTCGGCGAACAGCCGCGTCAGGGTCTCCAACTCGGTACGGTCCCCGACCATGGTGCCGGTGCCGTGCGCCTCGATCAGCCCGACCTGGCGCGGCGAGACACGGCCACGCGCGTACGCCCGGTCGAGCGCCCGACGCTGCCCCTCGGCACGCGGCGCGGTCAGGCCCAGGGCCCGCCCGTCGCTGGAGCTGCCGACCCCCTTGATGACCGCGTAGATCCGGTCACCGTCGCGCTCGGCCTCGGCGAGCCGCTTGAGCACGACACACGCGACGCCCTCGCCGAGGGCGATGCCGTCGCCGGTGCTGTCGAACGCGCGGGACCGGCCGGTGGGCGACAGCGCGTGCGCCGAGCTGAACATCAGATAGTCGTTGATGCCGTTGTGCAGGTCAGCGCCGCCACAGATCATCAGCTCACTGGTGCCTGCGGCCAGTTCCTTGCACGCGGCGTCCAGGGCCGCGAGTGACGAGGCGCAGGCCGCGTCGACGGTGAAGTTGGGTCCTCCCAGGTCCAGACGGTTCGCCACCCGCCCGGTGATCACGTTGGCCAACACGCCGGGGAACGAGTCCTCGGTGATCACGGGCAGCTGGTCCTCCAGCTCCGCCGGTACCTCCCCGAGATAGGTCGGCAGCATCATGCGGAGCGTCTGCGCATGCGCCATGTCGCTACCCACCTCGGCGCCGAACACCACCCCGGTACGGGAGTGGTCGACGCCCGACGCATACCCCGCGTCGCGCAGAGCCTGGCTCGCGACCTCCAGGGCCAGCAGCTGAGTCGGGTCGATGCTGGCCAACGCCGCCGGTGGGATGCCGTACCCGATCGCGTCGAACGGCACCGGCGCGATGAACCCGCCCCACTTCGAGACGCTGAGCCGTCCGGTCTGGCTCCGGTCCACCTCCGACGCGTAATAGGTGTCCACCGGCCATCGTTGGGCGGGCACCTCGGTGACCGCGTCGCGGCCACTGAGGATCGTCTGCCAGAAGCTCGACAGGTCGGGTGACTCCGGAAAGACGCAGGCCATGCCCACTATGGCGACGTCCAGCGGCGGCACCGACGCCCGGTCGGCCGCCTCGCCGTCCGGCCCGAGCGTCGCCGCCAGTGCCGCGATCCGCTCGGCGTGGAGGCGCTGTGCGCCCGTGGTGACCTCGTCGTGCAGGGCGGCCACGGTGGTTCGCGCGTCGCGCAGCACGGCGACCTGGCCCGCCATGAACAGTCCCTCGGCGTGCTGCCCCGCCTCGTCGACCGCGACCAGGTCGCCTCCCTCGCGCCGTCTGCCCTTGCTGGCGATCCGCAGCCGGCCGACGTTGAGCACCTCCAGCGACTCCCACACCTGCCGGCCAGCCGCCCCCGCCGCCAGCAACTCCTGCCGCACGCGGTGGAAGTCGTCGACGTACGGGCTGTGCAGGCAGCGCGTCACGTGTCCGGGTGCCGTCTCCAGCACCGCCGTACGTGTCGCCGCGATCGCCTGCTGCTGGAACAGCGGCTGGATCGCCCCACACTCGACCGCCTCCCGGGTGAACAGGTACGCGGTGCCCATCAGCACGCCCACCTGCACACCGCGACGCGCCAGCGGCCCCGCGAACGCCGCCACCATCGCGGCCGAACGCGCGTCGTGGATGCCGCCGGCGAACAACACCTGCACCTGCGCGGCGGTCCCGGCCGGCGCGCCATCGAGGAACTCCTCCAACGCCAGCGCCTGCGCCTCCCACAACGAGAAGCTCGTCCGCGGCCCCACATGCCCACCGCACTCGGCGCCCTCGAACACGAACCGCCGCGCTCCGGCGCGCAGGAACTGGCGCAACAACCCCGGCGACGGCACATGCAGCAGCACGTTGATGCCGTCGGCTTCCAGGGCCTTGGCCTGTGCGGGCCGGCCGCCCGCGATGATCACCACCGGCGGCCGTGCCTCCCGCACCGCCGCGAGCTGCGCCGCCCGCACCTCTTCGGGGGCGAAGCCGAGGATGCCCACTCCCCACGGTCTGTCGCCCAGCGTCTGGACGGCCTCCCGCAGCATCCACCGGGACTGCTCGCCGCTGGCGAGCGCGAGAGCGACGAACGGCAACGCGCCGTCGCCGGCCACCGCCGCCGCGAACCCCGCCACGTCGCTGACCCGCGTCATCGGACCCTGCGCCACCGGGATCCGTACACCCCACGCCCGCGCCAGCGGTGCACCCGGTGCCAGCAACCCACCCGCCGCGGCGTCCTCGACCGCGTCCGTGATCGCCGCGCGGATGCCGCGCACCGCGGCAGTCGTGCTCCGCCAACGCCGCCGGAACACCGCGGCCAACCAGCCGTCCTCGCCCACCGGCAGCAACGGGCCGACGCCGTCCGGTCGGCCGTCGCGGCGCACCCCCCGCACGCCGTCACGCAGCACCGTCTCCGAGCCGTCCATCCGCCCGATCACGGCCCGCACGTCCTCCGGCAGATCCGACTCCGGCATCAGCGCCAACTGGCTGTCCACCACCACCCCAGCCGCCCCGCCCACCACACACGCGGCGGCGGTGCGCGGCCCGATCCCGCCGGCCACCCACACCGGCAGGTCCAGCGCCTCGTCGGCGGTCAACTGCTGCACCAGGACGAACGAACTCAGCTCACCAACCCGTCCGCCCGCCTCCGAGCCGCGCGCGATCAGCCCGTACGCACCGCTCGCCGCCGCCGCCTGCGCCTCCGTACGACTGGTCACCTCCACCAGCACCCGATAACGCTCCGACGACGTCCTCAGCGGCCACGAACCGTCCGCCGGCAGGACGACGAAACCCACCCGGCCCTTCGCGGCGCGCTCCACATCGGTAACGGTCGCGGCGCAGCCCGCCGGCACCCGCACCCCGATCGGCCCGGCCGACCTCGCCGCCGCCTGCTCCAGCGCGCGCAGCGTCGGGCGGTCACCCCGGGCCAGATCGAACACACCGAGCCCACCACCCGCGCCGGCGGCGGCGACCAGCTGCGGACTGGGCTCCACCGCACCACATGGATTGATCACGATCACCAAACTGCGACTGGCGGGTGCGGTATTCATCGATCTCCCGTCGGTTGGGGCAGGCGCGCCGGCACTCTCAGCCCGTCCGCTGCGCCGGTGGGTTCCGTCGCAGCCACCACCGTGACAATCGAGGTAGCGGTGCGTCGGGCCCGTCGTCCGTGTGTCACCGCAGCGATGTTCGGCCACCCCACGTCACCGCCGCGTCACGACCCGAGCACGCAAAGTGCCTCACCTTCCGGCTCACTCCAGACCCGTTCGCGGTGGCCGTGCCAGCTACGCCACCGCGGGGCCTTCATTCGAAATAGGTAGTTCTCTAGCGTTCTGTACGGTTCGTTTGTTTTTGTCTGATAAAACCGAGTTCGAGCTCACATTCACGTCGACCTGGAGGCATCGAGGAAATCGAAGTTGGTCTGGTGCCCGTCCAGCGGGTTCCATTCCCGTCACCCGCCCACACCCGAAATCCTGGCAACAACCGCTCGACGCATCGCCACCCGACGAAAGGACCTCTATGGACAGGGCCCAGATCCTTGCCCGGTCTCTGCTTCCCGCCGCCATCATGGCGACCCTGCCGCTGCTCGTCACCGTGCCGGCGGCCGCCCAGCACCGCCTCAGTACGGATCCGGTCGGACGCACACGCGAGTTCGCGGATCAGCCACCCCTGGCGGACGTGCCGGCGGCACCGGCGCCCCCCGGACCGGAACTGCTGGCCAAAGCCACACCGGACGAGTGCTTCGCCGGCATCGGCGAGCCGTATCCGCCCGGACCGCCGTGCAGAGTCGGCGTACCGAAGGTGAACCAGTCGTACGTGTGGGGCCTGACCAAGTCGGGCGACCAGCTCTGGTTCGGGACGGCTCCCAACGTCCACTGCCTCACCCTGGGGAAGGGCCTCAAGCAGACGAAGCCGGTCCAGAACGACGACTACGTGTGCGAGTACGGCGAGAGTCAGCTGCGAAAGCTCAACCCGTTCCTGCCGGCGGGAGGGGGAGACTGGCGGCCACCGGACGTGTTCCTCTACGACACGCGGACGCGGCAGCTCACCGACAAGGGGGGCGACATCGGCAGGGCGTCCCCGATGGACAGGATGCGGCGGAACTCGACGATCGGGATCCGCGCCGCCGGCTCCCACCAGGGTGTCGTACTGCTCGGGGGACCGGCTCTCGGCGGCATCAACCTCTTCGCCTTCGACAGCGAGTCGGGCCGGTACCTCGGATCGACGACCCTCTCCGAATACGGCAACATCCGGAACTTCGTGGTCGCCGACGGTGTCCTCTACGCCGGTGTGGGCGTAGGGCTCGACGGTCTGGGCGGGGGTGCGGTGCTGCGCTGGACCGGCAGCAAGGACGATCCGTTCCGGTTCGGGGTGGTCGGTGATCTGCCGGGACAGGTCGCGGACATCACCGCGCACCAGGGACGGATCGCCCTCATCACCTGGCCCAGCGCTGGCACCCAGGGCCGGGTCCCCGGCGTGTGGCTGAGCCCGCCTCTCGCGGACGGAGAGCCGGGACTCACCCCCGCCGACGCCGACGGCTGGAGCCGGCTGTGGGACGCGGGCCAGTACGAGCCGGACCCCGTCGTGGCCGAGACGTACGGCCTGGGCGGGCTCGCCTCGTACGGCGGTCACCTCTACTGGGGGACGATGCACGTGCCGCTGAAGGCCACGCAGGCGCACGCCAGGCGCTACACGCCGGCGGGTGGCAAGCCGGATCCCGTCGCGGTGCCGAACACGCAGCGCACGGCGAGCCTCTTCCGGGCCGGCGGCTTCGATCCCGACTGTGAATGTGAGGACAACACGTCGGTCGAGCTTCTCTACGGCCAGTCGAAGCTGCCGGCATTCGATCCGGCGGCGAACGACGGGGCGGGCGAGTGGCGGCTGACCCCGACCGGGTACACGCCCAGGTTCGGCGCGGCGGGATTCGGCAACGGCTACAACAACTACATCTGGAAGATGGTGGTGGCCGGAGGCTCGCTGTACGTCGGCACCATGGACTGGAGCTACCTGGGCAGGGAATCTGGTGGCGGGATCACCGCCGCGCTCGGCACCGCCGACGCCTCGTCGTACGGCGCCGACCTGTGGGCGTTCGACAACCCGAACCAACCTGCCAGGCCGGTGGACACCACCGGACTCGGCAACTATCTCAACTACGGCATCCGCACCATGGTCGCCGACGATTCGAGCATCTACCTCGGCATGGCGAACCCCATGAATCTGCGGACCGACGAGCAGGATGATGTCCCGGAGGGCGGTTGGGAGCTGATCCGGCTACCCGTCGCCGCCCTCGACCCCTCCACTGCCGGGACGGGGCGTCCGTTCCCGCCCGGAGGTGACGCCAGCGAGGCAGCGGCGACCGGCGGAAAGTGACGAGCCCGTTCGGGCGCGGGCCGGTCGGTGTTCTGCACCGACCGGCCCGCGCCGCTGAGGACGGGCACCGCGAGGGGAGAGTTCATGAATCGGCGAACCACGAGGACGGCGACCGTCACACGTACCGCGTCAGCGGTGGTGGTGGCGGTCGGAGTCGTCCTCACCGTGCTGATCGGCTGCGACGTGACGCGTCCGCCGCGGCGGGAGGCCGCCGTACCGACCGCACCACCCGGGTCCACACCGACCGCGGCCGGCCCCCGGAGCCCGGTTGCCGGTGGATCGTCCGCCCACCGGATCACGGTGGCCGGCAGGGAACGCACGTTCCGGCTGTACCGGCCGGCCAAGCTGTCGCCGTCTGCGCCGGCACCGTTGGTGGTGATGCTGCACGGCGCCCTTGGCAACGGTCGCCAGGCGGAGATGGCGTACGGGTGGAACGCCGCGGCGGAACGTGAGGGGTTCGTGGTCGCGTACCCGGATGGCCTCCAGCGATCCTGGGCGGTGAGCGCCCACTGCTGCGGGCAGCCGGCCCACGACGGCGTCGACGACGTGGCGTTCGTCGTCGCCACGGTGGCCGACATCTCCGCCAGGCTGTCGATCGATCCGAACCGGACCTATGCCGCCGGGATATCCAACGGCGGGATGCTCGCCTACCGGCTGGCCTGCGAGACCACCACCTTCGCCGCGATCGGGGTGGTGGCGGGAACGCTGCTCGGGCCATGCCCGTCGCCGGCACCGATCTCCCTGGTCCACATCCATGGCACCGCCGACGACGTGGTCCCGTACGACGGTCGGCCAGGGAAGCTGGACAACGGCGGGGCCGGGCGGCGCCCGGTGAAGATCGACGGCGGACCTGTCGCCGACCAGGTCGACCGGTGGCGGAAGGTCGCGCGATGTGCCGCTCCGCAGGCGCGTACCGCTGGAGCCGTCACCACGTCGGCCGCCCGCTGTCCGGACGGGCGCGACGTCGAGCTGATCACCATCGCCGACGCGGGGCACCAGTGGCCGGGCGCGTCGCCGGCGATGGTGGAACGCCTGCTCGGGATGGACCCGCCGTCATCGGCGCTGGCGGCTACCGAAACGATCTGGCGCTTCTTCGCGGCTCACCCGCGCAACAGCTGAACTCCCTGCCTCGACCGGTACCCGGGACACGGCCTCGATGCCCCTGCGAATCGGTGTCCGAGGGGGACACGAACTACTCCCCCACCACCGATCACAATCGGCGCGACTCTGAAACTCACGCGAATCTAACTTCCATGTTAGATCCTCCCAGCCGGGGACTCCTCGGTCGCCTGGCTCGGTATGACTTGCTCCCCCTGCCGTAGGGATGTTCGGGAGTGTTGTCGCCGGGTCGGGTCGGAACCTGTCAAGTCAAGTGAGACGTTTTCGTGGTCAGGTGTTCTGTAGTTCGGTGGGTTGAGTTGCTGGTTTGTTGATCCACACGGTGGTCGGTAGGGCTGGTGGTCGGGGTCGGCGGGTGAAGCGGTCGGGGTGGGCCCGCCAGGCGGCGTCGAGGGTGGCCTGCCGCTGGTCGTGCACGTCGCTGGCGGTGTCGTAGTGCACGGAGGCGGGGGTGTGCAGGCCGATCCCGGCGTGGTGGTTGAGTCGGCCTGGAGCGCGGTGCTGGTGTTGCCACCAGCCCGTCTCTCCAGGCCGCTCGCCGAACCCGCCGTGCGCCTCTCAACGCAACGGGCTCTCGGGAGGCCGACGCCCTGTCCCTGCTCACGCGGACCAGCGTGCCGGCTCCTGAACTGGTGGCGGTCGATCCGACCGCCACGCATTGCGAGTATCCGTCGCTCCTGATGACGCATCTGGCAGGCCGGACCATCCTCCACGACGAGGGCGTGGAGACGCGCGTTCTCCTGTTGGCCCGTCAGCTCGTGGCGATCCACGCGGTGCGACCCACCGAGCGGCCCCGAAAGTACTGTGCTCCGGGGTCACGACGGCACGTCGAGACGGGTGCCGAGGGCGGCGAGGGCGGCGCGCACCCCGGCGGGGATCGCGTACTCGGGTTACGGGGCGAAGTACGGCGTGTGGTTCGACGGCATGTCGCCGGGTTCCCGGCCGGGACGGTAGGCACCGAACATCCAGAAGACGAGCGGCACGCCGATCGCGTCGGCGAGCCAACCCACGTCCTCGCTGCCGGTCGCCCGCAGATCGCGCGCGACGTTGTCCGGCCCGAAGACGGCATCGAGGACCGCCGCCACCTCCCCGGCCTGCTCCGGCGCGTTGAAGCACCGGGGGAAACGGCTGATCTCCTCGATGTTCGGCTCGGGCGCGCCGCTCGCGCTCGCCTCGGCGACGATCATGCGCCGGACGGCGGAGAGTACGGTCTCCCGCGCCCGTGCATCCGGCGTGCGGATGTTGAGCGAGAGGATCGCCTCGTCCGGAATGACGTTCTCCTTGGTACCGGCATGGAAGGTGCCGACGGTGAGCACGACCGGAGACCCGGGTTCCACCCGCCGGGAGACGACGGTCTGCAGGCGGGTGACGAGGTGGGCACCGAGCACGATCGGGTCGATGGACTCGTGCGGACGGGCCCCGTGTGCGCCGCGTCCGCGCAGTCGCACACGCCACGAGTCGCCGAGGTTCATGACGTTCCCGACGCCGATCCGCACCCGGTCGCTCGGCAGGGACGTCACGTGCTGCGCCAGCACCGCCTCGGGACGCGGGGCCTTCTCCCACAGCCCGTCGTCGACCATGGCCGCCGCCCCCACGGCCGTCTCCTCCGCCGACCAGGTCCATGGCCGGTCCGAAGCGGTCGCCGAACAGCGGCTCGTCCCGCCGGGAGCCTTCGCGCGCGGGCGGCGCGGACCGGGTGAACGCGCCCGTGAGCAGCCCGTTCGCGGGAGGTGAGTAGGCGTGCAGGGACAGCCCCGTCGACGCGCACAGCGGCAGGATGTCGTCGCGCACCTCGCGGGCGAGGAGGCTGTACCTGCGCTGGCTCAAGCATCTGCCGGCGGGCCGCGCAGCACCACCGGGCCGAAGACGTCCTGCAGCGCCGTCCGCGTCATCTTGCACCGTGATGCGAACCGATCACCGAATTGGAGTGGGCTCGCTCACGTGGAGATCCAACAACGCGACCACCTCGGCGGAGCCCCTCGAAAGTACGAGCATGCCGTCTGAGCTGCCCGGATAGGGCGTCCGGCAGGCACAAATCCTGCCGAGCCCCAGGCTGCTGGTGCTTCGCTCATCGCCGGCCCTCCTCGCGGCATCGCTTGCTGACACCCCGTCAAATATCCTAGCTTCCAGATGGGGATTGTGGGTTACTGAGCGGCCGGGCGACGGCCGGCATGGCTGATTCGCGCCGGGTATCTCCGATCCCGGGGCGGGAGGGGGCGTTGGCGATGGCGGAGGCCGCGGTTCCTTCCGTGGGGCTCAGTGAGGCGTCGAAGCAGGCCCTGGAGGCGTTCACCGGGATGCGGTTGCACCGGTCGAATCTGCTGCGGTTGGCGTATGACCTGAACGCGTTGGAGGTGTTGGCGGATCGGGTGCGGACCGTGTTGGTTCCGGAGCTGGCCCAGGTGATCAAGGTGGTTGGGGCGGCGGGAGAGGGCGAGGTCTTCGACCGGTTCGTGGCGCAGACGGCCCCGTTCGTGGAGTTGTTGGACGGGGTCGCCGACGTGAAGGTCAACCTGGCTCAGGCGATGCGGGGCTTCCTGAACCAGATGGAGCTGACGGATCGTCAGGCGCTGGTCATGTTCATCTTCATGATGACGGAGTTGGCGGTCGCGTTCGCGATGGCGTTCTTCCTGCCGGTGGAGGCGGCGGCGCACATCGTGAAGACCCGGACGATCATCCAGACGATCCTGCGGTCGTCGATGGTGCGGGCGGCGGCGAGCAGCACGGCGATTCAGATGTTGTTCATGCCGGGGTCGTCGTTGTTGGCGCAGATCAGCATGCTGGCTGATGGTCTGGTGCCGGGGGTCGACTGGGCGCAGGTCGGTAAGCAGGCGTTGTACGGGTTGGCGGTGGCGGGTGTGACCACGGCGGCCGGGCCGGCGTTGGGCCGGTTCGCGGGGGTCGTGGGTGGTGGTCTGGCGAAGTTCGGGGTGTCGGATACCACGCGTGACCTGTTGACCCGTTTGTGGATGGTGCCGGTGTCGGAGGTCGGCCTGGAGGTGGTCGGCGATATCGCCGCCAGCTACATGGTCGACGGGACCTACGACCCCGGCGGTCTCGGTATGGCCGTGATTTCCGGGGCGTTGTCGGGGTCGGGTGAGCTGGGCGCGTCCGGGGCCGGGGCCGCTGCGCGTCGCGTGGCTGTCGGTTTGGGGTTCAATCCGACCCGGCCCCGGTGGAACATGCCCGCCGGTCCCGGTTTCACCGCCGACGGCAGGCCGGTCGCGCCGGTGCCGCCGCCCAGCCCGGTCACTGCGGACCCGTCCGCCTATCAGCCGGAGGTCGGCGATCCGGCGGGTGCGGGCTCCAGCGGTCAGGCCCCGGTGCCCGTCCCGCCGGTGCCGGCACCGGCGCTGTCACCACCGGCACCGTCGCTGTCGCCACCGGCACCTGCGGCGCCTGAACCGATGCCCGTGCCGTCGTGGTCGGCGCCGGACCTGCCCGCGCCGTCGTGGTCGGCCCCGGACCTGCCCGCGCCGTCGTGGCCGGCCCCGGACCTGCCCGCGCCGTCGTGGCCGGCCCCGGACCTGCCCGCGCCGTCGTGGCCGGCCCCGGACCTGCCCGCGCCGGCTGCGCCGACGGTGCCGGTGGTACCGGTGCCGGAGTGGGTCGCGGTCGCTGGTGCGCCGGTGGTGGAGCAGTGGCAGCGGTTCCAGCGGGAACTGGTGGACCACTACGGTGGGCTCCTGGCCGGGACGGGGCAGGCGCGGCAGTTCCTGGCCGCGCTTCCCGTGCCGGTCGAGCAGGTCTTCACCGAGTGGGCCGACGCTCGGCAGAACGACCCGACCGTTCCCGCTTTCCTGTTCCGGATCGGCCTACCCGCCACCGCGCTCACCGAGCAGTACCTGTTCGGGGTCCGGGACCAGGCCGTCGCCCGCATCACCGAAGCCCTCGCGGGGCAGATCCCGGCGGGCGGGCAGATCCCGGCGGTGGTACGGCCGGAGCAGGTCGTCGCCGCGTTGCCGGCGGAGTTCGACCGGCAGGCGTTGCGCTCGGCCGTGCATCTGGCCGCCCAGCACCACATCGACCAGTACCTCACCACCGCCACACCGACGCCCGTCACCCTGCAAGGCGGACTGGTCCTGCCCGGGGCCGTTCAGGTGCCGGGGGCCCCTGGCCTGCCGGGCGGTGCTGGCGTGCCGGGCGGTGCTGCCCTGCCGGCGGTCGTCGGTACGCCGGGGACCCCGGGCGTGCCGGGTGGCGCGGGCGTGCCGGGGGCCGCCGGGGCGGCGGCGGTGCCGTCGGACGCCGTGCGCGCCGCGGTCGCGCGTGACGTGCGGACCCACGTGGACCGGAGCCTCGACGCGATCCTCGGCACCAACCCACTACCCACCGCACCACTCACCATGCCGTCCACCGTGCCGTCGGCCGTGCCGTCGGCCGTGCCGTCGGCCGTGCCGTCGGCTGCGGTGGCCGGTCCGGACGCCGCGCAGGTCAACGCCGTGGCGGACGTGGTCCGCCAGGTGGTCACCGACCTACCCGCCCGCTTCACGGCCGCGGTCATCCCCGACACCACCCCACCGGAGGCCACCCCAGCCGGCACGGACACCCCGGCACACGGGCGCACCGACGTGCCGACGGTGCCGGTGACCCCGGAGCAGCACACCGCAGCAGCGACCAGCCTGGCGGAATCCCAGTTCACCGCCCTGGCGAAGGAGTACGGCGTCGAGCCGGCCAACCACGACACCCTCGCCGGATCCTTCCGACAGGACTGGGTCGACGGATACCACCAGGTACTCGCCCAGGCCACCGCCACCCCCGGCACGCCGGCCATGCCCGGGACGTCAACCACGTCCAGCACGCCGGGTGTGCCGGCCACGTCCGCCACGCCGGGCGCGCCGGGCACGCCGGATGCGGCCGGCGTCCACGGTACGGTGCCGGGTGGTGTCGTCCCCCGCACCGACGGCACGCCGGACCACCACGACGCCAGCGACCAGACGTCGGTCACTGAACTCTCCGTCCCCAGCGACGGCATCTTCAGCCGCGACAGCAGCTTCAACGACACCATGACGGTCAGTGACCTCTCCTCGCAGGACGATCTGGCCAACCGCGACGAGATCATGACGGTCAGCGATCTCTCCTCGATGGACGAGCCGATCAGCCGCGACCCGGTCAAACGCGACGTCATCGACGGGGATTCGGTCAGTGGCGTCTCGTCCCTCGACGAGTCGGACAATGGTGAGGCGGCCAAGCGCGAATTCAGGGACACGGACCCGTTCAGGGACGCCTCCTCGCGGGACGGGTTGATCAGCGGCGGCCCGGTCGGGCGCGATGTCGGCGGCAGGGATTCGTTCAGCAACGTGTCCTCGCTGGACGAGCCGGTCGGTGGCGACCCGGGCGGACGCCGCGAGCCGGCCAACACGGCACCGGAGCCGGCGGTCGCGGCAACCGGGCAGCCCGTCGCGGCAATGGGGCAGCCCGTCGAGGCGGCCGAGTCCGCGCGGCGGGTCGCCGACTGGATCGAGCAGACCCCGGTGGGCCCCGACAACAGCCGCGACCCGTGGTGGTGGTGCGTGCAGGCCACCCTCGACGCCTACACCACCGCCTACGGACGGCCCGGCAACCGGGCGGTCCTCGACGACCGGAACATGGGACCCGACGGCCGACTCGCACCCACCACGACCTGGCGGCAACTCCTGGACATCCTCGACGCGACACCCGAGCGCGTCGCCCACCCCGACGGAGTCACCCCGGAGGACGTGCTCGCCGCGCTGCGGGCGGCACCGGGCTCGATGGTCGTGGTCAGGGCCGCACCACCCAACGAGCCACAACACGTCTTCGCCCTCCACAGCCAGCCACAACCATCCGGACCACCGACGATCAAGGTGCGCGACGGCCTGGTGCCCGGCGCCGAGGACCGACCCGAACCGACCGACCCGCTACGCGACCCCTGGCTCCGGCACCTGTTCGCCTCGAGCACCCGGCTCGCCGCGTTCGACAGCACCGGGCGACCCACCACGATCGCCGACATCCTTCCCGACCCCACCACCGCGCACCCGCAGCCGACCACCACGACCAGCATCGACCCCAACGCCATCCTGCTCGCCTCCACCACCCCGCCACGCGGCCCATCCCAAGCCATGCGGACCGACACCAGCCCCACCGACCCCAGCGACCCGGCCGACTCCCCCAGGCAGCCATCCGACCCAGCGGAGAACGACGACCCGTCTGGCCCTGATCCGGCGTTTCCTGACCGGGGTGTGCGGAGTCCGAATCTGGCCGGCGTGGACGGGACGCCGGTTCGGAACAGGCCAGAGGTCGAACGGCTGAACCAGGAACTGCCCG
Organism: Micromonospora inyonensis; assembly: GCF_900091415.1. Classification (NCBI taxonomy): domain Bacteria; kingdom Bacillati; phylum Actinomycetota; class Actinomycetes; order Micromonosporales; family Micromonosporaceae; genus Micromonospora; species Micromonospora inyonensis. Next base: position 1,351,415 of record NZ_FMHU01000002.1, on the reverse strand, counting down.
GCATCCGAAACACGGCCGATACCGTCGAAAGGGACCTCCTCGAAGCGCGGGACGAACTGTCCTCGGCGCTGGACGCCCTGGCGGAACAGGCCGATCCCCACGCGGCCATGCCCCCGGTACCCGCACCGCAGGCACCTTCCACCGGTGACGAAGCGCAGGCGGCGGAGCGGATTGGGCAGGAGGACGCGGCGCGGGAGGCTGCCGAGCAGCTCACGGCCCAGCGGGCCGGCGAGCGGGAGGTGGCCCGCACGGTACTGGACCGCAAGGAAGACCCGCAGGAGCAGACCGGTCAGCAGGCTCCGGCACTGGCCTCCGGTGGTGTGCGCACGGAGCACCCCCAGTGGGTGGTTGACGATCTGGTGCGACAGGAGACGGAGTCACCACTGAAAGCTGCGCGGCCGATCGAACCGCAGCCTGTCGTCCCGCAGATCGACACGTCCGCACAGGTGCCAGCACCCGACCCTGCGCCCGGGGGCATGACCGAGGCGGTACGGCGATACGGGTCACAGCTGGACGGGACGCAGGGACTCGAGCACGTCACGCCTGTGCCGGAGAGCGTTGTCGAGTGGCTGCGTGAGCACGTGAAGGCGGCGGCGGGCGCTCGGGGAACGCAAGCCGCCTTCGGCACTCGGCTCGATCGGCGGCTTACCGCGACGTACCTGTCGGCGGAGTGGCCACGGGTGCGTAGCGAATCGGGACTACCGCTGTCGATTTCCGCCGATGGCGGGCAACAGATCTGGCTGCGGGTGGTGCTACGCGACGCGACAGCCGCGGATCCCGGTATCGAGCAACTACGCGACGGCCCGCCGGTCTCGTTCCAGCGCTGGGCGTGCGGCGGATGGGAGGTGGCCGAGACCGCGACCGCCTCCGATCTTCGATCTATGAATCTCCCTCTCTCGTACTCGCACCGATGGCCGATCGAGAACCACGGTCAGTTGCGGCGGGCGGTGCTGACGGTGCAGCCCAGTGTCACGTACAACCAGATGTCGACCTCGGTGACCGTCACCGGCGGAGTGCAGGCGCTGACGATACTGCGCAGTCGTGAGCATTCCTGGCCGTACACGTATCGGATGCATTGGCAGATCCGCGTGGGTGACGATGTGAGCCGCCCGTGGAGCGGCCTGACCCCGCCAGCCGAACGGCTGACGGTGTGGTTTCCGAAGCATGTCGTGGAGATCCCACCCGCGAACACGGAGCAGCTCCGGCCGGCGCGGCTGGACACACTGCGCAACGACGTGCCCTTGTTCGGGGTGCAGTCGGTGCCGAACGCCGACCGGATCCTCAGCGACGTCATGGCGTCGTTCCGGCCGCACCTCAGGGCGTTGTCGGAGGCGTCGAGACGTGGCCTGCAGGAGTTCTTCGGCGAATACAGCCTGCGCGCCAACATCCCGTTGATGTGGGCGGGAAGCCATCCTTCGCCGCTGTTGTTCAGAGAAGACGGTTCGGTGATCGGCTACCTGCGGGTGCGGGCGAGCCTGCACGCGCGGGAAGTCGCCGGCCCCGCGACGCGGGATGCCGTGCTGGAGTCGCACGTGCTGCGAATCCTGCGTGTCGAAGGCTCCACCGAGGTCACCAACGCCGTCGGCGTCGACGGCTCCGTGAGCTTCGGCATGTCGACTGTGCCCGCCGATCCTGTCACGGGGATCGAGCCGACCGGTGGAACTGTCCGGGGGCAACTCGGTGCGCGGCATCAGGTATCGCACACGCTGAGGTCAGGCGGTGGCGCGCGTACCTCGCACTCGTTACGGACGAGATCGCCGCTCATTCCGCAAACCGTCGATGTCATCTTCGCGGTGGAACTCGTCCAGGCGGACGGTGCTGCGGTCCGCCCCGATCCGTCGACCCCCCTGGGGTGGTCCGGCGCGCCGCACCGGGCGATTCTGCGCGTGCCGTCGGCGGACACCGTCACGAAGCCGACCACGCCGCGTCACCTCCCGCCGGAGATCGCGCAGATGCGTTCGCTCGGCGTCTCCACCACACCGCTGCGGGTCACGGGTGCCGAGCCGCTGTTCGCGTCGGCCGAGACCTGGCTGAGAGAGCAGGGCTTCCTGCCACCGGCCGGCGACCCGTCCCTGACGGACAAACTGACTGACGAGGCGACCCGGATCCAGCGCTTGGAAAACGTTCGCAAACTTGATCTGGCACGGTCCGGTGTGGGGCTGCGCGGCGCCGTGGACGAAATGATCGAGGGCGGTTATCTGATCGTGTTCGAACTGCCGGTCAGCGGTGAGATCCACCGGGTCGAACTACGCCTGTCCGCGGAGCGCCGCTTCACCGACGAGCCCGAGGGAGGAGCCAGCCACCATCTGTTCCTGCCCGACATCCAGACGAGGAACTGGACCGGTTCGAATCGTCCAGCCAGCGAGCAGCGATCCCGGTCTCCGTTCGGGTGGAACGCAGGCGTTGTGGGTTCGTACTCCAATCCACTCGATCGCAACGATGACGACAGGCCGCTGCAGAGCATCTCCGGCGGAGCCAACCGCGCCTCCCACCCTGCCACGATCACGGAAAGCAGCATCGGCTTCGGTCAGGAGCTGTACGCGCTCAGCCCGAGCGCCGACGGGTCGCACACCTTCGAGGTGCCGGTGGTGCTACGAATGGAGATGTCGTGGAGCTACGGTCATACGCCCGAGCCGAGCAGCGTCGACGGGACGTTCGCGTTGGCGGTGCCCACATACCGCACTCTCGCACGCCCGGTGGAGATCAGTCCGTACCAGATGCCCGCACCTCGTGCGGTCACCGACCAGGATCGAGCCAGCCTGAACCAACCGGGCGGTGATGCGGTCTACCGGAACGGAGTGCTGCGCCTGCCGGAGTTGGCGCTTGTGGACCGGGTGGAGGGCAGCCAACCGATCCGTGCGGTGGTCCGCGACCTCATCGGGGCCGTACGCCGCACCGCTGCGGCTGCAGAACAGTCCGCCGCTTCGAGCACTGCCATGCCCAGCACCCTCGCGGTGGACGATGCGGCCTTGCCGCCGCAGGTCGCGGGTGACATCGAGATGCAGACTACGGAGTCGCCGCCGGACTCCGCCGAGACCGACTCCGGTCAGGCGCGCACGCGTCCTGGACCGGCGCGGGAGGATCGACTGCCAGCCATGCCCGGCGCCTTCCCTCCGGACGAGGCGACCGGGCCGGTGGAGGCGCGGGAGAACGAGCCGGTCGCCGACGACCAGACGGCCGCGCCTTCGGGCCATGCAGGTCGTGCGCCGCTGTGGTTCGGCGGAATGGTGGCGGGTGCATGGACGTGGGCGAAGCGACGGGTTTTCGGGGAGTCGTTGAGCCTTCCGGAGAGCATGGGCCAGGAGGTGGCACACGCTGCGGTGTCGCCCCACCATCTGGCAGCCAACGCCCTGCAGGTCTTCAACAACCAGTACGCGTCCGAGAACATCGGCGAGCACGGCATGGTGTGGGGTACCGACGTATCGGTGACGGTCGAGGGCTATCTCATCGACGTCGAGGCCCTGCCCCCGCCAGGAACCATCGACATGGAAAGCTGGCTGCAGTCCTCTGACGGGTCGTCGCAGTCGGCAGAGAGTAGCGTCCGGTACGAAGTGCCGACGACATTGACCGGCACCTACGGCAGTGACACGCAGTTCGTTCCGTCAGGGACGTACACCTACGGCACCGTCGAGGACGCCCGCACGACGTTCAGCGACAACACGACGGCGTTCCGGGTGACGACCGAGAACGACGTCTCGATGTTCCGCTTCAAGGCCAAGGCGATCTACATCATCACCGTAACGAAAGGCAGCCGCAACGTGGTGGCCGGGACCCTTTCCGGCAGCCCGTTCTTCGAGAAACAGCTCGCGGTGGAACTGCCCGAGGCCGTGGAGTTCCTCCTCACCGAGAACGACCTGTTCACCAATCCGGAGTTGCGGCGAATCCCCGGGCTCCCGCAGGCCGGCCCCGAGAGCCCTGCCGAACCCGCCGACCGGATGCTTCCCCACTGGTTCGTTCGTAGCGGCGGGGAGCTCGGCTTCGGCGTGGCCACCGCAGTGATACCTCGGGGTTCGCGTTCGCAGTTCCGCGACGGTATCCGTGCCCTCGTCGAGGCGCAGGCGCCGGGGGTGACCCGTCCCGGCCATTCGGCCTACCTGCCTGGCGCCTTGTCGCGGATCGCCGACCACAGCGCCCCGCTCGCTCTGCGCACACTCATCAACGCTGGCCCCGCGGGCCGCGCATCCTTCCACTTCGTGCACCGGTCGTGGCTCGGGCCACGACTGGTGGAGGTGGAGCTCAGTGCCAAGCCCGCACAGACTGCCGCCCAGCTCGCGGGACTGCGCGGCCGGAGAACCTCCGCCACCGCAGGGCTGGACACCGTCCTGGCCCACTCGTCCGGTGAAGGCGGATCCCTGCGGATCGCCGGCGCGAGCAGACAAAGCGTCACCCGCGCCACCGGCAACAAGCTGGCCTTCTCGCCGGTGGCCAAGCAGGAAGACCACCAGTCGCAATCGCCCCTCGCGATCGCGACACAGCACAGCCGTACGAACGCCGCGTCGTCGCTACGGGAGTACCGCACCTGGCAACGGACCCGCTCCACCACCCAGTTCGACCGGGTCCCCTACACGCTCGGCGTGACCGTACGATCGATGCCGTTGAACGACGCACTCATCGTCGCCGTGGGCCGGGCCGCGATCGACGGGCTCCTCGTCGTGGGTCGGCTGGTCCGGCTGGCCTGGCGGGGCCTGCCGAGGGTGAGCGCGGTCGGCGAGTCGTCCCGGACCTTCCCGGCCCTGGTCACGTTGCGTTTCGGCGAGGCAGAGACACCTCAGGACCCGCCCGCCGAAGAGGGGCGTGTCCAGCCGGCGATGTTCACGTCCGACCCGACACTTGTCGTACTTTCCACCGACGCGGTCGCCGTCGACATGGAGGTCCCGGCGGCCGTTCGTGCACGGATGACCGGTGCGCCGTGGCGGCCTAGCCGAGCGTTCTCCGTGTACGACTTCGATGCCGTGGCACAACTCGCCGAAGCGATCCGGACCGTCGACCCCTCCCTTGCCGGCAACGATCAGTTGCACAATTCCCGCTCCACGGAGGGGATCTTTGTCCGGCTGGCCCAGCTTGCCCGCTCAGGCAGGGTCACCATGTTGGAGCCGGCCGCGGTGGGCCGACTGCTGGGCCGCGCCGGCGCCCCGGGTGTGTCGCTCCAGTTCTCGCTGTACGCGACAGAGCCCACGAGCACCAGTCGGAACGTGGCCATCGACGCCGTCTACGCCAACACCGACACCTTCACCACGACCGTCAACTCGTCAGTGACCCCGACGTTCGGATTCAGCCACACCAGCCCGTTCACTCGTGACGGCAACAACTACGGCGGACCCACGGTGCCGCTCGGCGGGGTCGAGGCGGCTCAGGATCAGAGCGCGGGCGGCTACGGGCAGCGGCGCGAGATCATCCGGTTCGGTACCCCCCTCGAATCGGCTGACGGTGACGGCACGCCGGGACATCAGCTCACCGCGGTCGCCGTGATCCGGGTTGCCGGACCTGACGGGATCCGTTGGGTCGTCGGCAACATCGAGATACGCACCACGGAAGCCCCGCCCGCTGGGCATCCGGCGAGGCGGTAGCCCCTGACCCGCCTGGCGTCCGGGCCGTCTACCGGACGGACGGTCGGCGGCGGGGCCCGCGTCCGAGCGAGGCCGGACAGGGGGTCCCGTCGCGTGTGGTCGCCGGGTTCCGGTCCGTCGGGGGCCGCCACCGTCTGGTCAGCAGGCCGTGTCACGGGGCGAGCGGCGGCGACCAGGGGCCGACCACGCGACGGAGCAACCCCGGGTCGGCCGGGGACCGGAAGTGGGCGCGTACCCAGGGCAGTCCCCGGAACGCCGCGGTCGGCGCGGCCACCAGACTGAACAGGATCGACCGGATGCGCCGACCCCCGACCACGCCGAGCGCCGCGCAGCCCAGCGCGACCAGGACGCAGAACGTCACCAGCCACCAGGCGTTGCGGAACGCCGGCACCGCCAGCAGCGCCAACGCCGCCCCCGCCCAGCCGGCCCGAACCCACCGCTCGCTGCGCGGCAGCTCGGCCACCGCCCGCCGGACCGCGAACACCACCGCCACGGTCACCGCCAGCCAGCCGAGGAACCACCCGATCCCGGTGCGGCTCAGCGGCACGAAGAACGCCAGCCCGAGCGCGCCGACACCGACGGCGGCAGGCACCGCCCGCCCACGGGCCGGCTTCGGTCCGGGCCAGTACCGCTGGAGGAACGACGGTCCGGGCGGCTTCGGCCGGTAGAAGCCACCGGCCAACCCCGGGTACGTCGGAACACCCGGCCGGCCGCCGACGGCGACGAGGTGCACCGGAGGACCGAACGTCCGAGCGGGCGGCGTGCTGCCGGAGGTGGTGGGTGCCGTGGCGGGCGGCGGAGGGCCGCCAGGGCCGGACGCGGTGGCCGCCCGGGTGCCCGCGGGCGCCGGGGCACCAAGGAGCGCGGCGACCGGTGCCGCCGGGGCCGACGCTGCCGAGGATCCGCCGGACGCGCTCGCCGGAGCACCGGCGGGTGGCGTGTCCACCGTCGACGTCGGCCCTGGCCGCGCCGCGCCGGCCGGGGCCGGGCCCGACGCGGTCGTACCCGCTGTCGGCGGTGTGGTGCTGGCGGCCGGAGTGGCGGCCGGACCGCTCGTGGTGGGCTTCGGCACCGGCGGCCCGCTCGTGGTCGCCCCGGCGGCGGCCGAGGGGTCCGTGGTCACCGGCCCGGAGCCGGCCACCGGCACCAGGGGGATGAACACGGCGTACCCGCGGGTGCCGGGCGGAAGGTCGACCGGGATCGCCCACGCGGGCTGGCCCTCCGGCCAGGGAACGGCACCGGGGACTTCCGCGTTCGCCAGCATGGCCAGTAGGTACGGCGGCATGGTGCCGCCGCCGGAGTCCTCGGGGGACGGTCGGGGCGCCGGTGGCTGCGTCACGGCACTCTCCTCGTTAGGGGTGGGGCACACTGTACGGCCCGCCCCACCCGCCCATCGCCCCACCGTCGGGGAGCCGACCACCCGATGGTGGCCAGCTCACGGCCGGTCCTCAGAACGGGGCGTCCACCGACAGGCGGCGCACCTGCGTCAGGTACGGGTCCAACTCCCCCACCTCGAACCGGCAGGTGCCGATGACGTGCCAGAACTGACCGCCTGGATCACCGTCCAGCTTGTACCGCCCGTCCGGGCTGACCGCGGCCCAGCCGTCGGGCAGGCCGATCAGGGTGGTGCGCAACTGGGCGTGCTCCGGGTCCGCGACGTCCCACAGTCGGACGGTGCCGTCGTCACCGGCGCTGGCGAGCAGGCTGCTGTCCGGGCTGAACGCCACCGACCAGACCCGCCGGGTGTGCGCGGCGAGGGTACCGTGCAGCCGGCCGGTGCCCGGATCCCACAGCCGGATGATCAGGTCGTCGCCGGCGGTGGCGAGCAGCGCGCCGTTCGGGCTGAACGCACAGGACCAGAGCCGGCCGGTGTGCTCGGTGAGCACCGTGCGTCGCTCACCGGTGAGCGCGTCCCACACCACGGCGGTGCCGTCGTTGCTGGCGCTGGCGAGCAGGGTGCCCTCGCTGTTGAAGCACACCGCGTACACCCGGTCGGTGTGCTGCTCCAGGGTACGGCGACAGGTCGCGGTGGCCGCGTCCCAGAGCCGGACGAGCTGGTCGTCGCAGCCGGTGGCGATGGTCTCGCCGTCCGGGCTGAACGCCACCGCCCGGACCCGGCCGCGGTGCGGGGCGAGGGTGGCGAAGTGCCGGCCGGTACGCCGGTACCACAGTCGGACCGTGTCGTCGTCGTTTGCGGTGGCCATCGCGTCGCCGTCCGGGCTGAACGCAGCCGCCCAGACATGGTCGGTGTCCACGTTCAGTTCGCGTTCGTCGACCCCGGTGTCGGTGTTCCACAGGTGCACCCCGCCGTCGCCGCTCGGTGCGGCGACCAACGGTTCACCCGGGCAGAACACGGCGGAGAGCAGCCGGTCGGCCGGACTGGCGAGCTGCCGGACCAGCCGCCCGGTGCGCGGCTCCCACAGCCGTACCACGCCGTCGTTGCCGCAGGCGGCCAGCACCTCGCCGTCGTCCCGGAAGGACAGCGAGGTGACCCGCCGCCCGTGTCCACGCAGGGTGTGCTGAAGCTGCCCGGTCCGCGCGTCCCAGAGCCGGGTGGTGCCGTCGTTGCTGCTGGTCGCCACCTGGTTCTGGTCCGGCCGCCAGACCACCGGCCAGACCGAGCCGCGGTGCCGGGTCAGCTCGTGCCGGAGCTGGCCGTCCGCGGTGCCCCAGAGCTGGATCGCGCCGTCACTGGCGGCCGTGGCGAGCACGGTGCCGTCGGCGTTGAACCGGACGCTGTAGATCGCCCCGCGCTGCCGGCCCAGCACCCGGACCGGGCGGCCGGTCTCCACGTCCCACAGTCGTAGCGCGCCATGGGTGTCGCCGGTGGCCATCAACCCGCCGTCGGGGTGCACGTCGAGGGCGTACACGTCGGCCTCGTGGCCGCGCGGCTGGCGCAGCAGATCCCCGTCGGTGGCCCGGCGGATCCACACCCGGCCGTGCTGGCCGACGGCGACCAGCAACCGGCCGTCCGGGGTGTGCACCACCCGGTAGACCACCTCCGGTTCCCGCACCTCGAAGACGAGGTCACCCGAGGCGATGTCCCAGCCCCGGACCACGCCGGCGCTGTCCACCACCACGACCCGCCGGCCGTCCGGGCTGAACGAGGTGCCCCAGATGGGCGCGGCGTGCCCCGGCCAGACCTGGCGCAGCCGGGCGGTGCGGGTGTCGTAGAGCCGGACCACGCCGGCCGCGTCGCCCACCACCAGCCGGCCCCGCGCGCCATCGGTGAGCAGCGGCCACACCCAGCCGGCGAAGACGTCCTCGATCACGTGCCGCACGTCCCCGTGGTCGGCGTCCCACAGCCGTACGGTGAGGTCGGCAGCGCCGGTGACCAGGTGGTGCGCGGCGGCGTCGAAGCGGACCGCGTACACCCGGCCCCGGTGCCCCTGGAGGGTCCGCACCGGCAGGCCGGTGGCCGTGTCGCAGATCAGCACACCCCCGTCGTCGCTGCCCACGGCGAGTACCGCGCCGTCCGGGCTGTACGCCGCCGGCACCGGCAGCCGGCCAACCTCGAAGCCGTACGAGACGCCGACGGCGGGCGGCGCCAGGCCCGGTGTCACCGGACGGCCCGGGGCGACCACCGCGCCACGCAGCTCCGGCGCGCGCAGCAGCGCCGCGTCGGCGTTCACGTCGATCAGCGCGGCCCGGCGCCAGCTGCTGCCGGCGACCCGCGCGTCGCGCAGGTCGGTCCGGAACAGTCGGGCCCCGGCCAGTTCGGCCTCGCGCAGGTCGGCCCCGGCGAGGCGGGCCTGGTCCAGGCGGGCGCCGCGTAACCGGGCGTGTGCCAGCCGGGCCCCGGTCAGGTTGGTGGCGACCAGGCGGGTGTCGGTCAGGTCCGCACCGGTCAGATCCGCCTCGGCCAGTTCCCGGTGCGACAGGTCCTCACCACGCAGCACCGCGCCACGCAGGTCGGCCCGGTCCGGCAGCCGCAGCCGGGCGCTGAGCCGCAAGGCGTTGGCCCGGACCGTCTCGCCGGCCGTCTCGTCGCCGAGTACCTGCGCCGTCCAGGCGGTGCAGCGGGCCGGGTCGGCGAGGTCGCCGAGGAACTCCACGGCCAGCGCCGAGAGCGGGCGCGTCGCCAGGGCCGACGGCTCCTCACCCTGGTTGAGCTGCGCGGCGATCCCCGCGGCTACCAGCCACTCCATCACGGAGGCGTGGATGAAGCCGAACAGGCCGTCGTCGGTGCGGACCAGTAGGCTGCCCGCACCCACCGCGTGCGTCGCCTGCGGTCCGGAGAGCCGGGACTCCGCCAGCCCGGCCAGCTGCCCGGCGGTCTCGGCCAGCTCGGCCAGGCGCAGGTGCGACTCCCCGCTCTCCCAGAGCTGGAACGCCAACCGGCTCACCGCCTGCCACAGCTCGGGGCGGCGCAGGCTGACCGGTACGCCCGGCACCCCCTGGGTACGCCGCTCCTCGAAGTCCAGCCAGGACTCCAGGATCTCCCGGTAGAGCGCGGCCGCGCTGAACGTGCCGCCCGCACCGGACACGGCGGCCAGCCGTCCCTCGTCGAGGTTGGCGATGAAGCCCAGCATGCGCGGGTTGCGGGAGAGGCCGAGCAGGTCCTTGACCCCGCCGAGCAGGTCCATCCGCTCCCGGGCGGCCCGCTCGTCACCGCCGTAGCGGTGCCGCAGGAACGCCTCGATCTGCCCGGGGGTGAAGTCCTCGATGGCCAGCACCCGCCGGTGCGGCAGCATGCCCACCCGCTCGCCGAGGGCGGTGAGCACCTGCGAGTTGGTCTTGAAGTGCTGGGTGCGGCTGCTCACCACGATCTTGGCGTTGCCCTCGGCCGCCTGGAGCAACGTCTCCAGGTGGTCCGCCGCCCGGTCGTAGGTGACCCGGGCCACCAACTCGTCGAAGCCGTCGAAGAGCAGCACGATCCGCCCCTGCCGGAGCATGTAGCGGAACGCCTTGAGGTCGATCACCTGCTCGCCGTGGTTGGCCAGGTGCGCGGCGACCAGCCCGTCGACCGAGTGTGCCTTGTCCAGCGCACGCAGCTCCACCAGGATCGGGATCAGGTCGGGGGCGGCGGTCGGCAGCCGGCGGGCCACCTCGCGCAACGCGAACGTCTTGCCCCGGCCGAAGTCGCCGAGCACCAGCACGAACCGGCCGTCCGTCGCGGAGGCCAGCCCGAGCAGCTCGTCCACCACGTCCTCGCGGACCTGCTGGTCGGCGCCGACCAGGTGGCGGTAGCGCTGCGGCACGTACTGGCCGGGCGGGTAGAGCCGGTCGGCCTGTAGCCGGGCGGTCTGCGTGGCGACGTACTCGCGCAGGTCGAGCAGCCCTTGGAACTCGGTCAGGTGCAGCACCCGTACGCCGCGCCGCTGCGCCTGGTCGGCCAGCCCACGCGGGACCCGGTCGCCGTCGTAGACCAGCTCGGACGGGATGTCCGGGTCGGTGGCGTGCACCCGCCGGGCGAAGTGGTCGAGGTCGGGGGCGGTCGGGGTGCCGACGTACGCCCCGACCCGCTGCTGCCGGACCACCCCGTCGGCGCGGTAGGTGACGAACAGGTGTGGCGGTTCGGCCGGCACCCGGCGGACCAGCACCCGGTCGTGCCGCGCCTCGCAGACCTCGGCCAGCCGGTCGAGCAGTCGGTCCAGCGGCGCCGCCGGGACCACGGCCGGCGGGGTGGCCGGCGCGTCCTGGGTGGGCCCCTCGACGGCGGTGGGCTGCCGCGGGTCGGGCACCTGGGCCGGCCCGGCAGCCCCGAACGTCGCCTCCGTCCGCGGCCAGCTCACCACCGTCGGCTCGCCCACCTCGTGCCGGTCGTCGCGGCCGAGCACCCAGCGGGTCATCCCGTCGGCGGCGAGCCGGAGCACCTGCGCCCGGCCGTCACGGGACGCGGTGGCCAGCGGCACCACCGGGTCGACCCGGGCGCCGGTCGGCGCGGCGTCGGAGAACAGCAGGTTGAGCATCGGCCCGAGCAGGCGGTTGAACGATCCCCGGTCGCGCAGCGTCACCCCGTCCGGGACCGCCACCTCGTCGGCGTACGGGGTGCGCGGGCCGGGCACGTGCGCCATCGCGCCCAGCCGCAGCCAGCCGGACTGCTGGTAGTGACGCAACCGCTGGGCGAACCAGGTGGACTGGGCCTCACCGACGAAGCCGTACCGGTCCTCCTCGCGGTGGGTGACGGCGACGGTGGAGTTCAACCCGGCCACCACCACCCGCAGGTCCGGCACCGGGAACAGCGTCCAGGGTTGCTCGCTGTCGAAGATCCGGTACTCGAGACCCTGGTAGAGGTCGTCGAAGAGCCGCGCGTAGTGCCGCCACTTCGGCCAGTACGGCGGCTGCGGGTCGACGTCGTCCGCCTCGCAGGTGGCGAAGTACGCGCGGCTCGCGGCCATGGTCACGTCGCGCGGGCCGGGCACCACGACCAGACGGTGCGGCTCCAACCCGAGCAGCACCCGCAGCCCGGTGAGGAAACTCAGCGCGTCGGAGAACTCGCGGGGGCTGCCGGACTCGGTCAGGTTGCCCGCCACCACCAGCAGGTCGGGTCGGGGAACGCCGTCGTTCATCAGCAGGGTGAGGTCACCCATCAGGTGTTCCTGGAGCTCTCCGGGGGTGACCGGGGCGCCCGGCTCGATCACGCCCCGACCGAACCGTGGTCCGGCCACCTGGAGCACGGTCAGCGCCGTCCGCGCGGTCGGCACGGCCACCGAGGCGGGCGGGAACGGTGGCGGGTTGATCGGCGTACGGCGGGACCGGCGCGGCGCGGGCGGACCGACGACGGGCGCGGAGAGCACCCCGGTCGGGTCGGCGGGATGGTGCGGGAAGGCAGGTTGCCGGGCGGGCTTCGCGCGACCGTCGAGCGCTTCCCGGATCCGGTCCAGCACCCGGGAACGTGCCTGCGCGGGGTCGGTGACCCCGACCAGGTCGACGTACGTGATGGTGGCGAGCAGGCCGTCGATCGGACAGTCCTCCACCCGGACGGTGACCAGCTTGTTGCCGGTGCCGTCCGGGTCGGCGCGCAGCGCCGCCTGCCACTCGAGCTTGCCGTACGTGGAGTGCAGGTAGCGTTCGGACAGGACGGCCACCACGACCGCGGCCTCCCGGACCCCCCGGTCCATGAAGTCGATGAAGTTGGTGCCGGCCACGAAGTCCCACGCCTGGAGCATGGTGCGGTAGCCGGCGGCCTCGAACTCCCACGCCAGCCAGGTCGCCCAGCGTTCGTCGGCGGGCGAGTAGCTGATGAAGAAGTCGATCGGGCGGTCGGACCGGGTCGGTTGCGTGCCTACAGCCACCTGGCCATTATGGCCACCCACCGTCAACGCGTCGCCCCCCTGGGAGGTCGACCCGTCGCGTCCGGCCCGCTCGGGCGAGAGGCCGTGTGCGAGGATCGTGCCTTGTGGAGACCACCGGCGAGCCACCGTCGGCCGCACCGGACCGATCCCGCTGGGACCGGCTGCACGTACTCGACTGGGTCGCGATCGGGCTGCTCGCCGGCGGCGTCCTCTGCGTTCTCACCGGTCTCCTCCCCGGCGCGGACGCCGAGGCCACCGTACGCCGGATCCTGCCGATCCTGGCCTTCCTCGGCACCGTGGTGGTGCTGGCCGAGCTGACCGCGGTGGCCGGGGTCTTCGACGCGCTCGCCGCCCGGATGGCGATCACCGCCCGGGGCAACTTCGGCGCGCTGTTCTGGCTCTGCGTCGGGTTCGCCTCGGTGACCACGATCGCGCTCAACCTGGACACCACCGCCGTCCTGCTCACCCCGGTGATGATCGCCCTGGCCCGCAAGCTGGGCGTGCCGCCGATCCCGCTGGCGATGACCACGGTCTGGCTGGCCAACACGGCGAGCCTGCTGCTGCCCGTGTCCAACCTGACCAACATCCTGGCCAGCGACCGGATCGGGCTGGCCCCGGTGCCGTGGGCGGCCCGGATGTGGTGGCCGCAACTGGTCGCCATCGCGATCACCATGCTGCTGCTCTGGTGGTGGTACTGGCGGCCGGCGCGGGCCGGCGCCGACCCGTTCGTGCCACCGCCGCCGCACGTGCCGCCCGACCCCGTGCTCTATCGCACCGCGCTCGTGGCCTGCCTGCTCTTCGTCGCCGGGATCCTCGCCGGGGTCGAGATCGGGATCGTCTCCGGGGTGGCCGCCGCGATCCTGGTCGCCGGGTTCGCGGTCCGCGCCCGGGGCAGCCTGAGACTCCAGCTGGTCCCCTGGCGGCTGCTGGTCTTCGTCATCGGGCTGTTCCTGGTGGTGCAGACCATCGGCCGGCACGGGCTGGACACCGTGATGGGCACGTTGATCGGCAGCGACCCGGGAACCGAGGGCGCACTGCGGGCCGGCGCCGTCGGCGCGCTCTTCGCCAACGCGGTCAACAACCTGCCCGCGTACGTGGCCGGGGAGGCGGTCATCGCCCCCGACCACCACACCCAACTGCTGGCCCTGCTGGTGGGCACCAACGTCGGCCCGCTCGCCACCCCGTGGGCGTCGCTGGCCACGCTGATCTGGTACGAGCGCTGCCGGGCCGCCGGGGTCACGGTCCCGTTGGGCCGCTTCCTGGCCACCAGCGCGGTCCTCGCCGCCCTGTGCACCGTCGCCACCGTCACCGCCCTGCTGGTCGCCCCGTCAGCCTGACCGGCCGGTGTCGCACCGAGGCGACGCCCAGCACGGGGCCCGTCCACCGTTGCCGTTCACCAGCCGACGGTGGCCAGGCTGATCGGCGTGAGGTGGCGGACCTGCGGCTCGATCCACTGTGCCACGGTGACCAGCTTGACCAGCCGGTCGATCGTCTCCGGCGGGCCGGCGACGAAGCTGCGCCGGTCAGCCGGGCACCCGTACCGGTCGTCGAAGCAACCACCGTCGAGGGCCCGGACCACCATGCCGGCCTCGGCGGCCACCAGCATCCCGGCCGGCAGGTCGACCGCCTCCGGGCGGTAGCCGACGATGCCGTCGATGTCGCCACGGGCCAGCATCACCCAGGACAGCAGGGGCGCCCACAGTTGCAGCACACGCCGCGCGGTGGAGTCGAGCACCACCTTGAGGGCACGGGCGGTGCTGTCGTCCCGGCGTACCTCGTGTCCCTGGGTCCAGGCCAGCACCGGCGCGGCCGGCACCGGCCGGTGCGGCGTACGCAGCGGCTGGCCGGCCAGGCCGTCCACGTGCACGAGAGCGCCCTGGCCACGGACGGCCGACCAGGTCCGGCCGGCGACCGGGTCGTGCACCACCCCGAGCACCGGCGAGCCCCGGTCGCAGAGCGCGATCCCGACCACGTACGTGGGCAGCCCGATCGCCACGTTGTTGGTGCCGTCGAGCGGGTCGACCAGCCACGCCCAGGAGTCGCCGGCGGCGTACTCGCCGCCCTCCTCGGCGATCACGCCATGCTCCGGCCAGCGGGCCCGGATCCGGTCGACGATCAGCCGTTCGGCGGCCAGGTCCAGGTCGGTGACCAGGTCACCGGAGTCGTTCTTGGCCCGGGCGCGCATGTCGCCCCGGGCGCCCCGGCGCAACAGCCGCCCGGCGGCCTGGGCGGTTTCCACCGCGAACCGGTGCGCGTCCCGCAGGTCCGGCCCGCGTCTGCTCGGCTCCACGTCCCTGCCTCCTCCAGCCCTCAGCCCCGTGCCACCAGTCGAGCGATCTCCCGCGCCGTCCGGGCGGTCTCCGCCGCGTCGCAGCGATCACGGCGTACCCGGTGGCTGCGCCCGTCCACCGCGCCGAGGCTCAGGTCGCACAAGCCGGGCGTGGCCCGCCCCAGCACCACGGTCACCGCCGGCTGCCCCGGGTCCACGTCGGAGGTGTGGAAGCCACCGGCGCGCAGCGCGTACGAGTTGCCGGCGGAGTGCGTCTCCACGGTGGCGGGCGCCGCCGTCACCAGCCGGTCGGTGGCCGCCATCTCGTCGACGTCGCCCCGGCTGTGCACCTCGTACACCCGCCAGGCGGGGTCGGCGGGCACCTCGGTCACCTCGATCAACTCGTTGCGGATCCGCCCGTGCAGCACGTGGCTGAGCAGGTCCCAGCTGTGCGAGTGCATGGTGGACGTGGTCGGCCGGACGGCCGGGGGCTCGGCCGGCCAGGCGTGCACGCAGATCCCGTCGGCGCCGGTGCGGTTCACCGGCAGGCAGGTGAAGCCGAGCGGGTGCCGTACGGCCCGCAACGGCCGGCGCCGCTCGGCGACGTCGTCGAGGACGTCCAGCACCCAGTCACGGAGCAGCTCCGGCCGGGTGCCCCGGTCGATCTCACGTTCGAGGTCGGCGTAGCTCATCATGCGTACGGGTTCCTCGCCTGGATGGCCCGGCTCACGATGTCGGCGATCTCGCGGTCACCGAAGGACCGGGGTAGTGGCAGCCCGAGCGCGCTGAACAGCCGGCGGACCTGCTCCACCGAGGGCTCGTCGTCGAGGCTGACCTGGCCGGCAGCCTCGATGGGCACCCGTCGGCTCTGCTCACGGCTGTACTGCAACTCGATGTTGTAGCGGTTGTAGTAGAGCTCCCTGCGGTCGATCCTCAGCGCCGGGGTCTGCGGATTCTCCTGTGTGATGATGACGCAGCTCGAGGAGAGGTCGTAGCGGAAGGTGGTCATCTGCGCGGAGACCCGGACGTCGATGGTGAGCAGCCCGGAGCGCTGCCGGTGCCAGCAGGCGGCCAGCACGGTCGCGTAGGACTCCTTGCGGGTGCGGTCGACGGTCCACCGCTCGCCCGGCGCGTCCGGGGGGAGGCTGCGCCGGAACCGTGCGTACCGCTCGCAGACCTCCTCGTCGGTCGGGTCGATGATCTCGATGGCGAAGTGCAGGGTGGCGTTACGCTGGCGGGCGTGTTCCAGGCACTCCGGCAGGGTGACCGCCCGGGTGTAGGTGCCGGTGCCGCCCTTGAAGTTCCACCGATCGGTGTGCCGGCGGGCCTCGGCCAGGGCCTGCCCGACCTCGCTGCCGTGCAGGACCCGGACCATGGAGACGCTGTCGATCGCCTCCCGGGCCCGGTTCAGCGCCCCCTCCGGTCCGGTGATCTCCTGCATCTGCGGCACCAGCTCGGCGAGCCGGTCGCGGGTGTCCCGGACCGCCTGCCGCACCTCGCGCTCGGCGGTCTCCCGGCGCAGCCGGTCGCGCAGCACCGCCTGGGCGAGCACACCGAGGATGAGCAGGGTGGCGCTGTTCACCACGTCCTGGCTGACGCCGTTGTTGAGCCCGAGGATCGCGACGATCAGGGCCAGGAGCAGCCCGATGAACGCGTCGAGATTCTTGACGACCCAGGTGAAGAGGCCGGCCATGACGTCCCCCGGTCGACGACGGAACCTCCATGATAACCCTTTGTCAATATGGTGATCACGCGTTGTTCCGCAGCCCCGTGTCCTGGCGCGACGGTGGGTCGCCCAGCCGCCGGGCGGCGCAGATCAGCGACCCGCCGAGCCCCGGCGCGACCCGGGCGAGCAGCCGGGAGGTCACCCAGCGCCCGCCGGGCAGCCGCCACCCGACGTGGTTCGACCGTAGCGCCAGCGGCGCGAACCCGGCCCGGCGCAGCACCCGCCGCAGCAGTGACGCGGTGAACGGCCGGATGTGCAGCCAGAGGTACGGGTGCAGCGGATCCACCTGGCGCGGCGCGCGGCCGGCGAGGAACGCCAGCCGGTCCTGGACGGTCGCCAGGTTCGGGGTGGTGAGCACCAGCAGCCCGCCCGGGGCGAGGACCCGGTGACACTCCCGCAGCAGCGCCACCGGGTCGTAGACGTGCTCGATCAGCTCACCGGTCAGCAGCCCGGCGAAGCTGCCGGTACGAAACGGCAGGCCACGGGTGGCGTCCAGACAGACCGGCAGCGCCCGACCGGCGGTGGCCCGGCGGGCCGCGTCCAGCGCGGCCTCGGCCATGTCCGCCACCACGAGCGGCACGGGCAGTTCCGTCGGGTCGACCAGGCTGCACGGTCCGCTGCCCAGCTCCAGCACCGGCCCCGCGCCGAGGACCCCGTCGACCATCAGCCGGGCCGCGACCGCCCGGCGGACCCGGTGGTACGGGTCGTCGACGTACCCGTTGACCTGCGCGCCGTCGTGGTAGCTACGCCGGTTGGCACGCCGGCCGTGCGCCTGCGCGCTGCCCGACGAGGCCCCGGTCGGTGGCTCGGCCATCGCACCCTCCACTGCGGGCACCGCCTCCGGCGACGGCGACCGTATCCAGCCTCGCACCATCCGACGGCGACCGGTGTGCCCGCCGCGACGCCCCCCGCTCCTGCCGGCGCGACCGCCGGGCGCCGACCGAGGCGCACACCGCGTGTCGGCTTCTGTGCTGGTGGTGATGCTCCGACGCGCGACACCATGGAGCCATGGACGTGGTCAGCACCGACGAGGTCCCCCCGGCGGAACGGTTCACCTACTGGCGCGAGGTGATCTCGAAGCTCTCCGTGCCCTATGACCTGCGCTGCGACCCACGTGTGGCGAACCGGTTCTGGGCGCATGCCGGCTTCAGCTCGTTCGGCCCGGTACGGGTGGCCCTGGCGACCGTGATGCCGCACTCGCTCCACCGCACGCCCAAGCTCATCCGCCAGGCCGATCCGGAGGTGTTCGAGGTCGTCTGCACCATCCGCGGCGGCGGCACGGTGACACAGGACGGCCGAAGCGCGGACGTGGGCGGCGGGGACCTGGTTCTCCTCGACCCCTCGCGTCCGTACCGCATCGAGCCCGCACCGCACATTCCGCGCAGCCGCGTCCTGCTCCTGCACACCCCGCGCTCGCTCCTGCTGCTCCCCCGGAAGGACATGCGGAGACTGACCGCGGTGCGCATCCCGGGTGATCAGGGCGTCGGCGCGCTGACGTCGCAGTTCCTCCTGCACCTCGCGGAGCGCATGCCCGAGCTGGGTCCCTCGGACGCCCTGCGGCTGTCCACCCTCACCCTCGAGGTGCTCGGCACCGCGCTCGCCCACGCGCTGGAAACCGAGCACGTGCTGCCGCCCCCCACACGGCAGCGCGCACTGACGGCGCAGATCAGGGCCTTCATCCGGACCCACCTGGGTGACACGCGGCTCACTCCGGACGCGATCGCCTCCGCGCACCACGTCTCTCTGCGCTACCTGCACAAGCTGTTCCGGCAGGACGGGCGGACCGTCGCCGGCTACATCCGCGAGCAACGTCTGGAGCAGTGCCGGCGCGACCTCGGCGACCCCCGCCTGTGTGCCCGCTCCATCCAGGCGATCGCGGCCCGGTGGGGGTTCACCAGCCCCGCGCACTTCAGCCAGGCGTTCCGCAGCGCCTACGGCCTCTCCCCGCGCCAGTTCCGCCAGCAGACCATGAGAGTGCACGCAGACTGAACGACTGTGCGCGCAGCCGTAAGGACATCCCGCGTCAGGGCGTCCATCCTCGGGAGAGCGAGCCTATAGTCAGGGCGGAACTGGACAGCGCGACCGACCGCCGGACTACAACTGGCGACGGTCGTTCCACCCTCCACAGATAGGGCCTGGTCATGACCATCTCTGCTGTCCGTCCCGTCCGCTCGACGGACAGCCTCATCGACGCCCCGACGATCCCCGGTCAGCGTCCGGCCGTCGAGCAGTTCTCCCCGCTGAACCTGGCGTACCGCTCCCGGAGCACGTCCCTGGCCGTCGAGCTGGGCCGCCGGGCGTGGGACCTGATCCGCACCAGCCCGGCCCCGCTGAGCGACGCGCAGCTCGCCGCCCGCCTCGACGCCACCGCCGACGAGGTCAACGACGCCGTCTCCGCGTTCCTGGCCACTCAGCCCGCCCCGCCGTCGTCCGACGTGCTCGACCTGGGCCGCCGGGTGGAGACGCTGATGAACACCACCGATCTGACCGCCGACGAGATTGCCGCCCGGGTGGGCCGTCCCGCCGATGAGGCGTTCGACGCCCTGCTGGACCTGATCTGCTGGCAGGAGGGCGCGCTGAACCTGGTGCGCGGGTGGGAGCGCAAGCCGGCCCCGTCCGTCGACTGGTTCGGCCGTCCGGTCACCGCTGTCTGCTCGGTGGCGTGGTGCGACGGCCAGTGCGTGTGCGGCGGCCCGGCCGAGCTGGGGCACTCCCGGAAGCTGTTCGAGGACCAGGTGCGCGACGGCTGCCACATCGGCCAGTACCGCCGGTTGATGGCGATGATCCAGCAGACGGAGTCTCCGGAGCTGCCGGGCGGGTTCGACGACACGACCGTCTACGTGACGACCGGCGACACGGACGCGTACGGCGTCGACCTGGACCTCGACGAGGCGGAGGCGTTCGCCCTGTCGATCCTGGCCGGTGTCCGGGCGGCCCGTGCCCGCACCACCGGGCAGTCCGCGCCGGCCGGCACCGCCTACCGGGTGGACGTGTTCACCGCCGACGACGTCCTCATGACGTCCCGCACCGTCACCGCGGCCGACGACCGGTCCGCCGAGGTGGCCGCGCGCCGGCTCGTCGACGAGCTGGGCGGCGCGGTCATGGCGGCGGTGTTCACCGCCAGCTTGGTCTACGTCGGCACCGTCACCGCCTGACGGGTACGCGCTCACCGCGTACCCCTGCCCGGTGGGGGTGTCATCAGTAGTGACACCCCCACCCCGGGCTCCCCTCTCCCCCTTGTTCTCCACCCCTCGCGTGAGGAGGTGCCCGTCGTGGGTGCCCGAATCGACCGCCTGGTGAAGCGGACGGTGCTGATCTGCGCCGTTCTGGCCGGGCTCGCTTTCCACCACAACCACGTGACGTACCCGTGCGGCGACCAGCTCGGCGCCGGCGGCATGTGCGTCCCGATCTCCCAGGAGTGGACCCGATGAACGACACGACCACCGACCCGCGCCGGAAGGCGTTCGACCTGGCCGCCGCCGGCATCGCCGCCGGCTTGCCCGTCCCGCTGTACGTGCGGGTCGCCGCTCACGACGGGCCGCTGCCCGCTGGCCTCACCCTCCAGTGCGGCGACGACGACACCGACACCGTCGACCGGTGGGCGGCCTGGCTCGGCCTGCCCCGCCCCGCCCTCGTCGACCGCCCGCTGGACGGCAGCGGCGGCCGGTGGTTCCAGCCGTACCAGTCGGCGGGATGGAACCACCCGGTGACCGGGGGGCACACGCGGGTCGTCTCCTACTGCGACGTGCCGGCCCCGGCCGACGCCGAGCGGCCGGCGGTGACCCGATGAACAACAACCCGACGATGGGCGCCGCGGGTGCCCCGCTGGACCTTGGCGACGGGCTCACCGTTGACCTGATGGAGAAGACTCCCGGACGGCCGGTGGTTCTGGTCGAGCAGTGGCCCCAGCAGTCCGACCCGGCGCCGGCGGACCCCGACGTGGCGCTGATCCTGTCGCCGTACCGGGCGGCGGTCCTGGGCGGCACCCTGACGCACCTGGACGCGTTGACCCGGGCGGCCCGCCTGGAGCGGGCGGTGATGGACATGGCGGCCCGGTACGGCCTGTCGTGCATGGACCAGGGCCTGTCCGACCCGGGCACGCCGGAGTGCGACCGGGCGGACCGGGCGGCGGCCCGCCAGTTCCGGGCCCTGTCGCGGCTGACGATGGCGCTGCGTGCGGTGGCCGTCGAGGTGGCGGGGGGTGCGGCATGAACCCGCTTCTGTTGATCCTGCTCGGCGGCCCGGTCGCCATCGGCGGTCCGGTGGCCGTGGCGGTGGCCCTGTGCGAGCGGCACGCCAACCAGTCCGCCGCCGCGATCCGCGAGCACTTCGGCCTCGAGGTCGTCGACCAGGTCGACGAGGGCGTACACGGTGTGGACACCCCCACCGCGCCCCGACCGGTGAAGGTGGTGGCCCGGTGACCGCCCCGACGATCAACGGCACCCGCTACCCGCAGCCGGTGGAGGACCTGCTGCCGGCAGCCCGGAAGCTGGCCGACGAGCTGGGCGACGTGCCGTCGCGGAACCGGCTGATGCGGGAATTCCGGATCGGTGCGCCGAAGGCCGACGAGCTACGTACCCGGCTCATCGAGGAGAAGGCCCAGGAGATCGGCACCCAGGAGTACGAGGAGCACCTGCGCCGCCGGCTGGCCGAGAAGTTCGACTACACGCCGCCGGACGAGCGGCCCGCCGAGCGGGAGCCGCTGCCGCACCTTCCCGGGCTCGACGGCCTGGAGATGGTGCGCGCGGCCGTCGACCTGGCCGACCGGCGGGGAGCGACGCCAACCGCCGAGCAGCTCGCGGAGGCGTTCGGCATCGACGTCGACCGCGCGGGCCTGTTGGCCAGCCTGGCGGAGGTGGCCCGCCAGCGTCGCGCCGCTGGTCTCCCGGTCGACCTCGGCGAGTCGACCGCCGAGGAGCCGCCGGTGGACCCGTGGGACTACGCGGAGCCGATCGGCCCGGAGTCGCCCGCGGAGTACCACGAGCGGGCGCGGGAGGACATCCACGGGAGGCTGGAGGAGGCCAAGCAGGCGGGCCGGCTGACCGGGTTCGGCATCCACCCGGACCGCCCCGGACCGACCGGGGCGGACCCGACCGGCGACGTACCCGGGTACGCCCCGGTGGGCGAGCCGGGTACGGACGCGGTCGACATCCCCCTCGACGACGACGCCCCGGCCACCCCGCAGCCGCCGCAGACCGCCGTCCAGACCGCCCCGGACACCCGGGTACGTATCGACACCGACCACGCTCCGGAGGTCACCGAAACGGAATCCGCCGCTGAGCCGATCGAGCAGGTGGAGACGGTCGGACACCCGGGTACGAAGATCACGAGCCGGACCGCTCGGCCGCTCCCGGTGTGGCCGGTGTGGCTGCTGATGCTGCCCGCGTTCGTCGCGGTGTGGGCCGGGTGGGTGGAGCTGGGCAAGCTCACCGGGTTCGGCCCGGTGGACCTGCTGCCCGGGTTCACCCGGGACAATGGCGAACCGCTGGCCACCCTGGACACGGCGATCACCCTGCCGATCGGCATGGAAACCTACGCCGGGTACGCCCTGTACGTGTGGCTGTCCGGGCGGACCACCGGCCGCGCCAAGCGGTTCGCCATGACGTCCGCGCTGATCGCGCTCACCCTGGGCGGCGGCGCGCAAATCACCTACCACCTGCTCACCAGGCCGGACACCGGTGCCGCCCCGTGGCAGATCACCACCGTCGTCGCCTGCCTGCCCGTGGTGGTGCTCGGCATGGGTGCCGCCTTGGGCCACCTCGTCCGTGAGGAGACCCGATGAGCGCCGTCAGCAGCCAGCACATGCACGGACACTGCGACACCTGCGGCCGGTGCGCCCAGGACGACGGCGCGTCCGGATCCCGGATCCGGTCGGTCGCCGACCGGCAGCTCCGCCGCGCCGGGTGGACCGCCGCCGGCAACCAGGTCGGCTGCCCCGACCACCCCGTCACCACCGACCAGAGCTGACCGTCCTCCGTGGCCACCGGCACCCATCACTGCCGGTGGCACGCGGAGCCGGCCAGAGCCGGACCGATACGAAAGGAGATGGCCATGGCCATCACGAGCTGCGAGAGGTGCGGAACCACGAAGTTCCGCAGCGTGTCCACCGACGCGACGGGCACCCTGGCCACCTGCAAGGACGGGCACCTGTCGTTCGACGGCTCCACCGCCACCGGCGGGGACATCAACATCGGCAGCGTCAACGTCAAGGGCGGCGCGTCCGCCATCGGCCACGGCGCGGTCGCCATCTGCCACACCGACGGCCGGAAGAAGGGGCGCCGCTGATGGCGCACCGGTGCGGACGCTGCGGCTGCATGCACTCCCAGTCTGGCGGCATCCCCGGCCGCGGCTGCCTGTCGTGCGGGTGCGCGTGCGCCCCCCTCGACGGCGGTAAGACGTGCCGCTGCTGCAAGGCCAGCGACAAGTAGCACATCGCGCGGGGCCCGGCCAGCCGGCACAGCTACGGCCGGGCCCCGCATCCCCAGCAACGAGGAGCAACCATCATGACCCAGCAGATCCCCCAGCAGCGCGACGACCGGGAGACGGTGGCGATCGAGGCCACCCGGGAAGGCGGTCCCGTTGACCCGCCCGTCACCTCGACGACGTTCGCGGACATCACCAGCCGCCGCGACGTGCGGCCCATCCTGCCGGCGGCGTTGCGGTCCCGCGCCGGGTGGGTCGGCCTGGTCGTCGACACCGCCCGCCTGGCCGTGCACGCGTCCGGGTTCCACGCCGTCCGCCTGCCGCTGTACGCCGGCCGGGCCGCCATGTACGCCCCGCGCGGTCTGTGGCGGGCCCTATACCTGCCCGTGCGGTGGGCCAGCGCCGAGGAAGGGAACTGGCACCTTCGGCAGCAGGCCGCCAACCGCAACGACCCGCAAACCTGGTTGGCCCTCGACGAGCGGCGCATGCGGCACAGCTCGTGGCGGTGGCCGGTCGTGATCACCCTCGCCTTCGCGGTCGCAGTGTCCGGCGTGACGTTCGCGTACTTCGCGCCCGGCGGGCGGTGGGTGATCGTCGGCGCGCTGTTCCTACTCGCCGGATGGATGGGACGGCCCGCCGACAAGCCGATCGTCGACCGGGTCACGTTGGGCGGGACGTACGTGCGGCTCACCGCCGACCTGACCCGCGCCGCCCTCGTCGCGTGTGGGGCCGGCATCAAGGACCCCGCCGCGGTGACGTTCCCCCGCGAGATTGCCCGCGACCCCGCCGGACGTGGCCACGTGGCCGTGATCTCGCTGCCGGCCGGGGTGGTGGCCACCGACGTCATCGACCGCCGTGACCGGCTCGCCGCCGGGTTCCGGCTTCCCGTCGACCAGGTGTGGCCCGACCCGGTGCGCGGCGAGCACCCCGGCATGCTGGAAATCTACGTGTCCGACAAGCCGGTCAGCGCGATGCGGCAACCGCCGTGGCCGCTGCTGGAGGAGGGCACCACCGACTACTTCGAGCCGTTCCCCTACGGGGCCGACGTGCGGCTCCGCCCCGTCACCTGGTCACTGGCCGAACGGAACAGCCTGTTCGGTGGGGTGCCCGGCTCCGGCAAGTCCCTCGCCGCCCGCAACGTGCTGCTGGGTGCGGTGCTCGATCCGCTGGTCATCCCCGTCATCAGCGAGCTCAAAGGCTCCGGTGACTACGACTGCTTCGAACAGCTGTGCCCGCCCGGCATGTACGTGTGCGGCGCAGACGAACGGTCCATCGCCCGCACGTTGGACATCATCGAATGGCTGTACGGGCTGTGCGAGGAACGCGGCCCCCTGGTCGCCAAGTACGCCCGCGCCGGCATGAACAGCGTGAAGAAGGTCAACCGGGCCATGGCCGAACATGACGAACGGCTCCGCCCGGTGGTGGCGATGTTCGACGAGGTACAGGAGTTCATGTCGTCGAAGCACGGCATCAAGGGGCCGGGTGCGCCGATGCTGCTGTCCACCATCAAACGGGCCCGCGCCCTCGGCATTCACGTCATCGTCGCCACCCAACGCTTCGACAAGGACTCCTTGCCGAAAGCGATTTCCAGCCTGATCACCAACCGGGCCGCCCTCGCGGTCCCGGCGCAGCCGGAAACGGACATGATCCTCGGCACGTCGGCGTACCGCACCGGGGCCCGGCCGACGGCGTTCGTGCCCGGTGAGGACTCCGGTTGGATGGTCCGCGCCGGGTTCACCGCCGGCTACGAAACCGTCCGCGCCGCGCTCGTCGACGACGACCAGGCCGCCGCCGTCTGCGCTCGTGCCCTGGCGCTGCGCTCCGGTGTCCGCCCCGAGCCGGGTCCGGTCCGCGTGCACGCCCGGAACCTGCTCGACGACGTCCGTCGGGTGTGGGACGGCAGTGAGCCGGCCCTGTGGTCGGAGCTGATCGTGCCGCGGCTACGGCACCTCGACCCCGAGGTGTACGGGGACCTGACCGTCGAGATTTTCGGCGCTCGGATGGCCGCCGCCGGGGTGCCCACCGCCGACATCGGACGCCGCATCGACGGCAAGGCCACCACCCGCAAGGGCGTCCGCCTGGCGGCCCTCGACGCCCGGATCAAGGCCGCCGAACTCGAATCGCGCTAGCACCCGGCAGGGGCTAGCGATAGCCCCACCGCTAGCCCCGCTGGCCAGCGGAAACGCGGCTAGCCCCACCAACCCACCAACCCCCGAAACCCGCCCCAGGAGGGCACATGCAGGCCACGTTGACCGCTATCGCAATCGGCACCCTCGCCGCCCTCGGCTACGCCGTGTCGTGCGCCGTGTGGCCGTTCGCCCGCTGCTGGGTGTGCGACGGCAAAGCCCACCACACCCCGAAGGGCAACACCCGGATCTCCCGCCCCTGCCGCTGGTGCAAGGCCACCGGCCGGCGGTTGCGGCTCGGCCGCCGCGTCTGGAACCGCATCAGGGTCGCCCACCACAACGGCACCCGCTGACTCACAGACGCAGCGAACGGCCCGCCAGGGACGATCCTGGCGGGCCGTTGTTGTGGCAGGGCTACGGATGCCGCTCCGCGCTCTCGTGATCGGTCCACCGCGACCACTCGGGGCGGAACGTCTCGACGTAGCTGCGGCCTGTCTCGGCGCACCAGCGGCGGCGGGCGTGCAGGTGCCGGCGGAACGCCCGGATGTGCCGCCACGACGGCCACGACTCACCCGCGTGATGCGGCGGCTGCTGCTCCGACTCGTCCGCCCAGTCGGCGTACCGGAACCGCACCAGCGTCGGCGGCGGCCCGTCGCCCAGCGGAACGGGCCGCTCACGCCGCCGCATCGACGCCCCAGCGGGCCCGGTGCGCGTCACGGCGGGCGAACAGCACGTCGAGCACCCGGTAGCCGTTCTGCGCGCACCACGCCCGGGTGTCGGCCGCCGGCACGCCCTGGGCGAGCAGCCACGCCGGCATCACCGGCCGTTCGCCGTCACCGCGGCGCCTCACGCCACACCCCGAATGCCGTACGCGCCCCGGGCGGCACCACGACGCTGTGGACGCCGCAGGTGCGCCGGCTGGTCGCCTTCCTCACCCGCCGGCAGACGCAGCGACGCCGACAGCCGCGACAGAGCGATCCGCATCTGCCGGGCCTCCACGATCGCCGGGTGCACCCGCTGAGTCAGGCCCGGACCGGGAACCATCGTCCCCTCGGCGGCGACGATCGCCGCCAGGTCGTCGAGCAGGTCGACGGTACGGACCATCTCCCGCAGCAACGCCACCTCGTGTTGCTCCAGCTCGTACACGTCGAGCACCGACCGCCACAGCCTCAGCCCTGACTCCCGGGTGCCAGGGGGCGGCAGGGCGATGTCACCCTCAGTGGTTTGGTTACTGTCTGTTACTGCCACGAGCAGACTCCAATCGGACTCTCGTTCGATTCAGACCACAGCCGCACCCGAAAGCCTGGCCCCGGGGGTCCGGAGGCCGACTGGTCTTGCGTGTCGACCCCATCCCCCTCACCGTGCGTCACCAGGGGGATGGTGACGCACGGTGAGGTTCGGCGCTGGTCGGTTCATCGCGCGCGATGGAATTGACCCGCTCACCGACCATCGATCCACTGACCTGCGCAAGCGTTGACGCAGCAGCGGTGACGTTGACGCCGGGCATGGGGGTCAGCGGCCGTTCACCGGGCGCGTCCGGTGCGTGCGTCGCGCCGGGCCTTGGCCTGCTGCACCCAGCTCGTGTCGTACCGCGCGGGCGCGGGGACGTCGGGGGCGTCGGCGGTGAGGATCTCGCGCCCGCGGCGGGTGTCCTCGAGGTCCTGCACGGCCGAGAAGTAGCGCAGGGCCTCGGCCTTGGTGCGCCCGGAACGCGGGTCCTGCACGTCCTGGAGGGCGGCGTGGTACCGCTGGGCCTCGGCCCGCGCCTCCTCCTCCTGCCTACGCGCCCGGGTGTCCTCGAGGTCCTGCACGGCCGAGTAGTACGACAGCGCCTCGGCCTTGGTGCGGCCGACCGCGGCACCGCCGGTGCGCCACACCTCGGCCGGGTTCACGACCGCGCCCTGCTGCTCGGCCAGCAGCATCGCCGCGCGGATGGCCTGTTCCTCGGCGGTGCCGGCGACGGCACGGCGCCGCTGGTTGTCGGCGGCGAGTTCTCGCAGGTAGTCGCGGTTGTCGGCGTCGCACCGGGCGCGCAGGGCCGGGGACATGCGGTCGTAGCTGGCACCCCAACCGCCGGGGGTGGTGATGGTGTCCATGTCTTCTCCTTGTGCCGCATCGTGTTCGGCGGGTGGCCCGGTGCGGCTCCGGGCTTCCGCCACCTTCGTGACCGTCACGGCACGAAGTCGTCTGAGAGGGCGCCCGTTCACCGGCGGGGCCCTTTGCCCCGGCCGCGTCCACGTCGACCGCGTGGGCGGGCCCTTCCCGTACCCCTCGGCCGGTCCTGTTCGGCCGTCTGCGTGGCGCTGAGCGGGCCGGGGTCGGCGGTGATCGGCTTGCAGTCGCCGCACACGCCGTACTGGTAGACGAGCGGACCGAGCTGCACCATGCCCGGGTGGATGCCGTCGCCGTGCTCGACGCCGGCGCACACCCTTCCGCAGGCGTCGCAGGTGCGGTCCCGGTCGCTGCCGCGAGGCAGGGCGGTCAGGTAGGTGCAGGCGTGGCAGACGATGAGGCCGGGTTTCCACGCGGCGGCCACCACCGGGCGCGGCCGGTGCGGGTCGGGTTGGTGCCGGCACGTCGACGCCCGGCCGCCGATCCATGCGGTGACGGTGTCGAGCAGCGGCAGGCGCAGCCATCCGGGCACGTCAGCGGCGTCGAGGCCGCAAGCGTTGCTCTCCCCGAACACAGTCCGCGCGGTGTCGGTCATCAGCCGGTGGGCGTCGACGCTGGCCGCGTCGACCTGGTCGACGACGTGTACCGGGGCGTGGGCCCGAAGGTACGCGGCCAACTCGGCGTAGCGGGGGTGCAGCATCAGCGCTTCGAGGGCCAGGGCGGGGTTCACCGGGCCAGCCCTTCGCCGAGGGACTGGCCGGGCTGCCACGCGGTGAGTGCCTCGGCCCACGCCTCCGCACCTACGGCGGCGGGGCCGAGGGCGGCGACAAGGTGAAGCAGCGGGTAGGCGAGGCGGGCCACGTTGGTGGAGGCGAGCACAGCGGCGGCGCCCCGGTGGTCCCCGCGGTGCATGGCGGCGAGGCAGGCGATGACGTCGGCGTTCGCGTCGTCGAAGTCGAGCAGCGCCGGATCGATGTCGGCCGGGGCCTGGTGGGAGGGGGTGAACGGTTCGTTCACCCTGGGGTGGGCGGTGCCGGCCTGGGTGAGCTGCCGGAGGTTCCACGCGGCGTCGTCGTCGGTGGGCCCGTAGGCGAACCGCCGGTCGGGATCGAACGGGAGCGCCTGGGGGCCGTCGGGGGTGTCGATGACGGGGGTGAGGTGGCCCCATCCCTCGCCGGGGTTGCCCCAGCCGACGACGGGCCAGGTGATGAGGGTGCCGCTGTCGGGGGTGGTGTAGGCGATGTGCTGGGCGCCGTGGTCGTCGTTGGGCTGGTAGGTGGTCATCGGGTTGCCTCGCAGTTCTGGTAGTGGGCGGCGGCGTCGTACGGCCAGCCGCAGTCGGGGCAGGCGGGCGGTTCCTCGGGCCACAGCGGGACCGACCCCGCCTCGCGCTCGATCGATGCCCGCTGATTTGGCAAGGGTGGCAAGGCAGAGTCTGGTGAACTCTCGCGCGTATAGGAATCTCTGTTCACCGGAACTTGCCTTGCCACCCTTGCCACCGGGTCGCCGTCGCCGCTTTCGTCCAGGTCAGCGGCTCGATCCGTCTCGGTGGCGAACCGAATGCCCAACCACGCCGTGTAGCGGGCTGGTATCGCTGCGCTGTTGAGGTTGAACGTCTCCGTGGGACGGCGTGAGAGCCCTGTCCGGTCCCGCATCTGCCGCTTCTCGACGCGGTGTTTGGCCAACTCGTCGTGCTCTCCGAAGCGGCTGGTGAACATCTTGTCCGCCCATGCGCGGTGGCCCCGGGCGGTCAACCACTCGTTGAAGTCGGCCAGCAGCTCTGTGGAGATGACGTGGCTGTCGCGGTCGGCCACCAGGCGATCGTCGACGTAGGCCAGCACCAGGTCGGATTCGGCCCGCCACGCGCGGGTTGCCTCCACGACCCGCGGCGGCTGCTCCGGCATCACCCGCCCCGCCTGATACCAGCGGTGGGCACCCTCGACCATCCATGCGAGGGCAGCCTCACGGGCCTGCTCGCTGGCCATCAGCCGCTCACGCAACGTCGGGTCGCCGAGCCGGTCGTCGGGCCCGGTGAGGTCCGCCTCGCGCTTGACGAAGCGGTACGGGAACCGGACCAGCGCCAGCCGCCGCCACGTCCCGTGGTCGGTTTCTTCCACCACCGGCCGGTAGTTCGTCGACAGGAACAGGCTGTGCGTGGCCGTGAACGTGACCGAGTCCTGCCGGATGTACCTGGCCTCGATCTCCGGCGTGCCGACGACCTTCTTGAGCCGGCCGACGGACAGCCGCCGCGCCTCGGGCGTCTCCTCGACCAGCGCCAGCCGTGCGCCACGCAGCTCCATCAGTTCGGTCGG
The DNA here is from genome assembly GCF_900091415.1 of Micromonospora inyonensis. Classification (NCBI taxonomy): domain Bacteria; kingdom Bacillati; phylum Actinomycetota; class Actinomycetes; order Micromonosporales; family Micromonosporaceae; genus Micromonospora; species Micromonospora inyonensis. The sequence continues at coordinate 1,321,642 of NZ_FMHU01000002.1, read as the reverse complement.
GTGCGCCCCCGCGTCGGCCAGCAGCACCCGGTCGGACACGAGCACGTAGTAGCTGCCAAGGACCTTGCTCGCGGTTCCGAGGACGGTGGTCTTGCCGTTCTCCCCGCCGCCCTGGTTGACGACCAGCACGTCGTCGGGCGTCATGTGGCCGGTGATGCCCTGCCCGACGCGCACCTGGTACCAGTCGCGCACGTCGCCAGGGATGGCCTGTAGCGCGGTCGTCCAGTCGGGGTGCACGGCGTTGGGCCGGTAGGCGACGGCGGTCATCTTCGTGAGCAGCAGTGCCGGGTCGTGCGGCATGAGCTGCTTGGTGCGGAGGTTGACCACACCCGAGGGCGTGTTGAGCAGGTCGGGGTGCTGATCGAAGCTGGCCGCGTCCTGGAGGAGAATGCCCTTGGCCAGTGAGGCGATGGCACCGATGCGGCCCCGGCCGAGCAGCCCGGATAGCATCTTGCGCCGCTCGCCGGCGGCTCCGGCCTGCACTTCGCGGCTGAACAGGTCGAGCACGTACTGCCGGACGACCTCGACGACGGCGGCTTCGTTGCTGCGCCTCCACACCTGGCCGTCCCACTCCATCCAGCCGAGGGCGGCGGTCCAGCAGAACCGGTCGCCGAGCACTCCGGTGCTGATGGTTTCGGCCATCCGCGCGTCAGAAAGGTCGTCGGCGGCCCCGCCGGTTGCCGGCCGCTCGGCGCCCGTGGCCGTGTTGCGACCGGGCTTGCCCCACGACCGGGCGACCTCGGCGGCGACCCGGCCGACGTACTTGCTGTGCCGCTCGCACCAGGGCGTGAGGACGGTGACGGCCTGGCCCTGGGTGAGTCCGGCCTCGGCGAGCTCCCGCACGATCCGGTGGAACCGTTCCGACCGGTCCCCGGGGTCCGCGTCGAGCAGCTCGGCGACCCGGCGCGGCAGCGGGCCGGCGAGGGGTTCGGCGGCGACGGCCGACAGCGGCGGCGCGGCCTTCACGGTGAGCGCGTCGGCCAGCCACCCGGGCAGCTCGGCGAACGGCGCGGCCGGGTCCTCGGGGGCGTAGACCGCGCCGGACTGGTGGACGCTGCCGGGCCCGACGACGTAGCCGCCCACCCCGCGTACGTCCACCCCGGCGGGCAGTGCACCGCGGGCGGTGCCGAGCTTGCTGCCTCGGGGGGCCCGGAAGTACAGGTGCCGGCCCCCGCCCGCCCGGCCGGTGGCCACGGTGAAGGTGCGGGGGATCGTGTGGCCGTGCTCGTCGGCGTACCGCTGGAACGCGCCGGGTGTGTCTTCGTCGATGACGAGCAGGTGCGAGGCGCGGCAGTCGATGCCGTAGTTGCGGAGGGTGCCGGCGAAGTGCGCGGCGATGTCGACGACCTTCGCGGTGGACTCGATCGACCACTTCCCCACGGCCGGGTGCTTGCCCCGTTTGGTGCAGGCGTCGGGGTCGTGGTCGGGCGTGCGCACTCCGACGCACTTGGGCAGTTCGGGGTGGTCGACGGGGAAGATGTAGCAACCTCGGTCGACCATGGCCAACGCAGCGTCGAGGGTCGTACCCCCGTCGTAGGTCTCGTCAACCTGTTCGCCGGCCGCCTCGTTCACCGCGAGGCGGCCGTTTTGCGTGATGCTCATGCGGCGGCCGCTCCCTGCTCGCGGGCGGCCGGCGCGGTCCGCTGCCGGGGCGCCGGGCGGTCGGCGACCGGTCGGAGGATGGTGGCGAGCCGGGACCGCTGCCCTTCGCTGAGCGGCGGAGCGGCGTCGACCAGGCGGCGGATGTAGTCGGCGTGCGGGTGGTCAGGCAGCATCGACGGTCACCGCCTCGCCCATCTGCCGGGCCAGGTACTCGTCGGCGGCCTTGACGGGGATGCGCCTCAGCGCGCCGATCTTCACTGACCGGAGTTCGCCGGAGTCCATCAGCTTGTAGATGGTGCTCTTGCCGCACCGGAAGAGGTCGCAAACCTCGTCGATGGTGTAGAGCCGGTTGTCCGTGGTCGCCACTTCCGTACCTCCGAGGGGATGCGCGGCTTGACCGAGTAAGCCGCGCTGATCTTCGGAGGTAGATAAGCACGTCCAGGGGGGTGTGCGCAAGCCGGCTCGCTTACGCGGGTGTGCGTCGGTGCTTGCGCGGTGAAGTCGCGCGGTGCGATGCTGGCCGGCATGCGTTGGGTGGAGTTCGGCTCGCAGGGCTGGGTGCGTGTGAACGGCCTGAGCGACGGTGACGAGAAGTTCGTCGTGATCGCCAAGACGAAGGAGTGGGAGGGCCGCCGGATCATCGTTGACCTGGTCATCAGCTCCGACCCCTGGTCGCCGGGGGTCACTGCCGGGAAGTTGAAGGCGGTCCCGATCGGCTGGATTGAGAGCGCGGTCAACACCCCTGAGGCTCTGGAGTGGCTCGCCCAGCGGGACGACGGGGACCAGAAGGCCGACCCGACGCGGACGGCGCTGCACGAGCGCAAGCGCGAGTACTTCGAGCAGCTCGCGCCGTTCAGCACGGAGGAGATGCCGAAGCTGACCAGGCCGGACGGCACGAACCCGGATGGCTTCTACCGCCTGGTGGCTGCCGCGTACGTGGCTGCGGTGGCCAGCTCGGGCAAGCCCGCTGCGGTGATCGCGGAGCGGAGCGAGGTACCGGTGGCCACCGTGCACCGGTGGATTGCTGAGGCGCGGCGGCGGGGTTTCCTGCCGCCTGCTCGGAAGGGCCGGGCCGGCTGATGCGCGGGCACGGCAGGGCCTAGGATCCTGCATGGGTCTGCTCGCTTTCTGTGGGAGCGGAGCGGATCAAGTCGTCCCCGGCAGGCGTTGCAGTCGCCTCGCCGGGGGCGCGTTCAGTTGTGGGTCAGTGCTTCCATTCGATCTCGACCGTTTCCGGTCGGAACGTTCGTGTACCGCGCCCAGGAGGGTGCAGGCGAACGGTCATGAGCGTGTCGATCACGGCGCGCTGCCGTTCGACATCAAGGGCATCCCAGGCTGCGCGGATGTCGTCGGCGTCGATGAGCGGGCCGAGGATGTCGACTCGTCCGGCGTCGGCCAGCTTCGCCTCTACCGCCGCGATCTTCTCGGCGAGTCGGCCCGCCCGGTCGCGTATCTCAGCGTCGGTGTAGGTGCCGTCTTCGACCAAGCCGAGCAGCGCCTTTCGTCGACCGCGCAGGGCAATTGCTTCGGTGCGGAGCTGCTCAACGTCGGCTCGGTCGCGGTCGATCAGGAGGTCCCGGGCGTCCGGCCGACTGAGACGCTCCAGGGCAACGGCGGTGACGAACTCGTCGACCGGCTCGGCGGCCCGCCCGACGTGTCCGTACGCGGCTCGGCACCGGTACGTCCGGTAGCCCTCTCGGCCCTTCCGGCTCGGCGCCGCGCCGGCGTGCACGGTGGCCGGGGTGTCCTCACCGCAGACGCCGCAGAAGGCGAGGCCGGTGAGCAGGGACCGACCGCCACGCGGCGGGTTGGCACGTGCAGGGTCGGCGATCACCGCGACGGCGGCCCGCCAGGTCGACTCGGGCACGATTGCCTGCCACTCGGCGGCGGCCATCACCTGCTGGCTCTTACCGCGCCCACGGGCGCGCAGACCGGCGTACCGAGGGTTCAGCAGGGTCGGACGGACGGTCTGTGACGTCCAGAGCGACGGGCTCCCGTCGCGCTTGCCCTGGGGCGTGTGGAGGCCGCGGGTGTTCCAGTCGCGGGCGACGCCGCCGAGTGATACCCCGGTGAGCACGGCCGCGTAGGCGTCGCGGAGGGCCGCCGCCTCTGCCTCACGGATCGTGCACCCATCGGCCTCGTATCCGAAAGGCCGGCGGCCACCTACCCATCGTCCCTGCTCCGCGGCTTGCAGCGCGGCCCGCCGCTGCCGGTCGGACTTCACCGCGATCTCGTTGCGCGCCACGCCGGCGAGGATGTCGGCGATGAGTCCGCCGGCCGGGGTCGACAGGTCGAGGTCCGTGCCACGAACGAAAGCGAGGGTGATCTTCGCGCGCTCTCCGGCCTCCAGTAGACGGACCGTATCGCGCCGGTTCCGGCTCAGCCGGGTCATGTCCCACGCGATGACGGCCCCGACTTCTTGCGCCTCGATGGCGGCTAGGACAGCTTCGAACTGGGGCCGCTGCCGCTTGCCCGATGCACTGGTGTCGTTCTCCGGCAGCTCACGGATCACCTCCCATCCGCGCAGCTTGGCGAGTTGGCGGGCGTCCGCGAGTTGGCGGGCGATGCCAAGCTCTTCGCCGGACCGATCCTGCGACTGTCGAACGTAGATCAGGGCCTTCACATCGGCGAGTATTGCATACTTGCCAGAGCGGGCAGGGAGGCGTTCGCCGGCCTGCCGGCACCGGACGCCGATTCGGAGAGGAAGGGACCCGAAATGCCACGAGCATGGAGACGTCCATCGAGCGGACGCACGAACAGAACCCCACGGTCGCGGTCTCGTGCGCTGGCCGTTGTCGCCGCCCTGACCGTGCTGATCTCGGTGTTCCCGACGGCCGCCCCCGCGGCACAGGCCACGGGAACACGCGGGACGGCCTCGCGCACGACCGACGTCGGAGCGACGGCCTGGACACCGATCATCAGCCCCTTGTACACCGACCGCGAGGAGCGCCGGTTCGCGCACGTGGACACGGACGACCGGAACCTCCTCATCGATCTCTGCCCGAGCGGGCGACTCTGCGTTGCCGCCGGTGAGGGTGACGGTCGGCACACGGTCTTCTACCTCTACTACTGCAACGAACGATCGCTGACCAACTTCATCGGCGACGGGTCCGCCAAGAACGCCCAGACCGGCAACGCCAGAGCCCTTCTGCTGAACCAGAACCGGGTCATCCAGGTGGTCCTCAATCCGGACCCTGATCCGGTGCGCGTCGACTGGGACCCCATCTACTACATCGATCCCTGCTGAGGCCGTCAGGCTCGGGAGGGTGTCCACCCGCGTCCCCGGACCCGCCGGGAAGCCGGACCGTGACGACGAGACCGCCGTCGGGCCCGGGGACGAGGTCGAGGGTCCCGTCGTGGCCACGGACGATGCTGTGCACGATGGCCAGGCCGAGACCGACGCCGGCGTGTTCGTCGGTGCGTACGCGTTCCGTCCCGCGCTGGAAGGGCTCGACGAGGGTCGGTACCAGGTCGGGTGGGAGCCGGCGGCCGGTGTTCTCGATCCGCAGCACGCTCGTGTCACCGTCGGTGGCGGTGTGGACGGTCACGGTGCCGCCGGCGGGGAGGTTGTGGACGATGGCGTTCTGGACGAGGTTCGTCACCATCCGCAGCAGGAGTTCGGCCGAGCCGCTGGTGCGGGCCGCCCCGCCGGTGACGTCCAGCGTCGTCCGACGCCGTTCGGCGAGGGGAAGCAGCGTCTCGGCGGCTTCCTCGGCGACGAGCGAGAGGTCGACGATCTCGCGGGTGACGTTTCCGCGGCCGCCCCGGCTGAGCAGCAGGAGGGCCTCGGTGAGGTCGATCGCCCGCTGGTTGACGCGGTGCAGTCGTTCGATGAGTTCGCCCCGCACGTGGGTGGGGTCCTTGCGGGCGACGTCGAGGAGCGTCCGCGAGATCGCGAGCGGAGTGCGCAGTTCGTGGGAGGCGTTCGCGGCGAACCTCCGCTGCTCGGCGACGTGGGACTCGAGTCGTTCGAGCATCGAGTCGAACGCGTCGGCCAGTTCCCGGAACTCGTCCTGGCGGCCCTCCAGACGAATCCGGTGGGACAGTGATCCGTCCGCGGCCACGCGGGTGGCGTCCGTGATGCGGGTCAGCGGCGCGAGCATCCGGCCGGCGAGGATCCATCCGCCCAGGAGGCCGAACACCAGCAGGAAGGCCAGCACCACGGCTGCTCTCGGGGCGAAGGCGCGGAGCAGGTCGAAGCGGTTCGGTACGAACATCACGGGGACGGGTAGACGGGAACCACCCGGTGCGGGCATCCGGGGGTTGTCGACCACCTCGGGTACGTACCGCAGCAGGAACACCCACACGGTGACGAGGAGCAAGCCACCGGCCAGCATGACGAACCCCGCATAGCTCAGGGTCAGTTTGAGGCGGGCGCTCAGACCGGGCTCCCTATCCACGGTCCCCTCCCGTGGGCCCGGTGCCGGGTGCCGCCTCGATCCGGTAGCCGACGCCGGGCACCGTGGCGATGATCCAGGGTTCGCCGAGCCGTTTGCGCAGCGCGGAGACGGTGATGCGCACCGCGTTGGTGAAGGGGTTGGCGTTCTCGTCCCAGCCCCGTTCCAACAGCTCTTCGGCGCTGACGACCCCGCCCTCGGCGGCGACGAGGACCTCCAGCACGGCGAACTGCTTGCGGGTGAGCGCGACGTAGCGTCCGTCGCGGAAGACCTCCCGGCGGAAGGGGTCGAGCCGCAGGCCCGCGATCTCGCGGACCGGCGGCCGGGCGTACCCCCGTCTGCGGTCGAGCGCCCTCAGCCGCAGGACGAGTTCCCGCAGGTCGAACGGCTTGGTGAGGTAGTCGTCGGCGCCGAGCGCGAACCCGGAGGCCTTGTCGTCGATCCGGTCGGCAGCGGTGAGCATGAGGATCGGGATGCCGCTGCCGGAGGCGACGATGCGCCGGGCGACCTCGTCGCCGGAGGGGCCGGGGATGTCGCGGTCGAGGACCGCGAGGTCGTAGGAGTTGACGCCGAGCATTTCCAGGGCGGTGTCGCCGTCGCCGGCGACGTCGGCGGCGATCGCCTCCAGCCGCAGACCGTCACGGACGGCTTCGGCCAGGTAGGGCTCGTCCTCCACGATCAGTACGCGCATGCCGGAACCCTATGACCTCGTGGTGGCCCACCAGCGGCGCGACGCCAGCGCGGCCAGCCCGGCGCCGGTGGCGTTGACCAGTACGTCGTCCACCGAGGACACCCGGTCCAGCCGCAGCACGTACTGCGCGGTTTCGACCAGCATCGAGCAGCCCGCCCCGAGCGCCAGGATCCGCGGCACGGACGCCAGGGCCGCGAACCGGATCGGAGCGAAGAACCCCAGGGCCGCGAAGATCAGCAGGTTGCCGCCGATCCCGACCGGCCCCATCGTGACCAGGTCCCGTAACGGGACCAGACTCACCCGGCCGGGGACGATGCCGGCCCCCGGCCCCGGCATCAGGGTCAGCCACACCATCGGCACCGTCCCGTAGGCCATGCCCACCTCAGCCAGCGACCTCCGCCGCGCCGACGTGACGCCGGCGGCACGCCGCCGGTGCGCCAGGGCCCACACCACCAGTGCGGCCAGCGGCAGCCCCACCAGCATCATGAGCACCACGCCGTTGAACGTGTCGTAGCAGCCGTGCCACCGCCCGGCCAGGCACCTCGGAGCGGCCATCAGGAGCGGTCGCCGCACGGCGGACGCCGTGCCCGCCAGCCCGAGGACGGCCAGGCTGACGAGCACGGCCCTACGCGTGCGGCGGGACGGCGCGGACGGGGATGCGCTGTGGTTCATGCCCCCATCGAAGCCGGAGGAGTGTTGCGGTGGCGTATGCGGTTTTCCTTACGCCCGCGATACACGCGGTGCCCGGTGGCGTCGCGGGTCGAACGACATCGGATCGCCCCGCCAGGAGCCGGACCACTCAGCGACCGCCCCCGCCGCCGGGTGGGTCGACCGGCCCGCCGGTGACGGCCTCGGCCTCCCGCAGGCAGATGTCCATCAGCGGCACGCCGTCGTGGTTGCTGAGGACGACGCCGACCCAACCGGTGTCCGGGTAGATGCTCCAGTTGGCGCCGATGCCCCCGGCCCCGCCGCCGCGCCCGATCACCCACTGGCCGTTGATGATGCTGACCGGCATCGTGTACGCCCCGAACGACGTGGGCTCTGGGCCGGGGAGCTTGGCGCCGGCGAACAACTCGGCGTAGGGGCGGTCCAGCACCGTGCCGTCGCGCAGCGCTTCCGCGAACCGCACCAGGTCCGGCGCGGTGGCGAAGCCCTCCCCCGAGGCGTACCCGATGAAACTGCGGCCCGGGTTCGGGCCTCGTATGTGCGGGTCCAGGCTGCCCTTGTCCAGGTTGCGGACGGCGTCCACCAGGCTGCCGTCGGCCTGCCGCATGTACGGGTGCGCGATGTGCTCGTCGGTGAGCCACTGGTCCCTGGTGTAGAACGCCGAGCCGCTCATGCCGGAGCGCCGGAAGACGTGCTCGTGCACGTAGTCCCAGAACGTCATGCCGGACACGGCCTCCACTGTCTGCGCGGCCATGGCCAGACCGACGCCGCCGCCGGGGAGGTGGCCGTTGGACCCCGCGCCGGGGACTCCCACCAGCGTCGCCTGCCGGGCCCACCGCTCGTGGTACTCGTGCGCCTCCTCCCGGCTGTGGAAGACGCGTTGCCAGTCCGGCATCGGGGCGTCCAGCCCGGACGTGCTGGTGAGCAGGTGGTGGATGGTCACCTGCTCGGCGATCTCCCTGGCGAAGCCCGTCAGGTGGGCACCCACCGGGTCCGACAGCGTCAACCGGCCCTGCTGCACCAACTGCAGGACGGCCACCGACAGGAAGGGCTGGCTCCCCGACGAGAGGTTGAACGCGACGTCCTCGTGATTGCGGATCCCCCTCTCCCGGTCGGCCATGTCGTAGCTGCGCGACAGCACCGTCCGGCCCCGGTACGACAGCAGCACCACGCCGGAGAACCTGCCCTCGGCGGCCAGCCGCGCCACGTACCGGTCGTAGGCGCCGCCGGGCCGGGTGTCCGGCGGGATCCGGCCGTGTCCGGACGGGCCGGCGGGGGTCGAGTCGGCGTGGCCGACCCGGGCGCCCACCAGCGACCCACCGGCCGCCACCACACCGACGGCGGCCGCCCCGCCCCATCTGACCAGCCGCCGCCGGTCGACACCACGTGCGGTACCCGAGTCCATGTTCACGCTCTCTTTCCCGGTCGATTCCTGCACTCCGGTTCGTTCCGGTACTCAAGCCGTACGACCGTTGCGGTGGCGTATGCGATTTCCGATACGCCCGCGATACACGTTCCGGGAGGAGCACTGGTCGTCGTGTGCCGTGACGTTCTGTGCCACCGTGTCGTCGGCGCGGGGCGTCGAGGCAGCGGGTCACAGGACGGTGAGGGCCGCGTCACCCCCTGCGCGACGTGGGCCGCTTTCTCGTCGCGTCGTCGTGCGGTTTCCGGGCATGGTTGCGGCAGGCGTCGATGATATCGGGTCGGAGCAGGTGGCCGAAGCCGGCGTTGTCCAGACGTAGCGCGATTCCCTGACGGTCGGTGCCGAGGGCGGTCGCGGTGGCGTCGAGGTTCCAGTCGTGGGCGGCGAGTCGGGACAGCAGGTACCCACGACGGGTCTGGGCGGCCGACAGCCGGAACGTCTTGAGGTAGGCGAGTTGGCCGGTGTCGTCGGTGATCATCTCGCCGATGTGGTTCTCGGTGACGGGGTCGAGGGCGGGCCGGAAACGGGACAGGGTGAAGCGTCCCATCCGGTACACCGGTGTGACCGTGAGGCGTTGCGCCGTGAGCAGCCCACCGGCCATGACGGTGTGGAAGGCCGCCCAGTCGGCGCGGGCCTGGGCGAGTTGTGCGCGCAAATCGGCGACGCTGGCGACGACGCTGTCGTCGAGCCGGGCGGTGAAGCCGGGCGCGGCCCGGTGCAGGTGGGCGTAGTGGAAGACCAGCTCGCCGTAGAAGTCCTGCAACAGGGTCGGGTGCAGGGCGCGGTAGTCGTCGGGGTGGCTGACGACGAATGCCGCGGCCAGGGTGTCGGCGACGTAGAGCACCATTCCGCACTGGTCGGGGTAGATTTCGAAGACGCGCAGCGCGTCGTCGAGGCCGGGAACGGCCGTGCCGGTGTAGCTGGCCTCGACGCGCGGGGACAGGCCGCGGGTGACGGCGTGGCGGGTCCATTCCTGCCAGGCGACGGGCGGCCCGCCGAACTGTAGGGCGAGGTAGCCCTCCATCGCCAGGTGCAGCGGCAGGAAGCGGAGCCGCTGCCTGCCGTCACGGTGGGCCATGCGGTGCCGGATCGCCAGGCGGATGCCGGTGGGGTCGCCGGTCGTCGCGGGGTCGCGTAGCTGGGTGCCGTAGGCGGCGGCGGGCGTGTCGTCGGTGGTCCAGGTCGCCACGAACGCGTGGGGCACGTAGGAGACGTACGCGCTGCGCGGCCCGGTGTGCACGATCGACAGTTCGTCGGGGTCGTAGAGGCGGGCGTGCAGGCGCAGATCCGTGATGGGTGCGGGTCGCAGCAGCGGCACCAGGCGTACCGCACCCCACGTCTGGTCGGGGGCGACGGTCAGCCCGGTCAGGTCGATCCCATCCATGGCGGTGGCGGTCATGTCGACTCCCGGACGCCGGAGTCGTCGGTGAGGAACCGGTCCACCCGGTCCGCGAGGTGGCGACGCAGCTCGTCGAAGCCGGCGCCCCCGGTGGCGAAACGGGCCAGCTCGACGAGGGCCGCGACGTCCTCGACGTCGCGCACGCCGACGGTGGCCACCCCGGAGGCGAGCCGCCGTACGTCGAAGGTGTCGGCGTCGTAGACCGGGTTGAGGTGCACGATGCTCGTGCGCCGGTCGGGGTCGAGGCGGGTACGCCACACCCGGAGCACCTCGGCGGCCTGTCCGGGCGGGGCGTTGTCCCAGCCGTCGGAGACGATGACGAGCCGCTCGGGTCGCTGTTCGAGACCGTCGAGGATGCGCTCACCGAGCCCGGTCGCTCCGCTGGGGTGCACCAGCAGCGGGTCGCCGCGGTGGGCCAGCCACAGTCCGGTGTACTCGGCGGCGAGCGCCTCCAGCAGGTAGTGGGTGGCGAGGGCGACGGCGAGGGGCCGGCGACGTTTGACCCCGGAGCCGGAGGCGGAGTAGCTGTCGTCGAGGACCGCCACGACCCGACCCCACGAGCCCGCCTGTCGACGCGCGGCGCGACGGGCGGCCGCCCGCAGCGCACCGGTCAACTCCTCGCGGCGTCGTTTCCGCTCCGGTCGGGACAGCGACAGCGCGTAGACGGCGAGGCGGGTCAGTGGCACGGTGGCGAGGTCCATGGCGACCGCGCCTACCTGGTGCCGCGCGGCGGCCGACTGCAGCCGCAGCCGCTCGCCGTCGGTGAGCTTCGGCGCGATGCCGGTCAGGAAGCGGGCCCGGTCGATGCCATGCTGGGCGGCGAGCCCCTCGGCGACCGTGTACGGCAGCTCGTACAACGCGCGCTGTTCGTAGTGGGCGCGCCGCCACGCATCCAGGAGCGGCGTCTCGTACCGCCCGGGGCGACGCCAGTCGAACAGCACGGTACCCACCTCGCCGGGCAGCGGCAGGTGGGCGTGGCGGGCCGCGACCGACAACGACCGGCGGTACTTGACCGCGTCGAACGCCAGACCGGGCCGGCCAGCCACCCAGTCGCGCACGATCGCCCTGGTCCGTCGGTTGTTGATGCCCAGCCGGCGTAGTTCACGGAACACCGAGTACACCCGTTGGGGCGGCAGTAGCCGCAGCCGCGCGGCGATCAGCCGCCCCTCCACCGCCCGCTGCTCGGGGCTCGCGGTCGACGCGGTGCGCAGCAGGTTCGTCACGACCATCGCCGCGTTGAGGTGGTTGATGTCCAGGGCCGCCGTCGCCGCGTAGAGGTCCCGGTAGTTGCCCAGCACGTACTCGTGCAGGAAACCCAGCGACATCCGCTGCGCGTCCGCGCCACCGTGGAACTCGCGCTGGGCCGTGGAGGCGATGGCCGCGTTGACGAACATGAGCACGTCCTCGCACGCGACCTGATCCGACAGCGACACGACAGCGACCCAGCTTCCTCGACGGGCGGCCCGGACGCCGGCCGGGGAATGAAGGCACGAACTGCGAAGTGTCGCTTCAATGCGGGTTCCGGAAGTCGCGACCAAGTCCCGCGGCCGGCGCGGCCACCATACCGTCACGATCACCACGGACGCCACGAGTAATCGCCGCAGCGGCCGGGCCTACCCGGCTGTGGGCATTGCCGTGCTGTCCGCAGCGCGGCACCGTCGCACTCCGGTCGAACGCTCGAACTGTATCTTCTGCGACACGCCAGACGGTTGGTACTGCAACGGCACTGAGCGCGCCGAGTGCTGCTCGTGTCCGTTGGTCATCGTGTGACGAATGTTGATGTCGACCGGGGCATGCGGAGCTGGATCGGCTCCATGGTCGGATCGGACCAGCGCCGCGCCGAACCAGCCCACCATCAGGGAAGACGCCGCCTGAACCAGCTACTGCCGGAGTACCAGAACCTCAACCGCGGTTCATCTCAAGTCGCGGTGGGAGCGTCGCCGAGCCCCAGGTGCGCGAGCGAGGCGATGGCGTGCCCGCGCGCCTCGGCCCAGGTTGGCGCGGCCCGCAGACCGAGCAGACGCTGACGGTGCGGTTCACCCAGCAGGAGAGTGAACAGCGCACGCGCCAGGTCGGGATCCGGCTCAGGGAGACGTTCGCCGAGTGCCCGAATGTAGGACTCGGGGCCGTCGCGGTAGAACCGTTCGGCCAGCTCGGGAAAGGCGTGCGCCTCGGTGACCATCAGCCGGTGCAGCCCGATCGCCTCATCGGAGTGCAACACGGAGACGATCTTGGTCGCGAGCTCGACCAGGGTGTCGTCCTCGCCACCGGCCGGACCAAGGGTGCGCTGGCGAAGCCGCTCGACAGCGGCAACGAACATCTCGGTCCGGTCCCCGAAGTAGCTGTAGATGGTGCGCTTGGCGACGTGAGCTGTCGCGGCCACATCGTCGAGCGAGACCTGACCGAACCCGCCTGCGACGAACAGGTGCACTGCGGCATCCAGGATCTCGTCGCGCCGCCGGGTCCGTTCCGCCTCGGTCGGGCGGCCCCGCTTGCGACGGGGCGCCTGCGGTGGGCTGGCGCTCATCAGGTTCCTCTCATCGACAACCGGTCGCCACCGACCCTATAATGAAACGGACTACGTTTCATTGTCTGGTCGGTGTTGATCTCAACCAACGTTGGGACCTTAACGTCGGCCCGCAGGGGCGCCACGATCGACTCATCCGTCGGCTGCGGCACGCCCAGGCGAGAAGGAGACCACATGCCCTCGAGCACACCGGCCAGAACGGCTGCCCGGACCACCAAGTCCACGACGGGGAGCAAGCCCAGGACCTCGGCGAACACAGAGCCGCAAACGGTGAGTGACGAGCAGTTGCTGGCGTTCTACCGGCAGTTGGTGCTGATCCGCCGGTTCGAGGAGCGCGCCGCCCGCGCCTACACCGAGGCGAAGGTCGGCGGTTACTGCCACCTGAACCTTGGTGAGGAGGCCACCGTCGCCGGTCTCATGGCCGCGCTCGACGACTCTGACTACGTGTTCGCCAACTACCGGGAGCACGGGTACGCGATCGCCCGCGGCATCGGCCCAGAACGGGTGATGGCCGAGCTGTACGGCCGCACCGACGGTGTATCGCGGGGGTGGGGCGGGTCGATGCACATGTTCGACATCGCAGCCCGGTTCATGGGCGGGTACGGCATCGTCGGCGGCCAGTTACCACTCGCGACCGGGGCCGCGCTGGCCATTGACTACCGCGGCGGATCCGAAGCGGTGATGTGCTTGATGGGCGACGGCACCACGAACATCGGCGCCTTCCACGAATCCCTCAACATCGCCGCCCTGTGGAACCTGCCGATCGTCTACGTCGTGATCAACAACGGACTCGGCATGGGCACCACCGTCGAGCAGTCGTCCGCCGAACCCGAACTACACAAGCGCGCGGCCTCCTACCGGATGCCCGCAGCCCGCGTGGACGGCAACGACCCAGTCGCCGTCCACGGAGCCGCCAAGGCCGCGTTGGCCAGCGCCCGGGCCGGAAAGCCGTACCTGCTGGAGGCCGTCTCCGCCCGCCTCAAGGGGCACTCGGTGGTGGATCCGGCGAAGTACCGCAGCAAGGAGGAAGCCGAGGCGTTGAAAGCGGCCGATCCCATTGCGGCCTACGCCGTCCGACTCCATGGTCAAGGGCTGCTGACGGACGAACTGATCGCCGAGATCGACGCCGAGGCCGCCGCCACGGTTGCCGCTGCCGCCGAGTTCGCCGATGCCAGCCCGCACCCGGGGGTGTCGACATTGTTCGACTACACCTATGCGACTCCGGTGCCAAACGATTCCCGTCGGCTGCCCGGCGACGCGCTCTTCCCCGCCGCGCCGCGGCCGACCGCCCAGCCGATCGGAGCTTCGGCATGACTGTGATCACGTACCGGCAGGCGCTGCACGATGCTCTGCGGTCGGAGATGCTGCGCGACGAGAACGTGTTCTTGATCGGTGAGGAGATCGGCCTGTTCGAGGGCTCGTACAAGATCACCGCCGGCATGCTCGCCGAGTTCGGCCCGAAGCGGGTGCGGGACACCCCGATCGCCGAGGAGGGCTTCATCGGCGCCGCGATCGGCGCCGCCATGCTCGGCTTGCGGCCGGTGGCGGAGATCATGACGATCAACTTCTCACTGCTCGCTCTGGACCAGATCGTCAACCACGCCGCCAAGATCTACGGCATGTTCGGCGGCCAGGCGAAGGTGCCGATGGTCATCCGCACCCCGGGCGGCGGCGGGCAGCAGCTCGGCGCCACCCACTCGCAGAACATCGAGCTCTACTACGCCTTCGTCCCCGGCATGAAGGTCGTCGCCCCCTCCAACCCTGCCGACGCGAAGGCGCTGATGCTGGCCGCGATCCGCGATGACGACCCCGTCCTCGTGTTGGAGAACCTGGCGCTCTACAACACCAAGGGCGAGGTACATGACGAGGACCTACCGGCCGAGATCGGCAAGGCAAAGATCACCCGCGAAGGTTCCGACATCAGCGTCGTCGCCTACTCCCGGATGGCGGCGGTCGCACTCCAGGTAGCCGAGCAGCTCGCCGAGAGTGATGGGATCGATGTCGAGGTGGTCGACCTACGCAGCCTCCGCCCGCTGGACCGGGAGACGATCATCGCCTCGGTCCAGAAGACGAACTGCGCCGTCGTCCTCGAAGACGACTGGCTCACCTACGGCATCGGCGCCGAGATCGCCGCGACCATCTCCGACGGCGCCTTCGACTGGCTCGACGCCCCCGTCCGCCGCGTCGCGATGGCCGAGATCCCACTCCCCTATTCCAAGCCGCTTGAGACCGCGGCTCTGCCCTCCGCCGACGACGCGATCACCGCTATCCGCCAAACCCTCGACGCCGTCGCCCGGCGCCGCTGATCGGAGACCTTTCATGATCGACATCCTCATGCCGCGCCTGTCCGACACCATGGAAGAAGGCGCCATCTCCATCTGGCACAAGCAACCCGGCGACCCGGTCGCCGCCGGCGACATCCTCGTCGACATCGAGACCGACAAGGCCGTCATGGAGTACGAGGCCTACGAGAGCGGCACCCTGGCCGAGATCCTCGTCCCCGAAGGCCAGAACGCCGCCATCGGTACCCCCATTGCCCGCCTCAACGACGGATCTGGCGACGAGACCGTCATCCTCACGCAAGGGGCGCACGCCGAGTCGGCCGTCCCCGAACCAGCAGATAGTCACGACGCCACCGATGCTCCGACACCGGCTGCTGCGGAACAATCACCCGCACCCGCACCCGCGGCGACCGCGGTGAAGCCGGAGCACCGGGCCGCGACCCCGTTGGTACGCAAGCTCGCGCGGGAACGCGGCATCGACCTGATCAGCGTCACCGGCACGGGCCCCGGTGGTCGGATCGTCCGCGCGGATCTCGACGCCTTCGAATCGGAGCCGACGCCTGCACCGATTGCCAACGAACCGGCCGAGGCCGGATCGCCTCCCCCTGCCGCGGCCGGTGTCGCAGCACCGTCCGCGCCGGACGGGCGTGAACCGACCACGGTGCCGTTCGATCCGGTGCGACAGGCGATCGCGAGGCGGCTTACCGAGAGCGCGACAACCATCCCGACCTTCACCGTGACTGCATCCGCCGATCTGGAGGACCTCCTCGCGCTCCGGGCGCAGCTGAACACCGCACTGCACGGTGCCGGACGCAAGGTGACTGTCAACGACCTCATGGTGCGGGCGGTCGCGCTCGCCCTACGCGAGCACCCCGGCGTCAACGCGTCCTACTCCCCCGAGGGCCGTGGCCAAACCCTGCTGCACGGGCGGGTCAACATCGGCATCGCCGTCACCTCCCCGGCCGGGCTCATGGTGCCGGTGATCCGCGATGCCGACCGGACGTCGGTCACGGCGATCTCCGCGCAGACCCGAACTCTGGCCGACAAGGCGGCGAACCGTACGCTGAACACGGCCGACATGGCCGACGGGACGTTCACCATCAGCAACCTCGGCATGTACGGAGTCGAGCACTTCACAGCGATCATCAACCCACCCCAAGGTGCGATCCTCGCCGTCGGTGCCGCGACACCGGAGCCCACGCTCTCCGGGACGATGCTGGAAGCGCGGCACCGGATGCGATACACGCTCACCGCCGACCACCGCATCATCGACGGCGCCCTGGCCGCGCAGTTCCTCGCCACCCTCACCGACCTGCTCGAGCATCCGCTGCGGATCGTGGCGTGACCGGAATCGTGGCGTGACCGGCGTCGTGGTGACCGGATCGACCGGTCAGATCGACTCGTGGACACTCGCCCCACTGGTCCGGGCCGGGGACGACGTGTTCGGTTGCGGAATGCCACAAGCAAGGATCCTGGCTGTCGTTTCGGTCAGGTCGGACCCCTTGTGATCTTGCCGCACCCGGAGGGACTCGAACCCCTGACCTTCTGATCCGCGGGCCGCGCACCACGCCAACTCACCACACCTACGGCCGCGGCAGCGCTCAGGGATCCTGTCACCACTGGCCGCAGCGCCCTGGTGACCGCGGATGCAGATCGACTCAAGGTCATGAGTATTCCGTCGACCGCAGCCGTTGACGGGGCTGTCTGGTCTAGCCCCAACGCCGCTCGGTTAAGGTCCGGCGGGTGTTTCGCAATGGTTTGTGATGATGTCGATTGCGATGGTGGCTTTGTAGCTACGCCGGTCTATGTTGGGTCCGCGGGCTTGGTACTTGGAGTTCGAGCGTTTGATCATCCGGGTTTTCACCCGGATCCGGCGGTCGGGTAGCAGGTGGGCCAGGACCACGCGGCCGATGGCGCCGACCAGGTCGATGACGGTGTCAGCGATGACGCCGGCGGCGTTGGTGATCTGGTCGCGGGCGGTGTTCAGGGCGATGGTGAAGCTGGCCCGGTCGGGGCTGGTGGCGGGCTGGCTGTCGGTGGCATCGGTCATAGCGGTGCGGAGGACCTGGTAGACGGTGAGCAGGGCGTAGATCTCCTGGTCGATGCCGTCGGGGGTGCGGGCACGCAGGACCCGGCCGCCGAGGATGCTGGATTTCAGCTCCAGATAGGCGGTTTCGATCTCCCATCTGCGGTGATACAGCTTCATCAATTCGCCGGCGGGATGGGTGTGCGGGTCGAGCAGGGTCGTGCTCAGCGGCGGCCAGAAGGTGGGATGGATCGCTGTGGCACTACCTGAACACCGGCAGCTTCACCGGAGGAATGTTCGCTGCCGGTCAACGGGTCGGTGAGGGCTGGACCGGGTATCTGGCGGTGCACGTCGTCGACCTCGATGGCGACGGACCTGCGGATGTGCTCGGTGTCCTGGCGGACGGGACGCTTGCCGCCTTCCGCAACCTGGGCGTGACGAACGGACATGCCACGTTGGGACCCCGAGCTTCGGTCGGCCACGGCTGGAACCCCACCATGCTGCCCGTCCCGACCGACCTGAGCGGCGACGGTCGCGCCGACCTGATCTCGATCGACGGGGAGGGCAGGCTCCTCACGAACATCAATGCCGGCCGCTTCGCCAACGGGTTGATGTTTCCGACGACGGCAGCACACGGCCCGGGCTGGCAAGGAACCCTCTTCCTTCGCTGACGGCCTGCCTGAGTCGGGCAACGCCGACGAGTTCCATGCGCGGCGGCGACGCACCGCCTGGTCCGGGCGGCGGGGTGCAGCTCGTTCGAGCTGCACCCCGCCGCCAACCTGAGGACCGCAGGTGTTGACGGCCCGCCACCGCTGCGGGCGCTCAGTCCTCCCCGACCACGGCCAGGTTGTCACCGAGTACGGTAGCGATCTCGGCGGCTCGGGAGTGGTCGTCCAGCCGGCGGGTGAGGTAGGCGCAGGAGTGGTGGTGGTGGAGCGACCACCAGGCAGCGGAGCCCCCGATACCACCCTTGGCGATTTTGCCGCGATCACGGAGCAGGCCAAGCGTCCAGGTGAGTCTGGTACCGAAAACCTGGTCATGGCCGGTGACCTGCGAGGTGAGCAGTTCGGTGTGCAACTGCGGGCCGAGCAGCTCGCCCAGGGGCCCCTGTTGACTGGTGATGAAGGAGAAGAAGCGGGCCATGGCGGTCGCGGTCGTATGGAGGTTGGCCGCGGCGAACACCGTCTGCCGCCAGGCGCGGGAGTTGGTCCGGCGGGTGTCCAACGCGCCGTCGGGGATCTGAAGCCACGGTGCCGCGTGCAGTTGCCGCGGCCAGTCCGGTCTGGCGTACTCGAGGTCGGCGACACGTTCGAGTTCAGTGTCCGGCACCCCGAACCAGGCGTCGAGAGCGAGCGCGGGTCGCACGACGCTGTCGAACACCTCCTGGAGGCTACGTCCGGTGGCGGCGCGGAGGATCCCGTCGATGAGGTGGCCGTAGGTCAGTGCGTGCTCCCCCAGCGCGGTGCCCGGGGCATACTCCGGCGCCGTCCTCGCGAGACTTTCCCGTAGCCCGGCATCGTCGAGCAGATCCAGGTTCGCGGCCTCCTGCGGGAACCGAGGCTGCCCCGCCTGGTGGGTGAGCACCTGACGCAACGTGGTCCGCTCCTTGCCCTTCACTCCGTACTCTTTCCAGTACGCCGCGACGGGCTCGTCAAGCCCCAGCGCACCGTCGCGGACCGCCACCAACGCGGCGAGCGTGGCGAACGTCTTCGACAGCGAGTAGGGCTGAACCAGCGTGTCATCGCGCCACGGGCGCTGCCGCTCCACATCAGCCCATCCCCCGCTGAGCCGAACCACCTCTCGACCGTCCCGCCACACCGACACCCCCGCGCCGGTTTCCCGCCCCTCGTCGACCAGGCGCTGGAACACCTCCCGTACGGCGTCGTACCCCTCTTCGGTGAACCCTTCGACCTTCAAGCTGTCCGCCTCCCCGTCTTCATGGACCGCCAGCGGCGTCGGTACGGCCCGCGCCAGCCAGAGGACGCGCGTCGGCAGGGCCAGCAGCGACGCGCCGGAGGGTACGGGCTTGATGGCAACCGCCTAATTACCCTACCCCCGTAGGGTAAGGTGGACAATCGACATCCGGCGCTCTCTGCTTGCTCGACGAACTCGGTGAGCGTGCAGGTCCGGGGAATCGGTATGACCGTCGTAGACTGCGCGCTCGTGGAAGATCCAGTTGTGCTCGGCGAGGTCACCTGTCCGTCCGGCGAGCTCATTCTGATGGACGGCGGCCACCTCGCGCTCTGGTCGGGCGACCGCTCCCCGGAGGAGACTCGGCGTTTGACTTCCGCCCCCACTCCCACCACTGGCAGGTGATGGCAGGTGTGCGCGCCTCCGAGTACGAGGCGGCCACCATCACGGTCGGCGGCGCCGAAATCATGATGGCCATGACCTCGGTTGGCGACGGCGCTTTCCCGGTACACCTGGACCTGGACGCTTCAGGCGTCCCGACCGCCGTCCGTATCACCGTCGACGAGTAAGGACTGAACGCGGTCGCCGCACCGACGTCGTCGCCGTGAGGCGGCCCATCTTTCTCCCCATGTCGGGACGTCGGCAGCCGCATTCCCAGTGACAGTGCGCAGCGCGCGACTCGCGGCATGAGCGGACGTCCGCGCGCTACTCGTTGACGAGCTGCTCTCGAAGAATGTCTGCGTGCCCACAGTGCTGGGCGAGCTCGCGCAGCACGTGGAGATACACCCATCGCAGCGGAAGCGGGCCCCGCCGGTGCCCCCGAAGGATGTCGTCCAGCCCCAGGGACGACGTCGCATGGCGTGATGCTTCGCAGGCTTCGCGGTGTGCGTGTTGAACGGTCGCGATCGTGTCGTCGTCATCGAGGATGAACGACTCCTCGGACGTCGCAGGGATGCCGATCTCAGCGCGCGACCGGCCCGTGACGGCCTCGTCAAACCAGACCTTCTCGACGAAAGTAGCGTGCTTCACAAGACCCAGCAGCGTCGTCCGGGAGGCCACCAACGGTCGGCGCACCTGTTCCTCTGTCAGCCCGTCCAAGCAGCCATTGAGCGCGCCGCGGTGCTCGTCGAGGAACGCCTCGAACTGCGCACGGGCTGGCTGTGCAACGACATGGTCGGCGAAGGTAGGCGGGTAGGAAGGCATGGACGGAGCATTCCAGACCGTCGCCCAGGAGCAACCAGCGGACATCGGCACGAGAGGTCGGCTGCCTTGTCGGTCTCGCAGGTGCGGCCCTGATGCCCCCCAGGCGGCACGAGCGGATGGCCCGGGATCTCCGGCACGCCGGCTACGGCGAGCAGCACTCAGGGAAACAACAGCAGAACGCAGCCGAGGACGGCGACCACCCCGCACGACAGCAGGACGACTATGACGAGACGCGGGAAGTCGGCGTCCTCGTTGCGGCCCAGGGGACTGAGCAACCAGACCAGCGGTGTCCAACCGAGTACGACGATGCTCAGCGTTGCCCAGGTGATGACCATGATGTGGCCGAGGTACCGCTCGGTGAGGGCAGCACCCTCGACGCCCCACACCTCGATCACCTTCCCCGACCGGTGCAGGCCGCTGGCGGTGAAGGTGACGACACCCACCGGCCGGTCGGCGCCGGCCGGGGTGAAGGCGCCCTCGCAGTTGTGGCCGGTATACGACCCCTCGTAGTCGGTCTGCTGCCAGCAGTCCTCGACGACGACCGTCCCGGCCGGCGGGCCCAAGCCGGTCGCGGCGATCAAGTACGGCACCGCCACGGCCCAGAGCAGGAAGGCCGCGCCGGCCGCCCATACCGTCGCCGCGAGAAGCGCGCCGACCCGTCGTCCCAACGGTTTATCCACGCCGATCATCATGTCTCATCGATGCACGAAGCCACCGGGCCGAGGGGCATAGGCGCGCTCGTGGCCCCCACCCCACACGCCGGGGAGTCAAGCGGGCGAGGGTGCGTTCCGAAGGACGGAGGTCGATCCTTCCTCAGGCACCACGCCGGGGCCGCCGTGAGAAGAAGATCCCGGGATCGTGTCGTATCGAGGCGCAGCCGCTCGTGGAGCGGGTGTCCGTCAGCTGGCCGGGCCGCCGCCACACGAGGAGTCGGGCTACCTGAGCTGGCCGGCGGTCGGGCCCGCCTGAACCTGGCGCCGGAATGCCACGTACACCGACAGCACCGGCAACGCCCGCGCGCCACGTCAGCAGCGACCAGGATCCGTTGACGGCACTGCTTCGGTGGCGGCGAGTTCCGCGACCCGTTCAGCCAGGTCCCGCAGACGCGGCCGTTCGTAAATGTCTATCGACGGCAGGCGTACGCCCAGACGCTTCCTGATCGCCGCGACGACGTGCAGGGCAAGGAGGGAGTGTCCGCCGAGCGCGAAGAAGTCGTCGTCGGCGCCGACCCCGCTGCGGCCGAGTACCTCGCCCCAGACATCGGCGATGAGGCTTTCGACCTCGCTGCCCACGGACGCGGTGGAGGACTCGGCCGGAAAGCGCGGTGCCGGCAGGGCGGACAGGTCCAGCTTGCCGCTCACCGTACGCGGAAAGCTCTCCAGCGCGGTGAAGGAGGCGGGGAGCAGGTGCGTCGGGAGCCGGTCCGCGGCCCAGTCGCGCAACCCGTCCGCCGCCCCGACGTGGTACGCCACGAGAATCGTCCCGCGGTGTGGGTCGTCGTACGGCAGGACGGCCGCCGCCGCGACGTCGGGGTGGGCGACCAGCGCCGCCTCGATCTCGCCCGGCTCGATGCGGAAGCCGTGCACCTTCACCTGGCGGTCGGTGCGACCGAGGTACTCCATGGCCCCGTCTGGTCGCTGGTGTACCCGGTCGCCGGTGCGGTACATGCGGGAGCCGTCGGCCGCGACCGGGTCGGCCAGGAACCGTTCGGCGGTGCGGCCGGGCTGGCCGCGGTAGCCGTCGGCGACGCCCGGACCGGCCAGGTAAAGCTCGCCGGTCCGCGCCGGCTCCAGGTCGTCGTCGAGGACGTAGGCCCGGACACCGGGCAGCGGACGGCCGATGACCGGGTCCTCCCCGGTGATCCAGGCGGCGGTGGCGTCCACCGTGCACTCGGTCGGGCCGTAGAGGTTGACTGCCGTCGGTCCCGACCGGGCCGCCAGGTCGCGCCACAGCCACGGCGGGACCGGCTCGCCACCGACGAACAGCCGCACCGGCTGGGTGACCGCTCCGGCCAGCACCTGCCAGTGCGTAGGTGTGACGTCCAGGGCCGTCGCGCCGTTGGCCCGCAGCCAGTCGGCCAGCCGCTGTGGATCGGTCCGCAGGTCGTCGCCGATCAGCAGTACGGTGTCGCCCCGGCAGATGCGCACCCACTGCTGCACGGACGCGTCGAACGACACGCTGGCGTTCCACGCCACCCGGCTCGGCTCGGACGGGTAGAGCCCCACCCGCTCCAGGCTGTCGACAAGGTGGGTGACCGCACCCCGACTCACCTGAACGCCCTTGGGTGTCCCGGTCGAGCCCGAGGTGAAGATGACGTAGGCCGGCTCGCCGGGCGTGACGTCGACCGACGGCAGCGCCCGGTCCGTCAGCGGATCGTCGGGCAGTTGGTCGACTCGGACTGTGGACGTCTCCGCCTCCCATGGCGCACCCGAGGTGCCGGCGAGCACCGTACGGACCCCGGCCGCGACGGCCATGGCCCGCAGGCGTGCGCCGGGATACGCCGGGTCCATGGGGACGAACGCCGCACCGAGCCGCCACGCCGCCAGCAGCGAGGCCAGCAGGTCGACCTGGCGCGGCAGGCACACGCCGACCACGTCGCCGCGGCGCACGCCGTGCCGGTCCATTGCCCGGGCCAGCCGGTCGACACGGGCCGCCAGGGCGGCGTAGGTGACGGCCGGGGAGGTCGGGGTGGCGGCCGGGCCAACCACCGCGAGGTCCTCCGGACGCTCGGCCACGACCTGGTCGAACCGGCGCAGCAGATCGGCCGTCTCGGTCGCCGTCATGGGAAACCTCCTCACGGTCCGGTGTGTTCGGTGGGCCGGTCAGATCTTCGGACCGGCGGCGGCAGCCACGGTGGACCGGCAGGCGGTGACCTCCACCGCGTCGCCCATCGCGACGAGGATCCTGCGGTCGCCCTGGAACGCCTCGCGGCCGTGGGAGGCGAGGATGTTGTCGACGATCATCACGTCGCCCGGCTGCCACGTCTCACGGACGGTCGCCTTGTCGTAGGCCGCGTTGATCGCGCCGACCTCGTCCCGGGTCAGGGTCGTGCCGTCGCCGAGCATGGTGGCGAACGGCAGACCGTCCTCACCCAGCTCGGATTCCAGGACCTCGCGGATGCTGTCGTCGAGTGAGTACCTGTTCCAGAAGGCGACGTGGTTGAACCACACCGCCTCGTCGGTACGCGGGTGGTGGAGGACAGCCGGGCGCAGCTGGGTGGTGTGCAGGGATCCGTCCTGGCCCCATTCGCAGCTGATGAGGTTCGCGGCGCAGTACCGCTCGACCTCCTCGGCGGAATCGGTGCCGAACGAGGTCCGCCACGGCAGCGACAGGTGCTCGCTGTAGTTGCGGCGCAGGACCCAGCCCTGCTCCCGGAACCGCCGCACCAGGTCGTCGGGGATGAGCTCGAGCACCCGACGGCAGTCGGCCGTCGGGGTGGCGCCACCCCGCTCCGGTGCGACCAGACACGCGAATATCAGCGTGCCCGGGAACGTGATCGTGTAGCTGTTCTCGTTGTGCTGGCGGATCCGCTGCGCCGGCGGCAGGTCCGTCGAGGAGAACACGTCGTCGCCGAAGTCACTGCGCGGTGTGGCCTTCTCCTGATACGGCGCCCGCCTGGAGACCACGCCGTCCCGGACGACCGCGAAGTCCTCGACGCCACGGACCGGCAGGCCGCGCAGGAACAACACGCCGTGCTCGTCGAGCGCGGCGCGCAGATCGTCGCGTGTGTCCGCCAACCACGAGCGCGCCGCGTCGATCGTGCCTATCCCGGTCACATGCACCGTCGCCGGACGGCCGGCCCGCTGGACGACCTCCAGCCGCGTTCCCGCGGATCCCATGTCCTCTCACCTCTTCCGTTCATCGCACCAGCGCGACCTGTCGCATCCAACGGACGCGGCCGGTCATCGGACTGACGCGGCAGTCCACGCCGCGAAAATCGTCGGTAGGCTCCGCCACAGTCGCGGCGTATAGAAGTGCCCGCCGGGCAGGCAGGTCATCCGGAAGTCGCCGGCCGCCGCCGCGCCCCAATGGTCGGCCACGGCCGGCTCGATCACGGCGTCGTCGACGCCGTAGCACACCTGCGTCGGTACGCCGACCCGTGCCCCGCGCTCGGGCTCGTAGGTGTCACGTACCCGCAGATCCGCACGCATGAGGCGGATCGCCATGGCGCGCATGTCGTCGTCTTCGAGGATGTAGTCGGGCAGCGAACCCGACGTGCGCATCCACTCGACGAGTTCCTCGTCGCCGTCCTCCACCCGGGGGAAGCGGTCCTTGTCCGTCAGGCCACGGACCGGGGAGTTGCACGACGACACCACCAGCGCGTCCGGCACCGGACCGCCCCGGCGTTCGAGCCGGAGCGCGACGTCGAAGGCCACCCAGCCGCCCATGCTGTGTCCGAAGAGCACGAAGGGCGTACGCGCAGCCCGGGCGACCGCCTCGGTGGCGTCCGAGACCAGTTCGGCCCAGGTGCGAGCGGCGGGTTCGGTGTACCGCCCCTCACGGCCGGGATAGCAGACGATGGCCAGATCGGTGTCGCTGTCGAGTACGTCGGCCCACGGGCGGTATGCCCCGGTTCCTCCACCGGCGAAGCCCAGGCAGACGACGGTACGGGCGGCATCGGCGCGATCGAGCGGCCGGACGATCGCGGCGTCGGTGGGCATCACCGGCCGCCCTCGTCCCCGGCGGCTGCTGCGGACAGGAGCCGGCGCACCGAGTGGGGCCGGATGTCAGGCCAGGCATGCTCGACATAGCCGACGCACTCGTCGCGGGTGGCCGGGCCGAAGGCGAGCGTCCAACCGTGCGGCACGCCGACCGCCGATGGCCACAGGGAGTGCTGCTCCTCCGCGTTGACCAGGACGAGGCACTCGGCTTCCGGGTCGTCGAAGGCGTTCATCGGTTTCCTCCCTCGGAGTGGTGGGCCGGCCCGGCCGGCGCGGCGAGAGCGCACAGCACGAGCGTGGCGTCGTCGTGGGTCTTGTCGGGGAACCGGCCGGGCTCGGTCGCCGCCTCGGCTGCGCGCAGCCGGCGCAGCACCGCGTCCGGGCCGCCCGTCTCGGCGAGGGCGAACAGTTGGGGCCAGCTCACCCCGTACCGCTCGACCAGGCGGGTGACGCCGTCGGTCAGGACCAGGGCGGCGTCGACGTCGGCGAGCTCGACCCGGCCGCTGACCGCGTTCCTGGCGGCGGCGGGATCGGTGCCGGCCACCCAGAACCCGCCGATCCGGTTGCGCAGCGCTCGCTTTGTCGCCTGGGTGTCGTCAGGTAGCCGCCGTAGCCGCTCGTCGGTGACGACGTGCACGTTCCCGCCGCGTCGACGGAAGGCGATCACGGTGTCACACAGGACGAGGTACTCCAGCTTCGCCCCACGGCAACGCAGAATCGCCACCGTCGCTGACGGCGAGTCCGCATGGGTGAGGTCGCAGCTGTCCTCGTGCAGTCCACGTACGTCGACGATGGCCCGGGCCAGCGCGGTCTCGGGCGAGTTGTCGGGCTCGGTGGCCAGCGCCGCCGCCAGGTGGCAGCCGAGGCGGTCGACGAACCACGCCACGTCGTGGCGGCATCCGGTCTCGGCCCTCATCTGGGTCGCGCCGTCGAGCACCACAACCGTGTCGTTCGAGGCGAAGACGCGGTCCTCGTTGACCCGCTCGTCGTCCTCCCGAGTGACGGGGGCCGGTCCGGCCGGCGCGGGCAGCGCGACCCCGTACGGATCGGCAGGGTCACCGAAGTACCGGGAACCCACCCAACTCGCGTAGCTGACCTGCATGCGCGTGCACCTTTCGGTCAGGCGGCGGCCATCGCCGGCTGCCGACCACCCGCAGCCGCGCGCACGAGGGCGAGATTGCTGTAGGCCGGATCGGTGAAGTCCTGGAAGCGGCCGTGCCGCAGCGCGGCGGCCATCTCCGCGACGCCGTCCCGAACCGATCGACCGGGCCGCAGGCCCAGCCCGGACCGGGACGAGGTGAAGTCCACCTGGTAGTCGCGGGGGTCCGTGGCCGAGGGCGTGACCTCCAGCCGGGCACCCGGCACGACGGCGGCCACCATCTCGCCGATGTCGCGCAGTCGGTAGTTCTCACCGTTGGAGCCGCAGTTGTAGATGCCGCCCGACGATCCGCCGGCCGGTACCCCGACCGCCAGCGCGAACGCCTCGGCCGCGTCTTCGACGTGCAGGAACGGCCGCCACTGCTCGCCGCCGTGGACCACGACCCGGCGCTGCTGGACAGCCATCGCCGTCATCGTGTTGACGGCCAGGTCGAAGCGCATCCGCGGGGACAGTCCGTAGAGCGTGGCGAGCCGCAGGATCACCGTGCGGAACGACGGACAGCGGCTGGACAGCACGTGGTGCTCGGCGTAGATCTTGGATTGGGCGTAGAGCGACTTCGGCTGCATCGGCGACAGCGTGCGGGCCCGCTCGTTCGCGGACTCGCCGTAGTTGCTACAGCTCGAGGCGAGCACGAACCGGCCCACCCCCGCCGCCCGGCACGCTCCGACGAGTCCGACGGTGGCCAGATAGTTGGTCTCCCAGGTCAGGTCGTGGTCGACCTCGCAGGCTGGATCGCCGACGATCGCCGCCAGGTGCACCACGGCGTCGATGCCGCGCAGTGCGGCCGACCAGTCGCCGACGTCGCGGATGTCCGCCTCCACGTGGCGTATCCCGGGGCTGGGAGCGCGCCGTGGTGAGGTGGCATGGTTGTCGACGACGGTGACCCGGTGGCCGGCCGCGCACAGCTTGCCGGCCAGCACCGAGCCAAGATAGCCAGCACCCCCGGTAACCAGGACGGCTTGACGCTCCATGTAGGGCTCCTCCGTTCACACTTCCCGCCGGACGGCGTCGCCCGGCCCGGCCAACAGGCGGCGGGAGTGAGCAGACGCAGGGGAGCTGACAGTTCCGAGCCTAGGAACGCGGCCGGCACGTCGTCCCCGCCCGCACGGCCGGTCCGATCCCCGCCTTGAGGCGGGGGGTCCGGTCCGCCCCGGGCCGGGAGGAACCGGGCCCCGCGGCGGGCGTGCCGCCATGCCGTCGTCTGGGGACGGCCGCAGGGCACGGCCCATACGGTCGAGAGGTCGAGCACCGACGACGAGGAGGCGACCATGCGCGTACTGGGCGTCAGCGGGCTGCCGAACAGCCAGCCGTTCAAGCGGCGGGAGCTTCCCGGCCTCGCCGAACGCGACTACCGGATCGTGCAGGGGCTGGACTCGGCCGCCGCGATCGTCACCGACGCCGGCGTGGTCGCCGCCGCCGCCGAGGAACGGTTCACCGGTGTGAAGGCGACCGGCGAGCTGCCGGTCAACGCCATCAGGTACTGCCTGCGCGAGGCCGGGCTGACCTTCGACGACCTGGACTCGGTGGCGCACGGCTTCCACTACGCGTCATCGCCGGTGCACGCCGCGAACCCGTACTTCCGGCGGCGGCACGACCAGGCGTACGCCCCCGAAGCGATGAAGGACCGGCTGCGTCGGCACTTTCCGGACGCCGACTGGGACCGGCTGTTCGTTCCGGTACGCCACCACCTGGCGCACGCCGCGAGCGCGTACCACCTCAGTGGGTTCGACCGGGCGCTGGTGCTGGTCGCCGACGGCATGGGCGAGGCCGAGAGCATGACCGTGCTGACCGGCGAAGGCCCCGACCTGCGCCCACTCGCGGTGGTTCCGGCACCGCACTCGCTCGGCACCCTCTACGGCGCCGTGACCCTGCACCTGGGTTTCGAGTTCAACATGGACGAGTACAAGGTCATGGGGTTGGCGCCCTACGGCGACGCCGGGCGGTTCCGCTCGGTCTTCGACCAGCTCGTCCGGCTCCGCGACGACGGCACCTACTCGGTGCCCGTCCTCGGCGAGAACCGGGGCTGGCAGGAGTTCGAGACGCTCGCCGGCACCCGCCGCAAGCTGGTGGAGCTGTTCGGGCCGGCCCGCGAACCGGGCGAACCGCTGACCGGCACCCACATGGACATCGCCGCCACCGCGCAGGCCGTCGTGGAACACGCGCTGCTGCACACCCTGCGCCACTTCGCCACGACGACCGGTGAACGCCGGCTCTGTTACGCCGGGGGCGTCGCGCTCAACTGCACCGTCAACGGTGTCGCCAGCCGCAGCGGCCTGTTCGACGACATCTTCGTCCAGCCCGCAGCCGGCGACGACGGCTCCGCCCTCGGTGCCGCGCTGGCCGTCCACCCGGCCCGACCGTTCCCCCGGATGAGCATGCCCTACTGGGGCCCGTCCTACGGGGGCGCCGAGTGCGGGGCCGCCATCGCCCAGACCACCGGCATCGCCGTGGAGACCTACGACGACGAGGACAAGCTGCTCGACGACATCGCACACCTGCTCACCGAGCAGAACTTCGTCGGCTGGTTCACCGGTCGCATGGAGTTCGGGCCGCGCGCGCTGGGCCACCGGAGCATCCTGGCCGACCCGCGCGACGCCGGCGTCCGCGACCGGCTCAACGCCGTCGTCAAGCAGCGCGAGGATTTCCGGCCGTTCGCGCCGGTGGTACGGGAGGAGGACGCCGACACCTACTTCGAGGTGGGCGACGGTGTCGAGCGCTACCGGCACATGCTGTTCGTCACCCACACGCGGTCCGCCTACCGGGAGCCGCTGGCGGCCGTCACCCACGTCGACGGCACGGCGCGGGTGCAGGTGCTGCGCCGCGCGGACAACCCCCGCCTGTGGCGGCTGCTCGGCCGTTTCGGCGAACTCACCGGCCTGCCGGTGTTGCTCAACACCTCGCTCAACCTGCGAGGGCAGCCCATCATCCGCGATCCGCGCACCGCCCTGGACACCTTCGTCCGGTCGCGGCTGGACCGGCTCGTCCTGGAGAACGCGGTCGTACGCCATGAGGGGAGGCCGTCCTGATGGGCACCCTCCTGTTCGCACTGCCCTATGCCGGTGGCGGTGCCTCCCTCTACCGGTCCTGGCCCGAGACCACAGGCGTGCGGGTGCACGGCGTGCAGCTACCGGGTCGTGAGGAGCTGTTCGACGAGCCATGGCCGCTGAGCATGGCGGACACCATCGCGCGGTGCGTACGCCAGGTCGTCGAACGGTCCACCGGGGACGATAACGTCGCACTGTTCGGCCACAGCTTCGGCGCGGTCCTCGCCTACGAGGTGGCCCGCCACCTGGTGGCCGACGGGCGCACGCCGGTGCACCTGTTCGCCAGCGGATCGGTCGATCCGACCACGCCACTGGGCCGCGACCCCGCCCAGCTCAGCGACACCGAGTTCGTGGGGCGGGTGGAGAGCCTGGCCGGCTACACCCATCCGGCGTTGGCGATTCCCGACCTGCGCGAGATCGTCCTGCCGGTGCTACGCGCCGACGTGCGGATGCACGAGACCTACCGCACCGACGCCGAGCGGCCCCTGCCGGTACCGGTCACCGCCCTGCGGGGCACGTCCGACCATCTGGTGAGCGCCGACGACTGCGCGCGGTGGGCCAAGGTGACCAGCGCCGTCAGCACCGTCGTCCAGTTGCCCGGCGGGCACATGTACTTCGTGGACGACCCGCAACCGTTGCTGACGGTCATCGAGCGCACCCTGGAGTCCTGACATGGCCGACTCCGTTCTGCACGCTGCCGCGTACGCCGGACGCGCTCCCGACCCGCACCGGCCGCTGTTCACCGAGACGACCGTGGTGGCCGCCGACGACCCGCGCGCCGCCGCCGTCCGCCGCCGCATCCTGCGGCGCCCGATCGACCCCTCGCGGGCCGGTGACCGTCAGGTCCTCCTGCGCTACGTCGACGGCACCGAGCACCTGCTCGTGTCGACGGTACGGGCGGGCGAGGCGGTGGCACCGGTCCCACCGTGGGCGACCTTCGCCGGGCTACCCGACCCGGCCGAGCCCTCGGAACTGGTGTGGCGGGCCGAAGCGGCTCTCGACCAGGCCGACGTGATCGCGGCGGCGGCCGTGGTCCTGGCCCGTTACACCGGCACGTCGCTGGTCGCGCTGGGCACCGAGAACGGGGCCGTGGAGGTCGACGCGGCCGACGACGCGCCGCGCGTGCGGATCCGCACGTCGATCCGCCCGGCCACGACCGTCGCCGCCCCGGCGGAGGTGGCCGTCGTGTGTGCCGACCCCGAGGTACTGGACGAGTGGCGCAGCCGACCGATCGCGCCGATCGAGCTGAGCCTGCGCGACCGGCAGCTCACCCTGCACACCCAGGCGGGAGTCCATCCGCGCGCGGCCCGGGCCTTCCTCGACGCCGTGACGGCCGTCCTCACCGCCGACGAGGCCCGCCCGGTCGGCGGCGTCGAGATCGCCGCCGAACCACCCGCCCCGACCCGGCTGGCCGTCGGCGACGACGAGAGCATCGTCTCGGCGGTGCTGGCCCGCTCGCGGGAGCGGCCGGACGCCGTAGCCGTCCGGTGCGGGTCGCGGACGATCTCCTACCAGCGGCTGTCGGACGAGGCGTACGCCGTCGCCACCCGGCTCGCGGCAGTGGGCGTGCGCCGCGGCGACCGCGTGGGGGTCACCGTCGAGCCGGACGAGTCGCTGATTCCCGTGCTGCTGGGCGTGCTCATGGCCGGGGCCGCCTACGTTCCGCTCGACCCGGCGTACCCGAGGATGCGGCTGGCCTTCATGGCCGAGGACGCCGGTGTGGCTGCTGTCATCGGGCCCGACGGGACGGTCGACACCACGGCGCCTGTGCTACCGGTGCGCGGGCCGGCCGAGCCTGCGGAGCTGCCGAGCATCGGTGCGCCCGACGCCGCCTACGTCATCTACACCTCGGGCTCGACCGGGCGGCCCAAGGGCGTCCTCGTCGCGCACCGCACGGTGCTCAACCTGCTCGCGGCGACCGCTGACTTCGGCTTCTCCGAAGCCGACGTGTGGACGGTGTTCCACTCCTACGCGTTCGACTTCTCGGTATGGGAGATCTGGGGCTGCCTGGCCACGGGCGGCCGGCTGGTCGTCGTGCCGCGCGAGACTGCGCGAGACCCCTACGCCTTCCACCGTCTCCTGATCGACGAGGGGGTGACCGTGCTCAACCAGACGCCGTCGGCGTTCGCGCAGCTGTCGGCGGTGGATGGCGGGGAATGCGATTCGGTTCGGTTGCTGGTCTTCGGCGGCGAGCCGCTGGACGTGTCGGTCCTGCGGTCGTGGCTGGACCGCTATCCGCGCCAACGCGTCGAGAACATGTACGGCATCACCGAGACGACCGTCCACTGCACCCGCAGGACGATCCTCCCGGTCGACGTGGCCCTGGCCGGCCGCTCGGTCGGCCAGGCGCTGCCCGGCTGGTCGCTGTGCGTACGTGATGCCGCCGGGCGGGTGCTGCCGGTCGGCGTGCCCGGCGAGATCTACGTCGAGGGCGCGGGCGTCACGCACGGCTATCTCGGCCGTCCTGGCCTGACCGCGCAGCGGTTCACGGCCACGGCCGGCGGACGCCGGCGGTATCGCAGCGGCGACCGGGGTCGCCTGCGCCCCGACGGCGAACTGGAGCACCTGGGCCGTCTCGACGGCCAGGTGAAGGTCCGGGGGCACCGCATCGAACTCGGCGAGGTCCGGGCCGCGCTGCTGGACCAGCTAGGGGTGGCCGCGGCGGCGGTGGTGGTCCGGCGCCACGACGACGACGCCTTCCTGGCCGCCTACGTGGTCGGGCCGGCCGACCCCGCCCGGCTGGGCCAGGCCCTGGCCAATCGGCTGCCGGTGCACTACCTGCCGCGCACGATCACCCCGATCGACCAGCTGCCGACGACGGTCAACGGCAAGCTCGACGTCGCGCGCCTGCCCGGACCCACGGTGGCCACGTCCGCGACCGCGCCGCCGGGCGGCGACGCGGGCACCCCGGCAGACGGTCCGCTGGCCTGGGTGCTGGCGCTGTGGGAGCGGCTGTTGCGCCGCCCGGTCGGGCCCGACGACAACCTCTTCCTGATCGGCGGCACCTCGCTGCTCGCGTTGAAGACCGCCCTCGAGGCCCGTGGGGCCGGGTTCGGCGAGGTCACAGTGAAGGACGTGTACCGCCACCCCGTCGCGCGAGCGCTCGCCGCGACCTTGGCGACGGGAGTTCAGGATGCGTCTGCGTGAGAAGGTCGTCGTCGTCACCGGGGCCGCCCGGGGCATCGGTCGCGCCACCGCACTCGCCTGTGCGAGCGAAGGCGCCGACGTCGTCCTGCTCGACGTCGCGGCCGACATCGACGGCTGCCCGTACCCACTGGGCACGCCCGACCAGCTGGCCATGACCGCCAAGCGGTGCGCCGAGCACGCCGTCACCGTGACGAGCCACGCCGTGGACGTCCGCGACGGCGCCGCCGCGAGCGCCGCGATCGACGAGACGCTCGACCGGTTCGGACGCGTCGATGTGCTCGTCAACAACGCGGGACTGGCCGCACCGGCCGGCGTGCCGGTCCACGAGGTGAGCGAGGAGCAGTGGCGACTGATCCTCGACGTCGACCTCGACGGCGCGTGGCGCATGCTGCGGCTGACCGTGCCGTCGATGCTGCGGACCGGCCGGGGCAGCGTGGTCAACATCGCCTCGACCGCCGGTCTCGTCGGCTACCGCTCGTTCGCCGCGTACGTGACCGCCAAGCACGCGCTCGTGGGGCTGACCAAAGCGGCCGCGCTGGACCTGGCGCCGCACGGCGTCCGGGTCAACGCGGTCTGCCCCGGCTCCGTCCGCGACGACCCGGCCCTCGACGGCCGGATGCTCGCCGAGATCGCCCGCGCGTTGGGCCTACCCGTGACCGAACACGAGCGCACCTTCGTCGCCGACCAGCCGACCAACCGGCTCGTGCGCGCCGAGGACGTCGCACGGGCGTGCGTCTGGCTCGGCAGCGACGAGTCGACGGACGTGACGGGCGCGGCCATCCCCGTCGACGGCGGCTTCACCGCACGCTGACCGGCCGCCGGCGCGGCGGAGCCGACCGCTTCCACCCCACCGACGCAGAAGGGACACGTCGTGACGATCGACGAGCGTCAGCGAAACGAAGCCGAGCTGAGCCGCCTGCTGAAGATGAGCGGGTCCGATGACATCCCCCGGGTCGAAGGCGACCGCGGGCCGATGTCGTCCGGGCAGCGGCAGATGTGGTTCTTCGAACAGTGGAGCCGCGGCACCCCGACGTACCACACCCCGGCGGTGTTCTGGGCCGACGGCCCGCTCGACCCGTCGGTCCTCGGAACGGCGTACGCGGCACTCGTGCGGCGGCACGGCGCTCTGCGTACGCGCTTCGCCGACGGTGACGGACGGCGTCTCGACCAGTTCGTCGATCCGGCCGTCCCGGCGGAGTACGCCTTCCACGACGTATCGGGCCGCGCCGACGCCGCCGATGCCGCCCGGCGGCTCGTCGAGGCCGCCGTGCGCCGCCCGTTCGACCTGCGCCAGGGTCCGCCTGCCCGCCTGACCCTGATCCGGGTAGACCCGCGCCGGCATCTGCTGGCCCTGACCGTGCACCACATGGTCGGCGACGGCGTGTCGCTGGGCGTTCTGCTACGTGACCTCGACGTGCTGTACCGCGAGGCAGACGGCGAGTCGGCTGTGCCGCCGCCGGAGCCTGGGCGTTACCTCGACTTCGCCGCGTTCGAGCACGACCGCCTGTCCGGTGGCGGGCTGGACGAGGAGTTGGCGTACTGGCGGGACCGGCTGGCCGGAGCACCCGAGATCCTCCCGGTACCGACGAGTGGGCCACGGCCGAGCACGAGGAGGTTCGCCGGGCGTACCGTCACCTTCCTCGTACCCGACGAGGTGGCGGCCCGTGTCCGCGATCTCAGCGGATCGGTCGGGGTCACGCCGTTCACCGGGTACCTGACCGCGTTCCAGATCCTGCTGACCAGGTTCACCGGGGAGACCGACCTCGTCGTCGGCACGCCGGTCTCGCTGCGTGACCGGCCCGGGCTGGCGCACGTCGTCGGCCCGCTGGTCAACACCGTGCCGATCCGCACCGACCTGTCCGGCCGGCCCGACCTGGCGGAGGCGTTGCGGCGTACGCACGCGGCCGCCGCGGCTGCCTACGCCCACAAGGATCTGCCGTTCGAGCGGATGGTGACCGAGCTGGCCCCTCAGCGGTCGCTGTCCCACAGCCCGATCGTCCAGGTGGTCTTCGGCGCCCAGGAACGGCCCGGCGTGGGCGCGTCGATCGGGGCCGCCCGCCTCAGCGGCGAGACGGTCGAACGCGGCACGGCCAAGTTCGACCTGACCTGGTCGGTGTTCCTCGGTGAGCACACCAGCTTCGAGGTCGAGTACGACAGCGACCTGTTCGACGCGACCGACATCGACCGCCTGATCGCGGCCTACGGGCACCTGCTGACGTCGGCCACCGACCCGGCGCGGTCGATCGGCGACCTGGATCTGCTCGACCCCCAGGAGCGGGCGGCCGTCCTGCGGCGATCCGCTGCAGCCAGGCCCACCGTCGCGACGGAAGCACTGACCGAGCTGTTCGCCCGCAGCGTCGACGCGCGACCGGACGCGATCGCCGTCAGCGACACCCACCGGCAGCTCTCCTACGCGGATCTCGACCAGCGTTCGACCGCACTGGCGCACGCGCTGCGCCAGCACGGCGCCGGGCCAGGCAGCATCGTCGGGCTCTGCGTCGACCGCAGTGTCGACCTCGTCGTGGCGCTGTTGGCCGTGCTCAAGTCCGGTGCGGCGTACCTGCCGCTGGACGTGCGGTACCCCCGCGACCGGCTGGGGTACATGCTGGACGACGCCGGGACGCACGCCGTGGTGGCCGACAAGGCCGGCCGCGCCGCGCTCCCCGAGGGGCCGTGGCCCGTCGTCGACGTGGCCCACAACGCGCCGCTGGCGCGGCCACTGGAGGTCACCGTCAGCGTCCAGGACCGCGCCTACGTCCTCTACACCTCCGGCACCACCGGTCGGCCCAAGGCCGTCGAGGTGACCCACGGCAACGTCAGCCGGCTGTTGTCGTCCACCCAGCACTGGTTCGGTTTCCGCGACACCGACGTGTGGACGATGTTCCACTCGCACTCGTTCGACTTCTCGGTCTGGGAGATGTGGGGCGCGCTGGCCTACGGCGGGCGGCTGGTCGTC
Organism: Micromonospora inyonensis; assembly: GCF_900091415.1. NCBI lineage: Bacteria > Bacillati > Actinomycetota > Actinomycetes > Micromonosporales > Micromonosporaceae > Micromonospora > Micromonospora inyonensis. The sequence continues at coordinate 1,286,548 of NZ_FMHU01000002.1, read as the reverse complement.
GTGCCCTACCTGGTCGCGCGGTCGCCCGGGGACTTCCACGAGCTGGTCCGGGCCGAGGGCGTTACCGTGCTCAACCAGACCCCGTCGGCCTTCCGGCAGTTCGAGGCGGCCGACGCGGACAGCGGCGCGCGGCTGGCCCTGCGCCTGGTCGTGTTCGGCGGCGAGGCGGTGGACCTCGGCAGCGTCGGCCGGTGGTTCGACCGGCGCGGCGACGAGAGCCCCCGCCTGGTCAACATGTACGGCATCACCGAGACCACCGTCCACGTCACCTACCGACCGCTTCGCCGTCGTGACGTGGCGAGCACCGGCAGTCCGCTCGGCGTGCCGATCCCGGACCTGTCGGTCTACCTGCTCGACCGGTTCGGCGGGCTGCTGCCCGACGGGGTACCCGGCGAGTTCTACGTCGGCGGTGGCGGGGTGGCCAAGGGCTACCTCGGCCACCCGGAGCTGACCGCCGAGCGGTTCGTGGCCGACCCATTCAGCGACGTCGACGGCGCCCGCCTGTACCGCACCGGTGACGTCGGCCGGCGCCGGGCCGACGGTGAGCTGGAGTACCTCGGCCGCAACGACGACCAGGTGAAGATCCGTGGCTTCCGGATCGAGATCGGGGAGATCGACAACGTGTTGTCGCGGATCGCGGGGGTACGCGCGGCGGCCACCACGGTACGCCGGGACGGTGGCGCGCCACGGCTCGTGGCGTACGTCGTCGGGCCGGGCCTGACCGTGGGTACGCTACGCACGGAAGCCGCCAAGGTGCTGCCGGAGCACATGATCCCGGCGGTGTTCGTGTTCCTCGACGCGCTGCCGACGACGCCGAACGGCAAGGTCGACCACCAACGGCTGCCGGCACCGCAGGCGACCCGACCCGACCTGGCCGGCCAGTACGAGGCGCCGCGCGACGGCGTCGAGCGGATCATCGCCGAGGCGTGGGCGGAGGTGCTGGAGGTCGACCGCGTCGGCGTCCACGACAGCTTCTTCGACCTCGGCGGGGACTCGATCCGGACGCTCCAGGCGATCGGCACCGTCAAGAAGCGCGGCTTGGAGATCATGCTGCCGGACCTGTTCCGGACCCCGACCGTGGCCGAGCTGGCTCCGCTGGCCAAACCGGTCGACGCCACCGACCGCCGGCGGGAGCCGTTCTCGCTGGTGTCCGAGCAGGACCGGGCGGCGTTACCCAAGGGCCTGGAGGACGCGTATCCCATGTCGGTCCTCCAGGCCGGGATGGTCTACCACATGACCCTGGACACCGAGAACCTGCCGTACCACAACGTCAACGTGTTCCGCGTCGGTGCGCCCTTCCACGAGGCGGCGTTCCGGCAGGCGGTGGCGGACACGGTGACGAGGCACAGCATCATGCGGACGGCGTTCGACCTGTCGACCTACAGCGAGCCGATGCAGTTGGTGTATCCGACCGCCGACCTGCCGGTCGAGGTCGAGGACCTACGCGGCATGTCCGCGGCGGAGCAGGAGGAGTACCTGCTGGGCGTGCTGGACCGCGAGCGGCGCAGCACCTTCTCCCCCGGCGATGTGCCGTTGCTGCGCTACCTGGTGCACCGCCGCTCCGACCGCGAGTTCCAGTGGACGATCACCGAGCACCACGCGGTGTTCGACGGCTGGAGCCTGTTCTCGACCCAGGCCGAGACGCTGCGGCGCTACCTGCAGTTGCTGCGCGATCCGCAGGCACCGGCCGACCCGCCGCCGGTGGCCCAGTTCCGTGACTTCATCGAGCTGGAGCGGGAGGCCATCGAGTCACCGGAGCACCGCGGCTACTGGGCCGGCAAGCTCGACGGCTACCGCCCGTTCCAGCTGCCCCGGTGGGGCAACGGCCCGCGCGGACCGAAACCGGGCGCCGACTACGACACCCCCACGGGGGGCGAGGTCATCGACGGCGTGCGCCGGTGGCGGTTCACGTCCACCGGGGACGCCAGCCACCGGTCGACCGACACCCTCATCCCGCCGGAGCTGTGCGAGGCCGTCCTCGCCGCGGCGGCCCAGGCCGGCGTGCCGCTCAAGACGGTCCTGCTGTCGGCGTACCTCAAGGTGCTCAGCCTGCTCACCGGAGAGCGCGACGTGGTCGCGGGGGTCAGCACCCACGGCCGCCCCGAGGACGTCGACTCGACCGAGGTGCGGGGCATGTTCCTGAACATCCCGCCGGTGATGGTGACCGTGTCCGGCGGCACGTGGCTGGACCTGATCCAGCGTACGTTCGCCGCGGAGCAGGAGATGCTGCCGTACCGGCGCTACCCCTACGCGCACATGCAGTGGGACGTCGGCACGCGGTCGCGGCTGTTCGACACGTCGTTCCTGTACAACCACTTCCACGTGATGAGCGACGTGCTCGGCGCCGGTGTGGAGATCATGGACGGTCGGGTCGAGAACCAGGCCGAGTACCGGGTCGAGCCGAACAGCTTCAGCGTCAACGCGGGCGTGCTGCGCAACCCGCGCTCAAACCAGATGCTGTGGCGGGTCGACTACTACACCGACCGGGTCTCCGACGAGATGGGCGAGGCGATGCACCGGTACTACGTCGCCGTGCTGCGGGCCATGGCCACCCCGACCGACAGCCAGGAGGGCTTCTCCCCGCTCGGCGCCGTCGAGCACGACCGGCTCGTCTACGACTGGAACGGCTCGCGTGAGCCGATCTGCGGGGATCTGTGTCTACACGACGTGGTCGCGCTCCAGGCGGGGCGTACGCCGCAGGCGACGGCCGTGTCGGACGGCGGTCCCGGGCTCAGCTACGCGGACCTGCACGAGCGCGTCACGCGGCTGGCCCGGCACCTGCGCCGGTTGGGCGCAGGCCCCGGGTCGAGGGTGGCCGTGGCCGTTCCGCCGGGCGCGGAGCTGATGGTGGCCCTGCTGGCCGTCAGCCGGATCGGCGCCACGTCGCTGCCGTACGCCGCGCCGCCCGTGGACGGCGACATGCTCGGCCGCATCGATCTCGCGGTCACGACCGAGGCCGACGCCGGCCGCTTCGGCACCGGTCCGACGGTCGCCCTCGACCGGGACGCGGCCGCCATCGCCGCCGCCACCGGCAGCCTGTCCGATCCCGCCGTCGACCCGGCCACCGCGGTGTGCGTGGTCGACGGGCAGCCGATGTCACACCGGGCGCTCGTGGCGTACCTGGCGTGGGCTGCCGAGGAATACGGTGGTCGCACCTGCGGTGGCGGCGTGCCACTGACCGCTGTGCCCGCGTCGGCGGCCGGGTTCGCCCACGCGTTCCTGCCGCTGGTGCTGGGCGAGCACGTCCGCGTCCTGCCGGCCGACGTCGACCTGCGCCAGCAGGCGCCGTTCGGGGTCCTGCCACTGGCTCCGGCCCAGCTGGCCGAGCTGTCCGCGACGGGCGACCGGCACGCCGCGGCGAAGCTCGCCGGGACGATCGTGATTCATGGTGACCCCTTCCCGGAGCGGGTGCTGGACGCCTGGCGGGAGCTGGCCCCGGACAGTGTCGTGGTCCACGAGTTTCACGCCTTCGGCGGCGTCTGCGCCGGCGAGGGCGGCGACGGCGGCTGGTCGGTCCGGGTACCGGTCGGGCGGCCGTTGCCCGGGATGACGGCATACGTCCTCGGCGCGGACGGGCGGATCACTCCGCCCGGCGTCACCGGCGTGCTGCACTTCGGGGGGGTCGAGGTGGCCGGCGAGCCGTCGGTCAGCGGCCCGATCGACGGTGAGCGGCTGCGCCCGACCGGCCGGTACGCCCGCTGGTTGCCCGACGGCCGGCTGGACGTGCTGGACCCGGAGACCATCGCCGGCCGCCCGGTCGACGTGACCGCGGTGGCGTCGGTCCTGGCCGGGCTCGACGGCGTCGGTGACGCTGTCGTGGCCGTCGAGGACTCGGCGCTGGTGGCCTACGTCGTCGGGGAGCCGCCGTACCCGGCCGACGAGGTCGACGCGGTGCTGCCCGCAGGGCTGGAGATCTCGGCGTATCGCAGGCTCGATCGGATCCCGCTCGGCGGCGACGGCCGGATCGACCGGGCCGCGTTGGCCAGCCACGCCTGCGAGGCCCTGGCCGATCGTGGCGAAGGTGCGGCGGCCTCGCCGTTGGAGACCGAGATCGCCGCTCTCTGGAGCGATCTGCTCCACACGCCGATCGACGACATGACCGTGGACTTCTTCGAGGTCGGCGGTCAGTCGCTCAAGGCGGCGCAACTGCGCGACCGGATCGGCGCCCGCTACGCGGTCGAGGTCCCGCTCATCACGTTCTTCCGCGCCCGCACCGTACGCGACCAGGCTGTGGTCGTCATCGAGGCGGTCTCCGTCCAGCGAGGTGTCCGATGACCACCCCGAGCACGTTCACCGTCACGTTCCCCCAGCCGTTGGCCGCCTGGCACGCCGAGGACCTGCGCCGCCACGTCTTCTACGTCGCCGAGGAGATCAAGGACTTCCGGCTCGTCCGGGTCCGCGAGGCCGCCCCGGTCACGGCGGGTGGTACCGAGGACATCAGCGGCGTGACGATCACCGTCACGGACCCGGCCCGGGCGGATGCCGTCGCGTCGAAGGTACTCCGCCTGGTGGCCGACGACATCGCCCACCGGCGCGAGGTGCCGGAGAAGGTGGTGTGGCGGCTGCCGGACCGCGGCCGCTACCCGACCGGCGTCGTCGAACGGCTGACCGGTCTGGACAGCGTGGTCCCGACCGCGCCGGGGCTGGCATCGGTGAGCGGGCCGGTACTGGACCTGCTCGAGTATTTCGACGCCGGCTTCCGCGCCATGGCCCGCGATGTCGGTGCGGTCGGCATCCGCTACCCGACGCTGATCCCGACCGAGGTCATCGACCGGTGCGGTTACGTCGAGTCGTTTCCGCAGCTGCTCATGTTCACGACCCGGCTGCGCGGCGACATCGACAACTACCGGAGCTTCACCGAGCGGCACGGCCACGGCGACGTCGCCGACCGGGTCCTGGAGCACGCCGGTCCGGCTGACTTCTGCCTGCCGCCGGCAGCCTGCTTCCACGTCTACCACCAGTTCCGGGGCCGGACCCTGGTGGCAGGTCAGGCAGTGGTGACCACGGCGGCGAAGGTTTTCCGCCACGAGTCACGCTACGAGGACGGCTTGGAACGCCTCTGGGACTTCACGATGCGCGAGATCGTCTTCATCGGCGACCGCGACAGCGTCCGCGAGCGCCGGCGACACCTGATGGAAACGGTACGCGAGTTCCTCGGCAGGCACGCGTTGGCCGGCCACTGCGCTGTGGCGACCGACCCGTTCTTCGTCGGTGCCGACTTCGCGGCCAAGATGACGCTGCAGAGCCTGTCGGAATCGAAGTACGAGCTGCAACTCAACGTCGACGCCGAGCGCACGATCGCGTGCGGCTCGTTCAACTACCACGATTCGTTCTTCACGTCGCGGTTCACCATCGGCGCGGCGAGTGGGGAGGAGATGGTCACCGGCTGTGTCGCCTTCGGCCTGGAGCGGTTCGCCTACGCCTTCCTGCGCCAGCACGGCACCGAACCGGCCGGGTGGCCGCCGGAGGTGGTCGCGGCGCTGTGACGCAGCGGGTGGCCGCCCGGTGGTGACGCGGTGGTCCGCCCCCGTGCCCGGCGATCGGGTGCGGTGACCGGCCGCCGGTCGACGGGGGCGTCCACCGCCGGTTCGGCTCGGCACGTCGGCGGCACCCACCGCGAATTAGATAACCTTCTTTATCAAGGGATGCCGACAGATGGGCAGGGGCACAGATGGCGACGGTTCTCGCGTCTTCCCGTTTCCGACGGCTGTTGATCGGCCAGTCGGTCTCCAACCTCGCCGACACCGCCCTATACCTGTCCCTCGGCATCTGGGCCAAGGACCTCACCGGTAGCAACAGCGCGGCCGGTGCCGTGTTCCTGGCGCTGACGGTCCCGGTGCTGTTCGCCCCGGCGGCCGGGAGCATCGTGGACCGGGTACGCCGCCGGCCGCTGCTCGTCCTGACCAACCTGCTGACCGGTCTGGTCGTACTGAGCCTGCTGCTGGTGCGCGGCACGGACCAGCTGTGGATCCTCTACACCGTGGCGGTCCTGTACGGCTGCTCGGCGCTGTTCATCGTGGCGGCCCGCTCGGCGATGCTCAAGGAACTGGTGTCCGACGAGGACCTGGCTTCGGCCAACGCCGCACTACAAACGGCCAGCCAGGGCATCCGTGTCCTGTCCCCGCTGATCGGCGCCGCGCTCTACGCGGCCTTCGGCGGCACGGCGCTGGCCCTGTTCGTCGCCGCGCTGTTCGTCGTCGCGGCGGCGATCCTCGGCTCGATCCGCGTCACCGAGACCGAGCCGGAGCCCCGCGTCCCGTTCCGGCGGGACGTCCTGGCCGGCTTCCAGCACATCCGGTCGGTGCCGCTGCTGCTGCGGGTCACGCTCGCGGCCGCGGCGGCCTGGGCGGTACTGGGCTTCTTCGAGACCGTCATCTTCGCCGTCATCGAAACGGGGCTGCACCGCTCGCCGTCGTTCTTCGGGGTGATCACGAGCATCCAGGGCGTCGGGGCCGTCCTGAGCGGCCTGACGGCCGGGTGGTTGAGCCGGCGGATCGGCGACGGCCGCCTCATCGCCCTCGCGCTGGCCGCGTTCGGCGTCGGCAACCTCGCGTTGGTCACTCCGTCGCTTCAGGTGGTCGTGGCCGCCTCGGTTCTCAACGGCGCGGCCATGGTGTGGTTCGTGGTGGGCTTCACCACCGCGATGCAGGTCCACACGCCGACCCGGATGCAGGGCCGGGTGAACTCGGCGTCCAACATGTTCATCCTGATCCCCAACACGGTGTCGATCGCACTCGGCGCCACGCTCATCACCGTGTTCGACTACCGCGCGCTGCTCGCGGCCACCGCCGTGGTCACCCTCGCCTGCGCCGTCGCGCTCTGGCGTGGCACCTCCCCCACCGGGTACGCCCGGCCACCGGGACACGAGCCGCACGACGCCCGGCCCGGCGATGACGCGCCGCCCGGCGCCGCGCGCGGCGATGAGTTGCGGAGTGCCGGGCACCTCCGCCACGGTCAGGAAGAGTTCAACGAGGACCTGCGGCGGTGAGCTGCTCGGCGTAGGCGACGACGATCGGATTCTCCGGGCCGATGACGTCATCCGGCAGCTCGTCGACGGCGAAGAATCGGCCGCCGCGCAGTTCGGTGCCGTCGACGGCGAGTGTGCCTGACCGCACGGGTGCGGTGTAGGCCGCCGTCACGTTGTGCACCTCGTCCCCGTTGGGGTACCGGAAGTAGTACCCGGGTCCGGAGAAGACGCCGAGCAGCGTCAACGCGCCGATCTCCAGGCCGGTCTCCTCCAGCACCTCGCGCCGGCCGGCGTCCTCGAAGGACTCCCCCGGCTCCAGGAACCCGCCCGGCAGGCCCCAGCCGGCGATGCCCGTCCGCTCGACGAGCAACACCCGGCCAACGTCGTCGAGGACGAGCACAGAGGTGCCGGGCAGGATGAGTGGGCGCGTCCCGACCAGTGCCCGCAACTGCGCCACGTAGTTCATGCCAGCTCCTCACGGTGGTCGTAGGCGCGAATGATCGCCTCGATCACCATATCCACCGCCGACTCCGGCATGTGTGAGTAGAGCGGAAGGGTCAGGCACTGACCCGCGATCGCGTCCGTCACCGGCAGGTCGACCGGCTCGCAGCTGGCGTACGCGGTCTGCCGGTGCAGCGGCGGGTCGAAGTAGGACCGGGTGCTGATCCCTTCGGCGGCCAGCGTCTGGGCGAGCCGGTCGCGGTCGATGCCGAACCGGCGAGGGTCGACCAGGATCGTGAAGTCCTTGTAGACCGGGGTACAACCGTCAGGGACGCGCTGGACGCCCAGCGGCAGCCCGGCCAGGCCGTCGACGTAACGGCCGGCCAGCGCACGTCGGCGGTCGAGGGTGGCGTCCAGCGCCGGTAGGGCGCACAGCCCCATCGCCGCCGAGATCTCGGTCATCCGCGCGTTGAGCCCGACGAGACGACTGTCGTAGTCGCCGGGATTACCATAGTTGCGCGCGTGCCGCAGTTCGGCCGCCAGGGAGCGGTCATCGGTCGCGACAAGGCCGCCCTCGGCGGTCGTCAGCGGCTTGGTCGGGCTGAGGCTGAACACCTCGGCCAGCCCCTTGCTGCCGACACGGGTCCCGTCCGGATAGCGGCCACCGAACCCGTGGGCCGCGTCGAGGATCAGCTCGGCGCCTCGGGCGGCGGCGACCTTCGCCAGCTCGTCGGCGTCGGCCGGCATACCGAAGGTGTGGACACCGAGAATGGCGACCGGGTCGCCGGCACGGGCCGCCCGAGGGTCGAGCGTGAAGGTGTCGGGAGCCACGTCGGCGAAGCGCGGTCGCAGGCCGTTCCACATCACGGCGTGTCCGCTGGCCATGAACGTGAAGCTGGGCAGCAGCACGTCGCCGGTACGGCCGAGGCAGCGCAGCACCAGCATCAGGCCGCTGGTGCAGCTGTTGACCGCGACCACATCCTCGACCCCCAGGTACCGGGCGGCCTGGTGTTCGAACTCGGCGACGGTGGGCCCATCGGTCAGCATCCCGCTGGCGAGGATCGCACGGATGCGTTCCATGGTCCCGGGTTGGTCGACCAGCGTCGGGCGGGTCATCGGCAGTGGCGTGGACAGCAGGGGTGTTCCGCCCAGGACGGCGGGCTTGCCGGTCATCGCATCGTTCCTTTCGCGGCGTCGTAGACGACGATCCCGTCGGGTACCACGGCACCGCTCACCCACGGTTGCCGTTCGGTGTAGGCACGCATCAGTTCGTCGGGGCATGCCTCGGCGGCGACTCGGGCCAGCACACGCAGCCCGTCCCGGCCGTCGGCGGTGGTCCAGTCCGCCGCACGCACCCCGGCGACGCTGGTGAGCAGAGCGAGTTGGGCCTCCGGGTCGATGGCCACGCCGCTGCGGTGGCCGGTGATCAGTCTGGCCGCCGTGACGAGCGGACTGATCGGCAGGTCGTCGGGGACCCGGTCGGGGTCGTCGCCGAACGCCCGCAGCGTCTCGAACAGGTCGGCCGCGATGTCGCCGGGACCACGCCCGGCCCAGACCGGTTCCCCGGCGGTGACCCGGACGTGGGTGGTCGGTCCGGGCTGGACCTGCACGGCCAGGTCGGCGGTGGCCCGCCCGGGAGTCACCCGGCAGCGCTGGACGTCGTCGCCGACCGGTGGCAGCAGACCGTCGTCGTGCACCAGGAAGTTGAGGTCGAACGCCGGCCGGAAGACCGCGCCACGGCGCCGTTCCCGCTCGTTGAGCCACTCCAGTAGGGCAACGGAGTCGAACACGCCGTGCGTGTGGGCGGCCAGGCTGGCCTCCAGCACGCGCTCGGCCCGCCGCCGCAGGGTGTCGCCGGGCTCGCCGTCGACCAGGATGTACACGGGCTGGGCGAGGTTGGCCACGGCGGCCGCGTCGGCGTCGTCGAACCGGTTGGCCGACACCGAGCGGAACACCTGCCGGTGCTGCCCGGTGTAGACACCGACGAGGGCGCTGAGGGCGGCGGCCCAGACCGCGAACGGCGACACGCCGAGTTCGCGGGAGGCCTCGCCGACCTCGCCCCGTATCCGCCGGTCGGTGCGCCGACTGACTCGCAGCAGTTCCTCCGCGCCGCGTACGGCACCGCTGAAGGTGCAGGCCCGGGGCGCGTCGGCGAGGACGGCCTGCCAGTACTCGGTGTTCCGCCGGGTGACGTCGCCGAGACGGTCGTCGGCGTAGTCGCTGACCTGGCGGCGCCGATCGGCCCCGACGATCGGCTCGCCACGCAGCAGCGCCGACAGGTCCCGGTGCAGGACGCCCTGGCTCATCCCGTCGGCGAACAGGTGCGACACGGTCAGCATGACGTGACGGACCAGGCCGTGCCGGGTGTACAGCGTGGCGCGGGCGGCGTGCTCGGTCGGGTCGACCGGCACCGGATCGGTGACCGTGATGTCGGGGATCTCGTCCATCCGGCGGATCAGGCACACGGCGATCTCACACCGGGCGGCAGCGGTGACCTCGTGCCGAGGGTGACCACCCGGGTCGATCAGCCGGGACCGCAGCGCCTCGTGCACGTCCGCCAGCTGGGCCAGCGCGTTCCGGACCTGGCGTACCGGCAGGCCACCAGGTATATCGAGCGACACCGTGATGGTGTAGACCCGCTCCGGCGGCGTCTGGTAGAGGTTGCGCCGCTGTGCGTGGTTCAGCTCGAAGATCACGGCAGCTCCCCGACGGGGTGCCACCGGTCCGACCCGGCCGCGCGCAGGCGCAGCAGGACGCGGGCGAGGTCACGGGCGTGGCCGGGCGCGGGCTCGGCGGCCGTGACGGCGGCGGCGAGCGCGGCGACCGTCGGCTTCTCGTACAGGCTGATCGGGTTGATCGAGACACGCATCTCCGCGCGTAGCCAGGCCATCAGGCGCACGATCTCCAGCGAGGTTCCGCCGAGCGCGAAGAAGCTGTCGGTCCGGTCGAAGCTGTCGACGCCGCGGTGGAGGAGCTCCGACCAGAGCACCGCGATCAGCCTTTCCACCGGCTCGTCGGCGGCCGTCGCGGCGGTGACGGCCGGCGTCGCGGGTTCCGTCCGCGGCGTGCTCAGCAAACGGCGTGGGTCCTCGGCGTACCGGTCGAGCAGGTCGAGCCAGCCCGTCAGGATCTCCTCCGCGTCGGATTCGCCGTAGCGGCCGGTGTCGTAGGTGAGCCGCCCACCGAATCGGTCGCCCTCGTCGGTGATGGTGAACGCCAGGTCGTACTTGGCGGCACCGGTGTCCACCAGGGCAGCCCGCCAGTGCGTGCCGGCCGGATCAGCGTCGGCGACGTGCGGCGCGAACTCGACCAGCACGCGGAACAACGGCGGCGCGTTCAGCGTCCGTTCCGGCACGAGGCGGCGCACCAGCAGGTCGAACGGCGCGTCCTGGTGGGCGAAGGCCCCCAGGACGACCGGCTGCGCCGCGCCGACCAGGCTCGCGAAGGTCGCGTCGACCGGCACCGGCAACCGCAGCGGCAACAGGTTGAAGACCGGGCCGATGACCGCGGCCACCTCAGTCCGTTCCCGGTTCGCGCTGGTCGTCCCGAGTACGATGTCGCGTTGCCCGGTGCGTGCGTGCAGCAGCGCCGCGGTCACGGCGGCCAGGTAGGTGAACGGCGTCGCGGCCAGCTCCCGGCTCGCCGTCCGGATCCGGCTCGCGTCGAGTTCGAACTCCCGGGTGCGCCCACCGCTCGGCCCGGACCGCGTAGCCGGCACCGTGACGGGCTGGGCGGGCGCGCCCGACAGCATCTCCGACCAGTACGCCACGTCGGCATCGAAGCTGCCGTCGCAGACTGCCTGCTGCTGCCAGGCGGCGAAGCGGGCGTAGGGATCCTCCGGTGCCGGGGGCGTCGCGCGGCCGGCCGTGTGGTCGGCGTAGCGCTGGGCGAGTTCGGCGACCAGGAGCCGTGTCGACCAGCCGTCGCCGGTCAGATGGTGCTGGGTGAGCAGGAGGATGTGGGAATCCGGGGCCACGACCAGCATGTCGGCGCGCAGCAGCGGGCCGGACAGGTCGAACGGGCGGCGAGCCAGGTCGCGCAGGAGGTTGTCGGCGACCGAGCGGCGCGACTGTTCCGGGACGGTCCGTAGGTCGTGCTCGCGTACCGGAACGCGGAGGCCGCCGAGGACCCGGGGTTCGGGCCGGGATTCGCCGAAGCCGGTACGGAGGATCGCGTGCCGTGCGACGAGGTCGTCGATCGCGGCGAGCAGGGCCGCCCGGTCGAGCGGGCCACTGATGTCGATCGCCCACGGCATGTGGTACGCCGCCGTACCGGGCTGCCATTGCTCGGCGAACCAGATGCGCTCCTGGGCGGGTGAGGCCACCGGCGGCCCGGCCGGCGCGGCCGCGCTCGATCCGGTGCTCTCGACGGGCTCGGCCGACTCGACCAGATGGGCGGCCTCGCGGATGGTCGGCACCGAGAACAGCAGGTCGACGGGGACGTCGACGCCAAGGTCCTCGCGGATGCGGGCCGCGACCTCGAGTGCCTGGACGGAGCTGCCGCCGAGGGCGAAGAAGTTGTCGTCGAGCCCGATTTCCTCGCTCCGCAGCGCGGTGGACCACAACTGTGCCAGGGCGTCCAGGGTCCGCGCCGCAGCCGGACCGGCGGTGTTGGGGGGCATGGTGGTGTTCCTCCTCGCGGATCCGGATCGAGGCGCGGGCCGGTTCAGCCCGGCGGCGGGCCGTAGCGGCCCTGGGCGACGAGGGCGAAGGACGCCGCGGTGACCGCCGCGCGAGCCGCCGCGAGCGCCTCCTCCAACAGGTCGACCGTGCGGTCGCCGGCGGTGGTCTCGAGCGCGCCGGCCGCTTGGCAGGCGCTCTCCACCAGACACAACAACGCTTCGTGACGGGGATCGGCCCGGTCGGCGGCCCGCAGCCCGGCGGCGAGGCCAGCCAGCTGAGCGGCGACCAGTCCAATGGCATCCGCTATGACCGGCTCGGCCGGCGATCGCGATACGGTGAGAGGCACGATCGGCCGCGCCCGGCTGCGGTTGCGCACGTCACCTCCCTGTGGCCCTGTCTGGCCTCCGACGCTATCGGCGCCGGCCCGCGCCCCGCCCCCGTCGTAAGTCCGGCCGCGCCCTAGACCTCGGTCGACTGTGGCCTAGCCGGGCAGCTCGCGATCGACCAGCCCGTTGCGGTACGCGAACGCGACCGCCTGGACCCGGTCGCGCAGGTCGAGTTTGCGTAGCGTCTGGGACACGTGGTATTTCACCGTCGGCTCGCCGATGTGCAGCCGCTTCCCGATTTCCTGGTTGCTCATGCCCTTCGACACGAGATCCAGTACCTCGCGTTCGCGCAGGGTCAGGCTTTCCAGCGCCAGGTTGCCGGCGCGGGTGAGGGTGAAGCCGAAGATGTGGTCGAGGATGTCGCCGATGATCTGCGGTGCGAGGAAGCGGTTGCCCTCCCGGACAACCTTCACGGCCCAGATGAGTTCGTCCACGTCACACGTCTTGAGGAGAACGCCGGACGCGCCTACCCGCAATGCCTCGAACACGTTACCGTCGATGTTGGAAATCATCAATACGACAGCCGCCCGCCTGACGGTGTCGCCCTGGAGGTCCACGCTGGTGATCCGCTCGGTCAGCGTCACCGCGTCGAGGCCGGTCAGGTCGGCATCGGCAAGGACGATGTTGGGCTGGAGCCGCCGGGCCGCCCGCACCGCCTGCTCGCCGTTGGCTGTCTCTCCCACGACAAGGATGTCGGGGCACTCGGACAGGATAGTCTTCAGACCGATACGGGTCATCGGCTGCGAGTCGCAGAGCAGGATCCGGATCGGGCCGTCGATAGGCGACCCGTTGTTTGCAGAGGTCATGACACCGCCTTCATGTACGCCGCAGCCGCCAGATCGACCGTCATCCACGGTCCAGCCATCTCGCTCTCCCAGATGGCCGGAGATCCTCACCTCACCTTCGGCCATGCGTACGCCCGGCAGTCCGCGCTGTTGAACCCCTTCCGGAGTGCGATCAGTCCATTTCAGTCTGTAAATATGGTGAGGGGCAGCCGGCGTCTCAGGATGCGAGCGAACCGGGAGGAAACTTTCCACAATGGGAATCTTGCATGATCGTTCCCATGTCAGCAGGACCGGCACAGGAATGGGCCAGCGCGCGTATCGGGATTGCCGGGACCCAGGGCCCTGCTTTTGATCGATGTGTACCGTTGTCGAGCCGGTACCGACCTGCGAGCAGTAGGTCACGTGCGGGGGTGGCTGGTGATGCCGTCCAGGATTGTGGTCAGGTTGTGGTGGAAGGCTTCCTCGGCGTTGAGGTGGGCACCGTCGATGACGAGCCGGGCGACGGTGGGGTAGCGGCCCGTTTCGAGCATGCGTGTCAGGTAGGGCCCGAGGGCGGCCTGCCAGGCGGACACGTCGGTGCCGGTCGAACGGGCGGCGCGGCGCTCGGTGATCTCCCTGCGGAGCGCCCCGACGACGAACGCGTCGAGGGCACCCAACGCCCGCTGAAGGTCGTCGATACCACGCACACCGGGGGCCTGACTGAGCGCCGCCGCGGTCGATTCACCCACGGCGAGGGCGTGCGGTCCCAAGTGCGGCCTTCCGCCGATCAGGTCGGCGAACCACTCATGGTCAAGGGCGGCTTCGCGGGTCGCCTGGGCGAGGGCCAGCACCGTGGCGCGCCACTCGGAGCGCTGGCCGGCCTCGGCGATCTGGGCATACACAGTATCGACCATCAGATCGAGCAGTTCGGATCTGTTGATCACGTAGTCGTAGAGCCGCATCGGACCGACACCGAGCTCTTTGGCGATCTTGCGCACCGACAGCCCGTCGAGGCCGTGTGCGTCGGCGAGCCGGATCGCTGTGGCGGCGATCTTCGCGCGGCTCAGCGGCACCGGCGCCGCCCGCGGCTGAGGCTCGGGCCGTTCCCAGACGGGCAGCGGTGCGCTACTGTACGGCGTATCCATAAGATACAGCGTACGGTAACGGAGAAGCTGATGCGAATTGCGATCGCCGGCGGTGGCCTCGGCGGCCTGACGCTGGCCCGAATCCTGCACCTGCACGGCATCGGCGCGATGGTGTACGAACGCGAGGCAAGCCGATCCGCGCGATCACAGGGCGGATCGCTCGACCTGCACCCGGAGTCCGGGCAACAGGCCCTGGCCGCGGCAGGTCTCGCCGGCCGATTCCGGTCCGAGGCGCGGCCGGAAGGCGAGGAACATCGCATCCTCGACCCGGCCGGACGCACCCTCGTGCACCACAAGCCACAGCCCGGCTCGTTCTCCGGACGCCCCGAGATCGACCGCAGCGTACTGCGTGATCTCCTGCTCGATTCGCTCCCCGGCGACGCGGTCGCGTGGCAGCACCGGATCGTCGCGGCGACGCCACGACCCGACGGAGGGTTCCGACTGACGTTCGATGGCGGCCACAGCGCCGACTGCGACGTCCTCGTCGGCGCGGACGGCGCACGCTCGGTCGTCCGGTCGCTGCTCACCGACGCAGGATTGTCCTACGTGGCCACTTTGGTAGAGCTGAGCATCAGCGACGCCGACCGGCGCCATCCGGATCTCGCCGATCTGGTCGGCCCCGGAAACCTCTGGTGCGTCGGCGTCAACCAGATCCTGGCAGCACAACGGCTCGGCGACGGCAGCATCCGAGTCGGGATCTCCCTACGCGCGGACGACCGCCACACAGACACCTACCGCAGCAAGCGCGCCCTACTGGACATGTTCGACGGCTGGAACCCCAGCCTCACCGCACTCATCGAGGCCGGCGACAGCCCGCCGAGCCCACGCAGGATCGAGGCCATGCCCACCGGTACACGCTGGGCCCACCAACCGGGCATCACCCTCATCGGTGATGCCGCGCACCTCATGCCGCCGGTCGGCGAGGGCGCCAACCAGGCCATGCTCGACGCTGCCGAACTCGCCGCCGAACTCGTCGCCAACCCCGCCGACCCCGACTCAGCGATCCGGACGTACGAGGAGGCGATGTTCACCAGAATCCGCCCGATCGCCGAAATGTCCGCACGAGTCCAGGCGATGATGCTGTCCCCCACCGCAGCCGACGACATCATCCGCTTCTTCGACCCGCGCCCCGCCGAGCCGGCAGCACAGATTGTGTGACCCTGGCGCCCCGGCTGGCGGGCGCGGCGACGTCAGGTGGCGCCGAGAAGGTCCCACCGGTTGCCGGCGATGTCGAGAAAAACCGCGACCCGGCCATAGGGTTCGGTCCGCGGTTCCCGGACGAAGGTGACACCGGCCTGCGCCATGCGCAGGTAAGCGGCGTCGAAGTCGTCGACACGGAGGAAGAGCCCGACCCGGCCGGCTGCCTGGTTACCGACAGCGGCACGCTGGAGTTCTCCGTCTGCGCGGGCGAGCAGAATCCCGGTCTGGGCTCCCGGCGGCCGAACGACGACCCACCGCTTGGGTCGCCCGTCATCGGTCAGCGATGGGGAGTCCTCGACGAGGTCAAAGCCGAGTACGTCGGTGAAGAACGTGATCGCAGGGTCGTACTCGTCGACGATCAGGGCAACCAAGTCGATCTGCACCACGGCAGCGTACGCGTTCAACACGTTCGTGATCGCGCGAACTGGGTCGACGCCGGATTCAAGAACGGCGTCGTCGAACACGCGCAGGAGTCGGCGTCGACGCCATGATCGACAACCTCGCACCACGATGGCGCCATCTGACCCCGCCCGGCACCGCCTTGGGATCGACCGGTGCCGGGAAGGTGACCGGCGGCGGACCCGCTCGGCGGTGAGCGGCTCGCCCCGCTCTGGCCACGTGGCCATCCGCGAGAACAGGAGTTCAGCTACGTGGTACGCCGCTGTCGTCGCTCTCCCCCAGCTCGGCCGCGAGCTGGTCCTCGGTGAGGGCCTCGACCTCCAGGTAGATCTCCGCCGTGGTGGTCAGGATCGCCGGGTCAGCGGCCCGGCGGAGCAGCGCCTCCGCGAGCCGGGCGACGGTGAGCGAACCCAGCACGTCGTGGATGCGGACGTCGTCGGTGTCGAGGGCCGCGCGCAGGCGCGCGGTGATCACCGTGGCGAGCACGGAGTCGCCGCCGAGCTGGAAGTAGTCGTCGTGCAGCCCGACCGGGCCGGACTGGAGGGCCTGCTCCCAGACGTGGGCGACGAGCTTCTGCAGGGGCGTCTCGGGGACCGCGTGCCGCTCGGCCACCGGGCGGGCCTCGGCAAGGGCCGTGAGCGCCGCGCGGTCGACCTTGCCGTTCACGGTAAGCGGCAGCTCCGACGTGACGACGATGGGGTCGGGCAGCATGTGCGGCGGCAGGCGGAGGGCGGCATGCGCGGCGAGGTCCTCGGCGGTGACACCGGCGGTGACGGCGACGGCGGCGAGCCGCGGCGCGCCTGTCCCGCGCAGGACGAGGGCGACCGCCTGGCGGACGCCGGGATGGTCGCCGAGGGCGGCTTCGATCTCGCCCAGTTCGATCCGGAAGCCCCGGATCTTCACCTGGTCGTCGGCGCGACCGAGGAACTCGATGGTGCCGTCGGGCCAGTACCGGGCGCGGTCGCCGGTGCGGTACCACCGCGTGCCGTCGACGGTGACGAACCGGTCGGCGGTACGGTCCGGGTCGGCGCGGTACCCGTCGGCGACACCCGCCCCACCGATCCAGAGTTCGCCGGGAACCCAGTCCGGGCAGTCGCGGCCCTGCGGGTCGACCACCCGGCACCGGACGTTGCGCAGCGGCGTGCCGTACGGGACGCTCGCCCACTCCGCCGGCACCACGCCGTCGTGGACCTCCTGGATCGTGGAGTGGATGGCCGTCTCGGTCGTGCCGCCCAGGCCGAGGAACCGGCAGCCGGGCACCTGGGAGCGCAGGCGGCCGGGCAGGTCGACGCCGACCCAGTCGCCGCCGAGCAGCACCACCCGCAGGCTGTCCCCCAGCGGCTCGGCCCGGCCCGCGGTCAGCAGCATGTCGAGCAGGCTCGGCACACAGTTGAGGAGCGTCACGGCGCGGTCGCGCACGAGGGCGGCCCAGGCGGTGGCGTCACGGCGGGTCGACTCGTCCACCGTGACGACGGCGCCGCCGACGGAGAGCGGCGCGAACAGGTCGAAGACCGAGAGGTCGAAGTCCAGCGCGGACAGCGCGAGGGTGCGGTCGTCGGCGTCGAGGCCGAGCCGCTCGACCAGGTCGTCGACGGTGTTCGCGGCGGCCCGGTGGGACACCTCGACACCCTTGGGCTCGCCGGTGGAACCCGAGGTGAACAGGACGTACGCGACGTCGGCCGGATCGGCGAGAACGGGGGCGGGGGCGGGGTGCCCGGTGGCGACCGCCAGGGCGTAGCCGATCTCGTCGTCGCCCGTCGCGTGCTCGGCGACGACGACGGTGGTGCCGGCCCGCTCCCGGATCCGGCGGACCCGTTCCGCGGGCTGCTCCACACCGACCGGGACGTAGTGGGCGCCGGCCGCCAGCACGCCCAGGACGGCGACGACCTGCTCCGGGCCCTTGGGCAGCCGGATGGCCACGGCGTCACCCGTCCGGACGCCGCGGTCGGCGAGCGTCCGGGCGAGGCGGAGGGCGCGGTCGGCCAACTGGCCGTAGGTGAGGGCGGTGCCGGCTGCGGTCACGACTGCCGGCCGGTCCGGCTCGTCGGCGGCACGGGCGAAGAAGGCGTGGTGCAGCGGCTGCCGCGGCGACGGGCCTGCGGTGGCGTTGACCTGTTCCCGTACGGACCGGCACCCAGCCGGGCGCAGGTCTCCGACCGGGTCGTCCCAGGCCGTGCCGTCCGCGACGCGGCCGAGCAGGTCACCGAACGCGGCGAACATCTCGTCGGCGACGCCGTCGGGCAGCGCGTCGACGCGGACGTCCCAGTTGACGAGCAGGCCGCCGTGCAGCTCGGTCACCTGGGCGTCCAGCACGACCTGCGGCCCCTGCGAGATGATGTGGACCGGCTCGCCGAGGACCCGTTCCACCTCCGCCCCGAACAGCTCGCCGAGGTCCAACGCGCTGGTGAACACGACGGGAGCGAGCACCTGCGTGCCGTGTTCGCGGGAGAGGTCGCGCAGCACGTCCAGGCCCGGGTACGAGGAGTGCGCGACGGCGTCGTGCATCGATTGCTGCACGTCCTGGGCGCGCTCGACGAAGTCGACGGAGCGGGAGACGTCCACCGGCAGCAGCACCGAGCTGGTGAAGTCGCCGACGAGCCGTTCGACGTCGGGGTGGACCGGCTGACGGTCGAACATCGGGACGTTGAGCAGGAAGCGCGGCACCCCGCTCCACGCCCCGAGCACCTCGGCGAAGACCGTGGCGACGGCCACGGCCGGGGTGACGGCGTGGCGGCGCGCCTGGCGTACCAGGCCGGCGCGGGTTTTGGGGTCGAGCCACCGGTGCAGCCGGACGACCCGGTGCGGGTCGGTACGCCGGCCGTCCGGCCGCGTCGGAAGCTCGGGAGCGCCCGGCAGGTCGGGTATCCGCTTCTGCCACCACCGCACGTCGGCGGGGCGGGGCCGTTCGGTGCGCCGGTGAGCGAGGTACTGCGCGTACTGGTAGTCGAGGGCCGGCAGGGGTTGGTCGGGGTGCTCGTAGAGCCGGACCAGGTCGGCGAGGAGCATCCGGTAGCTGCGGGCGTCGGCGGCTACCATGTCGATGTCGACGTGGACGCGGGTACGGCGCTCGGGCAGCAGGGTCACCCGTACGTCCAGCATGCGGCCCTGTTCCACCGCCAGGAGCTGGTGGGACATCTGCTCGCGCAGGGCCGCGGTGGCGGTGGCGACCTGGTCGGGGGCCGCTTCGCGCAGGTCGAGCACCGGAAGCTCGGTGCCGTGCCGCCAGGGTTCGACGACCTGCTGACCGTCGTCCAGGATGCGGGCGCGCAGCATGTGGTGGTGCTCGGCGAGTGCGGCGAGAGCGGCACCGAGCCGGGCGGGATCGACGTCGTGACCGTCGAACTCCGTGTAGAGGTGCGCCGCGACCGCGCCGAGCTGCTGGGCGGCCCCGCGTCCGACCCAGTACGCGTGCTGCATCGGCGCGAGCGGGAACGGCTCCCCCTCGGCGACGGTGGCCGCGCCCGCGTCACCGGCGGAGGTGGGGTCACCGGACGGCGTCGCGGCGGCGAGCAGTGCCGTCCAGGCACCGAGGGTGGGGGTGGCGATGAGGTCGGCGAAGCTGACCTGGACGCCGCGCTGGCGGAGCAGGCCGGCGATGCGCATCAGCTTGAGCGAGTCGAGGCCGAGCGCGATGAGGTGGTCGTCGTCGTCCGGGGCGATGTCGCTGCCGAGCAGCTCGGGAACAAATCGCCGCAGGTCGTCCTGGGTAGACACCGGCCACCTTTCGTTCGTGAGTGCGCGCAGGGTCGTTGCCGACTGTCGCTGATCGACGGTTAGGTTAACCTAACCTACTGCCCGACGGTGTCCGATCCGGACCCCGCACCCGCCGTGCCCGCGAAGGAGAAGCAGCGATGCGCGTACCGGACGACCTGGTCGCCCCCCTACCGTCCGGCCTGACGCCGTGGCCCCGCGACCTGTGCGAGCGCTACGTCGAGCGCGGGTACTGGGACGGCCGCACCCTCGGCCGGCTGCTGCGGGACTTGACCGCAGCGCACGGCCGCCGGCTGGCCCTCGTCGCCGGCGAGCAGCGGCTGACGTACCGTCAGCTCGACCAACGGGCCGACCGGATGGCGGCGGGCCTCGCCGACCTCGGCATCCGCGCGGGCGACCGGGTGCTCGTCCAGCTGCCCAACACCGGGGCCTTCCCGCCGCTGCTGTTCGCCCTGGCCCGCATCGGCGCGATCGCGGTGCTGACGCTGCCCGCGCACCGGCTCACGGAGATCGGTCACCTCGCCCGGCTCTCCGGCGCGGTGGCCTACGTCATCGCGGACCAGGTCGCCGGATTCGACTACCGGGAGCTGGCCGACCAGGTCACCGCGCAGGCGCCCGAGCTGCGCCACGTTCTCGTCGACGGCGATCCCGGACCGTACACGGCGCTCGCCTCGGTGGACGCCGAGCCGCGGGAGTTCGCCGAGCCGGATCCCGCCGACATCGCCCTGCTGCTGGTGTCGGGCGGCACGACCGGCGTGCCGAAGCTGATTCCGCGGACCCACAACGACTACGGGTACAACGCCCGGGCCAGCGCCGAGGTGTGCGAGCTGGACCGCGACACGGTTTACCTCGCCTGCCTGCCGATCGCCCACAACTTCGCGCTCGCCTGCCCCGGAATGCTCGGCACCCTCGCCGTCGGCGGCACGGTCGTGCTGTCGCCCTCGCCCGCGCCCGACGACGCGTTCCCGCTCATCGAAGCCGAGGGCGTCACCCACACGGCACTGGTTCCGCCGCTGATCCCGCTCTGGATCGAGACCACGGCGTGGGACCAGACGGACCTGTCCACACTGGAGGTTTTGCAGGCGGGCGGATCCAAACTGTCCGCACAGCTGGCCCGGCAGATCCCCGGTGCGCTCGGCTGCCGCGTGCAACAGGTGTTCGGGATGGCGGAGGGGCTGCTGAACTACACCCGTGGCGAGGACGACGACGAGATCGTGGCGACCACGCAGGGCCGGCCGATGTGCCCGGACGACGACCTGCGCGTCGTGGACGCGGACGGCGCCGACGTCGCCCCCGGCGAGGTGGGCGAGCTGCTGGTACGCGGGCCGTACACCCTGCGCGGGTACTACCGGGCGCCCGAGGTCAACGCGACGGCGTTCACGCCGGACGGGTACTACACCACCGGTGACCTGGTCCGTGCGCTGCCGTCCGGCCACCTCGTCGTCGAGGGCCGGGTCAAGGACACCATCGACCGCAACGGGGAGAGCGTCTCCGGCGAGGAGATCGAGAGCCACCTGCACGCCCACCCGCTCATCGACCGGTGCGCCGCCGTGGGCGTGTCGGACGGTGCCGAGGGGCAGCTGATCTGCGTGGCGATGCGACCGCCCGCCGGGGCTCCGGCGCCGGAGCTGGCGGACGTACGCGCCTTCCTGCTGGAACGCGGCGTGGCGGCGTTCAAGCTGCCGGACCTGCTGGTCGTCGTCGACGAGCTGCCGCTGACCGCCATCGGGAAGATCGACAAGCGGGCGTTGGCGGCTGCCGTCGCGCCGGCCAGCACAGCCTGACGCCCCTGCGCCGTCGCCCAGGCCGACCCGGCCCCGCCGCCCTCACGCGGCGGCGGGGCACGGCTCACCCCTGGGCGGTCAGGCTGGCCGGGCGCAGGTCGGTCCAGTGCGTCTCCACGTACTCGAGGCAGCCCGAGCGGGAGTCCTCGCCGTGCACGACGGACCAGCCCGCCGGCACGGCTGCGAAAGCCGGCCAGATGGAGTGCTGGTTCTCGGCGTTCACCAGCACCAGGTAGCGGGCGTCGTCGTCCTCGAACGGGTTGGTGGCGGCCATCGGTACTCCTTCGACGTGGGCGGGTGGGTTCAGCCGGGCTGGACGGCGGTGGCCATCCCGGCGGTGGAGGGCTGCGGCTCGGCGCGCCGCTGGACGAGCGAGTCGCAGATCTCGCCGGAGCGCACCGCGAGGGTGGACAGCAGCGACGCTGTCAGTCCGTGGCTGTGCTCGGTGCCGGCGCCCTGGAGGTACAGGCCGGCCCGGATCCACCGGGACGTCAGTACCCGGTGGTCCCGGCCGATCCGCAGGCGCCCGAGCGTGTCGGTGGTGCACTCGTCGGCGAGCGCTCCCAGCAGTTCGCGCGGATCCCCGGGATGGTAGCCGGTGGCCAGCACCACGGCGTCGGAGTCGAGCGGGTACCGCTCCCCCGTGGTCAGGGACCGGAGCACGCACCGTACGCCGGCGTCGGATTCGTCGGCGGACTCCAGGGCGGTGGTGTTCAGGATGCGCAACCGCTGGACGCCGGCCACCTTCTCCTGGTACACGATCCGGTAGAGCTGCTCGATCAGGTCGCTGTCCACGACGGAGTAGTTGGTGTTGCCGTGGTAACCCAGCAGGGCCTGCTTGACGTCCTCCGGGGCGGTGTAGAAGTCGTCCACGGCGGCCGGGTCGAAGATGCGGTTGGCGAACGGACTGTCGTCGGCGGGGCTGTACCCGTACCGGGTGAACACCGCGCACACCTCGGCGTCCGGGAAGGTGCGGTGCAGGTACTCGGCGGTCTCGGCGGCGGACTGGCCGGCCCCCACGACGGTGAACCGCCGATGCCGGCGTACGTCCAGGTCGCGCACCCGGAAGAGCAGGTCGCGGTTGTGCCAGACCCGTGCTCCTGCGGTGACGCCGGAGGGCAGCCGTGGCCGCAGGCCGGTGCTGACCACCACGTTACGGGCGCGCAGCACCCGCTGCCCCCCGTCGGCGCACGACATCACCACGTCGAGATGGTCGACCGGTCCGGTGCCGGACGCCGCGGGCCGGATGGCGACGGCCGTCTCGCCGTAGGTGACCATGTCGTCCACCGCGGCGGCGCACCACCGCAGGTAGTCGTGGAACTCGATGCGGGTGGGAAAGAAGCTCTTCTGGTTGATGAAGTCCGGCAGTCGCCCGTGCTCGTGCAGGTAGCGCAGGAACGTGAACCGGCTGCCGGGGTCGCGCATGGTCACGAGGTCCTTCAGGAAGGACACCTGCATCGTCGCGCCCTCGAGCAGCATGCCGGGATGCCAACCGAACTGCGATTGACGCTCCACGAACGCCGCACGGACCGCGACGGCGTCCGGATGCCGGGCGTTGTGCTCGTGGATGGCGACGGCCAGCGCCAGGTTCGCGGGGCCGAATCCCACGCCCACCACGTCCGCGACGTCCTCCGCCTCGGGCCCCGAGCGCCGTTCTGCCATGCGGTTCTACCCCTCTCTCTGTGCGTGGATGGATGCCGAGGGCACGACACCACCGGGCAGCGGCTCGATGGCGGCGTGCAGTACGGCGGACCGCTGGTCGAGCAGGTAGAAGTGGCCCCCGGGGAAGGACCGCACCCCGGCGAACCGGTCGGTCACCTCGGCCCAGCGGGCGGCGTCGTCGGCCGGCGTCGCCGGATCCTGGTCGCCACGGAACACCTGAACCGGGGTACGCAGGCGGGCCCGTGTCGCGTCCGGCCGGTACGGCTCCAGGACGGCCAGGTCGGCGCGGAAGGTGTCGAGGACGAACTGGCGTACCTCCGGGTCGTCGAACACCTGGTTCGAGGTGCCGCCGAGGGTGCGCAGGTACGTCGCCAACTGGTCGTCGTCGTAGGCGGTCAGGCCCGGCCGCGAGTCCGGCTGCCGGGCCGGGCTGGCGCATGCCGACACGACCAGCCCGGCCAGTGCACCACCCGACGCTTCGTACCGCCGGCTGACCTCGTACGCCACCGCGGCGCCCATGCTGTGTCCGAACAGGACGGTCGGCCGGTCGCCCAGCCCACCGAGCGCCTGCGCGACAGCGTCGGCCAGGGATCCCAGATCGGTCACCGGCGGCTCGGCGCTGCGCTCTTCGCGACCGGGCAGCGTGACGACGAGTACCTCCACGCTCGGCGGCGCGGTCCGCGCCCAGTCGAGGTAGAACGACGGCATGCTGCCGGCGGGAGTGAAACACACCAGTCGCCCCGTCGCCTCCGGCTTGTGCACGTACCGGCGGAACCAGCGCGTCGAATCGTCGCGCAGCGCCATGGATCGCTTCCTCTCGCAGGGCCTTCCGCGCCCCGCCGACGTCGGCGGGGCGCGGTCGGGCGTCACGGCACGACGGCGGCGTCCGCCTTCGTGACCGCGGCCGCGGTGTCGGTGAGGACCTTGGTGAACCGCTGGTACGTGAACGGCGTCTCGGTCTGCCAGTCGACGACCTGGTTCGCCTTGACGGCGGGGCTGTTCTGCCAGGCGGGGTACGTCGCCATCTGCGTCGAGTCCAGGCCGCCCTCGGGGCGCGCGTCCTCGAGGACGAGGTCGGCCTTGTAGCGGCCGGCCTCCTCCCAGCTGAGCGACTCGAACCCGGCCTCGGGCTTCCCCGGCTTGACGATCTGCAGGCCGAGCTGCTGCAGGTACTTCACATCGCCGTGGAACTCCGGGTCCGCGACGAAGAAGTTCTCCTTGGTGCCCGAGACAACCGCCACCGACAGCCCGGGCTTCGCCGCCACCGCGGCCTTGAGGGCGTTGGCCGCGGTTTCGAAGTCGGTCCGGGCCTGCCGGATCGCCGGGCTGTCCGGATCAGCGCCCAGGGCTGCCGAGAGGTCACCGAAGCGCTTGACCGCGTCGGGGACGGCCACGCCCATCAACTGGATGACGGCGATCGGGGCGATCTTCTCCACCTTCGCCCGGACCTCGTCGGGGATGTACCAGATCATCGGGCCGTAGGCGACGGTGACGATCAGGTCGGGCTTGAGCGCGATCAGCTTCTCCAGCTGGAACTCGCCGAAGGCGGTGCCGACCGACTCGACGCCGGTGAGGTCCAGATTGCCGATCTGAGGGCTGGGCTTCCCGTCGGCGGTCTTCTGCGGTCCGAACACGCCGACCGGCTTGATGCCGAAGTCGTACAGGGCGGCGGCCGGGTGGGACTGCGCCACGATCCGCGTCGGACGCTTCGGCAGGTCGATCTTCGTACCCCGGTCGTCGGTGAAGCTCCACGGCCCCTCGGCACCCGCGGACGACGCGTCGCCCGGGGCCGGGGTGTCGGCGCCGCAGGCGCCCAGCAGAACCGTCATGGCGACGGCGGCGCCCACGGCGAGCAACCGCCCCACGCCCCGGACGGGGGAGCCGATCAATGACATGGTGGATGTTTCCTTTCAGCAGGCGCCGCCGAGCACCCTGCCCGGCGGCGTCGTCAGGTCGTCAGGGTCAGTGGGCCACGGGGACGCGGTGGTGGCGGCCGTAGGGGACGACGTGCGGCCCGCCGCTCACCGGGTCGTCGACGACGACGCACGCGAGACCGAAGACGGTCTCGACGAGGTGCCGCGTGATCACCTCACCGGGCGACCCGGCCGCGACGACTCCGCCACCGACCATGGCGATGACGTGGTCGGCGTAGCGCGCGGCATGGTTCAGGTCGTGCAGGACGAGCACGACGGTGCGGCCCTGCGTCCGGTTGAGGTCGGCGATGAGGTCGAGGATCTCGATCTGGTGGGCGAGGTCGAGGTGGTTGGTGGGCTCGTCCAGCAGCAGCACGCCGGTGTCCTGGGCGAGCGCCATCGCGATCCAGGCCCGCTGGCGCTGGCCCCCGGACAGCTCGTCGACGCTGCGCCGGGCCTCCGCGAGCAGGCCGGTCGCGGTCAGCGCGTCCTCCACGGCCCGCTCGTCCTCGGCGGACCACTGCCGCCACCACGACTGGTGCGGGCTGCGACCGCGGCGGACCAGGTCCAGCACGGTGATGCCGTCCGGTGCGGCCGGGTTCTGCGGCAGCACACCGAGCAGCCGGGCCAACTCCTTGCCCCGCAACGTGTTGATCGACCGTCCGTCGAGGTGCACGGTGCCCGCGGTCGGACGCAGCAGCCTGGCCAGGCCCCGCAACAGGGTGGACTTGCCGCAGGCGTTGGCACCGACGATGGCGGTCACCCGGCCGGGTGGGATGGTGACGTCCAGCCCGTCCACCACACAGCGGCCGGGATATCCCAGCGTGAGTCCCTCTGCGGCGAGTCCGTGGGTCGGTCGGTTCACGTCAGCCTCCTACACCGGAACGGTTCGCGCGGCCCAGCAGCCACAGCAGCACGGGTGCGCCGAGCACGCCCGTCACGACGCCGACCGGCAGTTCGGTGCCGGGCAGCGCCTCCCGGGCGATCACGTCGCCGAGGAGCACCGCCACGGAACCCACCAGGCCGGACGAGACCAGCGCGGGGCCGGGTCCTCCGACGAGCCGTACGGCGATCTGCGGACTGATCAGGGCGACGAAGGCCACCGGCCCGGCGGCGGCGGTGCCGACGGAGACGAGCGCGGCGGCCACCGCCAGCAGGGCCGCCCGGGCCAGGTGAACGGGATGGCCGAGGGCCCGGGCGGGGGCGTCGCCGAGTTGCAGGCCGGTCAGCCACGGCGCGAGCACCGCGACGGCCGGCGCGAGGACGGCCAGGCCGACGACGAGCGGGCCGACATGTTCCCAGCCCCGGGCGTTCAGGCTGCCGGTCAGCCACATCAGTGCCTGCTGCGCCTGGTAGACCCCGGCCTTCAGAAGCAGGTAGGTGGTGACGCTGCCGCACAGGGCGGCGACGCCGACACCGACCAGCACGATCCGGAAGCCGGTGGTGCCGCCGTTCCAGGCGAGCAGGTAGATCAGCAGGGCGGACCCCAGCCCGCCGAGCAACGCCACCGTCTGCAGGCCGAGCCCGGAGCCGGCGCCGACCAGCAGTCCGGCCGTGGCGGCGGTGCCGGCGCCGGCGGTCACGCCGATGACGTCGGGGCTGGCGAGCGGGTTGCGCGTGAGTGACTGGAAGACGGCCCCGGAGACGCCGAACGCGGCGCCGACGAGCAGGCCGACCAGTGCGCGGGGCAACCGCAGGTCGTGCACCACCAGGGCGGTCACGTCGTCCCCGCCGGCCAGCAGGGCGGCCGCGACGTCGGACAGTGGAAGGTCCAGCTCGCCGACGGCGATGTCGAGCAGGAAGGCCGCGGCGACCGCCACCGAGAGCAGCAGGCACACCAGCACCGCGCGGGGCCGGACGAACCAGGACGCCCGGGTGCCGGGGACCCGGATCACGGCGCCCGGAACGAGCGCCGTCGCCTTTCCGTCGACGGACACGGTCACAACTCCCGGAGTCCGCTGCGGCGGACCAACGCGACGAAGAACGGCGCGCCCAGCGCCGTGACGACGATCCCCACGGGTAGCTCGTCGGGCCGGGCGACCAGGCGGCCGCCGATGTCGGCGGCGAGCAACAGGCACGGGCCGAGCAGCGCCGAGTACCACAGGATCCACCGGTGGTCCGGGCCGGTGAAGGCGCGCACGACATGGGGTACGAGCAGGCCGACGAAGGCGATGGGCCCGCACAGCGCCACGGCGGCACCGGCGAGCACGGTCACCGCGACGGCACCGCGCAGCCGGGCGAGCCCCACGCGCTGCCCGAGGCCACGGGCGATGTCCTCGCCGAGCGTCAGGGTGTTCAGCGCGGGCGCGGTGGTGGCGGCGAGCACGGCGCCGGCCGCGAGGAAGGGCAGGACGGGTCCGAGCGTCGCGGCGGGCTGGCCGGTGAGCGCCCCCACCGCCCAGAACCGGAAGTCACCGAGAGCTGCGGCATCGACGAGCAGCGCCGCGTTGACGAGCGACTGCAGCAACGCGGAGACGGCGGCACCGGCGAGGGCCAGCTTGGCGGGTGTGGTGCCGCCGCGACCGGCCGAGCCGATTCCGTACACGAGCGCGGTCGCGGCGAGCGCACCGGCGAAGCCGAACCAGACGTAGCTGTAGACCGACACGACGTTGAACGCAGTGGTCATGACGACGATGCCGACGGACGCCCCGGCGGTGACACCGAGAATTCCCGGATCGGCGAGCGGGTTCCGGGTGAGCCCCTGCATGAGGGCACCGGCGACCGCCAGCGCGGCTCCGGCCAGCAATCCGAACAACGTTCGTGGCACCCGCATCTGGCGCACGATGCCGGCCACTTCGGACCCGTCCGGGTGCAGCAGGAACGTGAAGACCTGATCCGGTGGGATCCACCGGGTGCCGAGCGTCACGGACAGCAGGCAGAGCAGCAGCAGGAGGCCGAGACAGGCCAGCGTCGCCCACGCGTGCGAACGGCCGGCAGGCGCCGGTCGATACGGCGCCACGCTCGTCACCTCGGATGTCACCGAGATAGGATAGCCTCGCCTAACTAGATTGGACAGTCGAGGTCACCACTTCCTCGGATGGCGGTGCTGCGGTGTCCCGATCGGCCTCTTCCGTGCCGTCGAGCCGCTGGTGCCACAACTGCGGAAAGCGCCATCCGACCAGGATGGTGGCGATGACGCAGAGCGTCCCGCCCGCCGCGACGGCCACGGAGGGACCCAGCAGCCCCGCTCCCAACCCGAGGAGCACGCCGCCGAGCGCGGGAGCGGTCATCGCCTGCGCCAACCATAGACTGCCGACCCGGCCCTGCAGGTGCGCGGCGGTGTGCTGCATGAGCAACGTGCGGCGCAGGATCTCCGAGACGGTGTCCACGGCACCGCCCACCGCCAGGAAGACGAGGGCCAGACCGAGCACCGGACTGGCCCCGAACCCGATCGTCACCAGCCCGTAGACACCGACCACCCCGAGCAGCACGCGGCCGGGCCGGCGCAGCCGGGCCGTCCAGCCGGACAGCACCGAGGCCAGCGCCGCCCCGGCTGCCGGTGCGGCGCTGAGCACGCCCACCACACCTGGCCCCGCCGCGAAGACACGTTCCGCGAACTGGGGAAACAGCGCGGTCGGGGTGGCGAACAGCGCACCGCAGAGATCGACCACGAGGACCGCGGCGACGATGCGGCTGCGCCGGACGAACGCGAGCCCCTCCCGCAGCGCGGGCCACCAGGTGGCGGCACCGGCCTTCTCCGGCGGCGCCCCCGCCTCGCCGGGCGCTTCCGGTGGCAGCGCGCCGAGCCGGGCGAGCAGTGGGACCGCGCCGGCCGCGCCGAGCGCCGCCAGCGCGTACGTGGTGGCCAGACCCGGGCCGGCGAGGAGCAGACCACCCAGCAGTGGACCGGCGATGGCACCGACGGTGGTCGTGACGGTGACCAGTGCGCCCGTCGCCGGCAACTGGTCAGTGGGTACGAGACTGGGCACCACGGCGGTCAGGGCGCTCTCGGCGATGCCCTCGGTGACGCCGAACAGCGCGCCGAGCAGGTAGATGAGCCACACCCGCGGGCGGTCGGCGGCCGCGTTGACCGCCAGCGCGCCGAACGTCACGACGGCCCAGCCGCTGCCGAGCAGGATCAGCGACCGGCGCTCCCGGCCGTCGGCGAGCACCCCACCGGCGAGCAGGCCCACCAGCAGGCCGGCACCCAGGGCCAGGCTGACCGCCGCCACCTGGAACGACGATCCGGTCAGGGCGTAGACCTGCACGACCACGGCGACGGACGTGAGTCCGATGCCGAGCAGCGCCAGCAGCCGGGCGGCGAGCACCCAGACCAACCGCGACCCGCCCCACAGGGGACTCAGGTCCAATCCGAACTCACGGACGCGCAAGCGTCACCTCCCCGCATCGCTATGGCTTGATTAGGCTAACCTAAGTTAGGGTGCCCTCCGAGCGATTCGGCTTCGGAGGTGACGGAATCTTGTTTAATCTGGACGGCGACGGCAGTGCCGACCTGGCGGCCCGGCGGCGGGAACTCGTCCGCCGGCGACTCGCGGAACGGGGCATCGCCCGACGGCCGGACGAACCGTCCGCCGTCCCGCGCGTCACCGGGCCCGCACCACTCTCCGCGGCCCAACGTCGCATGTGGCTGCTGCACCAGCTCCGGCCCGAGGAGACCGCCTACCACGTCTGCGTCGGCGCACGGATGTCCGGCCCGTTGTCGGCGGCGGAGCTCGACCGGGCGCTGCGCCGCGTCGTACAGCGGCACGACGTGCTGCGCTCCGTGTACCAGGTCGACGAGGAGGGCGAGCCGCGCCAGGTCACCGCTCCGGCGGACGGGCTGTGGCTGCGCACCACCGACCTGACCGCGCTGCCACCCGCCGAGCGGGAGGCCGCCGTCGACCGGGCCGCCGCACGGCTCGCCGAACGCCCGTTTGACCTGACGACCGAGCTGCCGGTCCGGTTCGAGATCGTCCGGCTCGCCGCAGACGAGCACGTCCTGCTGCTCGTCGCGCACCACATCGCCTGGGACGACGGCAGCTGGCAGGTCCTGCTGCACGACCTCGGCGCGGCGTACGCGGGACGGGAGCTACCCGACCTGCCGGCGCAGTACGCGGACCTGGCCGCCGCCGAACACCGCAGTCCGCCGTGGACCACGGCGGACCTGGACCACTGGCGCGACCGCCTCGCCGACCCGCCGGCCCCGGTGCCGCTGCCCACCGACCGTCCGCGCACCGACGGGCCAGCGGTCGGCGGCCGGCTCGGCCGACACCTGCCGACCGCGCTCCGCGAGCGGCTGCACGCGGTGTGCCGCGCCGAGGGCGTCACCCCGTTCATGGCGCTGCTCGCCGGCTTCACCGGCCTGCTGCACCGCGTCGGCGGCGTGCCGGACCTCATCGTCGGCTCCCCCGTCGTGACCCGCACCGACCCGGGCGCCGACCGCATGATCGGCAACTTCGGCAACACCCTCGCCCTGCGCACCCGGGCGACGCCGGCGACGACGTTCCGCGCCTTCCTGCGGCACGTCCGCGAGGAGTGCCTCGCCGCGTACGCGCACCAGCGGGTGCCGTTCGACACCCTGGTGCAGGAGCTGCGCCCGGACCGCAGCGCCGGGCACCACGTCTGGTTCGACGTGCTGTTCTCGGTACGCAGTGACGTGTGGGCGGCCCTCGACCTGCCCGGCGTCACCGTGGTGGAACGCCCCGTGGACAACGGGGCTGCCGCTTTCGACCTGGCGGTCGCCGCGGTGCTGGGGGCCGACGGCACGCTGGGCCTGGACGTCACCTACCGCGCCGACCGGTACGACACCGCCACCGTCGAGGGCCTCGTCGACCGCTACACGCGGATGCTCGACGCCGCGCTGACCAACCCGGACACTGCGCTCGGTGATCTGGCACTGCTGGCTCCGGGCGAGCGGGAACTCGTGCTCACCGGCTGGGGCAGCGACACGCGACCGCTGGACCGGGCCACCATCGCGGAGCTGTTCCGCGCGCAGGCCCGGCGCGTACCCGACGCCGAGGCACTGGTCTGGGAGAGCAGCGAGCCGGTGGCCGGGGCCGGCGGGACGCGACGCGCGCTCAGCTATGCCGAGTTGGACGAGCGCTCGGACCTCCTGGCGGGCGCGCTCGCCGCCCGGGGCGCCGGACCCGAGACCCTGGTGGCTGTCGCGCTCCCCCGCTCCGGCGAGTTCCTGGTCTGCGCGCTGGCCGTGCTGAAGACCGGCGGGGCGTACCTGCCCGTCGATCCGGAGTACCCGCGGGACCGGATCGCGCTGATGTTCGACGACGCCCGTCCCGCGCTGCTGGTGACCGACTCCGCCACCGTGCCGGCGTTGCCCGACGGCGCGCCGCCGATGTTCCTGATCGACCGGGACACCCCGGTCGGGTCCGTGCCGGAACCCTGCCCGGCCGTACCGGGGCACGCCGCCTACGTCATCTACACCTCCGGCTCCACCGGCCGCCCGAAGGGCGTCGTGGTGACCCACGAGGGCATCCCGAGCCTCGTCTCCACCATGACCGACGAGCTGGGCGTCGGGCCCGGACACCGGGTCCTGCAGTTCGCGTCGATGAGCTTCGACACGTCCGTGTGGGAGTGGACGATGGGACTGCTCACCGGCGCCACGCTGGTCGTCGTCCCGGCGGAGCAGCGGCTCGGCCCCCCGCTGGCCGACTTCTGCGCCCGGCACGGCGTCACCCACCTGACCCTGCCGCCGGGCGTGCTCGCCTCCCTGCCGGACGAGCATGCGCTTCCGGCCGGGGTCACGCTCGTCGTGGCCGGCGAGGCGTGCCCGCCCGAGCTGATGCGGCGCTGGGCCACGACGTGCCGCATGTTCAACTCGTACGGCCCGACCGAGACCACCGTGGACGCCACCCTGTGGACGTGCACCCCGGAACACTCCGGTCCGGTGGTGCCCATCGGAGGGCCGGTGCACAACACCGCCGTCCGGCTGCTCGACGAGCGGCTGCACCCGGTCCCGCCGGGCGCGGCCGGTGAGCTGTACGTGGCCGGCGACGGACTCGCCCGCGGATACCACGACCGGCCCGCCCTCACCGCCACCCGCTTCGTCGCCGACCCGTACGGTCCGGCGGGCAGCCGCATGTACCGCACCGGCGACCTGGCCCGTTGGACCGCGGGCGGCGTGCTGGAGTACCTCGGCCGGGTCGACCACCAGGTCAAGATCCGCGGGTTCCGCGTGGAACCGGGCGAGGTAGAGCAGCTGCTGCGGGCCCAACCCACCGTCGCGCAGGCCGCCGTCGTGCCCCGGGAGGACACGCCCGGCGACGTTCGCCTCGTCGCCTACGTCACCGGGACGGACCCGTCCCCCCGGCAGCTACGCCAGGAGCTGGCCCGCACGCTGCCCGCGCATCTCGTACCCGCCGCGATCGTCGTGCTCGACCGGCTGCCGCTGACCGGCAACGGCAAACTCGACCGCCGCACCCTGCCCACGCCCGTCTATTCGGCCGGGGCCGGCCGGGCGCCCGCCTCGACGCTGGAGGCCCGGCTCTGCGCGGTCTTCGCGGCCGTCCTCGACGTGCCCGTCGTCGGGCCCGACGACGACTTCTTCGCACTCGGCGGCCACTCCATGCTGGCGGCCCGGCTGGTCACCCGGGTGCAGGCCGAACTCGGTGTGCGCCCCACCCTGCGGTCGCTGTTCGACGGTCCCACGCCCGCCGCCCTGGCCCGCACGCTGACCCCGGCACCCGCGACGTCTCCAGCGGCGGCACACGCCTCCGCGCTGCCGCCGCTGGTACCGCGTGGTGACGACGTCCCGGCGCCGCTGTCGTTCGCCCAGCAACGGCTGTGGCTGCTGCACCGGCTCGACGACGTCGGCGCGGCGTACCACATCCCCCTCGGCCTGGCCCTCGACGGCCCGTTGGACGCCGACGTGCTCGACGCCGCGTTACGGGACGTCGTCGCCCGGCACGAGATCCTGCGCACGGTCTTCCCGGAGCGGGACGGGATGCCGTACCCGGTGGTCCTGCCCACCGGACCGGGCCTGGCCGTCCGGGACGTCACCACGGCGACGCTCGACGACGAGCTCTCCGCCGCCGTCGCCCGGGTGTTCGCGCTCGACCGGGAAGCCCCCCTGCGCGCCACGCTGTTCCGGCTCGGATCGGACCGCCACGTGCTGCTCCTGTTGCTGCACCACATCGCGGGCGACGGACGGTCGCTACCGGTACTGGCCCGTGACCTCGCCACCGCCTACACCGCCCGCCGCTCCGGCACGGCACCCGCCTGGCCCCCGCTGCCGGTGCAGTACGCCGACTACGCCGTCTGGCAACGGCGGGCACTCGGAGACGCCGACGATCCGGACAGCCTCACCGCCCGGCAGGCGGCCCACTGGCGGCACGCCCTCGACGGTGCCCCGGCCGAACTGCGCCTGCCCACCGACCGGCCCCGGCCGGCCGAGTCGTCGTACGCCGGCGGGCTCACCCGGTTCGACGTCGACGCCGGGCAGGCGCAGGCCGTCCGCGACCTGGCGGCCCGGCTGGGGGTCACCCCCTTCATGGTGTACCAGGCCGCCGTGGCGGCACTGCTCACCCGGCTCGGCGTCGGCGACGACATCCCGCTCGGCACGCCCGTCGCCGGCCGCGGCGTCGAACCCCTCGACGAGCTGGTCGGCTTCTTCGTCAACACGCTGGTCCTCCGCACGGACACCTCGGGCTCACCGACCTTCGAGGAACTGCTCCGCCGGGTCCGGCGGACCAACCTGGACGCCTACGACCACCAGGACCTGCCCTTCGAGCGACTCGTCGAGATCCTCAACCCGCCCCGGTCCACCGCCCGTCACCCCCTGTTCCAGGTGATGGTGGTGCACCAGAGCGGCACCGCGTCGCAGCTGCCCGTCCCGGGGCTGACCAGTCGCCCGTACGTCGTCGCCACGCGGACGGCCACGTTCGACCTGAGCCTGACGTTCATCGAGGACTTCGACCCCGGGGCACCGGGCGCCGTCGGCGGGTTCGCCGAGTACAACGCCGACCTGTTCGACCGGGACACCGTCGACGCGCTCACGGCACGGCTGGTGCGGCTGCTCACCGCCGCCCTCGCCGAGCCGGACCGGCCGGTGGGCGATCTCGACGTGCTCTCGCCACCGGAGCGGGCGGCGCTGGTAGCACCGCCGCTGCCCGCTCCGGCAGCGCCGACGCTGCCGGAGGCGTTCGCCGGGCAGGCCGCCCGTACCCCGGACGCCGTCGCGCTGGTCGTACGCACCGCGACCGGAGAGGTGTCGCGGCTGACGTACGCCGCGCTCGCCACCGCGGTCGACCGGATCGCGCGGCTGGTGACGGCGCACGGCGCAGGGCCCGACCGGGTGGTCGCGCTGGCGCTGCCGCGCCGCGACATGGTGCCCGCGCTGCTGGGCACACTCCACGCGGGCGCCGCCTTCCTGCCGCTCGACCCGGCGTACCCGCAGGACCGGCTGGCGGCGATGCTCGCCGACGCCGAGCCGGTCTGCCTGCTCACCACCCGGGCGCTCGCGGCCACCCTGCCGCACCCACCGGGCCGGCCCGTGGTGTACGTCGAGGACGACGCGCCGCCCGGGACCGCGCTGGAGCCACACCCACCGGCGGCCGCCAGCGCGGCGTACGTCATCTACACCTCCGGTTCCACCGGTCGCCCCAAGGGCGTCGTGGTGAGCCACGCCAACCTGGCGAACCTGTTCGCCGCCCACACCACGACGCTCTTCCCGCCCGAGGTGGCGGCGGTCGGCGGTCGCCGGATCCGGGTCGGCCACGTGGCGTCGTTCGCGTTCGACGCCGCCCTCGACCCGGTGGTCCTGATGGTGGGCGGGCACGAACTGCACGTCCTCGACGAGGCCGCCTATCCCGACCCGGTGGCCGTCACCGCGTACGTGGCCGACGAACGCATCGACTACCTGGACCTGACGCCGGCCCACCTTCAGCAGCTCGTCCAGCACGGCCTGTTCGCCCCGGACCGCCACCGGCCGGCGCTGCTCGGGCCGGGCGCCGACGCCATGCCCGACGCGCTCTGGCGCGACCTCGGTGCCCGGCCCGGACTCCAGGCCTGGAACTTCTACGGGCCGACCGAGTGCACCGTCGACGCCGTCGTCGCCCCGGTCACCGGCACGGGTACGCCGCGGATCGGCCGGCCGATCGGCGGCATGACCGCGTACGTCCTCGACGCCCGGCTGCAACCGGTGCCGCCTGGCGTTTCCGGCGAGCTGTACCTGGCCGGCGCGGGCCTGGCCCGCGGGTACCTGCGCCGCCCGGCGCTGACCGCCGAACGGTTCGTCGCCGACCCGTTCGGGCCACCCGGCACCCGGATGTACCGCACCGGCGACCTGGCCCGCTGGGTCGACGGTGACCTCGAGTGCCTCGGCCGCGCCGACGACCAGGTGAAGATCCGCGGGTTCCGGATCGAGCCCCGCGAGATCGAGGCCGTCCTCAGCCGGCACCCGGGCGTCGCCGAGGCCGCCGTGGTGGCCCGCGACGACCTGCCGGGTTCCCGCCGCCTGGTCGCCTACGTGGTGCCCGCGCCCGGTCACCCCGTCGACCCGGACGGCTGGCGGGCCCACGCCGCCTCGGCACTGCCGGACTACATGGTGCCGTCGCTGTGGATGCCCCTCGACCGGCTTCCGCAGACCGCCAACCGCAAGCTCGACCGGACCGCGCTGCCGGTCCCGCACCTGCCCGCCGCCGACAGCGGACGGACCCCCGCCGACGCCGTCGAGGCCCTGTTCTGCGACCTGTTCGCGGCGCTGCTCGGCCACGACCGGGTCGCCGCCGACGCGAATTTCTTCGAACTCGGCGGGGACAGCATCGTCTCGTTGCAGGTGGTCAGCCGGGCGCGCGCGGCCGGCTGGCTGGTCGAGCCGCGCGACGTGTTCCGCCACCAGACACCGGCCGCCCTCGCCGCCGTCGCCCGAGCCGCCCCCGGCGCGACGCTCCGAGCGGTGGACGACGGCGTCGGTGTCATCGGCGAGACGCCCATCGTGGGATGGCTGCGCGAACTCGCCACGACCGCCGACCGGCCCGCCCCGATCGACAGCTACAGCCAGGGCATGGCGCTGCGCACTCCGGCCGGGCTGACCGTCGAACGGCTGACCGGTCTCCTCCAGCAGGTCCTCGACCGGCACCCGGCGCTGCGGTCCACGCTCGTGACCGCGGCGGGCGGCGGCTGGGACCTCGTGGCCGCGCCACCCGGTGCGGTGCGCGCCGACGACCTGGTGCGGACGGGCGACGGCGACCCGGCCGACGAGGCACGGGCCGCCGCCCGGCGGCTGCGACCCGCGGACGGGGTGATGGTGCAGGCGGTTTGGCTGCCCGCCCGTGAGCAGCTGGTGCTGGTCGTGCACCACCTCGTGATGGACGGCGTGTCCTGGCGGATCGTCTGCGCCGACCTGGACGCGGCATGGCGGGGCAGCCCGCCCCCGCCGACCGGCACCTCGACGCGGACCTGGTCCACGCGGCTACGCGAGTACGCCGGTCGGCCCGCGACGGTGGGTCAGGCGACCCGGTGGACGACCGCCCTGGCCGCCCCGGGACCGTTCGGTGACCGCCGGCTCGACCCGGTCAGGGACACCACGGCGACGCAGCGACGCCGGGCCGTCACCGTTTCCACGGACGTCACGGAGACGCTGCTCACCCGGCTACCGGCGGCCTTCCGCGCCGATCCGGCCGACGCGCTGCTGACCGCCCTGGTGCTCGCCGTCGCCGAGTCGCGGCGCGGCGGCACGACGTCCACGGCGCTCGCCGTCGCGCTCGAGGGGCACGGCCGGGAGGAGGGCATCGCCCCGGGCACCGACCTGGCCGGCACCGTCGGCTGGTTCACCGCCGTGTACCCGGTCCGGCTCGACCCGGGGCCCGTCGACCTGCCGGCAGCTCGGGCCGGCGGCGCGGAGATCGGCCGGGTGCTCAAGGTCGTCAAGGAACAGCTGCGCGCCGTGCCGGACGGCGGACTCGGGTACGGGGCGCTGCGTCACCTGAACCCCGGGGCCGTCCCGGCGCTGGCGCAGCTGCCCGCCCCCGCGGTCTGCCTCAATTACCTGGGCCGCCTCGGCGGTACCGGTGAGGCGGCGTGGGAGCCGGTGGCCGACGGGCTGTTCCATCACGTCGACCCCGCGCTGCCGCTCGCCCACGCGCTGGAGATCGACGCCTGGATCCAGCCGGGGCCGGGCGGCGCGACCCTGCACGCCACCTGGTCCTGGGCCGGTGCCGCCCTCGACCCGGGCGACGTGCACGCCCTGGCGGACCGCTGGGCGACCTACCTGGCCGCTCTCGCCACGCACGCCACGGATCCGGCTGCCGGCGGCCTCACCCCCTCGGACGTCTCCCTGATGGCGATGAGCCAGGACGAGATCGACGACTTCGTTACCGATTGGAGCTTTTCTTGACCGGCCGTCCCGAGCTCGACGACATCCTTCCGCTGACCCCGCTACAGGAGGGTCTGCTCTTCCGCGCCGAGTTCGACGGGGACGGGCCGGACGTGTACGTGGGCCGACTGGTCCTCACCCTGCACGGGCCGGTGGACCGCGACCGGCTGCGCGGGGCCGCGCAGGCGTTGCTCGACGCGCACCCCGTGCTGCGCTGCGCGTTCCGCCGCAACCGGCAGGGCCGGGCAGCCGCGCTGGTGGCCCGCCGCGTCCCGGTGCCGTGGGAGTACGCCGACCTGGGGGCGCTGCCCGCCGGGGAGCGGGACGCCGCCGAGCAGCGGCTCGCCGAGCAGGCCCGGGATCGGCGTGTCGACCTGGGACGGCCGCCGCTGGTGCGGTTCACCCTGATCCGGCTCGCCGACGACGTGCACCGGTTCGTCCTCACCGCGCACCACATCATCCTGGACGGGTGGTCGCAGCCGCTGCTGGTCCGGGAGCTGTTCGCCCGGTACGCCGGCGAGACCCCGCCCCCCGCCCCGGCACCCCGGCGCTACCTCGAGTGGCTCGCCGCGCAGGACCGCCCCGCCGCCGAATCGGCCTGGCGGGCGGCACTGTCCTGGATCGACACGCCCACCCTCGTGTCCCCCGGCGCGGACACCCACGTGTCGGAGCGCCCGCGTCGCGTCGTCGTACGGCTCGACCCCGAAACCACGGCACAGCTGACCGCCACGGCGCGGTCGCACGGGCTCACCCTGGGCACCGTCGCCCAGGGGGCGTGGGCACTCGCCCTCGGCCGGACGCTCGGCCGCGACGACGTCGTGTTCGGCACCACGGTGTCCGGGCGGCCCGCCGACCTGCCGGGCGCCGAGGCGATGATCGGCGCGTTCGTCAACACCGTCCCGGTGCGCGTCACGCTGCCGCCGGCCGAGCCGTACGCCGCGGCCCTGCGCCGCCTTCAGGAACAGCAGTCCGACCTGGGCCGTCACCAGCACCTCGGGCTGGTCGACATCCAACGGGCCGCCGGCGGGCGGGAGCTGTTCGACACGCTCGTCGTGGTCGAGAACTACCCGTTCGATCCGGAACGCCTCGCCGATCTCGCCCCGGGCCTGCGCCTCGCCGGCTTCTCCGGCGACGAGGGCGTGCACTACCCGCTCGCCCTCACGGTGCTGCCGGGCGAGCAGCTGCGGCTGGAGCTGGGGTACCGTCCGGACACGCTGACGGAGCAGCAGGTGCGGCAGGCTGCGGACGGTCTGGTCCGGGCGCTGACCGCGTTCGCCACGGCACCGGCCACGCCGCTGGGCCGGGTCGAGCTGGTCGACCCGGCCGGGGTCGAGCCGTTGGCCGGTGCGACGACGGCCGTCCCCGACACGACGCTGACCGCGCTGCTGGCCGAGCAGGCCGCCCGGACACCACACGCCACCGCCGTGGTCGCCGACGGCGTCCACCTCAGCTACGCCGAGCTGCACGAGCGTGCCGCGCGGGTGGCCGCCTGGCTCACCGCGCAGGGCGCCGGACCCGGCACGGTGGTGGGTGTGGCCGTGCCCCGCTCGGCCGACCTGGTCATCGCGCTGGTCGCGGTGTTGCACGCCGGCGCCGCCTACCTGCCGCTGGACCCCGACTACCCGGCCGACCGGATCGCCCTGATGGTCGCCGACGCCGTCCCGGCCGCCCTGCTCACCGACACGGCGACCCGCGCCGTACTGCCGGCCGGGGTGCCGGCGGTGCTGGCCCTGGACGACGTCGGCCTGCTCGCGGCCCCGGCCGCCCGGCCGACGGTGCGGCCGGAGGACCCGGCGTACGTCATCTACACCTCCGGCTCCACCGGCCGCCCGAAGGGCGTCGTCGTGTCGCACCGGGCGATCGTCAACCGGCTGCTCTGGACCCAGGCCGAGTACGGACTCACCCGCGACGACCGGGTCCTGCAGAAGACGCCGTCGAGCTTCGACGTCTCGGTGTGGGAGTTCTTCTGGCCGCTCGTCACCGGCGCCACGCTGGTCGTGGCCCGGGCGGGTGGCCACCGCGACCCGCGCTACCTGGCCCGCCTCGTCCAGGACGAACGGGTCACCACCGTGCACTTCGTGCCGTCGATGCTGCGGGCCTTCCTGGCCGAGCCGGAGGCGGCCGGCTGCACCGGGTTGGTCCGGGTGCTCTGCAGCGGCGAGGCACTCCCCACCGACCTCACCGACGCCTTCCACACGCGGTACGGCGGGACGGTGGAGCTGCACAACCTGTACGGGCCGACGGAGGCCGCCGTGGACGTCACCGCCTGGCCGTGCCCGCCGGGCGCCGCCACCGTGCCCATCGGCCGTCCGGTGTGGAACACGACCCTGTACGTGCTCGACGCGGCGCTGCGTCCGCTTCCGGTCGGTGTGCCCGGGGAGCTGTACCTGGCGGGGCGGCAGCTCGCCGAGGGGTACCTGAACCGCGCGGCGTTGACCGCCGAACGGTTCGTCGCCGACCCGTTCGGGCCACCCGGCACCCGGATGTACCGCACCGGCGACCTCGTCCGCCGCACCGCCGACGGGGTGGTCGAGTATCTCGGCCGTACCGACGCCCAGGTCAAGATCCGCGGCTTCCGGGTAGAGCCCGGCGAGGTCGAGGCGGCCCTGGTGGCACTGCCCGGCATCCGCGCCGCAGCGGTCGTCGCCCGGCCGGAGCTGGGGCTCGTCGGCTACGTCGTCGGCGACGCGCCGGATCCGGCCACCGTACGGGACCGCCTGGCCGCGACGCTGCCCGCGCACCTGGTACCCGCTGCGGTGGTGGTGCTCGACGCCCTGCCGACGACCCCGAGCGGGAAGCTCGACCGGGCCGCGCTCCCCTCGCCCGAGCGGCTGCCGGCAGCCGCGGGACGCCGGCCGCGCACCCCCGCCGAGAAGCTGCTGTGCGAGCTGTTCGCCGAGGTGCTCGAGGTCGACGCGGTCGGCATCGACGACGACTTCTTCGCGCTGGGCGGCCACTCCCTGCTCGCCACCCGCCTGGCCAGCCGGGTCCGCACCGTGTTCGGGGCGGAGCTGGCGCTGCGTACCGTGTTCGACCATCCGACCGTCGCCGGGTTGGCCACCCGGCTCGACGGGCGGGAGACCCGGCCGGTGCTGCGGGCGGGGGTCCGGCCCGACCCGTTGCCGCCGTCGTACGCGCAGGCCCGGATGTGGTTCCTGTACCGCCTCGACAATCCGAATCCCGCGTACAACATGGCCTTCGCCG
This sequence comes from Micromonospora inyonensis, assembly GCF_900091415.1. Lineage (NCBI taxonomy): Bacteria > Bacillati > Actinomycetota > Actinomycetes > Micromonosporales > Micromonosporaceae > Micromonospora > Micromonospora inyonensis. The sequence continues at coordinate 1,246,079 of NZ_FMHU01000002.1, read as the reverse complement.
CCCGGATCACCGGTGACCTGGACGTCGCGGCGCTCCGCGCGGCGCTGGGCGACCTGACCGACCGGCACGAGGCGCTGCGTACGGTGCTGGCGGACGAGGCGGGTAGCCCACGGCAGGTCATCCTGCCCGACGCGGCGGCACGACCGGCGCTGCCGGTCACCGCCACGGCCCACGACCGGCTGGCGGAGCTGCTGGTCGCCGCCGCCCGACGGCCGTTCCGGATCGACGCGGAACCGCCCCTCGCGGCGGAACTGTTCGCGCTCGGCGCGGACGAACACGTCCTGGTCCTGGTGGTGCACCACGTCGCCGCGGACGGATGGTCCGCGCTGCCGCTGCTGCGCGACCTCGCCACGGCCTACGCGGCCCGGGCGGACGGCCGGGAGCCGGCCTGGTCACCGCTGCCGGTGCAGTACGCCGACCACGCCGTCTGGCAGCGCGCCCTGCTGCGCGACGACGACGATCCGGATTCGCTGCTCGCCCGTCAGATCGGGTACTGGCGCAAGGCGCTCGAGGGGCTGCCGGAGGAGCTGACCCTGCCCACCGACCGCCCCCGCCGCGCGGTGCCGAGCCTGCGCGGAGCCTCGGTGCAGGTCGCCGTTCCGGCCGAGGTGCACCAGGCGGTCCGGGCGCTGGCGCGGCGCTGCGACGCGAGTGTCTTCATGGTGCTGCACGCGGCGCTGGGGGCCCTGCTGACCCGGCTCGGTGCCGGTACCGACATCCCGATGGGCACGCCGATCGCGGGGCGCACCGACGACGCCGTCGACGAGGTGGTCGGTTTCTTCGCCAACACGCTGGTGCTGCGGACCGACACCAGCGGCGACCCGACGTTCCGCGCCCTGGTGGCGCGCGTCCGGGAGACCGACCTGGCCGCGTACGCCCACCAGGACGTTCCGTTCGAACGGCTCGTCGAGATACTGAACCCGGCCCGGTCGATGGCCCGGCACCCGCTCTTCCAGGTGATGCTGAGCCACCAGGTCCGGCCGGACCTGGAACTGCGGCTCGGCGCGTGCCAGGTGGTGCAGGAACCGGTGGACACGGGTACCGCCAAGTTCGACCTGGCGTTCGAGGTCGTGGAGGAGCCCGGTCGCGCCGGGATGACGCTGGGCGTCGAGTACAGCACGGACCTGTTCGACGAAGCCACGGCGGGCAGCCTGGCGACCGGGCTGGTGCGGCTGCTCGCGGCCGTCACCGCCGAGCCGGAACGCCCCATCGGCAGCCTGGAGCTGCTCAGCGCCGACGGGTACGAACGGATGCTCGCCCAGGGCGCGGGGCCGGTGGTCGAGTGTCCGCGCCAGACCCTCGTCGAGCTGTTCGCGCACCAGGTGCGCCGCACCCCGGACGCTCCGGCACTGGTCTGCGGCGACATCGCGTACACGTTCGCCCAGCTGGACGCCCGTAGTGCGGAACTCGCCCGCCTGCTCACCGGCCACGGCGCCGGACCCGGCACGGTGGTGGCGCTGCTGCTGCCCCGGAACGCCGACACCGTCGTGGCGCTGCTCGCCGTGTTGCGGGCCGGGGCGGCGTACCTGCCGATCGACCCCACCTATCCCCCGGGGCGCATCGAGCACATTCTCGCCGACGCGAACCCGCTGCTCACCGTCACCACCGAGCGTCTCGCCCCGCTGGCCGGCGAGCCGCTCCTGCTGCTGGACTCGCCCGGGGTGCAGGACCGGCTCGACCGCCCCGGCGCGGGCGACCTGCCCCGTCCCCGGCCCGAGCACCCCGCCTACGTCATCTACACGTCCGGCTCGACCGGGCGCCCCAAGGGTGTGGTGGTGGAACACCGCAGCATCGCGAACCTGTTCCACAGCCACCGCGAACTGCTGTACCGGCCGACCGTCGCCGCGGCGGGCGGCCGGCGGCTGCGGGTCGCGCACAGCTGGTCCTTCGCGTTCGACGCGTCCTGGCAGCCGCAGCTGTGGCTGCTCGACGGACACGCGCTGCACATCGTCACGGAGGACACGCTGCGCGACCCGGCGCTGCTCGTCGACTTCATCGAGCGGCACCGGATCGACTTCATCGAGGTCACGCCGTCGCACGCGCTGCAGCTGGCGGGTGCCGGACTGATCCGCGACGGGCGATCGCCACTGCTCGCCTGGGGCGTCGGCGGTGAGGCCGTCCCCACGCCACTCTGGCGGCAGCTGCGGGACCTGCCGGGGACCACGGGATACAACCTGTACGGGCCGACCGAGGCCACGGTCGACGCCCTCGCCGCCCGCGTCGCCGACAGCGAACGGCCCCTGGTCGGCCGGCCCACCGCGAACACCCGGGCGTACGTGCTGGACCGGACGCTGCGGCCGGTGCCCACCGGCGTCGTCGGCGAGCTGTACCTCGCCGGCGCCGGACTGGCCCGCGGCTACCTGAACCGGCCCGGACTCACCGCGGAACGGTTCGTCGCCGACCCGCACGGCCCGGCCGGCAGCCGGATGTACCGCACCGGCGACCTGGTGCGCTGGATGCCGGACGGCACCGTCGACTTCCTCGGCCGCACCGACGAGCAGGTCAAGATCCGTGGCTTCCGGATCGAGCTGGGCGAGATCACCGCCGCGCTGGCCGCCGATCCGACCGTGACCCGGGCCGCCGTCGTGGTGCGCGACGACCCACCCGCCGGCAAGCGGATCGTGGCCTACTGCGTCCTGGCCGACGGTGCCCGGCTCGATCCGGCGGCGCTGCGCTCCGGGCTCGGCCGGATGCTGCCCGACTACATGATCCCGGCGGCGTTCGTCGCGCTGACCGAGCTGCCACTGACCGAGCACGGCAAGCTCGACCGGCGGGCCCTGCCGGCCCCGACGGGAGACGACAGACCGCGGGGCCGCCACCCGCACACCCCCGACGAGGTGCTGCTCTGCGGCCTCTTCGCCGAACTGCTCGACGTGCGCGAGGTCGGCGCGGACGACAGCTTCTTCGACCTCGGCGGGCACTCGATGCTGCTCGTACGGCTCCGCGACCGGGTCCGTGAGGTCACGGGGATCCAGCTGGGTATCGCCGACTTCTTCGCCCACCCCACGGCGGCGACGCTGGCGGAGCTGCTCACCGTCCGCGCCGCAGGCTGACGCACGCTGTGGGCCCCGGTGACCGAGTACGGTCACCGGGGCCCACGCGTGTGTCAGCGGTGCAGGTAGCGGCTGATGCTGCGCAGCTTCTCGGCGGTCTCCTCCAGCTCCCGCTCCGGGGTGGACTGTTCGACGACGCCGGCGCCGGCGCGCAGCCAGGTCCGGCCCTCCTGCTGGAAGACCGACCGCAGGACCAGGGCCGCGTCCATCGAGCCGTCCGCGTCGACGGTGAGGACCGCCCCGCTGTACAGGCCACGCGGAGCGTTCTCCAGCCGTTCGATGGCCTCACACGCCGCGGCCTTGGGCACACCGGAGGCGGTGATCGCCGGGAAGAGCACGGCGAGCGCGTCCCAGGCGTTGCGACCGCTGTTCAGCGTGGCGCTGAGCCGCGACGCGAGGTGCTGCACGCTGCCCCGCTCCTTCACGTCCATGAAGTCGTCGACCTGCACGGTGCCGGGCACGGCCAGGGAGGCGAGTTCGCCGAACGCGAGTTTCACACTGATCGCGTGTTCGAAGACCTCCTTGGCGTCGGCCTGCAACTCCGTCCGGAGCGCCGTGTCGAGCAACGGGTCGCCGTGCCGGGCCCGGGTACCCGCCAGCGGCTGCGTGGAGACCCGGCCGGCGGCGGTCACCTCGACCACCGTCTCGGGGCTGAACCCGGCGCAGCGCAGACCGCCGAGGTCCAGCAGGTACGAGCGGGCCGGGGTGTTGGCGCGGCGTCCCGCCTCGTACGTGGCGACCAGGTCGACGTCGCCGTCGACCGGCACGAGCCGCGACAGGATCACCTTCTGGTACCGCCGGGCCCGGATCTCCTCGACCGCGCTGGTCACCGCTTTCCGGTAGAAGTCGGCGTCGTGCTCGGGATCGGGCGGCGGCAGCGGCGTGGCAGCGGACGGAACCGCCCTCGCCGCGGCGTCCACCGCGGACGTCAGCAGGAGCAGGTCCGCCGCGTCGACCGTGCGCACGTCGATGGCGTCGAGGGAGATCCGCACCTCCCGGGTGGGAACGACGAGATGCAGGAGCGGTCCACGGGCCGCCGCCGGGTCCCCGTGCAGCAGATGGCCGAGTCCGAATCCGGCCCAACCGTACGCCCGCGCGCCGCCGATCGGGCAACGGCTGAACGCATCCGCCACGGTCTGCAGCGGGTCCGCGCCGACGGAGCGGGTCGACCAGCCGTCGGCGTCGCGAACCCGCAGCGTGTCGGCGTACAGCACCAGCTCGTACGCGGATCCGGACGCGAGCGACCAGGTGCCGTTGTTCTCGTAGAGGACGTACGGGCCCGACGTCGCCCGGGCAAGCTCGGTGGCCAGTCGCAGCGGGTCACCGGCGCCGACCAGGCGACCCGAGTAGTACAGACTGGTGAGCTTCCGGTCGTCTTCCAACAACCCAGGACGTTCCACCCGGACGGCCTCCTCCGACGGGCGGTCCCCTGCGGACGGACGCCGGGGCACCGCGACTCGTGCGCACATCTACGCCACTGATTAGGTGAGGCTACCCTTATAGCTTCGGGTTGCGGTAGGCGGTCGCCCTCCTCCACACAGGCTCGTCGTGGCCGCCCACAGTGGTGACCCCGACCCCGCCCGCTCCCCCGCCACGCCGCGCCTCGCCGTGCGGCGTGGCGGCACTTCTCTCACGGCGAGGTCGCCGCGTCGCCCGACGCCGCGCGGCGCACCCGTCCAACCCGCCCGGCCGTCACCGGTCGCCGCGCAGCGGGGAGGGTGCGTCGCGGCGGGTGGCGCGGTAGGCGGGGGTCAGCAGGGCCACCGCCCACAGCATGACGATGGTGGTGGAGACCGCGGCGACGGTTCCCGACGCGACGGCCGACGCCGAGGACAGGTTGTAGGCCACATGCCAGCCGGCCGCACACCCCCGGTGAGCGCGATCGGCACCCACCAGCTCCACGACAGCAGGTACGCCAGGACGAAGAACGATGCCACCGGCGAGCGTCACAGCACCGAAAGCAGCTTGACGGCCATGCCCTGAGTACAGCAGCGGCCGCGTGCGGCGGGTAGGGCCGTAGGACCGGACCGGCCAGCACGGAGGGGTCCCGGATCCGGGGCCCTCAGGTGTCTGCTGCGTCCCGGACATCCGGAAAGCGGCCCGCGTGGTCAGTCGTCGATCGCCTGGTAGACGGCGGTCCAGAGGTCGTGCCACATCGGCAGCCTCTGGTCGCCCGCGTGCGCCCGCTGCATGATGAAGATCGCCGTCATGTCCTCGGCGGGATCGTTGTACCAGGCGGTGCCGTAGTAGCCGGGCCATCCGTAGCTGCCGACCGAGGGGCCGAGATGCGTGCGGCGGGTACGGACCGACACTCCGAAACCCCAGCCGATGGAGTCGAAGTACCCCGGCCAGAACCCGGAGACCGCCTTCTGTGCCGGGGTCAGGTGGTCGGTGGTCATCAGGGTCACCGACAGCCGCGACAGCACCCGCTCGCCGCGGTGGGTACCACCGGCCAGCAGGGCCGAGGCGAAGGCGAGGTAGTCGTCGGCGGTCGAGACGAGCCCGCCGCCGCCTGACTCGAACGCCCGCGGCCGGCTCCACCGCCCGTCGGGGGCGTCCTCGACGACCGGCTCGCCGGTGGCGGCGTTGTCGCGCTCGTACGCCGTCGCCAGCCGGTCGAGGCTCCCGCCGCCCACGCTGAATTCGGTGTCGGTCATCCCGAGCGGATCGCAGATCCGCTCGCGCACGGCTTCCCCGAAGGACATGCCGGTGGCCCGGGCCACGAGCACACCGGTCACGTTGGCGGCGGTGTCGTACATCCAGCGCTCACCGGGCTGGTGGACGAGCGGAAGCGCGCCGAGCTGGCGGATCCACTCGTCCGGCGACGGCTGGTGGAGTGTGTTCAGCGCGTCGGCGATCGGGACCGTTCCGGGCTCGGCGGGGACCATGCCGGTGCCCAGGGTGTTGGCCAGCAGGTCCCGCAGCGTTATCGGGCGTTCCGCCGGGACGGTGTCGTCCAGTGGCCCGTGGGGGTCGACGAGCACGGTCATGTCGGCCAGCTCCGGGAGGAGGTCGTCGACCGGGTCGTCGAGGCGGAGGGTGCAGTCCTCGACGAGCGTCATCGCACACGCGGCGACGATGGGCTTCGTCATCGAGCCCATGCGACAGATCGTGTCGCGCGCCATCGGCGTCCGCGACCCGGCGCCCTCGAACGCGAGGTTGCCCGTTGCCTCGACGTGCACCTCGCCGTGGCGGGCGAGGACGGCCACCACACCCGGGACGAAACCGGAGTCGACGAGACGCTCGAGCAGCTCCCGCACCCGAGCCAGCCGCTTCGACGAGAACCCGCCAGCAGTCACCTGTCTCTTCCTCGCCTCGTCCGTTGGCAAGCTACACGTTGCGCGACGACCGCACGTTCTCGGAGGCGTACCGGCGCGGCCACCATGGCAGATCCCGGAGGTGGACCTGAGCGGGCTCCGCCGGTCAGCGGTTGACCTACGGCGCAGACCCTCCGGTGCGAGCAGCCGGTCACCTGCGGGGGCGGCTGGTGATGCCGTCCAGGACGGTGGTCAGGTTGTGGTGGAAGGTCTCCCCGGCGTCGAGGTGGGCGCCGTCCACCACGAGCCGGGCGACGGTCGGGTAACGGCCTGTTTCGAGCATGCGTGTCAGGTAGGGCCCGAGGGCGGCCTGCCAGGCGGACACGTCGGTGCCGGTCGAACGGGCGGTGCGTCGCTCGGTGATCTCCCTGCGGAGCGCTCCGACGATGAACGCGTCGAGGGCATCCACGGCCCGCTGGAGGTCGTCGACACCGCGCACGCCGGGGGCCTGGCTGAGCGCCGCCGCGATCGACTCGCCCACGGCCAGCGCGTGAGGTCCCAGGCGTGGCCTTCCGCCGAGCAGGTCGGCGAAATGTGCTCCAGCAGAGCCCGCGACGCCGAGAACCCGACATCGAGCAGCGCCGCGTCCAGTTGCCGGGCCACCGCCGTGCCGTCGCCGGCCGCGCCGGTGCTCGCCGGCACACGCAGCGTCTTCTGGACGATTAGCTTCTCGAGCACGTGGTCCCCCGTTCCGGTCGACTCCGGCAGTTGCCGGCCCGCAGACGCGGCACAGTGGGTCGCCGGGGACTCGAACCCCGAACCCTTCGATCCAACAAGGAGAAGGAAGCGCTCCCGTGACCGCACAGGCGGAGAGCGGACGCGCTACTCAGTCGAATGCTCTACCAGTTGAGCTAGCGACCCAGATGTCGATCATCGCACCGGCCGGGCCGACATGGCTATCCGGTTTCGACGTCGCTGCCACGTACCTGCCGGTGCACCCGGGATCCGGACTGTCCGGCCCGGGAAAGTCTGGTGGTGATCGGGTTCGACGGCTTTGCCGGTGGGCCGGCGGCACCCGGGGGCTGACGGGCAGGCTGGTCCGCGCGGCCGAGCAGAACCGGGTCGGTGAGCAGGCCGGGCACGGCCCGCTAGCCTTCTCCGGCATGTCTGCCTTCCGAAACTCGCCCAACATCCTGTTCGAGACAACCGTGACGGCGACCCGGCGCCTGTCGCCCGGGTTCGTCCGCGTCACGCTCGGCGACGGACGACTGCGGGATCTGGCCCCGTACCAGCTCGACCAGCGCATCAAGATCATGCTGCCGGTCACCGGCGACTACCCGGCCGGGCTGCGGGCGGGGCTGCCCGAGCAGGGGTGGCGGCACGAGTGGCGGTCCGTCCCCGACCGCGAGCGTCCATGGCTTCGCAGCTACACCGCGTACCGGACCCGGCCGGCGGCGGGCGAGTTGGACCTGGACTTCTACCTGCACCAGCCGCACGGTCCGGCGAGCTGCTGGGCGGTGGCGGCCCGACCGGGCGACCGACTGCTCCTGTCGGGTCCGCACATCCGGGCCGGCCAGCCCGGGTACGGCGTGCAGTGGGCTCCGGGGCCGGCGACGCGGGTGCTGATCGCGGCGGACGAGACGGCGTACCCGGCGGTGCGGGGCATCCTGCCCAGCCTCGCGCCAGGGGTACGGGCGACAATTCTCCTGGAGGCTGGTGCCGCGGCGGACGCCGCCACCCTCGACGACGTGACCGCCGGCCACTCGGTCGAGGTCCGGTTGCGGGGCGCGGCCCGGGGCGGGACGGTACTGACCGCCATGGTCGGCGACTGGCTGGCCGAACACGGTCCTGCGGCGGCCGGGGCGGGGTCTCGCTTCTACGCCTGGATAGCTACGGAGAGTAGCAAGATTGCGCATGTGCGTCGACTTTTCACTGAGGCGCACATCAGCCCGGAACAGGTCCACACCCAGGGATATTGGCATGATCGCCCAGTCCGGGACGAGGCAGTGAATGAGGGTACGCTAACCTAACTTACTGCCATGACCTCACTGTAAGTCACCAGACAGGAACCCTGTGCCGTGCGCTCACCAACCCCTCGAACAGCCCGCCGACGCATCCTCGCCCTCACCATCGCCTCGACGATGGCGCTCGTCGTGGCCGCCTGCGGCTCCCCCGACTCCGACCCGGCGAGCAGCACCGGCGACACCAGAACCGTCGAGCACGCGAGGGGCAAGACCGACGTACCGGCCGCGCCGACCCGGGTCGTCGTCCTCGAACCGGTGCAGCTCGACACCGCCATCGCCCTGGAGATCACCCCGGTCGGCGCAGCCGTACTCAACGAGGCCACCGGCGTGCCCAAGTACCTCGGGGACAAGGCCGCCGGCATCACCACGGTCGGAACCGTCCAGGAACCCAACGTGCAGAAGATCGCGGCCCTCAAGCCCGACCTGATCATCGCCACCGAGTCCCGGCACTCCGCCCTCTACGACCAGCTCACCGACGTCGCCCCGACCGTCTTCATGGCCTCGCAGACGGCCCCGTGGCAGGACAACGTCCGCTTCACCGCGACCACGCTCGGCGGTGCGGACTCCGCCGACAAGCTCCTCACCGGCTACCAGCAGCGGTGCGCGGAGATCGCCAAGAAGTTCGACACCGCCGGCAAGACCGCACAACTCATCCGCCCCCGTGACGGCGTCCTCACGCTGTACGGACCCACCTCCTTCGCGGGCAGCACGCTGAACTGCGTCGGCTTCACCACCCCGCAGCGCGACTGGGAGAACTCCATCTCGGTCGACATCTCCCCCGAGCGGGTGCTGGAGGCCAAGGCCGACCACGTCTTCGTCACCACCGTCGACGTGAACGACCGCAGCACCATCCCGGCCTCGGTCAGCGCCAACGCCGCCGCCTTCCCCCGCCTGCACCTGGTCGACCAGTCCTTCTGGATCACCGGGGTCGGTACGGTCGGCGGGCAGGTCGTCCTCGACGACCTCGAACGCATCCTCGCCGCGTCGAGTTGACCACCACCGCATCCGCGCGCGCGGCACCGCCGACCACCGGCCGTGCCGCGCGCCGTCGTACCACCTGGCGCTGGCTGACCGGGGTGGTCGCCGTACTCCTGGGGTCGCTGGTGTTGTCGGTCTTCGTCGGCGCGAACCCGGTGCCCCCGTCGGACGTGTGGGCGGCGCTGCGGGGCGCGGGCACCGAGACCGCGCAGTACGTGGTCTGGGGACAGCGCCTGCCGCGCACCCTGGCCGGACTGCTGGTCGGCGCCGCGCTCGGGGTCGCGGGCGCCCTGATGCAGGCGTTCACCCGCAACGCGCTCGCCGAACCGGGCATCCTCGGCGTCAACGCCGGCGCCGCCGCGTTCGTCGCCGTGGGCATCGCCTTCTTCGGGGTCACCTCGCCGGCCGCCTACATGTGGCTCGCCCTGCTCGGCGCGCTCCTGGTCGCCATCGCCGTGTACGCCGTCGGCGGTGCCGCCGACCTGCGGGCCACCCCGACCCGGCTGCTGGTGACCGGGGTGGCGGCGGGCGCGGTGCTGGCCGGACTGACCACCGGAGTCACCCTCACCCACCCCGACACCTTCGACCGGATGCGTGGCTGGAACGCCGGTAGCCTGCTCGAACGCGACATCGCCGTGGTGCTCCCGGTGCTGCCGCTGATCGCGGCCGGGCTGGTCGCGGCGCTGCTCACCGCGCGCAGCCTGAACGCACTCGCGCTCGGCCCGGACCTGGCGGCCGCGCAGGGAGTCAGCCTCGTCCGCACCCGGCTGCTCGTGCTGGGCGCGGTGACCCTGCTCGCCGGTGGGGCGAGCGCCGTCGCCGGCCCCATCTCGTTCGTCGGGCTCGTGGTGCCGCACCTGGTGCGCTGGGGCGTCGGCACCGACCAGCGCCGGATCCTCGCCGGATCCCTGCTGGCCGGCGGGGTCCTGGTGCTGCTGGCCGACATACTCGGCCGGATCGCCGTCCTGCCCAGCGAGATGCCGGTCGGCATCGTCACCGCGTTCGTGGGCGCACCGGTCCTGATCGCGCTGGCCCGACGCCGACGGGCGACGGCGCTGTGAGCGCCGGGATCCGGCCACCCCGCCGCACCAGGGGACGCCGCCGACTGGTGCTCGGCACCGACCGCGCACACGTGTCCATCGGCGTACGCGAGGCCGCCGTCTGCGCCACCGGGGCACTCCTCGTCACGGCGCTGGCGGTGGTCGGCCTCTGGGTGGGTGACTTCCCGCTCCGCCTCGACGAGGTCCTCGGCGTGCTCGGCGGCCGGATCGGCGGGCTGACCCGCACCGTCGTACTGGAATGGCGGCTGCCCCGCGTCGCCGCCGCCATCACCTTCGGCGCGGCGCTCGGCGTCGCCGGTGCGATCTTCCAGACCATCACCCGCAATTCGCTGGCCAGTCCGGACATCATCGGCCTGGCCAACGGATCGTTCTCCGGAATGTTGATCGCCCTGCTGCTGCTCGGCGGCGGCTGGCACCTGCTGATGCTCGGCTCGCTCGCCGGTGGCCTGCTGGCCGCCCTGGCGATCTACCTGCTCGCGTACCGGGACGGGCTCTCCGGGTTCCGGCTCATCGTCGTGGGTGTCGGGGTCTCCTCGATGCTCGCCGCCACCAACACCTGGCTGCTGCTCCGCGCCGACCTGGAGACGGCACTCTTCGCCGCCGCCTGGGGTGCCGGCTCCCTCAACACCGCCACCGCCGAGGTGGTCTGGCCCGCCGCCGGCGTCATCCTGGCGCTGCTGCTGATCACCCCCCTGTGGTCGGCGGCCCTGGCCCAGCTGGAACTGGGCGACGACCTCGCCGCCGCCAGCGGAGTCGCGGTCGACCGGGACCGCGTCGCCCTCGTGCTGGTGGCGGTCGTTCTGGTCAGCGCCGTCACCACGGTGGCCGGTCCGATCTCCTTCGTGGCCCTGTCCGCCCCGCAGATCGCCCACCGGCTCGTCCGGGCACCGGGACTGCCGCTCGCCGCCACCGCCGTGGTGGGGGCGTTGCTGCTGCTCGGCTCCGACCTGGTTGCCCAGCACGTGATCCCGCTGACCGTGCCGGTGGGGGTGGTGACGGTCACCCTCGGCGGCGCGTACCTGCTCTGGCTGCTCGTCCACGAGATCAGGAGGACCGGATGGTCGACCAGCTGAACGCCCGGCTCCGCGCCGAACGCGTCACCCTCCGCTACGACCAGCGGACCGTCAGCGAGGAGCTGTCCTTCGCGGTGCCGGACGGTTCGTTCACCGTGCTCATCGGGCCGAACGCATGCGGCAAGTCGACGCTCCTGCGGGCCCTCTCCGGGCTGCTCCGCCCCGCCGTGGGACGGGTCCTGCTCGACGGGTCGGACCTCGTCGCGCTGCCGGCGAAGGAACGCGCCCGCCGGATCGCGCTCCTACCGCAGACCATGACCGCACCCGAGGGGATCACCGTCCGGGAACTGGTCGGCCGGGGCCGCTATGCCCACCAGCGGGTGCTACGCCGCTTCTCCCGGGCCGACGAGGAGGCCGTCGAGGCGGCCCTGGCCTCGACCGGCACGACCGACCTGGCCGACCGCCGGGCCGACGAACTCTCCGGCGGGCAGCGACAGCGGGCCTGGATCGCCATGGTGCTGGCCCAGGAGACGCCCCTCGTCCTCCTCGACGAGCCCACCACCTACCTGGACGTGGCTCACCAGATCGACGTCCTCAACGTGCTGCACCGGCTCGTCACCCAGGGCCGCACCGTCGTGGCTGTGCTGCACGACCTCAACCACGCGGCCCGGTACGCCACCCACCTCGTGGCGATGCGCGACGGTCGGATCGTGGCCCAGGGCCATCCCGCCTCGACGGTGGGCGCCGAACTCGTCGCCGAGGTCTTCGGGATGCCGAACCAGGTCGTTCCCGACCCGGTCACCGGAGCGCCGCTGGTCGTACCGGCCGACACCAGGGAGCCGGCCGCCGGCTGAGTCTGGGCGACCGCACGCTCACCGGACGTCGGCGGCGTCCAGAGGGGCCGCCAACCTCACCGGCGAACCCGAGGTTCCCGGGCGGTCCGCGGGTCAGCGCCCGTCGCGGACGGCGGCGACGGCCTCGACTTCGACGAGCTGGTCGTCGTACCCGAGCACGGCCACCCCGAGCAGCGTGCTGGGCGGCTCGTGGTCGCCGAACGCGTCCCGGACGACCTCCCAGACGGCCACCAGGTCGGCCCGGCGGGGCGACGCCACGTAGACGGTGGTCTTGACGACGTCGGTGAGCAGGGCGCCAGCCGCCGCGAGGGCGGTCTCCAGGTTGGCCATCACCTGCCGGGCCTGGCCAACCGGGTCGCCCGGCGCGACGGTCCGCCCCTCCGCGTCCAGCGGGCAGGAGCCGGCGGTGAAGACGAGCCGCGCCGGCGGCTCGACCGTGGCCGCGTACGCGTACTCGGCGACGTCGGACAGGGCGGGCTCGCGAATCAGTCGGGCCGGTGAGGTCACGGCGGCGACGCTACCGCGCCGTCGGGCGAGATCCGCCAACGGCACGAGCAGAAGTGCCGACGGCCGGCGATCGAACGCGAGGGGCCCGGCCCGCCGAAGCGAGCCGGGCCCCGTGGAAGAACGCGTCGCCACTGACTAGAGAGTCAGGGTCCAACTGTCGACGTAGCCCGTGTCCGCCGTGGCAGCGTCCTGCACCCGCAGGCGCCAGGTGCCGCTTCGCGCCTCGCTGGAGACGTTGACGGTGTAGATCTGGTTGATGTTGTCGGCGCTGCCGCCAGCGCGGTTGTGCAGGACGTAGGCGCTGCCGTCCGGGGCGATCAGGCTGACGACCAGATCACCGATGTACGTGTGGACGATGTGCACTTCGACCTTCGAACTGCTCGACCCGGTGCCCGTACAACCAATCGAAATGTTGCTGTACACCGTCGTGTTGTCGGGAATCGAAACATTGGTGCCATTGGTCGCAGCCGGGCACCCTCCGACCGGATTGACCGTCCAGGTGAACGACGTACTGCCGGTCTGACCCGCGCTGTCCCGCGCCGTGACTGTCGTGGTGTAGGTCGCCGCGGTGGTCGGCGTACCGGTGATCTGCCCGGTCGAGGAGCTGATGACCAGGCCGGCCGGGAGGCCGGCAGCCGACCAGGTGTACGGCGCGGTGCCACCCGTCGCGCTGTTGCCCAGGGTCACCGCCGTGCCGACCGTGCTGTTCTGGTTGCCGGGGCTGTTCACCGCGAGCCCACCTGGCGCGCCGCCGAGGGACTGCGCCGCCGCCCTGATGTCGTTGGCGAAGTAGCGCACCTCGGTGTAGACACCGGGCGCGTTGGGACGGGCGCAGCCGATGCCCCAACTGGTGATCCCGACCTGGACCCACTGGCCGGCGGTGTTGCGCTTGAACATCGGACCACCGGAGTCACCCTGGCAGGTGTCCACCCCGCCCGTGCTCATGAAGCCGGCACAGATCTCCTCGTCGTGGATCAGACCGGAGTAGCTGCCGCCGGCGCCGGCACAGGTCGAATCGCTCACGAACGGAACGTCGGCCTTCATCAGGTACCGCGACTGGGCGCCACCCTCACTGGTGGCGCCCCAGCCCGCGACGGTGAAGGTGCCACTGTGCAGCGAGGTGTCCGTGGCGATCGGCAGCAACGGACTGTCGATCGGGCTCGACAGGCGGATCAGCGCCCAGTCCTTGCCGTCGCCGTTGTACCCGGGTGCCCGGTACACGTAGTTGGACGTCCGGGTCACCCGGGTCGAGTCCTGCAGGTCCACCACGCCCCAGGTGGCCGTGATGGAGGTGGTCGGGCCGGTAGCCCCCACGCAGTGCGCCGCGGTCAGCACCAGGCTCTGGGTGTACATGGCGCCGCCACAGCCCATCGACAGCCGGACCATCCACGGAAATTCGCCCTGCGCCGCCCGCGTGCCACCCACGACCATCGGACCGACGTCAGAAGCGTGGCTCGGCACCGCCGTGAGGCCACCGCCCATCATCGCCCCGACCAGCGCCACGACGCCGACACGGAACGCCTTGCCCAGTACTCGTCTCAACGGGCCCTCCCTTGATCCACGGGCGCGGCGCACCCACCATGCGCACATTGCCGCCTGCAAGGTAGCCCCTATAAAGATAAATCTCAATATGGAAGATGACCGATAAAATTGCCTCGAGCGGTCCTCTCTGTGGTGCGGGGGCTAGGACGGGAGGTCGAGACGGGTGCCGAGGGCGGCGAGCGCGGCGCGCACCCCGGCGGGGATCGCGTACTCGGGTTCCGGGGCGAAGTACGGCGTGTGGTTCGACGGCATGTCGCCGGGTTCCCGGCCGGGACGGTAGGCACCGAACATCCAGAAGACGAGCGGCACGCCGATCGCGTCGGCGAGCCAACCCACGTCCTCGCTGCCGGTCGCCCGCAGATCGCGCGCGACGTTGTCCGGCCCGAAGACGGCATCGAGGACCGCCGCCACCTCCCCGGCCTGCTCCGGCGCGTTGAAGCACCGGGGGAAACGGCTGATCTCCTCGATGTTCGGCTCGGGCGCGCCGCTCGCGCTCGCCTCGGCGACGATCATGCGCCGGACGGCGGAGAGTACGGTCTCCCGCGCCCGTGCATCCGGCGTGCGGATGTTGAGCGAGAGGATCGCCTCGTCCGGAATGACGTTCTCCTTGGTACCGGCATGGAAGGTGCCGACGGTGAGCACGACCGGAGACCCGGGTTCCACCCGCCGGGAGACGACGGTCTGCAGGCGGGTGACGAGGTGGGCACCGAGCACGATCGGGTCGATGGACTCGTGCGGACGGGCCCCGTGTGCGCCGCGTCCGCGCAGTCGCACACGCCACGAGTCGCCGAGGTTCATGACGTTCCCGACGCCGATCCGCACCCGGTCGCTCGGCAGGGACGTCACGTGCTGCGCCAGCACCGCCTCGGGACGCGGGGCCTTCTCCCACAGCCCGTCGTCGACCATGGCCGCCGCCCCCACGGCCGTCTCCTCCGCCGGTTGGAAGATCCACACGACGGTGCCGGCCCAGGCTGCCCGGTTCTCGACCAGCACGCCGGCGGTCGCGAGCGCGACCGTCACATGGAGGTCGTGGCCGCAGGCATGCATCACCCCGGACACCGATCCGTCCGGAAGCCGGCCCGTGTCGGTGCTCGCGTAGGCCACGCCCGACTCCTCCTGGATCGGGAGCCCGTCGAGGTCCGCGCGGTATGCCACGACGGGTCCTTCCCCGTTGCGCAGGATGCCGACGACGCCCGTACCGCCGCACCGGAACGTCTCGATCCCCAGGTCGACGAGTCGCGCCCCGACGAACTCGGCGGTCCGGTGCTCCTGGCCGGACAGCTCGGGATGGGCGTGCAGGTGGTGATACACGGACACCGCCGGAGCCAGCCGTGCCCCGCTCCAGAGCCGGCTCAGCACGGCACCCGCACGACCCGCCACCCGCGCCGACCGGCTCACGCCGTCTCCCGGGCGGTGGCCTCGAAGTCCTCCGCCAGCTCGTCGAGGGCGGCCGTGACGCTCGCGTCGATGTCGAGTTCGACACCCGCGACGACGTCGTCCAGATGCGACTCGCGCCGGATGCCGCAGATGACGTTGACGGCGTCGGACGACGCGAGGAGGTAGGCGATCGCCAGCGCACCGGGGGTGGTGCCCAGGGACGAGGCGACGGCGGTCAGTCCCTCGACCAGGTCCATGGCCGGTCCGAAGCGGTCGCCGAACAGCGGGTCGTCCCGCCGGGAGCCTTCGCGCGCCGGCGGCGCGGACCGGGTGAACGCGCCCGTGAGCAGCCCGTTCGCGAGGGGTGAGTAGGCGTGCAGGGACAGCCCCGTCGACGCGCACAGCGGCAGGATGTCGTCGCGCACCTCGCGGGCGAGGAGGCTGTACCTGCGCTGCACGATCTCGATCGCGTCGTGCGCGAGGTAGGTCTCGACGTCCTCCGGAGGACAGTTCGACGCACCGATCGTCAGGATCTTCCCCTCGTCGCGCAGCTCGACGAGCGTCGCGATCGTGTCCTCGATCGGCGTCAGGAACGGCGGCATCGCCGGGTTGTGGGTGTAGTAGATGTCGATGCGGTCGGTGCCGAGCCGCCTCAGGCTCTCCTCCACCTCGATCCGGATGGTCCGCGGACTGAGGTTGCGCCTGACGGCGTGCCCGTCCCACGTGAAGCGGTAGCTGCCCTCGTCGTCGCCCCACCACAGCCCGCACTTGGTGGCGATGATGACGTCGTCGCGACGGCCGCGAATGGCTTCGCCGACCACCTCCTCGCTGTGACCGAATCCGTAGACCGGCGCAGTGTCGACGACGTTGACACCACGGTCGAGGGCGGCGCGTACGGCGCGGACCGACACCGTGTCGTCGGCATCCGGGTAGCGGAATCCGCCGCCGATGCCCATGGCGCCGAAGGTGACCACGGACGCCTTCAGCGAGGTCCGGCCGATGGGGCGGTACTTCATGCGGTGTTCCTCTCGAATCAGGTCGGTCGCGAGACGGCCGGCCGGTGTCAGGTCACGTCGAGGCGAAGAACTCCGCCGACTCCGACGTTCTCGGCGGCATGCTCCTTGATGATGACGACCACCTTGGCGGTGTCGCCCCAGTCGTTGGCCTGGACGACGTCGTTGAGCGCCTTCACTATCCGGCGCTTGAGCTCAACGCTCTTGCCGGGTGCCGTGTACAGGAAGAACGTGATCTCGTAGCCGTCCTTCACGGTGCAGTTCTCGGGTGGCAGCGGCACGAGGTAGACGCTGCGCATGTGCGGGGGCAACTCGAAGGCTGTCTGCGCCGCACGCCCGATGTCGTCGACGAACGTGGGGAGGTCGACCTTGTCGAGCGGGAGATCGGTCATGCCGACGACGCTGACCATGGTGTGTTCCCTTCCGGGGGTCGTGGTTCGATGGGCCGGTGAGGAGTCAGGGCGTCTTCTTGAGGCCCTTGTAGGTGTTCGCGATCCAGGTCTTGTAGTCCGCGGACTGCATGAACGAGACCGCCGCGTCGAGCCAGGCGGTGTTCTCGTAACCCTCCTTGACGACCCAGAGCGTGCCTCCGTAGGTGCCGTAGACCTCCGGTGTCTCCTCGTAGAGGGCCTTGATCGAGGGGTCCTTCATCAGGTGGACCGTGATCGACGGCGCGGTCATCGCGTCCAGGTCGGGGAACGCCGCGGCCTTGCTGCGCGGGTTGACCTCGACCCAGCGGAGGTTCTTCGGGTTGGCGGTGACGTCGAGGATCGTGGGTGCCTCGACCCCCTTCTTGAGTTCGATGAGGCCGTTGGCCGCGAGGAGCTGAAGCTCACGGGCGCGATTCGCGGAGTCGTTGGCGATGCCGATGCGCGCGCCGTTCGGGAGGGCGTCGGCCGAGGCGTGCTTGCTCGAGACGAACTGCACGGCGGTGGTCTGCAACCAGGGGCCGTAGGTGACGAGCGATGACCCGTTGCTCTCCTGGTAGCTCTTGAGGTAGTTGGCGTTCTGAAAGAAGTTGGCGTCGATGCTGCCGTCCTCGGTGGCCCGGTTCATGGCGATGTTGTCGTCGAACACCTGGACCTTCATCGTGTAGCCCTGCCGGGCCAGATGCTCGGCCACGAAGGTCAGGTCGGGCTCCTCGCGGGCGAGTACGCCGATCGTGACCGTCCTGCCGTCGCCTCCGGAGTCGGAGCCGGACGAGCAGGCCGCGAAGGACACGGCCAGGGCGACGACGACGAGCGGGATCGCTCTCCTGAGCGGGTTTCTCATGGGGGTGCTGCCTTTCGTACTGGGCACGTCACGGGGTCGGGGTTACCGGAGTTTCCGGTAGAGGGCGTTTCCGCTGAGCTGAATGCCGATCACCATGACGACCAGGATCGCGACGGTTCCGTACATGATCTGGTCGTTGAAGTTCTGGTAGCCGTAGGTCAGGGCGACGGCACCCAGGCCGCCCGCGCCGATCGTGCCGGCCACCGCGGTGAAGCCGAGCAGTGAGATCACCCCGAGCGTCATCTGCGAGACGATCGCCGGTACGGACTCGGTGACGATGACCCGGAAGGTGATCTGCCGGTCGCTCGCGCCGAAGGACCGTGCCGCCTCGATGAGGCTCGGGTTGACCTCCTTGAAGGCACTCTCGAGGAGCCGCGCGATCAGCGGGCTGCCCGCGAAGGTGATGGCGAAGACCGCCGCCCACACGCCGATCGAGGTGCCGACGACCAGCCGGGTCAGCGGGATGATCGAGATGGCGAGGATGATGAACGGCACCGACCGCAGCATGCTGATGCCGGTGCTCACGATCTCGTGGACCGTCCGGTCGGGTCGGAGCCCGTGCGTGTCGGTCGTCACCAGGACCAGGGCGAGCGTGAACCCCACGACGGTGCACGTGACGAACGATCCGAGCAGCATGAGGAGGGTGTCGATCAGCCCGGGCAGGATGATCCGCTCGAAGAGCTCGGAGAACTCGTACTGGTACATCAGATCTCCTTCCAGTCGGCCCCGAGAGCGGTCAGGCCGTCGCACACCGCGCGAAGATCGGCGTCGGCCACCTGAAGCAGGAACGATCCCGAGACCCGGTCCCGGTAGCGGTCGAGCCCGCCCCACGAGATCTCGAACGGCACACCGGTACGGATGGCGAGCTGCGACAGCAGACCGGTCCCCGCGGCGTCCCGCTGGACGACCCGGACGAGCGAGGTGCCGGGAGCGACGTCCGGGCGACGCCCCGCGTCGCGGGTGAAGTCACCCAGCAGCTCCGGGTTCTCCAGGAAGAAGTGCTCGACGGTCCCCTCCGCGCGCAGGTGCCCGCCGCTGAGCAGGCCCATCCGGGTGCACACGGACTTCATGACCGCCACCTCGTGGGTCACCACGACGATCGTGAGGCCGAGCTCGCCGTTGATGCGCCTGAGGAGATCGAGGACCGCCTCGGTGATGTTCGGGTCGAGGGCGGAGGTGGCCTCGTCGCACAGCAGGATCATCGGATCGTTCACCAGAGCCCGCGCGATGGCGACCCGCTGCTTCTGCCCACCGCTCAACTCCCGGGGCAGCGCCTTGAGCTTGTCACCGAGTCCGACGAGGTCGAGGAGATCGCGCACCTTCCGATCGGCCGCTGATCGGCGTACGCCCTGACACCTGAGGGGGAAGTACACGTTGTCGTAGACGTTCTTGCGCTCCATCAGCGAGAACTGCTGGAAAACCATGCCGATTCGGCGGCGGAACCGTGGCAGGTCCCGATCGCTGATGGCACCCACGTCCGTGCCGTCGACGAGGAGGCTACCGCTGTCGATCTTCTCGAGCCGGTTGATGCACCGCAGCAGCGTGGACTTCCCCGCGCCGCTCACGCCCACCAGGCCGAAGATCTCCCGCTGGCCGATCTGCAGGTTTATCTCGTCGAGCACGACGTGATCGCCGTAGGACTTCTTCAGGTCGCGGAACTCGATCACCGTCGCCGCCTTTCCTTCCCACGCTCGTCTCAGCGCGCCAGGGCACGGCGCCTCTCCCACCCCGCGTCACGCCGCGGCACTGCTCGCGTGTGGCGGGTGACCAGCAGTTTCACCGTGCCGGAACCCTACTAAACCTAGTGACCATGTAGGGTATTCCTGTGACCCGATTCATAGGCATTCATCCACTATGGACAGATCGCTCGACCCGCCCCGTCATCGCGCTCGTCGGCGCGGGCCCCCGGGGGGTGTCGCTGCTCGAGCGGATCGGTGCGAATCTCACCGACTTCCCCGATATCGACCATCTCGACATCCATGTCGTCGACGACACCGAGCTCGGCGCGGGTCGCATCTGGCGTACCGACCAGACGCGCCAGATGTGCATGAACACCCTCGCGGGGGCCGTGACACTCTTCCCCGACGACACCGTGACGATGGTCGGTCCGGTCACACCCGGACCCACACTGTTCGAGTGGTGCCGCCTCGCACTCGATGCCGCGCGCCCGTCGCCGTCGTCGGCGATCCAGGTGGCGGACATCGACCCGGCCCACCGCGCCGCGTTCGCCTCCGCTGCCGTCCGCCCGGGCTTCGTCGACGACTACCGCGACGAACTCGAGGCCATGACGGTCGCAACCCATCCGAGCCGGGCGCTCTATGGCGAGTACGTCCGCTGGTGCTTCGCGCGGGCCCTCCACATCCTGCCCGCGCGCGTGACGGTTGCCACCCACCTGGCGCGAGCCGTCGGCGTACGGGAGGACGCCGGGCGCCAGCTCGTCGAACTCAGCACCGGCGCGGTGCTCGCGTGCGATGCCGTCGTGGCCGCGACCGGGTGGCTGCCGCGCGACCACACCGACGAGGAGCACGGTTTCCTGGCGGTGCTGACCCGGCACCCCGAGATGACCTGGGTACGTCCCGACAACCCCATCGACCAGGCCGTCGGAGACATTCCGGACGGGACGACCGCGATCGTACGCGGGCTCGGGATGGGCTTCTTCGACGTGATGACGCTGCTGACCATCGGTCGCGGTGGGCGATTCGTCGACGACCCGCTGACCCGGGCGGGCGTGCGCTACGAACCGTCGGGACGCGAGCCGACGATGTACGTCACCTCTCACCGGGGCGTCCCGTACCGGGCGAAGTCGCTCTACGGCTCACTGCCGCCCTCGGCGCCACAGCGTCACCTGCGGTCGGTCGACTGGTCCACGATCCCACGCCCCATCGACTTCGACCGCCAACTGTGGCCGCTCATCGTCAAGGACGCCTTCGTCGACTACTACGAGACGCTCCACCGCGTACGCCCTGAAGCGTTCGCCGCCCCACTGACCACGGTCCTCGCGACGATCGACACCACCGACGGCGTACCGGCGGCCCTCGACGCCGCGATAGCGCCACACGTGCCGGACGCCACGGACCGCTTCGACCTGCCGGCGGCGATGTCGCCCGTCCGCGGTGCGTTCCCCGACCCCGAGAGCTTCACCGCATGGGTCGCCGACTACGTGGCCGACGACCTCACCGAGTCGGCGAAGGGACGGGACAGCGCCGTCAAGGCCGGCCTGTGGTCGATCAGCGCGGCGCGACGGCTGGCGAACGCCATCGGAACGTTCGGTGGCTTCGACGCCGAGTCGCGCGCGAACGGCTTCCGCGCCCTGCAGACGTTCGGCGGCATGGTCGGCAGCGGCCCACCGGCCTTCCGCAGCCGGCAGTTGCTGGCCCTCGCGGACGCCGGTCTCGTCAGGTTCATCGGCCCCGCGGCGCGCGTCGTCGCCGACGACGAGCTCGGCCTCTTCCGCGCCGAGTCGCCCGCCGTCGCCGGTTCCGCCGTCACCAGTGCCGTGCTCATCGACGCGTGGATGCACGCGCACGACGTCACGGCCAGCGCCGACCCCCTCACCCTCTCGCTCGCGGCGGCGGGCCGCATCCGTCCGTTCAGCGTCCGCGGACGGGACGGACGTCGGCACCCCACCGGCGGATTCGACGTCGACCCCCAGACGGGGCTACTGGTCCATCCCGACGGTACGCGCGACGCCGCGTTCCACGTCGCCGGCATCCCTCTCGAGGAGGTGATGGGCGACACGATCATCAGCCCGGTGCCGCGCAGCGATCCCACGATGCTGCGTGAGACCGACCGCGTGGCCCGTAGCGCGCTGCGGGTGGCGGCCGATGCCGCCACCTCCGTCCCTACGTCGAGGGAGCGCCACGTTTCGCCGATGGTGGACGGTCGACGATGATTGCGCCCTCACCCTTGTCGGTGGTGCCATGCCGGAACAGCTACGGCGTGGTGGACGCGCTTCAGTGCGGGTGTACTCGGTTCGACACGTCCGTGCACTACTCGTTGACGAGCTGCTCCCGAAGAATGTCCGCGTGCCCACAGTGCTGGGCGAGCTCGCGCAACACGTGGAGATACACCCACCGCAGCGGAAGCGGGCCCCGCCGGTTCCCGTGAAGGATGTCGTCCAGACCCAGGGACGACGTCGCACGGCGTGATGCTTCGCAGGCTTCGCGGTGTGCCTGCTGGACGGTGGCGATCGTGTCGCCGTCGTCGAGGACGAACGACTCGTCTGGCGTCGCAGGGATGCCGATCTCAGCGCGCGACCGGCACGTGACGGCTTCGTCAAACCAGACCTTCTCGACGAAGGTCGCATGTTTCACAAGACCCATCAGCGTCGTCCGGGATGCCACCAACGATCGGCGCGCCTGTTCCTCTGTCAGCCCGTCCAGGCAGCCATCGAGTGCGCCTCGGTGCTCGTCGAGGAACGCCTCGAACTGGGCACGGGCTGGCTGCGCGACGACCTGGTCGGCGAAGGTAGGCGGGTAGGAAGGCATGGGCGAAGCATTCCATACCGCCCCCGCGAGCAGCTACGGTCGGCCACCCCGCGCGCCGCCGGTCGACTCCTTCCTTGACGGCCTGCGGGATGTAGCTAGGTTTCGATGGATTGAGCGGCTTGGGAGGCACCCGATGGAGCGCAGAACCTTCCTCACCGGAGCCAGCGCGGTCACCGGGGGCACCCTCGCCGGGGCCCTGGCCAGCGCACCCGGAAGCGCCGACCCTGGAATCCGCCGGGTCGAGACCGGCCTGGACGTTGTGGTCCGCTCCGGCTTCCGGGACCTGCGCGGGCAGCGGGTGGGGGTCATCTCCAACCCGACCGGCGTCGACTCCTCCTACCGCCACCTGGTCGACCTGATGCACGGCTCGGGTCAGGTCAATGTGGTGGCGGCGTTCGGCCCCGAGCACGGGTTCCGGGGCTCGGCCCAGGCCGGCGGCAGCGAGGGCACCGGCACGGACGCCCGGACCGGCATCACCGTCTACGACGCGTACGGCGCCTCGCAGGCCGACTGGGAGACCATGTTCACCCGGTCCGGGACGGACACGGTGGTGTTCGACATCCAGGATGTCGGCGCCCGGTTCTACACCTACATCTGGACGATGTACACCTCGATGCTCGCCGCGGCACGGGTCGGCAAGCGGTACGTCGTACTCGACCGGCCCAACCCGGTCGGCGGCCGGCCGCACGGCCCGATGATGACCGCCGGCTACACCTCCGGTGTCGGGCTGAAGGAGATCGTGCAGCAGCACGGTATGACCGTCGGCGAACTGGCTCGTCTCTTCAACGCCGAGTTCCTGCCCGACGAGGCCGGACGGCCGGTCGACCTGCACGTGGTGCAGTGCCGGCACTGGAAGCGGGACATGCTGGCGGCCGACACCGATCTGCCGTGGGTGTTGCCCAGCCCCAACATGCCCACCACGGACACGGCGCTCGTCTACCCGGGCACCTGCCTCTTCGAGGGCGTCGCGTCGATCACCGAAGGTCGCGGCACCTGCCGTCCGTTCGAGCTGGTCGGCGGACTCGACACCGACTTCGACTACCACTGGAGTGACCGCCTCAACGCCCGCGACCTGCCCGGGAGTACCAGCCGTACGCCGGGCGCGGCATGGTCTGGGGCGAGGTACACGACGAGAACGCCTGGTCGCTCGGGGGCGTGGCCGGGCATGCCGGCATCTTCTCCACCGCCGCGGACCTCGCCGTCCTCTGCCAGGCACTGCTCAACGGCGGTACGTACCGTGGCAGCGGATTCTGCGGGACGACACGGTAGGGGCGATGATGGTCAACCACAACGCACGGCTGGAGCCGGCCGATCCGGAAAGCCGCCGCGGACTCGGCTTCGAGCTCAACAAGCACTGGTACATGATGGGGTTCTCCTCCCCCGTGACCTTCGGGCACACCGGCTTCACCGGCACGTCCATCGTCATCGACCCGCTCTCCCACTCGTTCGTCATCCTGCTCAGCAACCGGGTGCACCCCGACCGTGGCTGGGGCAGCAACACCATCGCCTGACGCGCGGTCGCGCGCGACCTCGCCGAGGCGATGCCGGTGCGCCCCCGGTCACGCGGGGCCTGGCGGACCGACCCGCGCGACGGCGCGACGAGCACGCTCACCGCACCGCTGCGTCGGGCGGCGCGAGGCGGGACGGCGGCTTTCCTCCTGTGGTACGACACGGAGCCCCGCTACGACAGCGCCCGGTCCGAGGTTTCCACGGACGGAGGGCACACCTGGGCTCCGGGGCGAATGCGGCTCCACCAAGGGGACCGACGGTGGAGCAGCACGACCGACAACTCCAGCCAGGGCCGCGGAGTGTACGTCGACCAGATCATCGCGACGGACCGGGACGGAGTGCTCCTCCACGGCGAGGGCGGCGACGACTTCCGACTCATCGCCGATGGATGGTCACCCGCCCGCGACTTCCGGACCCCGGGCCCTAACCCGACAGTGCCTCGGCGAGCCGGGCGATGCCCTCGGGAATTCGGTCAGGCGGGGTGCTCGCGTAGTTGAGCCGGGCGGCCTGGTGGCCGCACCTGGGATCGACATAGAACAGCGAACCGGGGATGTAGGCCACACCCGCCTCCAGTGCCCGGTCGAGGGCTGCGGTGAAGTCGACGGAGTTTGGCCCTTCGAGCCAGAGGAACATACCGCCCGACGGCCTGGTCCAGGTATAGCCGGCGGTGTCCGAAAAATGTCGCGCGAGCGCCTGGTCCATGACCCTGCATCGCTCAGCGTAGGCGGCACGGAGGGACTGGAGGTGATCCTCGAGAACAGACGCTCCAGGGTCCAGGAATCGGGCTGCGATGGCCTGGGTGAATCCCGATGCCTGCATGTTGTAGGCCGACTTGACGCGTCGGGCGTGCTCCACAAAGGCAGGAGGAGTCACGAGGGCGCCTACGCGCATGGCGGGCGCGAGGATCTTCGAGACGGAAGAGGCGTAGAAGACGTGGTCGGGCGCGTAGGACTGCAGGGGTGGCAGGGGATCGTCAGTGAACCGGAGTTGGGTGTAGACGCCGTCCTCTATCGCCAGAACGCCGGTGTCCTCGATGATTTGCGCCAGGCGCTCCCGGCGCGCGGCGGGCATGACCCGTCCGGACGGATTCTGGAAATCGGGCATGACCGACAGGAGCTTGGGCTGATGCAGCGCGATGGCCTCGACGACGGCTTCGGGGATGATGCCGTCGTCGTCGCAGTCCACATGGATCACCCTGGCCCCGCAGCGCTGGAAGGTGCTCATGGCGCCGGGGAAGGCCGGGCTCTCGACGAGGACGACATCTCCGGGGTTGAGAGTGAGTTCCGCGGCCAGGCTGATGGCCTCCATGCCCCCGCTCGTTATCAGCAGGCCATCGGGTGTGCACCGGACACCTAGATCCTGGAGCAGCCCGGCAAAGTGCGCACGCAGCGACGGCAGGCCCTGGGGCATGGCGTAGTTGAGTAGGCCGATGTGCTGGTCGGCCCGGCGGGCGTCTCGCACCAGGTCTTCGAGCAGGTCATTGGGGAGCAGGCGGTTGTCGGGCGAGCCTGCGGACAGCGAGACGAACGAGGGATCGGCCGCTTGTAGGGGCATGATTCTGCCGAAGATCGGTGCGATGGGGTCAGCGACGGCCCGACCGGCCAGGGATGACAGCGGGGTGGTTACCGGCATGGAACTACACCAAAGTCACTTTCTGCCCTTCCACGGTGGCATAGAGAGGGCCGTCAAGATGCTTGTCGTCTACGTCGTAGACGTTGAACTCGGCGGTGCCGGTGAATGAGTTGTGGCTGACGCTGAGCGTCAGCTCTATCACGCCGCGGGTAATGCTGTGGTCGTGGCAGGCGAGGCGGTACTCCTCGAGTCGGGCCTTGACGGCGCCTCCTCGGTCCTCCCAGACGCCCAAACCGGCTGTGTCGCTCGTGGTGGTGTTTCCGGCCGGGGGGTTGGACTGATGCAGGATTCCGTCGGAATGGAAGGCGAACATATGGTACGGAAAAGGCGCCCCCTCGGCCCTGACTCGCCAGACGCCAACGATTGGTGACGAGGCCATCTTCACGATCTCCCACAAACGGCACTGGTCACGCAGAGCATGGGCGTTGACCCCTACTGGCCATCAGGGCGGGAAGTTCTCGTGAGGCCCCAGTGGCTCGGCACCTTCAGGCTGCCCTCCGCGAAACGTCGCTGTAGTTCGGTCGCCGCCTCCAGCATGGCTTCTTCCTGCTCAGGCACCAGCACCACATCCTCGTTGAGCTTCGGGTCAGTCCGAAACTCATACGCCACCACACGATGCTCAAAGCTCAAATTCACGGCAGAATGGAGGACACCTTCGGGCACGTACATGAACTCACCCGGTCCATGCAGTACCGGCTCGAAGTCAGGTCCGATCAACGTGGCCGCCCAACCCTCTACGCAGACCACCACGATTTCTGTCCGCGCATGCAGATGCAGCCGCGCCACCTTGCCGGGTTGCATCACTACCGCGCAGGCCGAAATTCCGCTCGTCCCACACAGCTGTTGGCTGACCGTCGGGATCAGCGCCTGCCCCTGAGGACTGGCTAAACCATCGCCATCCCTGGCCGAGCGGACGGCCACCCTCTTGCTGCCGGCGTGAATGCCAATTCCATTTCTCGTACTCGTTGGCGCAAGCATGTCAAAATCTCCCGTCGGCTCGGAGACGTACAGCGAGTAGCGGTGGCGGCTCAAGAACCGCGAAGTCACGAACGGTCAAACCTGAGCGCTGCGTCGCTCCGGACCTGTCCGAGAACTACCAAGAAGGCCTCGCCTGAATTCACTGTCGGACGTGGCATTCGGAACCGATGAGGGCCGGTTCCCGCTTAGCGCAGTCCACTCGGGGAGCGGACGTCCTTCCACGCTAGACTGGGTAAGCTACGACGGCTCCATGCGCGAAGGCCTTCCTCAAGCACAATGGCGGGTGAGGTGGTACCGCGAACAAGCATTAACTCGTTGATCTACTGCGCACATCGTATGCCTGCGTGTTACATACGCAACGGGATGTCCGCTATCTTTGAATTCGCACATAAGCCATCAAAGAGGATAATCCATGCGATTGCGGTCCGTTATTGGGCATGACCACTGTGTCGCCCCCGGAGTCTCACACCACGGGCACGCGTCGGATCCGCTCGCGGTCCGCGGAGGTCCTTTTGTTCAGCTCGTGGTCGTGGCGTACGGAGCCCGGCCATCACCACCGGCTTGAGGGGCACCTGACTCACGTAGCTCGTGACTGCCGCGTTCAGGTGTCTCGCCACGTGGGAGCGGTTGCACGGCGGCACCGGTCCCGCAAAGGTCATATCGGGGTTTTCGCGACGCTCTGGTGCCGGAACTTGGCTTTCTTGGCGCGGTTGCCGCAGGTGTTCATCGAGCACCAGCGGCGGTTCTGACCCCGACTGGTGTCGAGGTAGAGACCACCGCAGTCCGCGTGCTCGCACGCCTTGACCTGACCGCGCTGATGCCCGCCGAGGGCGATGATCGCGTCCTGGGCGATGAGGCCGAGTGCGGCGCGGACCGGGTGCCTCGACCGGGTGCGCCAGCGCAGCCGGGTCTTGTCGAGTTCGGGGAATGTCCGACTGTCGCGGGCGAGGGTGTTGATGAGGTCGAGGTCCGCTCGGTCGGGGGTCGTGTCGGTGGTGGTAGCGGTGCCGGTGCGGTGGATGGCCTCGCGGAGCCGGCGGGCGAGGTTCAGGTCGGCCTCCGTGGCGTGAGCGGACCCGAGGCTCAGGTCGTTCGCGGCGAGCCAGTCGTCTAGACGTCTGGGGGTGGGCAGGCGGTCGACCGGGGTACCGCTGCGGTCGCTGAGGGTGGCGGTGAAGCGGAAGGCAAGCTGTTCGTTGTCCAGCCGGAATGGCGGAGCCTCTGCCACGCCCACCTCGGCCAACACCACCGTCACCTCACCCATAGAACCAGTCTAGATGGTTCCACCCATTCCCGACCGTGTAACGTTGGAACCGTCTAAGACGGTTCCAGTTGGAAGGTGTGTGTAATGGCTGAGGTGACCGTGGTGGGTACAGGAGCGATGGGGGCCCCGATCGCGCGGAACCTACTGAGGGCGGGATTCGAGGTCGCGGTCTGGAATCGGAACCGTACGCGGACGGCGCCGCTGGTAGAGCTTGGCGCTACCGAGGTCCAGGACCCGGCCGAGATGTTCGGTTCGAAAGTGGTGCTGTCGGTGCTCGCCGATGACGCGGCGGTGCGTGAGGTGTTCCTGGACAGTGGCGCCCTGACGGCCGCTCCCGAGGGGGCGGTGCATGTGAACCTCGCGACGATCAGCCCCGCCCTCGCCGAGGAGGCCGACACCGTGCACGCCGACCACGGTGTCGGGTATGTGGCAGCGCCGATGTTCGGCGGCGTCCCTGTCGCCGAGGCCGGCACGCTCAACATCGTCACCGCCGGCGCCCCGGAACCCGTGCACCGCGTGCGCCCGCTGCTGGAGGCAGTGAGCGCGAAGGTGTGGCTGGTAGGCACCGAGTCGTGGCAGGCGAACGTGGTGAAGGTCGCCGGACAGTTGCTGATCGCCTCGGCGATCCAGACGATGTCCGAAGCCGTCGCCGTGGGCGAGCGCGGCGGGATCGACGCCGCGGTGCTCGTGGAGCTGTTCACCTCCACGATCACCCCCGGCCCGGTCTACACCAGGTACGGCAACCTCATCGCCGCCTCCCGGTACGAGCCTGCCGGCTTCACCCCGGTACTGGGCCGCAAGGACGTCGATCTCGCTCGCGCTCAAGCCGCGACCACGGGACTGCACCTGCCGGTGGGCGACCTGCTCTCGGCCCTGCTGACCGAGGCGATCGGCGCAGGACACGGGCAGCAGGACTGGGCGTCGCTCGCCGAGGTACAGCGCCACCGCGACACCGAGGCGACCCGATGACCAGCGCGTCGACCACCGGCACCATCACCACCCAGAGACCAGAGAGGAGTCGTCTGCCGTAGGGCGCGCTGGTGGCACTGGCGACGGCTGGCGACCGTCGTCGTGCCGACCCCGGTCTGTCACCTGCGTTTGCGGATCTCCTCGGCGGCCTGCGGGACGATCGTGAACAGGTCGCCCACCACGCCGAAGTCGGCCAGCTCGAAGATCGGCGCCTCGGCGTCCTTGTTCACCGCGACGATGATCTTCGAGGTCTGCATGCCGGCCCGGTGCTGGATCGCGCCGGAGATGCCGAGCGCGACGTAGAGCTGCGGGGAGACGGTCTTGCCGGTCTGCCCGACCTGGAACTGGTGCGGGTAGTAGCCGGAGTCGACCGCTGCCCGGGACGCGCCCACCGCCCCGCCCAGCAGGTCGGCCAGCTCCTCGACCAGCATGAAGTTGTCGGCGTTGCCGACCCCGCGGCCACCGGAGACGACGACCGACGCCTCGGTCAGCTCGGGACGGGAGCCCTTCTGCTCGGCGACCCGGTCGACCACCCTCGCCAGCCGGTCCGTGTCGGCCACCGTGACGGTGAGCTGCTCGACCGTCGGGGTCGCCGGGGCCGGGACGGGGTTGACCGAGTTCGGCCGGAGCGTGACCAGCGGCAGGCCCCGGGTGACCTTCGACGTGACGATGGTGGAACCGGCGAAGGCGACCTGGGTGGCAGTGCCGTCGGCGGCGAGGCCCACCACGTCGGTCAGGATGCCGTTGTCCAGCTTGACCGCGAGGCGGGCAGCGATCTCCTTGCCCTCCTGAGCCGAGGCGAGCAGCACCGCCGCGGGCTGGACCCGCCGCACCAGGTCGGCCAGGACGGTGGCCTTCGGAGCCACCAGGTAGCCGTCGATCTCCTCGCTCTCGGCGGCGTAGATCTTCTCCGCGCCGTACTCACCCAGCTTGGCGGCGAGCGCCCCGGCCGCGCCGGGACCACCGAGCACCACCGCGGCGGGGGTACCCAACTCGCGGGCGAGGGTGAGCATCTCGAGGGTTACCTTCTTGACGCCGAACTCACGGGTGGCTTCGACGACGACGAGAACCTCAGACATCCTGACCCCTCACACGAACTTCTCGGTGGCGAGGAACTCGACCAGCCGCACGCCGCCGGAGCCCTCGTCGATGACCTTCTCACCGCCGGAACGCGGCGGACGCTTGCGGTGCTCCAGCACGGCGCTGGTCGCGCCGTCGAAACCGACCTCGCCGGGCGTGACACCCAGGTCGGCCAGGGAGAGCGTCCGCACGGGCTTCTTCTTCGCCGCCATGATGCCCTTGAACGACGGGTAACGCGGCTCGTTGATGGTGTCCCACACGGAGACCACCGCCGGGGTCGAGGCGGTGACCACCTCGTAGCCCTCCTCCGTCTGCCGCTCGACGGTCAGCGTCTGGCCGTCGACGGTCAGCTTCCGCGCGCCGGTCAGCGCGGCGACACCGAGCCGCTCGGCGAGCATGTGCGGCAGCACCTGGACCCGCCCGTCGGTCGACTCCGCCCCGCACAGCACCACATCGGCGTCGAGCGTGCCGAGAGCGGCGGCGAGGACCTTAGAGGTGGCCACCGCGCAGGAACCGTGCAACGCGTCGTCCACCACGTGAACGGCCCTGTCCGGGCCCATCGAAAGCGCCTTACGGATCGACTCGGAAGCCCGGTCCGGACCCATGGTCAGGATGGTCACCTCACCACCGTGCGCCTCCTTGATCTTCAGCGCCTCCTCGATGGCGTACTCGTCCATCTCATTGATCACATTGTTCGCCGAACCACGGTCGACGGTGTTGTCGTCACTACGCAGGTTGCGGTCCGCGCCCGAATCGGGCACCTGCTTGACGAGTACGACGATGTTCATCGCGCTTCGACATCCTTTCTCCGTTGTTCGCCGCCCTGGGCCGGGAGGCGGCACGTGGCTCAGTTGGATGAGATCTCCTCGCCCCTGAGACCCGACAGGTCAGACCAGCGCCGGACGATGGATGGCCGCCCCGCTGACCTCTGGAACCCGGTCCAGGGCTCGGACGATGTCCTCGACCCGCTCCTTGGCGTCGCCGAAGAGCATCTGGCTGTTGTCGCGGAAGAACAGGGGGTTCTGCACGCCGGCGTATCCGGTGGCCATCGACCGTTTGAAGACGATCACGTCGTGGGCGTTCCAGACCTTCAGCACCGGCATGCCGGCGATCGGCGAGGACGGGTCCTCCGACGCGGCCGGGTTGACCGTGTCGTTGGCGCCGATGACCAGGACCACGTCGGTGCTGTCGAAGTCGTCGTTGATCTCGTCCATCTCGAGCACGATGTCGTAGGGCACCTTGGCCTCGGCCAGCAGCACGTTCATGTGGCCGGGAAGGCGACCCGCCACGGGGTGGATGCCGAACCTCACGTTGACGCCCTTGGCGCGAAGCTTCGCGGTCAGGTCGGCGACGGGGTACTGCGCCTGCGCCACCGCCATGCCGTAGCCGGGGGTGATGACGACCGAGGACGCGCCGGCCAGCAGCTCGGCGACGGCGTCGGCATGGATCTCGCGGTGCTCGCCGTAGTCCTTCTCGCCCCCGGGGCCGGCCTCGATGCCGAAGCCACCGGCGATGACGGAGATGAAGGAGCGGTTCATCGCCTTGCACATGATGTAGGACAGGTAGGCACCGGACGAGCCGACCAGAGCACCGGTCACGATCAGCAGGTCGTTGCTGAGCAGGAACCCCGAGGCGGCCGCGGCCCACCCCGAGTAGCTGTTGAGCATCGAGACCACGACCGGCATGTCGCCGCCACCGATGGAGGCGACCAGGTGCCAGCCCAGGGCCAGAGCGAGCACCGTCAGCACGACGAGGACGACGTCCTGGCCGGTGCTGCCGGCGTCGATGGCGGCGTAGACGATGGTGAGGATCGCGAAGAGGACCAGCGAACCGACGTTGACGACGTTCTTGCCCGGCAGCATGAGCGGGGCGGACTTCATCTTCGCCGAGAGCTTCAGGTTGGCGACGATCGAGCCGGTGAAGGTGACCGCGCCGATGAAGATGCCGATCGCGACCTCGGCCTCGTGGATGTTGTCGAGGCTGCCCAGGGCGTGGTGCGAGCCTTCGATGTGGCCGTTCCACCCGATCGCGACGGCGGCAAGGCCGACGAAGCTGTGCAGCAGCGCGATGAGCTCGGGCATCCCGGTCATCTCGACGATCCTGGCCCGCCACAGGCCGATCACGGCACCGACCGTGATCGCGGCCAGCGTGAGCAGGACCGAGATCATGCCGCCGTCGAGGTCGGTGGCGACGTCGACGACCAGGGCGACGGTCGCGACGAGCGCCATCGCCATGCCGGCGATGCCGTAGGTCAGTCCGTTCTTGGCGGACTCGTGCTTCGACAGGCCGGCCAGCGAGAGGACGAACAACAGCGAGGCGACGATGTACACCGCGCCAGTGGTCGAGTTGATGTCCATCGCTCAGGCCCCCTTGTTGAACATGCCGAGCATGCGCCGCGTGACCGCGAAGCCACCGAAGATGTTGATGGAGGCAAGCAGGGTCGCCACGGTGGAGAGAATCCGAATGGTGGTGTTGTCCGAAGCAACCTGGATCAGCGCGCCGACCACGACCACGCCGGAGATGGCGTTGGTGACCGACATCAGCGGCGTGTGCAGCGCGTGCGCCACCTTGCCGATGACGTAGTAACCGATCACGATCGAGAGCATCAGCGTCGTGAAGTGCCGTGGAATCGGGTCCGGCGCGGTCGCGTTGACCAGCCAGAACAGGACGATCCCGCCCAACACCAGACCGACCTTCGCACCTGCGGACAGCGGCGCCTTCTCCTCCTTGACCGGAGCAGCGACCGTGGGTGTCGCGGCTGCGGGCGAGGCCGAGACCTGCACGGCCGGCGGCGGCCAGGTGGGCTGGCCCTCCTTGACGACGGTGATGCCACGCTGGACGACGTCGTCGAAGTCCAGCGTCAGGTTGCCGTCCTTCTCCGGGGTCAGCAGCTTGAGCAGGTTGACGATGTTGGTGCCGTACAGCTGCGACGTCTGCGCAGCGAGGCGGCCGGCGAGGTCGGTGTAACCCAGGATCGTCACGCCGTTCCCGGTGACGACCTTCTGATCCGCCACGGTGCCCGCGACGTTGCCGCCGTTGGCCGCGGCCATGTCGACGACCACGGAGCCGTTCTTCATGCCGGCCACCGTCTCGGCGGTGAGCAGGCGCGGCGCCGGGCGCCCGGGGATCAGCGCGGTGGTGATGACGATGTCGGCGGCGCGCGCCTCCTCGTCGTACATCGCGGCAGTCGCGGCCTGCTGCTCCTCGGTCATCTCCTTGGCATAGCCGTCGGAGGACTTCTCCGTCCTGAACACCGACCGGTCCAGTTCGACGAACTGCGCGCCCATCGACTCGACCTGCTCGGCCACCTCGGGACGCACGTCGAACGCACGCACGACCGCACCCATCGCCGACGCGGCACCGATCGCGGCCAGACCCGCGACGCCGGCGCCCACCACGAACACCCGGGCCGGCGGGATCTTGCCCGCGGCGGTCACCTGGCCGGTGAACATCCGGCCGAACTCGTGCGCGGCCTCGACCACGGCGCGGTAGCCCGCGACGTTCGCCATCGAGGACAGCACGTCCATCGGCTGCGCGCGCGAGATCCTCGGCACCGCGTCCATCGCGAGCGCGGTCACGCCCTGCGCCTGCAACTCCTCCAGCAGCTCGGGGCTACGACCCGGCGCCATCATCGAAATGATCGTGGCACCCTGCCGGAGCCGGCCGATCTCCTCGTGCGTGGGGGCGTTGACCTTCACGACGACGTCGGCGGCCCACACCTCGTCCGTCGTACCGACCCGGACACCAGCGTCGGTGAACGCGCTGTCCGGCTGGTCGGCGAGGTCGCCGGCACCCGACTCGACGAGCACGTCGTAGCCGAGGTCGGTCAGTTGGGATACGGTCCTGGCGGTCGCCGCGACCAGGGTGCTCTGTTTCGACTCGCTCGGGATGCCGATGAGCATGAACATCATCCTTCTCTCGTTCTCACCGCGTCCACCCTCCCCGGCAGCCGAGGTGTTCCATGGCCGTGCAGGCCTCCTCGACCTGCCAGCGCCGCCGCATCGGGACCGTCGCCACGATGGACACCGCTCGGTGGGCGCGGGGCGGGTCAGGGGCGCGAGAGGTCGCTAGTAGAGAGCCTTCCCGCCGTCGAGACGGATGACCGTGCCGTTCAGGTAGGGCGAGCACGTCGAGAGGAAGAGCAACGTCTCCGCGACGTCGTCCGCATCCCCGTTGCGGAACTCGTACCGCGTCCCGACCCGGTAGGTGTCGCCGTCGACGAGCGGTTCGCCGCGATAACGACGCAGCGCGTCGTTGGTGCCGTCGTCCGAGCGGAAGAACTGGGTGGGTGCCACCGCGTTGCACTGCACCGTCGGAGACAGGGCGACGGCGAGCTGCTCCATGAGCCTGATCAGGGCCGTCTTGGACAGGCCATGCGGGATGAGGTTCGGCCATGCCTCGTTGGTCGAGTTGCCCACCAGCGCGATGATCCTGCCGTGCCCCTGCTTCTTCATGACTGCCGCCGCGGCCTGGCTGAGGAAGAACGGTCCCCGGATGTTGATCCCGAACGAGGCATCGAAGTCGTCCTCGGTCACGTCCTCGAACTCCTTCGCGCGAAGTGAGCTCGCATTGTGGATCAGCACGGAGACGTCGCCGCGCCAGGCCGCCGCCTGGTCCACGAGCCGACGGGCGTCCGCGGTGTTCGACACGTCCGCCTCCACGGCGATCGCCTCACCGCCCGCGGAGCGGATGAGCTCGACGGTCTCCTCGGCGAGCTCCGCCTGCTTCCAGTGGTTCACCACCACGGCCGCCCCGGCCGCTGCGAACCTGCGCGCGAACACGCGGCCCGCGCGTTCGGCCGCGCCGGTGATGAGGACCGTCCGGCCGGCGATCGTTGAAGTCATGATGTCTCCGATCAGAGTGGGGTGTGGATGTTCGGTGGCCCCCGCGACGGCGATGGGCCGCAGGCGGGAGCAGAAGTGTCTCGGCGGGCGGGACGTCAGACCTCGCGGATGCCGGACCGCCACACGGCGCTCGTGAGCGGGACGCCGGGACGGTAGGCGAGGTGGGTGACCGAGGGGGCGTCCAGCACCTGGAAATCCGCCCGCCGGCCAGGACCGACCACCCCGACGGCCGGCTGCGCCGCGCCCCGGGGATCGAGCCACCCCTCCTCGTCCATCCCCAACGCGATCGCCCCTCCCAAGGTCGCCGCGCGGACCGCCTCCTGCACGGTGAGACCCATCTGCAGCACGGCGGTGGCGACGGAGAACGCCATCGAGGTGGTGAAGGACGTCCCGGGGTTGCAGTTCGAGGCGATCGCGACGACCGCGCCGGCGTCCAGGAGGCGTCGGGCAGGCGCGAGCGGCATCCGTGTGGAGAGGTCGCAGGCCGGAAGAACGGTCGCGACCGTCCCTCGCCTCGCGCCCGCCCAGGAGGAGGCCAGGGCCGCGACGTCGTCGTCGGTCAGGAAGCCGAGGTGATCCACGCTGAGGGCGCCGTACTCGACCGCGAGCTGCGCCCCCGGCCCGTGCCCGAGCTGGTTGCCGTGCAGGCGACGCGCCATTCCCCGCGCCCTGGCCACGTCGAGGATCCGCCGCGTCGCCGCCTCGTCGAAGGCACCGACCTCGCAGAAGACATCCACCGCCGCCACGAAGGGAGCGACGGCGTCGAGCATCGGACCAGCGACGAGCGCGACGTACTCGTCCGGGTCGGCGCCCGCAGGCACGACGTGGGCGCCGAGGAACGTCACCGCGTCCACGTACCGACCGGCCAGGCGAGCTGCCCGTACCTCGTCGGTCAGGGTCAGGCCGTACCCGGTCTTCGTCTCGATCGTCGTCGTCCCGCCACGGCGCGCCTCCGCTACGAGCCGCTCGATGTTCGCCTCGAGATCCGCCTCGCTCGCCGCCCGCGTGGCCTGGACCGTCACGTTGATACCGCCCGCCGCGTACGGCTCGCCGGCCATCCTCGCCTCGAACTCCGCAGTGCGGTCCCCGGCGAAGACCATGTGGGTGTGGGAATCGACCCAGCCCGGGAGCACGGCCCGGCCGGCCAGGTCCACCCTCCGGTCGGCGGGGGGCGCCGCACGGGACGGCCCGACCCACGCGATCCGATCTCCTTCGACGACCAGCGCCGCGTCACGGATCCGCCCGCCGTTGGCCTCGTCGTTCGTGGTCAACTCTGCGATGCCGTCGATGACGACGGCTTCCGGTGGCTCGTTCACGTCCTGGTGCCTCTGGTCGTCCCACATGCTCGCCGGCCCCTCATCCCCGAAGCTGGCCCTTGTGCGGATCACGCAGCCGGGAGAACTGCGCGGTCGAATAGCTGCGCCCGCTGGTGGGAGCGACGAAGGGTTCCGCGGTGTGGTCGCGGCCGTCCAGCGCTGTCTCGACGACATGGCGAAGTAGCTCACCCACGATCGGCGCCGTCTTGAACTGTGTGCCGGAGGTCGCCATCGCGACGAACAGCCCGTCGAAGCAGGTCCGGTCGTAGATTGGCAGCCAGTCCTCCGCCGCGTCGTACAGCCCGACGACGCCGGTTCGCGCACGCGGGATGCCCAGTGCCGGGACGCGCCGGGCCAGCCGCAGAGTCGTGCGTTCCCAGACGTCGGCCGTCGTCAGCGGGTCGAACTCGTCGGGGTCCTCGACGACCGTCTGCTCCTCGACGAGATCACCGTTACTGCCACCGAGGAACGCGTTGCCCAGCTCCGGACGGAAGTTGATGTTGAGGTCGCCGTCCACGAGGTGTACCCCTTGCAGCGCGAGGTCCAGCCCCGCAGGCGCAGGCACGTGGAGCAGTTCCTCCCGGATCCGCCGGGTTCGGACCCGGAAGTCGGAGGTTCCGCCGATTGCACTGACAAGTGAATCGCTGTGCGGGCCGGCGGCGACGAGAACCGCGTCCGCTCGCAACCTGCTCCCATCGGCCAGCGTTGCTCCCACGGCGCGGGCGCCCTCGAGATCGATCCGCGCGACGGTGGCCGAACGCCGCAGGCGGGCACCTTCTCGCTGGGCCGCGTGCATCAGATTGACTGCCGCGAGGGTCGGGTCACCGACGTACCCCGACTGCGGGGTGTAGAGAGCGCCAGGCAGCAACTCTGTCGGATCCGACCAGAACTCGTCGTCGTCCACCGGCCGGGGCGGTCCGAACCGGTGGAAGTCGAAGTACGGGAAGTGATCGCTCATCTCGTCCAGCGACCACTCCTCGAACGAGACCTCGGCGGCCCTCATCGCCGCTGCGGCTCGGTCGACGAACCCGTTCCCGGCATCGAGGATCAGCGAGCCGCACCGTACGAAACGCGTGACCTCCTCGGTGCTGTCGGCCCCGAGGAAGTCACGCCAGTTGTTCCAGACCGCCAGGGCGTCGGCAGCGAGCGCCGAGCTCTGCGCGTCGCTCGCGTGGACGCGGATGATGCCTGCCGACGACCCGGTCGAACCGTCTCCGACCCCGCGGTTGCGATCGACCACGAGCACGTCGTGGCCCGCCTTGGCCAGCGCGAAGGCGGCACTGGCGCCGATCACCCCCGCCCCGATGATCAGCACGTCAGCGCGGTTCTCTACCTCGGTACCCATGCTCCCTCACATCTGGCTCGACGCGGCGCTGGACGATCGTTGGCGGCGGAGCCTCAGAGACCCCAGCCAGCGTGCGGCGCAAGAGCACCCTTCTGCTTGACGAACGACTCGCGCAGGTCGGCAACCCTCTCCCCGGCGAAGGTCAGCAGGAAGTTGCCCGCCAGGGTGTAGTCCTCCCCGCCCGAGCGGAGGTTGCACCACCATTCGACACCCACCCGGTCACCCTCGATCACCGGCGTTCCGTAGCGGAAGTCGACATCGGAGACGCCGACGAGCGCGGCCTCCCAGAACCCCGCGATGGCGTCGTGACCGACGTACGGCTGCTCCAGGAAGGGACTGTTCCGGTAGCTGGCGTCCTCGGTCATGATGGCCGCCGCCCCCTCCACGTCGCCTTCGCGCCATACCCGCCCGAACTCCTCCAGCCATGCCTTGACGACGTCAGCCGAAACGCTCACTTGATCTTCCTCGCTCTCGTGGGGGACGGATCCGCGTCGGCCGCGGTGCGGCCGGCGTCGCGGCCGGCCGTCAACCCGGGCCCGGCACAACTCTATGCGAGATCGCGTCGCTAGCATAGTATTATGCGAGCGGGAAAAGCCCAGCTCCGACACTGCGCAGCCGGCGCTGGCGTCCGCTCGCCAGACCCACAGACGAGGGGGGTAGCAACCCGAATGACACCGACTCCCGAACCTGATGCTGACGAGATCCATCGGTTCGACGACCTCTACCCGGTCTCCCAGTCCGAAGCGATCGTCGAGGACGACGAGTTCCTCAGGCAGGTGTCGGCCGGCTCGGAGCTGCCCGTCCTGCTCGCTGCGCTGGCGGCAGCTCTCGGCGACACGTCGATCCTGCACACGGACCTCCAACCACCTCTGACGCCGATGGACACGCAGCCGCATCCGCACGGGGGGATGTCGGAGAGTCAGAAGGAGAAGGCTGCTGCCGTCGCCTTCTCCGCACTGACCGTCCTGCGCGAGAAGCAGATCACCACGGTCGACGTGCTGCCGGACGAGACGGTCCGGGAGATCTTCCACTACCTCAGCGGCGGTCGAGAGGAGTGGTATCGGATGCTGACCCACGAGCTCGACCTCGCAACCGACAAGGGCGGCCGGCCGTCCTGGACGTTCGGAGAGGTCGCGCAGGGACGATCGTTCCCCACCCTCATCATCGGCGCAGGTGTCGCGGGGATCGCCGCCGCCCACCGGTTCGCCCAGGCGGAAGTGCCGTTCACGCTGATCGAGGCCAACGGGTCCGTGGGAGGTACGTGGGCGAAGAACACCTATCCCGGCGTCCGTCTCGACACTCCCACCTTCGGATACTCCTACTCGTTCGCGCAGCGTGGGGATTGGCCGCACCAGTTCGCGCGGGGCGGCGAGATCCTCGACTACCTTCGCGACGTGGCCGAGCGGGCCCTGATCACCGACCGGATCGAGTTCTCGACCAGACTGCTTCGCCTGCGCTGGGACGACGACGGCAGGGTCTGGGAGGCGACCACCCGTGGGCCGAACGGCAGCGAGCAGGTCCGCCGGTTCGCGGCGGTGGTCAGCGCGTTGGGCCAGCTCGACAGGCCGAACATCCCGGAGTTCGAAGGCCAGAGCCTGTTCCGTGGGACGACGATGCACTCGCAGGAGTGGGATCACGCAGTCGACCTGAAGGGCAAGCGGGTTGCCGTCATCGGCACCGGTGCGAGCGCCTACCAGATCGTGCCGGCCATCGTCGGGGATGTGGACGCTCTCACCGTCTTCCAGCGCAGTGCGCCGTGGATGCTGCCGGCACCGAACTACCACCACCCGATGACGGACGCGTTCAGCTGGCTCGTGCGAAAGGTTCCGCACTACGCGCAGTGGTACCGCCTCTGGGTGATCCTCACGGGCATCCCCGGACGGACCCATACCGTCACCGCGGAAGCGGACTGGCCCGGTGCGCCGCTCAGCGTCTCGGCCAAGAACCAGGAGCTGCGGGAGTACCTGGTCGCCCGACTGGAGGCCCAGTTCCGGGACGCCCCGGAAATCCTCCAGCACGTCGTCCCCACGTACCCACCGGGTGCGAAGCGCATGCTGCGGGACAACGAGGTGTGGGCCTCCGCGCTGCTCGCCGAGAAGACGACGCTCGTGACTTCCGGAATCGCGCGGTTCACCGAGGACGGCATCGTCGACAACGACGGTCTCCTGCACGAGGTGGACGTCGTCGTGTACGCGACGGGCTTCAAGCCGTCCGACTATCTCGACGAGGTCGAGGTCCTGGGACGGAACGGTGTGGAAATCCACGACTTCTGGGACGGTGACGCACGCGCCCACAACGGCGTCATGGTCCCGGGGTTCCCCAACTTCTTCCTGATCTACGGCCCCAACGTGGGTGGCGTCGTCGCGGGCAGCCTGCACTTCATGCTGGAGCGCGCGGTCGAGTACTCGCTCAAAGCGATCCACGAGGTTCTTCGCCGGGGGGCGGCCGCGATCGACGTACGCAGGGAAGCGCTCGACCGCTTCGTCGCCTGGGTCGACCAGGGCAACCGGAGGATGGCCTGGGGTCAGCCGTACGTGAGCACGTGGTATCAGAACCGGCACGGACGGGTGTCCCAGATCTGGCCCTACACCAATGTGGAGTACTGGGACATCACCGAGTCGGTCGTCGAGTCGGACCACGATTTCCTCGACTAGACACCAGATCCCTGATGACCCTTGGCACTGTGCACTCGGCAGGAGACACCGACATGTCGACAATCAAACGAGACCAGATCAGCGTCGGCGGGCTTGTGACGAGCTTCCTGTCAGCGGGCTCCCCCTCCGCCCCTCCCCTGGTGCTGCTGCACGACGGGGCATGGGGTGGTTCGGCCGAGGCCAGCTGGATCAACGTGATCCCCACCCTGGCGGAGCGCTACCAGGTGATCGCGCCAGACCTGTACGGCTACGGGTCCTCCAGCAAGATGGTGCAGCTCGACGTGGCACCGTACGAGTTCCGACTCCGCCAGGTGGCGGCGCTACTCGACACACTCAGGCTGGAGGACCACCCCGCCCATCTCGTCGGGAACTCCTTCGGCGGCGCCATGGCGCTGCGGGCAGCGACCCTGCCCTGGTTCTCGTGGCGTGTCCGGACGGCCGTGTCGATCGCGGGAACGGGTGGCCCGTACCGCACCAGGGAGGCGTTGGCCGCGCTGTCGCACTTCGACGGCTCCCACGCGGACATGCTGCGGGTCGTGCGCCTGCTCACCGGGCAGTTCCCGGCGATCGACGACCACGTCGAGCTCCGGCTACGTGACGCCTGCAACCCGGGTCACTACCGAGCCGTCGCCGCAGCCGGGCTCGCCACCCCGTTCGAGGGCGTGCCGAGATCCCCCGACGACTACCCGCAGAGCCTCCGAACGGTCCGGACGCCACTGGCACTGGTCAGCGGACGCCAGGACGACCTTGTCGAGCCGGACTGGGCGCACAGGATCGCCGAGCACGCACCCAGCTGCCGGGTCTACGAGATCGACGCGAAGCACTCTCCCAACATCAGCGACCCCGAGGCGACGGCGACTCTCCTCCTCACGATCCTGGAGGAGCTCGAGAGTGACGCCGCGGCGCAGGACCACGCCGCGCCCGGGACGAATCGGTGACGCGGAACTCGACGGCTGGCCACGGAGCCAGTCACGTCGACGGGGATCTCGGTCAGGGGACCGGAGACGCCCCAACGGGCGGGCCCCCCGGTGACGGCGGGGTGCCCGCACCGTTGCGCCGCTTCTGCCAGCTTCGGCCGACCCCGTGGGCGACGGGTGCAGGTGTCACCCGCGAAGTGGTGTCCTACCACGAGAGCCGGGGGCTGACCCCCGGCCGGCCGGCCTGGCGACTGAGCATCGCCGACCTGACCGGACCAGGCCCGTTCTCCCGCCTACCGGGGGTCACGCGCACCTTCGTTCCGGTGGACAAGGCCGTCGAGCTGCGGGTGGACGGTGAGACCCACCGCATCGCCGCTGACACACCGTTCTCGTTCGCCGGCGACTCCGAGACGACGCTGCTCCGACTGGCGACGCCGTGCCGTGCCGTCAACCTCATGGTCAAGGTCGACGACCCCGACCCGGCTGAACTCCTACCCTGCCGGTCCCCATGGCGGGAGTTCCCGACGGCCGCCGTCGTGATCGCCCTGACCGCTGGCCGTGGGACCAGCAGGTTCGACGTCTGGCG
Organism: Micromonospora inyonensis; assembly: GCF_900091415.1. Lineage (NCBI taxonomy): Bacteria > Bacillati > Actinomycetota > Actinomycetes > Micromonosporales > Micromonosporaceae > Micromonospora > Micromonospora inyonensis. Next base: position 1,204,547 of record NZ_FMHU01000002.1, on the reverse strand, counting down.
ACCGTCGGCCGCACTCGACGGGCTAGGGGTTCGGCGGTGGCTCGCGGTTCGGTGACCTCAGCCTGAATCCGTGGACGGGTTCGGTTCATCGATCGTCGCGGCGGGCAGTCGTCGAGGTGGCCGACGTGGACCTGTCGGGACGACGGCCACCGGCGCGGACAGCATCCGGACGGTGGCGCGTCGGTCCACGGATTCAGGCTCAGCGACCGGGACGTGTCAGCCGACCGGCGACGATGGTCGCCCGCACATCGCAGGCACGTGCCGCGAGTGGCATCTGCCAAGGGTCGACTCCTCGAAGTCTCGCCGACGTCGTGTCGATCTCGACCGCGTCCCAGTGCTCGCCCACGCGCAGTCCCGGGGGAGATCCAGGGTTCCGTGACAGGCCGAGGGATCCGTACCCCCCGGCGGTGCCCGCCGCCCAGAGCATGTCCGGCGGGAAGACCCCACGCCGTTGCAGCCGCAGGCGCTGGTCGAGCTCCAAGCGGCTGAGTTCCTCGAGCGGATCGATCACCACGTGCTGGTCCGAACCGATGGCGAGGCGTGCCCCCGCGCCCTGGAGCTCGGGGGCGGGGCCGATCCCGTCGCCGAGATCGGCTTCGGTCGTGGGACACATCACGATCGTCGCGCCGGCGTCTCCGAGCAGGTCGATGTCGCCGGTGGTCAGGTGCGTCGCGTGAACGGCGGAGAAACGCGACGACACCAGCCCGTGATCCGCGAGCAGCCCGACCGGCGTCAGGCCGTGCGCCTCGAGGCATGCCCGGTTCTCCGCAGGCTGCTCGGAGACGTGGGCGTGCAGCGGCACGTTCTGTGGGAGGCTGTCGGCGATCACGGAGAGGTCGTATCGCGACACGGCTCGGACCGAGTGGATGGCGGCACCCAGGGTGACGAGCCCGTCACCTCGTCCGGACAGCGCGTCGCGCAGACGATGCCAGCGGTCCAACCACCGATGGGCGTCCCCGTCGCCGAACCGCTGCTGCTCCGCGCCCAGTGGCTCGTTGACGCCACCCGACAGGTAGCAGGTGTCCAGGAGTACCAGCCGGATGCCGGCGGAGGTCGCCGCCGCCACCAGCGCCAGCTCCATCTCGTGACCGCCGTACGGCGTTCCGCCGGGCTGGTGGTGCAGGTAGTGAAACTCACCGACTGCCGTGTAACCCGCGTCGCGCATCTCCGTGAAGACCCGTTCCGCGACGACGTGGTAGCTGTCCGGGGTCAGGCGGTTGGCGACCTCGTACATCCGGTGCCGCCACTGCCAGAAGTCACCTCCGTCGGCGTGCGTACAACCGCGCAGCTCTCGATGGAACGCATGGGAGTGGGCATTCGCGAATCCCGGCACGACCGTTCCGAGCACGACATCGTCGGGCCGCGGCGGTACGCCCACGACGAGCTCGACGACGACGCCGTCCACCGCCTCCACCCGCACCCTCTCGGCCAGGCGTCCCTCCACGAGCGCGGCCTCGCAGTGGAAGCGCTGCCGTTCGCCGCTCATCGGGAGGCCCCGCCGGCGAGGTCTCGGAGAACGTCGGCAAGCCCGTGCGCTCCGGCCTCGCAGTCCTCCTCGCGGGCGGTCTCCTCCGGGGCGTGCGAGATGCCGGTCGGATTCCGGACGAAGATCATCGCGGATGGGACGTACGCGGAGAGGACGCCTGCGTCGTGGCCGGCGCCTGTCGGTATCGCCGGCACACCGCCGAGAACGCCGGCGATCCTCGCCGTGAGCGGCTCGTCGAACAGGACCAACGGCGAGAACGACTCCTCGTGGACCTGGAGAGCGCAGCCCTCGGCCGCGACCCGCTTCTGGATGAGCGCAACCGTGGCGTCCAACTGCGCGCGCACCTCCGAGTCCGAATGCGCCCGGATGTCGAGCCAGGCGTCGACACGCGAGGCGATGACGTTCGTGCCGTTCGGGGTGACCGAGATGCGGCCGACGGTGCCACGAGCGGCCGGTCGCTCCATGGCGATCTCGCGGACCGCCAGAGCGGCCGACGAGACCGCGACCACCGGATCGCGGCGTCCCTGCATCGGCGTGGTCCCGGCATGGTTACCCTCCCCGAGGATCGAGAGCCGCCACCTGCCGTGCGCCATGATGGCCGAACCCACCGCGAGGGGGAGACCGCGGTTCTCCAGGTCGAGGCCCTGCTCGACATGAAGTTCGAGGAACATGTCGATGCCGGCGAGTCGGTCCGGGTCCGGGCCGATGGTGGAGACCTCCAGGCCCGCCTGCCGCCAGGCCTCTTCGAGGGTGACGCCATCGCGGTCGACCCGGGCGAGCGTGTCCTCCGGCGTGATCTCCCCGACCATCAGCCGAGAGCCCAGGCAGGGCATGCCGAAGCGGGATCCTTCTTCCTCCGCGAACGCGCACACGGCGATCGGCCGTGTGGGACGCCAGCCTTCGGCCTTGAGGATCGCGACCGCCTCGAGTGCGCTCACCACCCCGAGAGGTCCGTCCAAGGCACCTCCGCCGGGCACGGAGTCCAGGTGGCTGCCGGTCGCGACGGCTCCCCGTCGGGACTCACCCCACCACGCCCACAGGTTCCCGTTCCCGTCCACCTCGACGGAGAGACCCAGTGCCTCTGCTGAGCTTTCGAACCAGCCGCGAAGCACCATCTCCGCCGGGTCCAGCAGGTGACGCGAATAGCCACCGCGGACGTTGTCCCGGCCGATCGGGCTGATCTCCGCCAATCTGTCACGAACCGACACGGCGACCACTCCTTGCGTCGACGCGCGTCGTAGGTCGCCGTCGGTCGATAGCGATGTGGTGATGGAAGGCTGTACTGGACATAGGTTCTGTCAACGTCGTTTCTGTCGGAGGACACACGTCCTCACCGGCATATCGGGCTTGTCAGGAGGCATCGGCGGTGCGGTCCTCCGCCGTCGAACGTGGCCGTCACTCGCGGTGAAGGTCACCGACCACGGAAGAAGTCGACCAGCAGGCCCGACACGGTCGTGGGCTGCTCGAGGGGTGCGGCATGCGCCGCACCGGGAACGCACTGGACAGACCCGTTCGACAGCATTCGAGCGAGCTCCGCCGACTTGCGCTCGGGGACGAGCTGGTCGTACTCGCCCCACAACGCGAGAGCGCGGACGTCCGTCCGTGGCAGGTCGGCGGAGACGTCGTACGCGGCGAGAGCCTCGCACGCCCAGGCATAACTGCGGTCGTCGGTGAGACGGAGTGCCTCGACCATCGACGCCGCTCGGTCACCGCGGTGCTCCCGGGTCACCGGCGCGAACCAGCGCTGCAGCGATCCCGCAGCCAGCGCTTCGGTCCCTTTCGAACGCACCAGCGCCGCGCGCTCGGCCCAGGCCGCTGGCGCGTCGACATCGACACCAGCGGAGATGACCACGACGCCGTCGACGCGCTCGGCATGACGGACGGCCAGGTCCAACCCCACGGTGCCACCGATGGAGACGCCCGCGTACGAGAACGTGGAGACCCCCCGCGCATCGAGCTGACCGACCACCGCGTCGGACAGGTCGCTGATCGTGAACGCACCCTCGGCGGCGGGCGATGCGCCGTGCCCGGGAAGGTCCCAGGTGATGACACGGAAGTGCGGCGCGAGCACCGGGGCCGCGTCGGCCCAGAGGTCGGATGACGTACCCAGGGAGTGGCCGAGGACCAGGTATGGAGCATCCGTGGCGCCGCGTGGCTCACCGAACGCGATCTGCAGCTTGACCATGACCTCTCACTTCACGTGGTTGAGGAAGTTCTTCGTGCGTTCGGAGGTCGGCGAGTCGATCAGCTTCTTGGCGTCGTCGATCTCGGCGATCCGTCCCTGGTCCATGAAGGCGACGCGATCGGCGACGTCCCGCGCGAACCGCATCTCGTGGGTCACCACGATCATGGTCATCCCCCGCTCGGCCACGCGACGCATCACCGACAGCACCTCCCCGACGAGCTCGGGATCCAGGGCGCTCGTCGGCTCGTCGAACAGCATGAGCCTCGGCTCCATGGCCAGCGCGCGGGCGATGGCGACACGTTGCTGCTGCCCACCGGAGAGGTGGCGCGGGTACGAGTTCTCCAGGTGCTCCAGCCCGACGTCGGACAAGGACGCCCGCGCGCGGGCGACCGCCTCGCTCTTGGCGAATCCCCGGACCTTGACGAGTCCGATGGTCACGTTCTCGAGCGCGGTCAGGTGGGCGAAGAGGTTGAAGTGCTGGAACACCATGCCGATGCGCTGGCGGTACCTCGCGAGCTCGGCCTCGCTGGGCTCGTGGAGCTCGCCGTTCCTGACCGTCGCACCCGCGAAGTCGTTCTCGACCTGGATGTAGCCGCCGTCGATCTGTTCGAGGACGTTCACGCAACGAAGCAGCGTACTCTTCCCTGAGCCCGACGGGCCGATCAGACACAACACCTCTCCGTGCATGACGTCGAGGTCGATGCCCTTGAGGACCTCTACCTCGCCGAAACTCTTCCGCACGTCCCGGATGGTCACAAGTGGCTGCTGGTTCACTTCGACGCCTCCGCGACTCGAGGTTTCATGAGTTTCCGCTGCGGTCCTGCGGACAGGGAGTACTTCCTCTCGAGGAAGTGCTGGCCCAGGGTCGCCAGC